>JBGSHJ010000075.1:0-174625 GCA_041752315.1 Pseudomonadales bacterium
CAGGGCGTTCGTCAAAATCGAAGGCGCCGGGAAAACTGACGGCGCCTTCTTTCAACTGCTGGGCAGAATATCGGGTCATCAGGGGTCTCGTTGTCTTGCGGGAATCCAGAGATAGTGCCAGCGACCCGGGATCAACACCAAACGGTTGTCACCGGCATCTATGACTGTACGGAATTCACTGGCCGACGGTCAGCCTCGGTGTCGTGTTTCGATCCGTGCCGCGACGGCCCGATTGGCGATGTTGTGTTGCTCATGGGGATCGACGCCCAGACCAAACAGCTGTTCGTCTGCAAAGTCATGAAAACCATCATGCCATGTACGCAGGTACAGGTAGTCGTCGAAGCGGACGGATCGCTGACAAGTCCACGCAGAGTGAGACAGCACCAGATGATCGCGCCCGGATGGACTGCCGGACTCGAAGGCTGGCCTGAAGCCAGCAGCATCCCAGGTGCGAGATGCCTTGCCACCCTCGGCGACGTGTCGCGCGAGTATCCATAACAGCCGAGGTGATCGGCGCGCAGCGTGTCGATGTCGAGAACGCGCACGTGGGCTCCTTGTTCATCGGTGGGTGGCGGATGTCGCCTGACAGAAGGGCTTTGCAATGAAGGAACCGGTCACGCGACAGCTCCACAGACCCCCCGGGTTGCATGACGCAACCAAACGCCTACACTGCGCCGCGATGAAACCCAGACCCTTCGACCTGTCCGCCGAATCGTCGGCGAGCACATCAGGAGACCTGACATGATCAAGCTGCACGGCGCACCTCTTTCCAACTATTACAACACCGTCAAGACCGCACTGCTGGAAAAGAACATCCCGTTCGAAGCCGTGTTTGCGCCCCCTTCACAGGATCCGGGCTATCTGGCCAAAAGCCCGATGGGGAAGATTCCGTATATCGAGACCGAAGCAGGCTTCCTCTCCGAAACCCATGCCATCCTCGACTATCTCGAAGAACTGCAGCCGAACCCTGCACTGCTGCCCGCCGATCTTTTTGCGCGTGCCAAGGTGCGCGAACTGGTGCAGGCAATCGAGCTGTACATCGAGCTCGTCGCGCGTCGGGGGCTGGGTGTGCTGTTTGGTCGCGAAGTGGCCGATGACGTCAAACAAGCCATCGCCAGTGACCTGCCCAAGGGCATCGCCGCCATCAACAAGCTGGTGAAATTCACGCCGTGGATTGCCGGCAACCAGTTCACGTACGCAGACTTGTCGGGCTACTGGGCCTTTTCGCTGGCCAGTCTGTCGGCAAAACAGAACGCCGGCATTGATCTGTTCATGGCGGTGCCGGGAGCCCAGGCCTGGTATGACGCCGTCGCTGCACGACCGAGTGTCCAGCAGGCGCTTGCGGACCAGGCAGCGGCGCGCAAGGCACGCGGCTGAGTCGGAAGAAGACACGGCCCGGCCCGTCCACAAGTGTTCCGGGCGGGCAGATCATGCGACGCAGCTCCCGATGCCTGATAACCTCTGTCGTTCCCGGGACGCTGACAGGTCCTGGGAAATCCTGTTTCTGGCCAGAAGGAGAACCGTCCGTGCGCCGCAACCAGCTCCGCGCCAAGCTCAACGCCGGTGAACCCACGCTGGGCACGCATCTGCTGTCAGTCTGGCCAACGCTCGTGGAACTGGTCGGCAGGACCGGCCACTACGACTACATCGAATTTACCGCCGAGTACGCACCGTTCAGCCTGCATGACCTCGACAACCTGGGTCGCGCCTTCGAAGTGGCGGGGCTTGCCGGCATGATCAAGATCGAACAGGGCGAGTGGACCCATCAGGCGATGCGGGCCATCGGCTCGGGTTTTCAGAGTGTGCTGTTCGCCGATGTGCGGACGCTGGAAGACGCACAGGCCTGTGTCCGGGCCGTGCGTGCCGAAACCCCCGGCCGTCCCGGACGCAATGGTCTGATGGGCGTCGGCATGCGGCGCGATGTGGGCATGATGATCGAGGCCGGCAGTCCGGCCTACGTCAACGCCCTGGACGAGGTGGTGATCGCCCTGATGGTGGAAAAACGCCAGTGTGTCGAGGACATCGAGAATATCCTCTCGGTGCCCGGTATCGACATGGTGCAGTTTGGTCCTGCCGATTATGCGATGAGCATTGGCCAGACCGGCAATACCCGGCATCCAGACGTGCAGAAAGCCGAACGGCTGACCATCGAGACGGCGCTGCGCAAAGGTCTGCATCCCCGAGTTGAGCTTGGCAACCCGGACCACGCAGCGCGTTATATCGAGATGGGCGTCAAACACTTCTGCATCGGCTGGGACGTGAGCATCCTGTACGCGTGGTGGCGCGAAAACGGCGAGAAGCTTCGCCTGTCACTGGGTTCGGCCGCGACTGACGTGCCCCAACCACCGGGTTATGGCGCAACCGATCGCTGACTGACGTGCCTGCTATTTGCAAAGACGCCCTGACTGCGGCGAAGCCGGGCTTTGAATCCACAAACAACCCAGAGCAACCCAGATCAACCATGAACAAAAATAGAGAAGTGAAGGTGTCGTCCCGATGATCGATTCGTCCAATCCAGCACGGCTCACGATCACTCGCCCCGACGACTGGCACCTGCATCTGCGTGATGGCACCGCGCTGACTGCTGTACTGCCTGATACCGCCCGCCAGTTTGCGCGCGCCATCGTGATGCCCAACCTGGTGCCACCGGTGACGACGGTCGCACTGGCACGCGCCTATCGAGACCGGATTCTGGCGGCAGTGCCGGCCGGTGTTCCGTTCAAACCCCTGATGACCCTCTATCTCACCGAGTCGACGTCGGCTGCCGACATCGCCCAGGCCAAGGCGAGTGGTTTCATTCACGCCGTCAAGTACTACCCCGCAGGCGCCACCACCCACTCCGATGCAGGCGCGCGCAGTCTCGGCCATTGCACTGAAGCGCTGGCCGCCATGCAGGCACACGACCTGCCGCTATTGATGCACGGTGAGGTCACGGACCCCAGCGTCGACATTTTCGACCGGGAGCACGTGTTCATCACCGAGCAGCTCGAACCCATCGTCAGACAGTACCCGAAGCTGCGGATCGTGCTTGAACATATCACCACGCAGGAAGCGGTCGCCTTTGTCGAACGGGCCTCACCGCAGATCGCGGCCACGATCACGGCACATCACCTGCTGCTCAATCGCAACAGCCTGTTTGTGGGTGGGATAAGGCCGCACCACTACTGCCTACCGGTCCTGAAACGTGAAGTGCATCGACAGGCCCTGCTGAAGGCGGCAACCAGCGGCAATCCGAAGTTTTTTCTCGGCACGGACAGTGCGCCTCACGCGCGTCATACCAAGGAGATCGCTTGCGGTTGTGCAGGCATCTATACGGCCCATGCAGCCATCGAACTTTACGCGGAAGCATTTGATCAGGTCGGTCGACTGGATCGACTGCAGGCATTTGCCAGCGAACACGGACCGGACTGGTATCACCTGCCGCGCAATCCCGATCGCATCACGCTGCAGCGCTGCACCCAGCGGGTACCGGCCACCCTGCCGTTTGGCAGTGACGCCCTGGTGCCCTTTCGCGCCGGTGACGAGATCGCGTTCACGATGGTTGTCTGAGTCGATTGCCGTGCCCGATTCGAGGCTGACCCTGCCCTCCCCGGCCACCGTCATCCAGGCGGTGACAATTCTGCGCACGGGTGGACTGGTCGCGTTTCCGACCGAAACCGTCTACGGGCTTGGCGCCGATGCGCGCAACACCGTCGCGGTGAACCGTATTTTCAGGGCCAAGCGGCGACCTGCCGATCACCCACTGATCGTGCACCTCGCCGACGCAAACCAGTTGCCACTCTGGTGTCCGGCCGTTCCCGGTTTGGCATGGCAGCTGGCGGAAGCGTTCTGGCCGGGACCGCTGACCCTCATCGTGAAGCGGTCGAGTGACGTGCCAGGCGCCGTGACCGGCGGCCAGGAGACCGTTGGCCTGCGGGTACCGGCACATCCGGTGGCACTCGATCTGCTGCGCGAATTCGGGGGTGGCATTGCCGCACCTTCCGCCAATCAGTACGGCCACATCAGTCCAACCACCGCCGCGCACGTCGTGGCCGAACTGGGTGATGACGTCGACATGATCCTCGACGGTGGCGCCTGCGCCGTGGGCATCGAGTCGACCATCGTTGATCTCTCCGGCGCACATCCACGCATCCTGAGGCCGGGCCAGTTGGGCCGGGAATCCATCGAAGAGGTGCTGGGTATCAAAATGCAGGCAGGGACATCCGGCGCACCGCGTGTTTCCGGTGACCAGGCCAGCCACTATGCGCCGCGTACACCAACCCGCTGGCTGGAACCATCGCAGGTGCACAAGGTAGTGAGCGACACGTCGACACACACAAGAATCGGCGTCATTGCATTGGGTGTCGAAGCACCGGCAGGTTCCGCGCATATCGAGTGGCGTGCGCTGTCCGCTGACCCGGTCGTCTTTGCACAACAACTTTATGCACGGCTCCGGGAACTGGATGAACTCCGACTCGATGTGATCCTGCTCGAGGTCCCACCCGACACCCGCCGATGGGTAGCCGTGCGCGACCGACTCAGGCGGGCTGCCGGTTCCGGTTAGGAATCGGGTGGTCTGCCCGCCAGCATGGTCACTCCGATCAACCGCGACCTGCGCGTCGCTCCGCAAGACCATGGGTCATTTCGGCAAGGACGCGGGCTGCATGCGGATCCTGCTGAATCCGTTGCCACCAGGCCTCCGTGCGAGTATGCCCCGGGATGGGGTTGTCCACGTCCATCGACGGTACCACCTGTTCACACATGAACAGGGCGGGCACCAGGCTGCAGTCGGCCAACGTGAGGCTGTCACCCACGGCATAACGGGTATCACCGAGGTAACGCTCCAGGGCGTTGAGGCCACGGTTCACCTGCGCCATGAACAGGTCGCGTATTGCGTCCACGCGAGATGCACGACGCACCT
Source organism: Pseudomonadales bacterium (assembly GCA_041752315.1). Taxonomy (GTDB): domain Bacteria; phylum Pseudomonadota; class Gammaproteobacteria; order Pseudomonadales; family Azotimanducaceae; genus SYFY01. The sequence continues at coordinate 4,901 of JBGSHJ010000075.1, forward strand.
GCGGCAACGCCATGAAGATGTTGTTCATCAGATAGATGTCCGCGATCCGTGCGATGGTGCGCACCTGTGCGCGCTGGCGGGGCGAGCTGCCAAGCATGGAAGGACTGGGATAACACTCTTCAAGATACTCGGCGATCACTTCGGACTCCGGGATCACATCACCGTCAACTTCGAGCGCCGGAATGCGGCCCAGCGGTGACGTCTTCTGGAACTCCCCCTGGAAGAAACCGGCCGGCCGCTCGAATACGATCCCGGTGATGCCCTTGGCATAGATCTGCAGGCGGACTTTGGCCGAATAAGGGCTCAGATCACCGGAATAGAGTTTCATCATGAGTCGATACCGTGGTGGGATGTGCGGAACGATACCTCATGCACCCGTCCGGAGAGCGTCGGATGCAAATTTTCGAGGCGGCGCAGCGCGTCCTGGAATGCGCGATCTGACGGTGAACAATTGAGTCCGGACCCTGCCGTCGCGTAGTCTGTGGGCAAACCCAATCCAGGATCAGCGCCCATGCGCGGACGAACCGTATTCATGGACAGCCTGCGCGCTCACGGTGTACAGGCCATCTTCGGCAACCCGGGGACCACCGAGAGCCCGCTGCTCGACGCCCTCTCCGACTATCCGGACATTCGTTATGTCACCACCCTTCACGAAGGAATCGCCGTCAGTGCCGCGGTGCTCTATGCCCAGGCTACGGGTGAAACCGTGGTCGTCAACGTGCATGTCGCACCGGGTCTGGGCAACGCCCTCGGTACGCTGTATGGCGCCTTGAAATCCTCCGCACCCCTGGTGATGACGGCCGGCCAGCAGGACACCCGGATGCGCCTGCGTGATCCGGTGCTTGGACACGATCTTGTTGCCATGGCGGCACCGATGGTGAAGTGGGCCACGCAGGTCAACCATGCCGATGAAATGGCCGATGTGATGCAGCGTGCCATCAGCATTGCCAACGAGGCTCCCAAGGGGCCGGTATTCGTGGCCCTGCCGATCAATGTGATGGAGCAGGAAACCGGGAACGGCGCGTGGACGGCAGGACCTGTCTTCAGCGAGTCCACACCCGACACGAACGGCGTTGAAATCGCCGCGTCCTGTCTTGCATCCGCAGCGCGACCGATGATTGTCGCCAGTGACGACGTGGCGCGTGCTGGCGCTCTGCCGGCGCTGGTCAGTCTGGCCGAACGACTGGGTGCACCGGTGTACCAGGACATCCTGCGCCAGCACCTCGTGTTTCCGAATCGCCACGCTGCGTACGGCGGCACGCTGCCATCCGATGCGGCCGGCGTTCGCAGCCTGCTGGCCGGTTGTGATGCACTGCTGATGCTGGGTGGACCGTTTTTTGAAGAGATCTGGTTCGACTCCGCACGTGCCGTGCCGGAGGCCACACCGATCATTCAACTCACGCACACGTCCGGTGTCATGGCGCGCAATTTTGCAGTGACCGTAGGTCTCACCGGGGCGTTGAAGCCGGGTATCGAAGCGCTCGACAGGGCCCTGGCCTCGAAGATTCCGCCGGCCACCTCAGACAGTCGAATGGCCCAGCTCGAAACCAAAGCGGCGAGCCGCCAGCAAGCGGCGGCGGCAAGCCTGGCCAAGACCCGTGATACACGACCCATGACACCGCTGCGTGCGCTCACGGAGATTTCCTCAGGGTTACCGGCAAATGCCGTGGTCGTCGACGAATCCGTCACCGCCACCGGTGACGTCGCGCGGGTGTTCGACTTCCGCAACACCGGAGACTACTTCGGTCAGCGTGGGGGTGGCATCGGTCAGGGCATCGCCGGTGCACTGGGTGTGGCCGTCGCCTGGCCCGACCGACCCGTGGTCATGATCACCGGCGATGGTTCGGCGATGTATGCCGTTCAATCCCTGTGGACGGCGGCCCTGCTCAAACTGCGCATCGTGTTTGTGGTACTGGCCAATCGTGAGTACCGGGTACTCAAACACAACCTCGACACCTACCGCCTGCGATTTGATGCCACGTCCAATCGCGACTATCCGTTCATGGATCTGTCACCCGGCCTCGATTTCACCGCGATGGCGCGGGGCATGGGCGTATCGAGCGAGCACATCGAAGATCCGGACCAACTGAAGGCAGCCATCGCCGCCGCCATCGCAAGCGGCGGGCCGCACCTGATCGAAGTGGTCGTTTCGGGAAAACAGTGATCGATCTGAGGTCTTCCAAGTGAATTTGCCGGAGTACTCCCAGCCATGACTCTCTCGCAAACGGATCTGCAGACCATCACCGGTGGATTTCTGGCGGCCTTGCGCGCCAATGCACTCTACGTGGCACCTTCGGCCACATTTTCGGCCACATCGGCCGCGGCGTCTCCGCTCTCGATGGCCGATGCCGTGGCATTGCAACGGGAATTTGTTGAACTGCGCAGCACCATCGACAAGGTGGCGGGCTACAAGTCCGCCGCCAACGCAGCCGCGCTGCAGACCGCCCTGGGTCTGAGCGAGCCCATCGTCGGCGCGCTGTTTGCGGGCGGTGAACGGGCTTCGGGGGCACGCATCGACCGAGCGGCCTATCGAACCCTGCTGATCGAGACGGAACTCGGTTTTGTGTTGGGCAAGGCCATCCAGACCCGGCTGACCAGTGTGGACGAACTGCGCGAAGCCGTGACCTCGTGTGTGCCGATGATCGAACTTGCAGACCCGGGCTTTGGGCGCACACGCTTCAATGGTCTTGATCTCATTGCCGCCAATTCAGCGTCGGCCGGATTCATCCGCGGCACACCACAGCAGGCTGCCCAGGTGGAGGTGAACGACATCTCGATTCGCCTGAGCCATGGAACCACGACCCTTCACGAAGCGCAGAGCCGGGATCTCATGGGTGACCAGTGGCAGGCGCTGCTGTGGCTCGTGAACAAGGTGATCGACACAGGCTACCAGATCCATCCGGGGCAACTGTTCATGACAGGCGCCCTCGGCGGCGCACACCCTGCAGCACCCGGTGAGTATCTGGCGCAGTTCGGTCCATTGGGCGAGGTATCTTTCAGCGTGTTCTGACCATCGGTTATGGTTTGGCCCGTACAACCCTGCAACGGAGAAGGCCCGACAATGGACTCTGAGCTTGTGAACGCGAAGGAATACAAGGACATCGAGTACCACGTCGACGGACATGTTGCGCGGGTGACGATCAACCGTCCGGCCTATCGGAATGCACAGAGCCGACGATTGCTGGAAGAACTCGATGAGGCCTTCAGCGCGGCCGTGGAAGATGTCCATGTCAGGGTGATTGTGCTGCACGCGGCCGGACCTCATTTTTCCGGCGGGCACGATCTGGGATCACCCGATGAACTGGCTGATCGACAGGTGCGACCCCTGCAGGAGGGCTTGCGTGGTCGATACGCTCACTCGCGGGAACACTTTGTCACGAAGACCTTGCGGTGGCGCGAGCTGCCCAAACCGACGATCGTGGCAACACAGGGTTACTGCATCTTTGCCGGCTGGATGGTTGCCTCCGCGATGGACATCATCTTTGCTGCCGATGACACGATGTTCCTGGGCGCGAACTTCCAGTACTTCTCGATTCCCTGGGACATGCACCCGCGCAAAGCCAAGGAGCTGCTGTATGAAAGCCGCTTCATCGACGCGCCCGAAGCGCTCGCACTGGGCCTGGTCAATCGGGTGGTGCCCGCGGCGCGTCTGCTCGACGAGACGATGGAGTATGCACACCGGATCGCCACCAACGACCCTTTTCAACTGCGCATGATCAAACTTGCCGTCAATCAGATGCAGGATCACCAGGGTTTTGCCTCGCATATCAGTTCGGCCCATGCCCTGCACATGCTGTCGTCGGAAGGCGAGAAGGATCCCGACTACGCACTGAAGGTGCCGGAGGGCCGACGCCGACCGATGGTCGATCGGGCATTCGAAAACTACGCACTCAGCCGGAAAAAAACCTGAGGACTGCCTATCTCCCTTCAGGAACAATGGCCTCACGCCGCGGGATCACCGCCTCCCGACAGGCCTTTTTGCCGCTCCGTTCGGCTCGCCTGTATCCGATTACCACGCTATCCTGCGGGAACACACCCATTTCCAGGATCGATCCATGACAGCCGCTACACGTTTTTCCGGAACCCTGCTGCCCGGCAACGATGACGACCTGCGAGCTGCACTCCTGGACGTGAACCTGCCGAATATCCTGATGGTGGTTGCGCAGTTGACCGGCGATGCACGCTGGCTCTCGCCCCGTTATGCACCCAAACCCATCGTCGCCCCGGAAGGCAGCATGTTCCCGGACGACAGTGGGGACTATGCAGCCGATGTGGCGCAGGAAATCCGCGCGGTCGCATTCGACGTGCTGCGCCAGGTGCGTGACGGCCAACTCGCGCTGCCCGCTCCGCCGTCCCTCGAACGCTATAACGAGATGCTGTCCTTCTCCGTCGCCGAACCGGTTCCGCGCGAGTACGCGACGATGCTCCTGGAAGAAACGCAGATGGTGGATCGTGACGAACAGTGGCGCGTCCAACTGGTCGAAGCAAAAAACAGGCGGCCCGACGTGGTCGAGGCCTTCCATGTGATCGTCATTGGTGCCGGCATGTCGGGTATCGGCATGGCCGCCAAGCTGAAGGATGCCGGCATCGCTTACACCGTTCTGGAAAAGAACGATGCCGTGGGTGGCACCTGGTACGAAAATTCATACCCGGACTGCGGGGTTGATACACCGAATCATTTTTATTCCTACTCGTTCGAGCGCAATCCCAACTGGTCGGGCTACTTTTCCAAGCGCGACGAACTGCACGCCTACTTCGAACGCTGTGCAGATGACTTCGGGATTCGCGAACACATTCGTTTTGGCGTGGAAGTCAGTACCACCGAATACGATGAAATCGGCCAGCGGTGGACTGTACGGTTCAAGGGCAAGGACGGCGTCGAAGAGACGCTGAGCGCAAACGTGGTCGTAAGCGCGGTGGGTCAGCTGAACAGGCCATCGATGCCGGACATCGACGGGCTGCAGGACTTCGCCGGACCGATGTTTCACTCCGCACGCTGGCGCCACGATGTTGACCTCACCGGCAAGCGTGTGGCGGTAATCGGCACTGGCTGCAGCGCCGTTCAGTTCCTGCCGAAGACCGCGGCCAGGGCCGGCCAGGTTTCGGTATTCCAGAGAACACCCCACTGGGTCTCACCGGCACGCGACTACTATCGTCCGGTTGAACCTGGCCTGAAATGGGCGCTGAACCATGTGCCTTTCTACGCCGAGTGGCATCGGGCACGCATGATCTGGAGCTTTGCCGACCGTGCCTGGCCCACCGTGAATCTCGACCCGGCCTGGGAACACCCGGAGCGTGCGATGAATCAGGCCAGCGACGACATGCGCAACGCGCTGACGGCCTACATCCAGACGGAACTTGGCAACAAGGCCCATCTGCTGGACAAGTGTGTGCCGGACTATCCGGTCTGGGGCAAGCGACTGATCGTCGACAACAACTGGTACCGCACCCTCGCGCGGGACAACGTCGATCTGGTGACCACTGGCATCCGCCGCATCACGGCAGCCGGTGTCGAGACCATCGACGGCACACTGCATGAAGCCGATGTACTGATTCTCGGTACCGGCTTCCGATCGAACCTGTTCCTGTGGCCGATGGACGTGCGTGGTCGCGGCGGAGTGCGGCTGGCCGACCAGTGGGGGGATTGTCCGGAAGCCTTCAAGGGCATCACCGTGCCCAACTTCCCCAACCTCTTCTGTCTGTACGGACCCAACACCAATATCGTGCACGGTGGCAGCATCATCTATCAGGTGGAGTGCCAGATTCATTATGCGATGCAGTGCATCACGCAGATGCTGGATCAGGGAATCACCGCACTCGAAGTGAAGGCAGAGGTCAACGAGCGCTACAACGAAGACGTCCAGCGCATCAGCCAGCAGCTGGCATGGGGACATCCCGGTGTGCAGAGCTGGTACAAGAACAGCCAGGGTCGTGTGGTCAACAACTCACCCTTCAGCCTGCACCGCTACTGGGAAGTCACCCACGATCTCGATCTGGCGGATTACACACAGGATCGCGCGGTTCGTGAGGGTGCGTCAGCAGGGTGAAGTATGTCCAAAACGGCAATCCTGCCGTTTTGTCGAACCCTCTGCTTCGGGTTCGAACCCACCACCGTGTCCGCCAAATGAAAAAGGCCCTTTCGGGCCTTTTTCATTTGGCGGAGAGGGAGGGATTCGAACCCTCGATACGTTACCGTATACACACTTTCCAGGCGTGCTCCTTCAGCCGCTCGGACACCTCTCCGGTTCAACCTCTTGTGATGGTCGGCTGACAAACCGCGTCAGCACGCGCCGGTCATTTTCGATTGGCCCTACGGCCCGACTGACCTTGCTGGCGGCAGTTCAAGCCGCCTGCCACTTCTCCACCTTCAATTGGGTGGCGACCCACACAGCCACACCTCGGCACACGCATCAATTGTTACCGTTGCTCCCTTCCGGGCCTGGCGGGGTTCACAACCTGTCGTTGCGAGGGGACCGGGTGGGTCACCATAGAGCGCGGTATGCTAGCGGCATTCCAACCTGAATTCACGGAGAAGTTTCACCTTCATTGGATTGGCATCCCGCTGGAATAGTGCACACCTTTCAAAGGTAGGGATTGCCTCTCAATTGATCCTGCATCGCCTTGGCCGTTTCGATCGCCCGCTCATGGGTGTATCCGGTCGTCACCGCAGCCAGTATCAGCGCGATGTCATGTTTGGTGACCTGGTTGGTGACATCCAGTGAGACGTGCGCGATCCAGGGTGCCTGGTAGATCGGGTTCACCTGTCGATCGATCAGGCCGGAAATCAATCCGATGTCGACCCAGTCCTGAAAATCTCCCTCGCCATGGATCTGATCGATGGCACGACGATAGGTGGCCTTGCGGATGGTCGTGAACGTCGAGCCTTCCTTCTGCGTGAATATCGGCATCGCCGCCTTCGCGTAAGCCCAGTGTTCCCGCGTCAGGGCCGCCACGCGGTCAATGATGAAGAGCAGCCGGTCGAAGCCCTTGCTGATGGGCTCCGCATCGATGGCGGCGTAGAGAGAGTGGAACATCTCCTCGACTGCCGTCCGGAGCAGTTCTTCCTTGCTGCCAAACTGATAGTACAGGGTCTTGGGCGTGACCTTGGCGTGCCGGGCGAGATCCCGCATGTTCACGCCTTCATAGCCGTTTGTCGTGATCAATGTGCGTGTCACTGCCAGGATGACTTCCCGCAGCTTGAGCTGGCGTGGCGTGAAATGCCGGGCCGGCACCTGATACAAAGCGACATCAATCGCCGGCTCCTTGTAACCTTTGTTCATTCAAACTCGCCCTGTATCGTCAATTTTGTTGTTCTTGTCGACACGGATTCATACCTTGGACGTCAGCCCAATGGCTGTCGACAAAGAGCACCATAACTTCATGTAATTTTTCGTATCGGAACATATCTTATTGTTTTTTATAATTTTATTTGCCCAACATAATGGTTTTCGCACTTTTCGGAAAACACCATACTCCCATCGTGGCCGCTCGTCGGCAGAAGATTGGCGCCCAAAATACCAGCTGCGAAAAATTTGTTTCCAGATTTTCCAAATAATTGACCCTTGGTAATATAACTCGATATACTCGCGCCGCCTTGGGAGAGATAAACGAGAGGATTCAATAATGATCAAACGTCGATCGACGTGGGCGGCCCTGCCGCTGGTCGCAGGTGTACCTGCGGCAGCAATCATGTTCAGCACGGGGTTGATTCTGCCAGCGGTTGCTGCTGCCGAAGATGCCAAAAACATCGGAATCGAAGAAGTTGTTGTCACCGCACGGAAGCGTGAAGAAGCAGCTCAGGATGTTCCGGTTGCAATTACCGCACTTTCCGAAGAGCTCACCAGCTCGACCATTCGGGAACTGCGTGACATCAACGGTTATGCACCCAACGTCGACTTCGGCGAAAACGGTAGCCGGGGTGGTGGCGGCGGCGCAATCCAGATCCGGGGAATCAGCGCAACCCGCACCGACGACAACTCCTTCGACGCACCCATTGGGGTGATGATCGACGGAATCTACCTCGGTTCCCTGGCTGGTCAGAACCTCGAGAACTTCGACCTCGAGCGCGTCGAAATCCTGCGTGGTCCACAAGGAACACTGTTTGGCAAGAACACCGTGGGAGGGGTCATCCACGTTATCCGTTCACGCCCAACCGGCGAATTCGGTGCCAAGACCAAGCTGACACTCGGAGACGACGGCAATCGTGAACTGCGCCTCGTGGGCAACGCACCACTGCTGCAGGATACACTCGCGGTCAAACTATTTGGCACGGTGATGGAAGATGACGGCTTCATAGAGAACGTCACCATCGGTGGCAAGAGTTCCAAGAAGGACTACCAGAACTACGGCGCAACTTTCCTGTTCACGCCGATGGAAGCCCTGGAAGCGACCTTCACGATCGAGAAGTTCAAAGACGAAGGTACGCTCGACGCATTTCACACCAACTACAATACGGCCGGTGGTGTCATCCCGTTTTCTGGCAATCCAAACGACACCAACTACTTTGATACCGACCCAATCCTGCCTGGCAATCAAGGTTTTACTAACTGCGCGCTCTTCCCCCAGACCTGTCGGACGAGCTTGAAGACACCGAAGGTTGCGGAAAACAACACTGAAAACCAAGCGTTACTCGACACCGATGCCTATACGCTCAACGTGAGCCTGGACATCAACGAAAACCTAGAACTGAAGTCCATCACCGGCTATCGCAAGCAGGAGGAGTACCGGATATTCGACTTTGATGGATCGTCTGCACCGTTCATCACCATCGAACGTTTCAATGACTACGATCAGCTGAGCCAGGAATTTCAACTCAACGGCTCATACGAAAACCTGAACTTCACGGTAGGTGGTCACTACTGGAACAGCGAGTTCGAACAGGATTGGGTCACCGGTGGCCGATTCTGGGCGACTTTGTTTGGACCCGTTGCATACAGCCCTGCATTGTGGGGCGCTTGTCTGGGAGGCGCATTTGCTCCAATCGCTTGTGACAGCGGTCTGACCCAGGTAGAAGCCGGTGGTGACGTAACGCAGATCCTGTACGAAACCCAGGAAACTGATTCGATCGCTTTCTTCGGCCAGGCAGACTACACCTTCCTCGAAAAGTTCACGGCAACAGTCGGTGTTCGCTGGACCAAGGAAGAGAAAGACTTCCAGGCTGGTCAGGCTTATTTGTCGAACGTCGCTCGTCAACTGGCACGTAACTTCCCCGCTTACGCGGATCTGAATAACACATGGAAAGATACGTCCGTGAGGGCTGGCCTTTCCTATCAGATCACTGACGATGCACTCGTTTATGCTTCCTACTCAGAAGGCTTCCACTCCGGTGGATTCTTCGGCGTGAACCAGAATATCCGGGACTTCGAGCGTGACCAGTACGATCCAGAATTCGGTAAATCGTGGGAACTCGCTCTGAAGAGCCAGTGGTTCGATAACCGACTGCGATTGAACGTGACTGCGTTCCTGAACAAGTTCACGGACAAGCAGGAAAGTTCGGTTCAGTTCGACCCCGACACTCGCACCGTCGCAAGCACGTTTGACAACGTCGCTGATGCCGAATACAAGGGGTTTGAAGTCGAAACCCAGTACGTATTCAGCGAGTACTTCAGCGCGTTCGTCAACTATGGCTACCTGGATGCCAAATACAAAGACTTCGAGACGGACATCAATAACTCAGACACGGCAACAACCACCGCGGCGAACTGCCCAGGTACTTTCAACCCATCGACACCGGGCGGTGTGATAGGGGGTTCGTGCATTCAGGATGCTTCCTTCCTGAAACCGCGCAATGCACCTGAAATGACCTTGGGCATTGGTGGCACGGTGTCCATCCCTCTTGGGGCAGGTACTGTTGAGATCTTCGGTAAATACGCGTTCATCGACGAGGTTGAATCCAGTTTGGTCAACGCACCTCAGGGCCAGGTCGACTCAAGAAAAGACGTCACGGCCTCCATCGGCTACTACGCCGAACAGTGGTCTGTGACCGCCTTTGGCCGCAATCTGACCGACGAGCGGTATGAGATCTTTGCACCCATCGCAACCCTGTTTGCAGTGGGCAGCGTAAATCGTCCACGAACCTTCGGGTTTGAGGCGACTTACGAGTTCTGATCTTCGTAACCTGCACTGGCCAACGTCAGTGTGATGGTCAAAACGCCCGGCTCTCGCCGGGCGTTTTCATTTCTGCACCTGATTTCCTGAATGGTTCGCCTGATCAGCAGAATCACGAGACCCGCCTATACTTCATGCCATGGCAGTTAATGGGATGATTGGCGCGTGGTTCTGTCCACCTTTGTTCTGATCCAGCTTGGCATCTGTGTACTCGGTACAGGCATCGTGTATTTCCTGCATGCCCGCCGACTTCGCACTGAAGGCACGCTCGCGCTTGAAGCGTGGGAAAAGGCCACGGCCACGCTGAATCTCAGCGAGGGAGACGATGCGCACAAGGTCTGGCTCGCCGAGCGGACCACCGCCATCCTGGGTGATGACCCGGTAACCAGTGTTCGCCGGCTGGTCCTGGAACACGAGCAGAGGGATGGCAAAACGCTCGGCAAGTTCCTGCAACCGTTGCTGTTGCCTACGGATCTGCCGGAAGAGTGGACAAGGCTGCGCTCGGAACACCATGAACGAATCATCGACCTCATGGCCGCTTCTCCATCGAGCCCGTCAGGGGCACGATTTGCCATCAAGGACTTCGACCACTACACGATCATCGACACTCAACTCGGGTACCGACCCGAGGAATTTCCGGATCTGCCGGAGAGCGCAGAAGGCCACTCCGGATCCCTCGAAGAAGAAAATGCGGCGCTCAAGGCCGAACTCGCGTCGGTGCTGGCGGGTACGGATGATGATCTGCGCAAGATGCTCAAGCAGTTCACGCAGGACAGTCGTGAAATGATGGGCTGCATTCAGCAACTGGAAAGAGAAAACCAGGCGCTCAAAAGCTCACTCGAGCGAAGCCAGGCCGCCTGACCGCGCCTGTCGTTCGTTCCCCGACTCTTTTTTCAGGTTTTTTTGGCACGCCCTATTGTCGTGGCATGCGGACCAGATTGGGCGGTTCCCGATCCGTTGAACGATACGGATTGATATCCAGCCCACCACGTCGCTGGAAACACCCCATCACCGACAGCGTCTGCAGACCGCCGTGGCGCCACAGATCCATGAAGATCTGTTCGACAACGGCCTCGTGAAAACCTGCATGCTGGCGATAGCTGATGAGATATTGCAGCAATCCCCGGCGCTCGATCGGGGTGCCTCGATAGGTGATCCAGACCGTCCCGTAGTCCGGTTGACCAGTCACCGGACACAGACTGCGAAACAGATGGCTGTGCACACTTTCGTTCACGACCGTGTCCGCTCCCTCCCCTCGCAACAAGCCCGCATTGACGGTGTACTCCGCAACTTCACAGTCGATGTCGTCCAGACAGATGCCAGGCAGAACCGATGGCAGCATCGTCAATTGCCGCAACGGGATCAGCTCAACGGTCAACGGACCCCGCACGGCGAGTCGCATGTCGCTATCCAGTGTCTTCAGCACATCGGCCTGACCGTTGAAACGGGTCTGGGCAAACGATCCGAGGTAGAGCTTCAGACTCTTGCTCTCGACGATGCACGGCGAGTTGCAGGGAATGCGCAGCCGCAGTCCTGTCACCACCGGCTTGCCATGACGATCCAGCCAGGTGAATTCGTAGCCATGCCAGATATCTTCGCCATGCCATTCAAAGTCTGCGGGCGTGTGCAGGGGATTGCGGCCAGTGCTGCGGGGCATCGAAAACAGCAGCGACGGGGTATAGGTATCGGTGTAGCCAGTGACCTGCCCGAGAGGACTCAAGGATTCCGTCCCGAAGCGGGCCTCCGATGAATCTGGAGAAGCGGTTGGAGATACGGTCGGAGGTACGGTCAGGGACACGGTCGGTCACTCCACGGCGGATCCTGAACCATAACGGCGCACCGGGTTCCTCGCAGCCGATGGACGACATGCAGTACAAAATACCCGACCAACGGTCATGCAAGAGCGCCTCGAGGCGAAGGAGGTGCGTGACATCGAGACCACCTCAAGAAGAATGACGCCGACTTCAGCCGGGCAACTGCGCCACCAACTCGCCGACGATGGCAGCGCATCCCGGGGAAGCATGGTGTGTCGTGTCCTGTCAGCTCCCGGCTCAGGGATGCTAAAGTCGCCGGTTCCAGCGCCACGGTACCTTCATGATGTCCATTGTCCAGACAACCAGCGGCCCGATTCTGGGGCGTGAAAAAGGTAGTGTGTTCCTGTTTGCCGGTGTGCCCTATGCCGCTCCGCCGACAGACCGTTTACGTTTCTGCGCGCCGCAGCCTCACTCCGGCTGGTCGGAGCCCCTCGAGGCACGGAAATTCGGGCCAGCCGCTCCGCAGGTTTCCAGCGGCGGGCTGACCGATCCGGCACCGGTCCGCTGGAGCGAAGACTGCCTGACACTCAACATCCAGACGCCGGGCCTCGATGACCAGCGCAGGCCTGTGCTCTTCTGGATACACGGTGGTGCCTACCGTACAGGTCAGGGCGCCATTCCCTGGTACAACGGCACATCGTTCTGTCGTCAGGGCGACATCGTGGTCGTCAGCATCAACTACCGGCTCGGTGCGCTCGGTTTTACCGATCTGTCGATGCTGGGCGCCGAGTTTGCCTCATCGGCAGTCAACGGCACCCTGGACCAGATCGCCGCACTGGAATGGGTACGCGACAACATTGATCGGTTTGGCGGGGATCCGGCCAGGGTGACCATCGCCGGTGAGTCGGCCGGTGGATTCAGCGTAGGTACGCTGCTCGCCAATCCTCGCTGCACAGGTCTGTTCCGTGGTGCGATTCCGCAGTCCGGCGCAGGTCACCACACCCTCCCCGCTGATTGCGGACGGGTGGTTGGCGAACACTTTCTGCGCGCACTGAACGCCGACAGTGCGGTCTCGGTCCAGGCCGCCCATGTGGAGGACATCCTTGCGGCGCAGGGCAAGGTGGTCGGCGAACTCGAGTCCAGTGGCGGATTTGTCAATCGCCTGGGATCCACCGTATCACCGTTTTATCCGGTACATGGCAACCCTTTCATTCCGGAGGCGCCGATCGAGGCAATCCGCAAGGGTGCAGGCCACGACGTGGCCGTGCTGCTTGGCAGCAACCGAGATGAAACGACGCTCTGGGGGTATGGCAAGGTCGACGAAGCGAAGCTCGCCCGAGCGGTGTCGGGTTACGGCGCGGAACTGCCGCTGGCTGCCTGGCGTGGTGCCAGACCCGATGCCACTGCAGAATCACTGTTGATCGCGTTGACGACCGACCACATGTTCCGGATCCCGGCGATCCGCCTCGCCGAAGCGCGGGCGAAGACAGGCTCTCCCACGTGGATGTACCTGTTTGCCTGGCAGTCACGCGCCAACGACGGCAAGCTCGGTGCGACCCACGCGCTGGAGATTCCATTTGCATTCAACAATCTGACCCAACCCGGCGTGAAACCCTTTCTCGGAACCGGTGGTGATCCACAGTCGGTGGCAGACACGATGCATGCCGCCTGGACAGCATTCGTCCGCTCCGGCAATCCTGGGTGGGATGCCTACGATCCTGTTCGACGAGCGACCTTTGTCTTTGATGAAAACAGCCGGCTCGAATTTGACCCCGGTGCGGATACGCGCCGTGCCTGGGACGGCATCCGCTGACAATCCGACGCACCAGACCAAAAAAAGCCAGTCTGGATAGCTGAACAATTACCTGAGGAGACCCCCTATGACTTACGAACGCCTGAGTGTGCGCATTGACGATGGCGTCGGTTTTCTTGTCCTGAACAAACCGGATGAGTACAACCGGATGCCACCGGCATTCTGGCGGGAACTACCGGCCGCCGTGCAGTCACTGGATGAAAGCGGTGAGGTACGCGCCATCGTGCTGTCTTCAACCGGCAAACATTTCAGCGCAGGACTCGACGTTTCTTCGTTAGGTGGCGAGCGTGGCAAACCTTTGGATGCCGGGCGTGCGGGGGAGCAGGCCGTTCGTCGCCTGGGCGCCATGCAGGCCACCATCAGCACCATCGAAAACGCTCGCATGCCGGTGATCGCAGCTGTCCAGGGTGGGGCGGTAGGTGGCGGTGTTGATCTGGTATCGGCCTGTGACCTGCGGTATTGCACGCGGGATGCGTTTTTCTGCATCCAGGAAATCAACATTGGTCTCGCCGCCGATGTCGGCACGCTGCAACGCCTGCCGCATCTCATTCCCGACGGGTTGATGCGCGAACTGGCGTACACCGGCCGGCGCATGTTTGCGGATGAAGCACTGGCCGCGGGCCTGGTGACCAAGGTCTTCGAAGACCAGGCATCGATGCTCGAGGCAGTGACCACCATCGCCCGCACGATCGCCAGCAAATCACCGCTGGCGATTCATTCGACCAAACATCTGTTGAACTACGGGCGAGCCCACTCGATCGGCGAAACGCTGCAGTATCAGACTGTCTGGATGGGCGCCGTGAGCCAGGGTGGCGAGATGGCCCGGCATTTCAAGGCCAAGGCTGAAGGCAAGGAGGCAGCGTATGACAATCTGCCTCCACTGGCCGGCCTCTGATCCGGTTGGGTGACAAGGTCTCACACGAGCCGCGAGCTGCGTTGAAATGCCAGCCCGGCATCAGATCCAGGGTGTAGTCCTCTGTGGTGGCAGTGGCACCCGCATGGGTGGTACCGACAAGCCCCTGCTCGACTTTCGTGGCGAACCCATGGCGGCCCAGGTGGTTCGCCGGCTGGCCTCGCAGACGGACGGGGTCTGGATCAGCGCCAACCGGAACCTGGTGCGCTATCGAGCCTATGCCAAGGTATTCACCGATGCACCGCTGGAGGCACAGGGGCCCCTGACAGGCGTGTTAAGGGCATTGCAGGAAAGCACCAGGCCCTGGGTGATGATCGTGCCAGGTGATGCGCCGTTGCTGGCCACCGATCTGGTGGAACGCCTTGGTCGGGTGGCGCATGAGCCAGGTGCCGTCATCGCTCACGACGGCACCCGGGCGCAGGTGCTGCACCTGCTGGTGCACAAGGATCTGGAGCCCATGCTGGCGGCCTATCTGGATGGTGGTCATCGCAGCGTGGAGGGCTGGTACAACATCCTGCCGCACAGACAGCGGCACACCGTCGACTGTACGGAGATTGCCGAGACCTTCCGCAACCTCAACACACCGGACGATCTGGTCTAGGAGTCTGCGCGGCAGAAGGCGGCGGTGCGAGGCGAGTGGCAATTCGAGATCGATTTTGCGTTCGTTTGAGGAGCGTAGTGGGTGCTACGCAACGAAAACGAACGCAAAATCGGGCCGAAGTGACGCCGCCGCAGCCCGTCGATGTTCTGCCGCGCAGACTCCTGGCCTACTACCCGGGTATCAGCGTTCTGCCCAATCCAGGACCCGGACTCATTTCATCTGGGACTGCTGGTAGTTCTGCTCGCCAACGCGATCCAGCAGCGACAGCTGCGTTTCCAGCCAGTCGACATGCTCCTCTTCGCCTTCGAGGATGGATTCAAACAACTCGCGGGAGACGAAGTCCTTGACGACTTCGCAGTGCTGGACCGCCTCGCGCAGATCAGGCATGGCGAGCATCTCGAGTTTCAGGTCGCACTCCAGAATTTCCCGGACGTTTTCGCCGATCAGCAGCTTGCCCAGTTCCTGAAGATTGGGCAGCCCATCGAGAAACAGGATTCGCTCCATCAGCGCATCCGCGTGTTTCATCTCGTCGATGGATTCCGCCCTGGCCTTTTCGGCCAGCACCGGCAAGCCGAAGTTCTGCAGGATCTTGGCATGCATGAAGTACTGGTTGATGGCGGTGAGTTCGTTCTTCAGCACCTTGTTCAGGTGAACAATGGTGTCCTTGTGCAACGCTTTCATAGGGAATCCTTGTTGACAATCGGCCGCAGCCTAGCAGTCATAACTTGGCAAGTCCATATAACTATATGATTATTAATGGTTTTTAAGTGATTACTCAAACTTGCATGACGATCACAAATCAAAACAGAAGACACTTGCTAGCGAGAATCATTTCTATTTACACTACGCTCCGTTGTCCACTGTCCGTTGTGGACCTCAGGAGATCATCAATGTACGTCTGCGTCTGCCATGGGATCACTGACCGGGACATCCGTGAGGCCGTTGCCGAAGGTGCCAGTTCGGTGAGCGACATCGCCCAGATGCTGGGTGCCGGTACGTGCTGTGGCACCTGCCAGGACTTCACCCGCGAATTGATCAACGAGGCGCGCGCCTCCGGCGTCATGGATCAGCTGGTTTACGCTGCAGCCTGACGGCCAAGGCGGCTGCACGATGTCAGGAACTCCTGGCTGACTGACATCCTTTCGGACGGCGATCCGTCGGCTAGCCTTCGGCGAACCTACTGAGCCCGCGCGGTGAAGCCGTAGTCCACCGGCACTTCAACCCCGTTCACAAAACGCGCATCGTCAGAGAGCAGAAAGGCAACAACGCCTGCAACATCATCGGGTTGACCGATCCGTCCACCGGGATAGCTGGTTGCAATCCGGTTCATGGCGGCGTCGATCGAACTCACCTTGCCCTGCGCAACCAGTTGTTCGATCGGCATTCGAGCCAGCGGCGTATCGATCGGTCCTGGATGAACCGAGTTCACCCGAATGCGGTACCCGGCCTGTGCAAACTCCAGAGCGGCGGCCTTGGTCAGCAGACGGACCGCACCCTTGGCAGCGCAGTACGCACTGAACCCTGGTTGGCCCCCCAGCCCATAGATCGATGAAAAATTCACCACCGACGCACCGTGTTCGCTGCCGGAATCGATCAGCAGCGGGGTGCAGTAGCGCAGGCTGAGAAAGACGCTGTCCTGATTGATGGCCTGAATCCGCCGATACTCGGAGAGCGGCGTTTCGAGCAACGGAAGCATGAGAATAGCGCCGGCCACATTGACCACACCGTCCAGCGCGCCGAACTCTTCCCGCACCACATTGGTCACCGAGCGCCAGGCGTGTTCCTGGGTCACATCCAGCGACAGGTAACGCGCCTTGCAGACGTTGGCGATCGAAGCACCATGCAACTCGAGGTCTGTCAGTATCAGCGTCGCTCCGCGAGCCAGCAGCAAACGGCAGATCGCCTGCCCGATGCCACCACCGCTGCCTGTGATCAGAATCCTGCGTCCGGTTAGCGACATTCACACCCCTTTGCTATGCTCGCGGGGACAGAGCATACAAGGAACCCGGGGATAACCTTGAACGTCCACGCAAATATTGCGCTTCTACCTGCCCGTCGCCGGAATCCGTGATGGCGCTATTCCAACTCGCTGACTGGCTGATCATCTTTGGTTTTGGTGGCATCTGGCTCGGGGTACAGATCGTTGCCAACGGTCGGCTGCCGCGACAGCTCCGCAGCGGACAGACACCCACCGCGCCAAAAGGCTCCCCTGAAGCATTTGGCCTGTTCTGGATTGACCAGTATGGCTACATCGGCCTGACACTCGCTCTGGGTGGAATGATTGCCGTGCTGGCCGGAGTACTGGCATGAACGCGGGCATGAGTGTCCTGATCACTGCCTTTTACGCTGGCCTCTGCGGTCTGCTCGCGGTATTGCTGGCCAACCATGTCCTGTACGTGCGGCTGCGTTCCGCCAGCCAGCCAAAATGGCGCCCGGACGCGGTGCTTCGTGTGCAGGCGAATTTTGTGGAAAACGTTCCCCTTGCGCTGTTGCTGCTGTTGATGATGGAACTCAATGGCACCAGTCATCTGATGCTGCACGTGCTTGGCCTCAGCCTGATTGCCTGCCGGTTGCTCCATGCCTGGGGACTATCCAGCAATGAAGGCGCAAACTACCCGCGACTGATTGGCGCACAGGGGACCTTCCTGCTGCTGTCCGTCATGGCGGTTTCCCTGATTTATACGTATATCCTGAACAGCAATATTCCCTGACAGTGCTCCACTCCTGAACAGTATCCTGTCCGGATACTGTCTGGAGACCTGATTACCACCGGAGGTGCCTGTGAACATTCTGGATCTGCTCGCACACGGCGTGCTGGATCTTTCCATCCCCGCGCTGATCGGGGTCACGCTGGTGCTGACCCACATCACGGTCCTTGGCGTGACACTGTATCTGCACCGGTTTTCGGCGCATCGTGCGTTGTGGCTGCACCCTGCCCTGCAGCATTTTTTCCGCCTGTGGCTGTGGCTCGGTACCGGCATGACCACCAGGGAATGGACGGCGGTCCACCGCAAGCATCACGCCGAGTGTGAAACGGCGGAAGATCCACACAGTCCGGTGGTCATGGGCCTGTCCACGATCCTCTGGGACCAGGCCAGCGCCTACCGGGTGGCTGCGGCCAAACCCGAACTGATCGCACGTTATGGCGCGGGCACACCCGATGACTGGATCGAACAGCATGTCTACAGGTACAGCTTCATCGGGATTTCCCTCATGGCCCTCATCGACCTGATCCTGTTCGGTGTCGTCGGGCTGTCGGTCTGGGCGATCCAGATGATGTGGATTCCGCTGGTCGGTGGCGTGATCAACGGCATTGGCCACTTCTGGGGTTATCGCAATTTCGAACCGCCGGACGCCTCCCGCAACATCCTGCCCATCGGCATTCTCATCGGCGGTGAAGAACTGCATAACAACCACCACACGTACCCGAACTCGGCCAAGTACTCCGCCCGTGCCTGGGAATTTGATATCGGCTGGCTGTACATTCGTCTGTTCATGCTGCTGGGCCTGGCCCGTCCGTTGAGCACCGGACCCGTCATCGAGCGACGGAGCACCGCCCAACTCGACAAGGACACGGCCATGGCGCTGGTCAACGATCGTTTCAACGTGATGGCCACCTATGCACGCACCGTGGTCGCTCCACTCGTTCGTTTGCAACAGGCCAACGCCAACGCTGCATCGAAGCGCCTGTTCCGCAGTGCCCATCGCCTGCTCTGTCGCGACGCATCGCTGCTCGACGAAAGCGGTCGGGCCCGCCTGGCGACGCTCGTGGAAGTTCCGGAACTGAAGACGGTCTACGATCTGCGCCTGCGCCTGCAGGACATCTGGAGCAAACGCACCGGCAACCTTGAAGAAGTCGTCAACGCGCTGCGGCAATGGTGTCACGACGCAGAAGCCAGTGGCATCGACACGCTGCGTACCTTTGTCGACGACATTCAACGATACACCGTGCCCAAACTGGCACGCGCGGGAGTCGCCTCTTGAGCGCCCATGACATTCGCGACCTGGCATCGCTGCGGCAGATCATCGGCGACGCCAACCCGCGAACTGCCTCCAAGAATCAGCCACGACTGAACGCGATGGCCATCGACTTTCTCGAACGCTGCCCCTTTGTGGTCTTGTCCACCGCCGATGCACAGGGGCGTGTTGACACCTCTCCCAAGGGTGATGCACCCGGATTCATCAAGGTGGAAGACCTGCAGACCATCGTCATCCCCGATCGTCCCGGCAACAAGCTCATCTACGGTCTGGAGAACATTGTGGCCAACCCGCAGGTTGGTCTGCTGTGCATGGTGCCCAATACCCAGGAGACGCTCAGGATCAATGGTCGGGCTGAACTGACCGCTGACCCGCAGTTGCTCGAACAACTCGCGGCACGTGGCAAGAATGCGGTCATTGCCATCCGCGTGCACATCGATGAGTGTTTTTTTCACTGCGCCAAGGCATTCATCCGCAGTGCCCTGTGGGAACCACAAAGCTGGGGTGCCAAAAGCAAGATATCGTTTGGGAAGGTCTTCGCGGAGTTGCACGGTGCCGATGAAACCATGGCCAACGCCATCGATGAGTCCGTCGAGGAAAACTATCGGACAGGGCTCTGAGCCGGCGCCTTCCCGTGTCGGGGAATCTGCCAATTTCATTAAGTCGGCATTCAGCAGAATACGGTATGGTGGTCAGACCATGATCTGAGGCATGTTCAACATGCTCAATCCGACACGCTGGCTTTGTGGACTCATCGTCCTGTCCGGTCTGAATCTTGCCATCGGCAGTCATGCCTTTGCGGTCGAGATCCCGCCGGCACCCGCCCAATCGGACTACACGCCTCTGGATCAGACAGAACTCGAAGAACTGCTGGGCCCGGTGGCGCTCTACCCCGACGACCTGCTGGCCATTGTCCTGCCCGCCAGCACCTTTCCGTTGCAGATTGTCCAGGCGGCACGCTTCCGTGCACGCACTCCCGACGCAACACCTGATGAAAAGTGGGATGACAGTGTGGTCGCCCTGCTCAACTATCCGGAAGTGCTGAAGAAGCTGAACGACGACCTCGACTGGACCTGGCGTCTCGGTGAAGCTGTCATCAACCAGCAATCCGATGTCCTGGCGGCCATCACCGGATTTCGCGAACGAGCACAGCTTGCCGGCAATCTGAAGACCGACGACAAGCAGGTCGTCGAGGTTCGGGAAAAGATCGTCTATATCCGCCCCGTCAACGAGCAGGTGATCTATGTGCCGTACTACGATCCCTGGGAAGTGACAACCTATCGCACACGACGGGTCTATCACTACTACCCGGAACCCTATCCGGTCTACTACTACCCTTACGACTATGGATACAGTTTCCCGCGTGACAGCTTCTGGGGTGTCAGTACCTGGTACAACATCGGCTGGAGCAACCATCGGCTGCATTCGCTGCGCCATGGCTACCGTCACCATCCCTATTATGGTCGGTCGTATCGCGACTATGACCGTCGTCGCTCATGGCGTCATCAGCAGCCACGGCAGCATTCAGGCAACCCGCACGGACCCCAGACCGTCAATGGCCAACCGGTCGTGTCCGATGACACCACGTGGTATCCACGCGGAGGTCATGGCGCACGACCGATAGGTGGTGGTCGTCGGGAACACTACCGAACCGACGTCACTGCCCCGCCACCGGCACCGTTGGGTTCCCCCATCGGCGGCCAGGTTCATGGTGGAGGCGGCGAATCTGCCGTAACGGTACCGGCCCATCCGGTGGTCAGTGATGCACCGGGTAACGGGGCGGTCATCAACAACGGGCGTGGCGACGAAGCCGTCGTTTATGAAGGCAACGTCAATGGCGAGCAGGTGCGCGTGATCCGTCGCGGGACCCGTTTCGAAACCACCCGCGGTATCGGTGCCCGACCTGATGGCAATGCACCACCTGCAACAACCCCTGACGCAGCGCCCCTGCCTCGCAATGAAAACGTCCCCGCAGGCGGAAACGGACTCGGTGGCGCACCTGCAAACGACATGACCAACAACACCGCGATTCAGGAAGCAATCGAGCGCGCCCGCCAGCAGGCCAAGGATCAACAAGCGTACTCACGACAGGCACCCGCTGTCGACACCACACGGGTCCTGCGCGATGAGCAGCCTGTGGTGCGCAGGAGTCGGGAGCCGGAAGCCGTCGACCACAGCGCCATCAATCGCGCCATGGAGGATGTTCGCAATCGCGCGGCAGAGCAGGCCGGCAGGTCTTCACGTTTTGAGTCTCAAGTCGATCGACGTGACAGCCCAACGGGGAGGACACGGCAGGAGCGGCAGGTCGAAGCGTATTCGGCACCGGCGCAGGGCTCGAGTCCGAAGTGGCGACAACCCGAACAGGCGCCGCAACAACATTCGCGCTGGCAGGACAACGCAGCCGTCCAGGAAGCCATTTCCCGGGCCCGGAATCACGGCGCGTATGGCAACGGTGGGATGAATGAAGGCTCTCGCGGATCCGGGCTCGGCGCACCGGCACGAGAAGAGCGTCGCGCACCCGCCTACGAAGCGCCGATGCGACAGGAGCGCGTGGAGCCAGCCCGCGAGGCTCCTCGCCAGCAGGAGCATGTTCTACCGCCCCAGGCGATTCCGGAGATCCGTTACTGAGCGGGCCGCTGCACTCCTCGTTTAACCAAGGTTGAACAACCACGGTTAGAATGGTGGCCTCATCGACTGGGACCACCATGATCGACCTCGACGAATTCCGCCGTGATACCCGCGAATGGCTCGCGGCAAACTGCCCTCCCGGCGCACGCGGTGCAGGCCCGATTCCGTTTGGCAGTACGCGCATCGCGCTCGAACCTGACACCAAGTTATGGCTGGACCGCATGGCCGGCAAAGGCTGGACCGTACCCACCTGGCCCCGCGAATACGGTGGCGCGGCGCTCGACAATGCGCAGTATCGGGTGCTGATCGAAGAACTTGTCCACATTGGCGCACGCACTCCACTGACCGGTCGGGGGGTCAACTACATCGGGCCAACCATTCTTGAACTGGGCACCGAAGATCAGAAACTGCGCTGGTTACCCGGTATCGCCCGCGGTGAAGGGGGCTGGGCCATGGGATACTCCGAGCCAAGCGCGGGCTCTGACCTCGCTTCACTGTCGATGCGTGCTGAACGCATCGGCGATGTGCTGCGTATCCATGGCCGCAAGACATGGACCTCGGATGCCATGCACTGTGATTACATTTTTGTGCTGGCCCGAACCAGTGTCGGCGCAAAAAAGCACGAAGGCATAAGCCTGATCCTGGTCGACATGCATCAGCCCGGCGTCGTGGTCAATCCGATCCGGCTGCTCTCAGGCGCTTCACCGTTCAATGAAACGGTCTTCGAAGATGCTGTTGCCAACGTCAACGATGTCATCGGCGGCATCGGCAATGGCTGGACCGCTGGCAAGCGTCTGCTGCAGTTCGAACGCTCAACCCATGCCGGTATCAACATCTCGGGTGCACAAGGGGGACGCACCGAAGTCAATCAGATGCCGGAGCGCGTCATGCGGTATGCGCCACTCAGCCAGGGTCGGATCGCCGATACAGCAGTGCGCAGGGAATTGATCGATTTTCAGATCAACGATCATGCCCAGCGTCTGACGCAGGCACGTGCCATCGAAGAACTGAAGGCGCGCGCGCCGGGATTCACTTCTTCGGCCGTCAAGCTGACCAATGCACTGCTCATTCAACGGGGTGATGAACTCATGCAGTCCGCCATGGGCGTGCGCGCGCTTGGCCTGGTACCCGCAAGTGGTCATAAGGACGATGAGATCGAACAGGTCAAGGGTTGGCTGTACCGAAAATCCCTGACCATCGCCGGAGGAACCAAAGAGGTTCAGCTCAACATCATTGCCAAGCGTGTACTCGGACTGCCTGACTGAGCTCGCGTCTGTTGTGAAGAGAGTGTTCCGGGAACGCACCTGGCCTCTGGATGCGATGTGAACTGCGTATCGATTTCCGCACGTTCCACGCTGGCCGGATCTCCGCCTGCGAGATACTGCCACCCTGATCGGCGTTCGAGGCTGGCCGATCACTGAAGGATTCCCTGCAACAACGCGCTTCAACACCTCTGGGCTGATGTGGATCTTTGACCTGACATGACGTCCGAGCGGCTGGTTTCCCTGGATATCCTGCG
Organism: Pseudomonadales bacterium; assembly: GCA_041752315.1. Taxonomy (GTDB): domain Bacteria; phylum Pseudomonadota; class Gammaproteobacteria; order Pseudomonadales; family Azotimanducaceae; genus SYFY01. The sequence goes on from JBGSHJ010000075.1 coordinate 28,214, forward strand.
TGGTGCGACCATGGCTTTCCTGTGCCTGGAGGTACTGCGCCTGCCCCTTGGGGTGACCGTCTTCCCGGACAGCCGTTTCTGGCAGATCGTGTCTACCCAGGCGTCCCACACACCCTGGACCGGCATGACCGCCTGGGACCTGATCCAGCCTGCATTCATGTTCATGGTCGGCGTTGCGCTGCCCTGGAGTGTCGCCAATCGGCGCAGTCGCGGCCAGACCAGTGATGGGCTGTGGGGGCATGCACTCTGGCGGTCCATCGCACTCATTCTGCTGGGCCTGATGCTCGTCTCGCTGGAAGAGAGCCATACGCTTTTCGACTTCACCAACGTGCTCACCCAGATCGGTCTCGGTTACCTTGTGGTCTTTGCACTGGCGTGGACAACACTGCGCACACAGCTGCTGGCTTCCGTGTTGATACTCGCACTCGTTTTTGTAGCTTTCCTGCTGTATCCCGCGCCGGACTACGCCGCCCACTGGGATCGGCAGGCCAACACGGCGGCCGCTTTTGATCGCTGGTTCATCAACCTGTTACCCGGTACCGAGGTGTTCGTGGGCAACCCCGGTGGTTACACGACACTCAACTTCATTCCATCCATCGTCACGATGCTGGCGGGGGCAATGACGGGCGAAGTCATGCGCACGACCACGAACCCCACGAAGTGCGCTCGTTGGATCGCCGGCTGGTCGCTGGGTAGTGTCGCCGTGGGTCTGCTCCTGGACCAGACCGGGATATGCCCGTCGATCAAACGCCTGTGGACACCCTCCTGGGTGCTGATCAGCAGCGGGATCATCGGTCTGCTTACGGCCGCAACCTATTGGTTGACGGACATTCGTGGCGCGGCCCGCCCGTTTGAGATCCTGCGCATCGTCGGGTTGAACAGTCTCGCGCTGTACGTCGTGCTGCACCTGTGGGATCCGTTCCTCAGCGATCTGCTGGTGACCCATCTGGGCTGGAATCTGCTGGCAGGGCTGAGCGAGAGTGCATCGATGTTTGTCGCACGAACCGGTGAGTACACGCTACTGATCCTGTTCTGCCTGTGGCTGCATCGACGTGGTGTCTATCTGCGTCTGTGACACCTGCGTCGAAACACCGTTCAGCGAACACCGCCGGAGCATGTGAGCACCTCGCCTGTCACGAAGTCCGATTCCGGCAGACAGAACAGCATGATCGCGCCGGCTGCATCCTCCGGACGGCCGGTCCGTCCCAACGGCGTGGTCGCCCTGATGGCTTCGACCTGGGCGGCAGACAATCCCACCTTGTGCGCACGCACACCAACCTGGATGGTCGGCGGCGCGTTTTCGTACACCTGGGTCAACCGGGTATCGATGTGACCAAAGGCGACACAGTTCACGGTGACGTTGTAGCGGCCCCATTCCTTGGCCAGCGTTCGGGTCAGGCCGATCACGGCCGCCTTGCCAGCAGAGTAGGCAATCTGCGTCGCCGCGCCGGTGGTGCCACTGATCGACGAGATGTTCACCACCTTGCGACAAACCGGCGCACCCAACTCCTGTCGTTCCCGATGCGCGGTTTCCTTCAACCAGGGCAACCATGCACGCAAGAGTCGAAATGGCGCGGTGGCATGCATGTCAAGCATCGCCTGCCACTGTTCGTCGGAGTGGTTCTGGATGGCGCCGTTCCAGACATAGCCTGCGTTGTTGACGACGATATCCAGACTGCCAAACGCCTTCACGGCGGTCGCGACGAGATGCTCGCCTGCGCCAGCGTCTGTCAGATCGGCCAGCACCGGCACCGACCTGCCACCACTGGTGATCAGTTTGCGCGCAACAGCAGCCGCCGCATCGATATCACGGTCGTTGACCACGACACTGGCACCTTCAGCGGCCAGTTTCATGACCGTTGCTGCGCCGATCCCTCGCCCGCCGCCGGTGACCAGCGCGACCTTGCCGTCGAGTTTACCCATCTCCTTTACCCTTCTCCTTTACCCGTCTGGTTAGCCACCTGTTTTTCCGTCCCTGTAAACGCTGGTTGATCCGGCTTGCAGATGATGCGCACCGGGGACAGTTCGATCCGGGCCGCAGCACCACAGGCGGTCACCGCATACAGGGGATGCAGTGACAAAGGGCCCCACGCCGTTGGCTCATGGTCATCCAGCCTTGGCAGATAGCGTTCCGCACGCTGAACGTCAATGTGGGTATCCATCTGCAGCAGACGTACCCCCGCAGGGGTGGTTGCGGCGTTGAATCCCGAGAAAAACTGCAGGTCATCCGGTCTCAGTACCGTCGGATCCTTCAGTTCGACATCCAGCGCGACCGTGTTGTCGACCACCACCGTCATGCCGGCTCGGTCATAGTGACGGGACAGCTTCACCTCCCCCGTCAGACAGCCCAGACCCCAGCAGGAAGCCAGGGCTGCACCCGCGTTTGCATTGTCGATGATCGCACCTGCCAGGAAGGCCCTCGGTCTTGCACCGCTGCGACAGGTCAATCTCTGCTGCACCAGATTGAACGGACCCCATGGACTGTCATCGACCTGCCAGCCCACCCATTGCACCAGCATCGGGATGGTGGGGTGCAGCGCCGGCGGCAACAAGCGTTCAAACGCGGCGCTGCCACCCGCCAGTTCATAGGACACCTGCAGAATCTCCACCCCGTCGAGTGCGGCGGAGTCTTTCGACCAGTGTTCGACACGCGGCATGTCGGCCACCAGTTCCGACACCGCGGTGATACCGGTAAACATCAGCGCTTCTCCCGGAATTGTGGCATGACTTCCTGCGCGAAGAGCCGTAGTGAATCGAGCACCATCGCCTGCGGAATATGTTCGAAGGCGTTCAGCAGAAAGTTGATTTCATCGATGCCTATGGCTTCCCACTGGCGAATGATGGAGGTGATGCGAGCCGGATCGCCAATGGTCACGCCTTCCGGAAGCTTGCTGGCTTCACCAGGATTTTCGGTGGCCTTGCGCGCCGGTGCACGACTCGGTACCAGGTTGGCAAGCAAACCGTATGCGGTTGTCGGGTACGCCTCGCGCGTGAACAGCAGATGGCTGTTGGCAAGACCAAACAGGCCCACCATCTGCCCGCCATAACGTGCCGCGATGTCGGCATCTTCATGACAGAACAGATGATTCAGCGTGGCGACCCGGTCATTGACCACTGCGCCCACCGGTTCGCAGTTCCTGATGCGGCGGTGATATTCCCGGGTTCGCCGTTCCTGCTCATCAAAACCCGCTGAAGCGACGCCCAGACAGCCCAGCCCACGCTCCGCCGCATCCAGTTCGGTGCCCGGCGAGGTCACCGTCACCCAGAGCGGCGGATGCGGAGTCTGCAACGGTTTTGGCAGGATCGCGCGCTCCGGCATCGAGAAGCAGACCCCATCGTGGCTGAACGTCTCCTGCATCCACATGCGCGGAATGGTACGAACAAATTCATCCCAGGTTTTTTTGGTGCTGTCCGGATCCACTTCGAAACCACCGAGTTCGGTCCACGTCGATGAACGTGCCGTACCCAGTTCGAGTCGACCACCGGAGAGGATATCGAGAACCGCCGCCCGCTCCGCGATCCGCACCGGGTGGTTTATCTCCGGAACACACACGACGGCGCCATGGCCGACCCGGATGTTCGTGGTCTGCATGGCGGCGGCAGTGAGAAACAACTCGGGAGCGGAGCAGTGCGAATACTCTTCAAGGAAATGGTGCTCAACCGCCCAGACCGTGTCGAAACCAAGTTCATCGGCGAGACGGATCTGCTCCAGCGCATTGCCGTACACCAGCGCTTCGTTGGTTGGCGTGAACGGGCGAGGGACGGACAGTTCAAAAAAGATTCCGAACTTCAAGAGGCAGCTCCCGCATGAACCACACCTCCGGCACGCATAACATCCACGCCGACGATGTGGAGAAGAGAAATGAGGAAGGCACACTATCCCCGGGGTGCGGTCTGATTGGCAAGCCGTTCGGCGAGCCGGTCAACGAGCCATTCGGCGAGCCGGACGGCAGGTCACAGACACCTGCACGCTGGATTGGCGCTTTCTCCATTCGGGTCACTCCGGTATAACGATGACACCACCCGAGAGTGATCACATGGCTGCAACTCCGAGCCCGGCGCTGCCCCCGCTCCCATGGTCCACGCGGATTGCCTATGCCGTCGGCCAGATGCCTGAAGGCATCAAGTCGGCTGCCTTCGGTTTTTTTCTGCTGTTTTATTACAACCAGGTCCTCGGGCTCGGGGCAACGATGGCCAGCATCGCCATCTTCATCGCACTCTGCCTGGATGCGATCAGCGATCCCATCGTCGGTTCGTGGTCGGATGCGACCCGTGGCCGACTCGGTCGACGGCATGGGTACATGTATGCGGCTGCAGTGCCCTTTGCCCTGCTGTTCTACGGCATCTTCGTTCCACCGGATGGATTGGGTGAGACCGGGCTGTTCTGGTGGCTGCTGGTCATGGCAACACTGACCCGAACCGCCATGACGTTTTACACGGTTCCCTTCATGGCACTGGGCGCTGAACTGACACAAAACTACGATGAGCGCACCTTGCTGGCGGCGCTGCGAAACGTCTTTCAACTGCTGGGCATGTTCGCGGTCCTGATTGGCGGCAATCTGCTGTTTTTTGGCGCAACAGAACAATTTGCCAACGGCCAGCTCAATCCTGCCGCCTACCAGCCCTTTGCGCTGGCGTGTGTTCCATTGTTGGTCACCGGCATTCTCATTGCCTCCCTGGGAACCCATCGGAAAATTCCATCGCTGTACATCCCGACCGTCGGGAGTAACTTTTCGCTGCCGGGTGTCATTCAGGAAGTCAGGACGGCCTTCCGCATTCCGTCTTTCACGGCCCTGGTGGTCGCAGCGGTTGTCTTTGGCATCACCCAGGGCATGGTTCAGGCACTGATCCTGTACACGGCGACCTATTTTTTTGCACTCACCCCGGCACAGACCACTTCACTGTTCGGAATCGCTGTCGTCGGCATCGTCATCGGCAGTCTGCTCAGCCAACCCGTGTCGGTCTGGATCGGAGAAAAGCGGACCGTGTTTGCCCTGGGCCTCGCCTGGTACGCGTTTTTCACTTCGAGCGTGATCATCCTGAGATTGCTTGATCTGTTGCCACCCAATGGCGATCCCTTGGTCGGCCAGCTGTACATCGGCAGTGCGATGGTGTCCGCACTGGGTCTGGGTGTGGCCATTCCGATGATCGGGTCCATGGTGGCGGACGTCACCGATGAACACGAACGACGACACGGCGACCGGCAGGAAGGCATCTATTACGCCGCCGCCTCGTTTGCAGGCAAGGTCATCGGTGGCGCAGGCCCGGTCATGGCCGGACTCGTGATCGATCTGGCCGGCATACCACCAGGCAGCGACCCGGCTTCGGTCCCTGCCGACGTGGTCATGCGGTTCGGCTGGTGGCAGGGTCCCAGCGTCATCCTGCTGAGCCTGGTCTCGATCATCGCGATCTGTTTTTTCCGCATTTCGCGGCAGGAGCATGCCCGTATACTGGCCGACATCCAGGCCCGGAAATCGGGAGGCGCAGCGTGAGCCGTACGGCGGAAGACGTTACCCGTGGTGTGAATCTCTCAGGCAGACTCGCCGTCGTCACCGGCGTCAATTCGGGTATCGGCCTTGAAACCGCCCGCGTGCTGGCGCTGCGGGGCGCACGGGTACTCGGACTCGCACGGACACTCGAAAGCGCGACCGCAGCGTGTGCCCGCTTGTCGGGACAGGTCGAACCCCTCGCGTGCGAGCTCACCGACCCGGAGAGCATCAGGCGCTGCGCAGGGGAGATTCTCGACAGACAGACCAGCGGCATCCACCTGTTGATCCTCAACGCAGGGATCATGGCCTTGCCCAGGCTCGAGCAGGTTCGCGGGATCGAAAAGCAGTTTGCCACCAACCATCTGGGACACTTTCTGCTCACGCATCTCCTGCAACCCGCACTGGGTCACCAGCAGCCTGCCCGTGTGGTGGTGGTCAGCAGCGCCGCGCACAGGCAGGCGCCCGGGAACGGAATCGATTTTGACAACCTGTCCGGTGACAAGGGTTACAGCAGTTTCAGGGCTTACGGACAATCCAAGCTGGCCAATGTGCTGTTTGCCAATGAACTCGCCCGACGTCTGCCCGCAGGCAGTTCCGCCAATTCGCTGCACCCTGGTGTCATACGGACCAATCTCGGCCGCAACATGCAAGGCCCGCTGCCCTTGCTCATGGGCCTGTTTTTTTTCCCCTTCATGAAAACACCTGAACAGGGTGCCGCGACCACCTGTTACGTTGCCACCTCGCCCGCGTTGACCGGTGTCACGGGTCGCTACTTCGCGGATTGCAGGGAAACCAGTCCGTCCGGAACAGCGTTGGACCAGGCGCTCGCACGACGGCTGTGGACAACTTCGGAGGCCCTTCTCGACATCACGCCCGGCTGACCGATCACCACCGAATCACCACACTCCCCCAATGCTGCCCGCTCAGGCAGGATAGGCAGAAGCCAGACACCCACCTACCTGCACGCACAGGAATAATCCGGAGACAGCCACCATGTCAGCCAGCACCAATACCCGCGTACTGATCAGGAACCTGCCACAGGAGAGACTGCAGACCAGTGACTTTGAAGTGGTCACCTCGCCCATGCCGGAACCGGCCGCTGGTGAGGTGCTCTGTCAGACACTGGCCATCGGTATTGGCGCCGGAGCGCGGGCCGGCTTGCAGGGCAGTGCCAGTTATGCCGGCGCGCCTCAAACCGGCATCGTGATGAACGGCCAGACCATCTCGCGCATCGTCGATTCCAGAGCGCCGTCGCTCCGCGCTGGTGATCTGGTGATCTGCGGCTCCGGCTGGCAATCCTGGGCAGTGCACCCGGCAAAGGCGGTCAGCAAGGTCGACGCCATCGATGATCCAGCACACTACGTCGGTGCGCTCGGGACCAATGGCCTCACCGCGTACTTTGGTCTGCTGGTGGTGGGGGATCCAAAGCCTGGCGAAACCGTACTGGTCTCCGCTGCCGCCGGTTCCGTTGGGCACCTTGTTGGACAGATCGCCCGGATCAAGGGGGCACGAGTCATTGGTGTCACCGGTTCGGACGACAAGGGGCAGCGTCTGGTGAACGAACTCGGCTTCGATGCCTTTGTGAACTACAAGGACGGCAACTTTCGTGGCGCGCTCAAGGATGCCGCGCCAAAAGGCGTGGATGTCTACTTCGACAACACCGGCGGTGATGTCCTGGGGGCCGCCCTCTTTCGGATGAATACGTTCGGCCGCATCGCCTGTTGCGGCGTTGTCAGTCAGTACGATACCCGCAATCCTGCCTCAGGCCCCAAGGGGGTGCCGGGCCTGCTCGTCAACAAACGCATCCGCATGCAGGGATTCCTGGTGTTCGACTATGCAGACCAGTACACCAAGGCCAGACAGGACATGCTCGGCTGGATGAAGGACGGATCACTCAAGGTCTGGCAGGACGAGTTCAAGGGCCTGGAGAACGCCCCGGCGGCATTTGTTGACCTGCTGGCAGGAGGCAATCTGGGCACCCGGATCGTGCGTGTCAGCGACTGATCATCCGTTTACGCCGTTGTAGAGGGGCCGTGCGCGCCACAGTGCAATCGTTGGGATCAGGAAAATCGCAAAACTGACCAGTCCACCCACGAGGCCTGGTCCGTGTGCTGCAAGCAACGACCAGACGAGCATGCCAATGGCCACCTGGGCTGTGTACAGCGAAGCCCAGGGCCATAACCAGGGTCGCATCTTCCAGAAGCCCCAGGCGAGAGTTCCGTAGATCAGCCAGTGCAATAGCGCCGTGGCCTTGGCCCACCAACCGGTCAGCATGAAGCCGAACCACACCTCCTCATCCTGCGCCACGGGTTTCCAGAAGATGTCAAAAGGCATGTAGATGAAGGTCATGTAAACACAGAAGCCAAAAATCAGGTTCATCCACCATGGGCGCCGCGCCCACTCGCTTCGCCAAAAGCTGTGCAGATCCATCTTGGTTTTGTGGTCGCTGGTTTGCAGAATCGAGAGCATACACCGAACATTCCGGCGAGTTTTTGTCCGTTCCATGGCACGCAGATCACCCGGTTCGAACACTGATCGTTCAAAATCATCCCGCAGGATTGGTGCCGCCGAGGTTGTCCTGGTTCAGAAGCGGGGCACTGCGGTACTTGCGTTCTATCGACACATCGGCCTTGCCGAGGTCCGCTCGCGCGCAACCGACCTCGTGCTTTCGGGGCTGATCTGTCTGGGTGGCATGGTGTTTTTCGACTGGACCGCATGGACCATGCTGGCGTTCATGGTGGTCGATGCCCTGATCACGGTGTTTGCGGATCTCTTCAGGTACGGCCTGGCGTGGCGCTGGCTTGCCGAGTCTCACCGTGTTGATCATGAGGCAGGTACGGTGCTCCTCATCGCCGACGGACTCGAAGATGGCAACGGCACCTACCCGGACCGCGGCACAACACCTGCGCCGGGAACCATCCTGTTCTTTGGAGTGGTGGCTTCGCTCTTCCTGCTGCCGGTCGTTGGCGCAGCCTTGTCAGGATCGGGCATCCAGCCTGTGGGGGATCTGCTGGCGGAAAGGACCTTCCTCTGGATCGTGCTTGCCGATATTGTCCTGCGCGTCGCTGCTGCACTCCGCCAGATCGTGCGAGCCAGGTCGGATGTACCCGGCAGGCAGATGATCTTCATGGAATCCGGCAGTGTCGCGATGCTCTATCTCGGCTTGATGGTCCTGGTCTGGTTGCCACTCCAGTTTGGCAACAACGGGCTCTATGCCCTCCTCGTCATTCTGTACGGCTTCCGCATCGGCTTCGGAATCTTTGCGCTCTACTGGACGCCGCGCTCCGTAAGGAACCTTGAGCGCCGAGTGGCCGAAGGTGACTTCAGGATCCGGAACACACGGAGCACACCTGCGGATTGACAGGTGCTTTCCTTCGGCAAGGCAACTCACACCACCCGGTTCGGCAGCGCCTTGCCAAGCAGATGCGCCTCGATGTTGTCGGCTGCGCAGTGCCCCATGGCCTCACGGGTTTCTCGCGACCCACTCCCCTGATGGGGCAGCAGCACCACGTTTTCGAGGTTCAGCAGTTCAGGATGCACGACGGGTTCGGCGGCGTAGACGTCCAGACCGGCGCCTGCGAGAGAGCCTGCGACCAACGCCGCTGCCAATGCGGCTTCGTCGATCACATCGCCCCGCGCGGTATTGATCACAAACGCATGCACGGGAAGGAGTGCCAGGCGTCGGGTGTCGAGCAGCTGACGCGTCTCGGGTGTGCTGGGACAGTGCAGCGACACAAAGTCGCACTGCGTCAGCATCCTGTCCAGGTCCGCATGCCACTGCGCTCCCAGCACGGCTTCGTCGAGCATCGGCATCTGCTGGCGACCGTGATAGAGGATCTTCATGCCAAATCCGTAGTGCGCCCGGCGCGCCGTGGCCATGCCGATCCGGCCCATGCCTATGATGCCGAGTGTCTTGCCGGTCACCTGTGTGCCGAGGAGTGAAGTGGGTGACCAACCGGGCCATAGGCCCGCCCGCAACAACCGTTCTCCTTCGCCGGTTCGGCGCGCGCACATCAGGATCAGCGTCATGGCGATATCGGCGGTTGCGTCGGTCAGCACTCCCGGTGTGTTGGTGACCGCAATGCCGGCGGCTTGAGCGGCCGCGTTGTCCACATGGTTGAATCCCACTCCAAAATTGGCGATTAGCCGGGTTCGACACGCTGGGGTGGCCAGCAACTGCGCATCCAGACGATCAGTCACCGTGGCACCGAGTACATCGCATTCCCGCAGTGCCCGTTCCAGTTCGGCCCGACTGAACGGATGGTCGTTTTCATTGATCGACAGGTCGCAGATCTGAGCCAGCCGGTCTTCGACCGGTTGCGGCCACCTTCGGGTCAGCACCACGCGAAGCTTCGCCATAAAACAGTCACCCTTGTCTGTTCGTATCGAGGGACTCACGGTACCATTGCCAGCTTCGATGCCAGCTTCGAAATTGTTGACACGATGAATGCGTCAACCCAACGAACTCTTTATACCAAGCCCGGGGGAAAATCATGGCCGCGTATTTCATTGCCCAGTATGTTGTCAAGGATCCAGCGCTCTATCGCGAATACTCCGCTGGTGCGGGTCCAACCCTTGCCGCGCATGGCGCCGAACTGGTGTCGTTTGATGTGGCCGCGGTGACCGTGGAAGGCACTCCACCCGGTCCACAAACCGTGATCATCAAGTTTCCCGACACCAAGGCAGCCAAAGCCTGGTATGACAGCGGCGCCTATCAAGCCGTCGTCGGCAAGCGACTGGCCGCAACCACGGGCTTTGCGGTAATCGCCCAGAGCATGAACGCAGGCGGCTGACGACCACTCGTCCGGACCAGACTCTGACGGGTTTCCCTGTTCACCGGCCGCAGGCGGCCGGTGATTGCAGTTGCCTGCTCGAAGCCAAGAGACCATCTGCTGTCCGGCAGACCCGATACACAGATCGAGACAGAGAAATCGAGCGATGAACTACCAGCTGACAGATGATCAACGGGCCATCCAGGAAATGGCACGCCGATTCACTGCGGATGCAATCACTCCCCATGCGGCGCATTGGGATGAACACAAGATTTTCCCCCGGGATACCATCCGCCAAGGTGCGGAGCTTGGTTTCGGGTCGATTTACATCAGTGAGGAAACGGGCGGCTGTGGACTCGGTCGTCTCGAATCTGCACTGATCATCGAGGCATTGGCCTACGGTTGCCCTTCGACATCGGCGTTTTTTTCCATACACAACATGGCAGCCTGGATGATCGATGCCTTTGGCAGCGATGTCGTTCGCCGGGCTTATCTGCCCAGACTCGTGACCATGGAACACATGGCCAGTTATTGCCTGACCGAGCCTGGTTCCGGCTCCGATGCAGCATCACTGAAAACCACTGCGGTGCGGGAAGGCGATCATTACCTGTTGAGTGGCAGCAAGGCCTTCATTTCCGGCGCCGGTGAAAACCAGATCTACATCGTGATGGCCCGTACTGGCGGTGCCGGTGCACGCGGAATCTCCTGCCTGGTGGTCGACAAGGACATGCCTGGGGTCAGTTTCGGGGCCCAGGAACGCAAACTGGGCTGGCACTCGCAGCCTACCGCGATGGTGATGTTCGACAATGTCAGGGTACCGGTGGCCAATCTGGTTGGGGCCGAGGGCCAGGGCTTCAAGATTGCGATGGCAGGGCTTGATGGTGGACGTGTGAATATCGGTGCCTCCTCGCTGGGTGGCGCACAACGCTGCCTCGATGACGCGATCACCTACGTGAAGGAACGAAACCAGTTTGGTCAGCGCATCGCCGACTTCCAGAACACGCAGTTCACCCTGGCCGACATGGCGACGCAGCTCGAAGCCTCGCGTGCACTGCTTTACATCGCGGCGCTCAAGGTCACTGAAGACGCACACGACAAGAGCCGCTTTGCCGCCATGGCCAAACTGATGGCTACCGAAGCAGGTTCGGCCATAGTCAACAACGCCTTGCAGCTGCACGGTGGTTATGGCTATCTGATGGACTATCCGGTAGAGCGGTTCCTCCGTGACCTTCGTGTGCATCAGATTCTTGAAGGTACCAGTCAGATCATGCGATACGTCATCGGCCGGTCGCTGGTCGATTAAGGTCCTTCTCTTTCATCCACTGCTGACCCTGGCAGCCGTGCTGGCGATCGCGCCACTGCACGCGTGTGCGGCTGACACCACGGAACAGCCGCCCACAGCCGCTGCTGTTCCGCTCGCGGAACCGGAACACCCACAGATCACCCTGTCCTCGTTCGATGCCTGTGTGGACAGTTTGTTGAAGGACGCCCGGCTGCTCGGAGTGACCGAAGCCACCTTGATGAGTGCGCGCGGCACCATTCGTGAAGACCCCAGTGTGCTGACGCTCGACAAGGCCCAACCGGAGTTCACCAACACGTTTGCCGGTTATTTTCCCGTCCGGGTCACCAACAGCAGGATCTCGGAAGGTCGGCGCCTGTTGCTTGCCCATCAAAGTCTGCTGGAACGCATCCAGCGGGAAACCGGTGTCCCGCCTCAGTATCTGCTGTCGTTCTGGGGTCTGGAAACCGATTTTGGCAGGACGCTCGGCAATCGATCGGTACCTGCCTCGCTGGCCAACCTGGCCTGTGATTCACGGCGCAGCGATTTTTTCCGGCAGGAGTTCATCAACGCGCTGCTGATCGTTGACCGAGGCGATACGACCATTCACGGTCTGACCGGTTCGTGGGCGGGCGCCATGGGCAACATGCAGTTCATGCCCACCGCGTGGCTGGAACACGCCGCGGACGGTGACGGCGATGGCAAACGTGACCTGTGGAACAGCACTACCGATGCGCTGGTCTCCGCGGCCCGTTTTCTGGCCGCGCTCGGCTGGCAGACCGGCATGCGCTGGGGACGTGAGGTGCTGCTCCCGGACGGCTTTGATTACCTGCTGCTGGATCAGATCCAGCCGCTTGCCACCTGGTCCACGATGGGTGTGCGTGATTCGATGGGTCGCCCGCTGAAGATATCGGAGACACCCGCCCGCATCATCCTGCCCAGTGGGGTGGATGGTCCTGCATTCATCGTCTATCCAAACTTCGATGTGATCATGAAATGGAATCGCTCCGAGTATTACGCCATCAGCGTGGGACGTCTGGCGGACCAGATCGCGGGCGGCGGCAAACTGGTGCGATCGATCCCGGCAACGGCCCCTAAGCGTCTGCCCATGCAGACCATCGTCTCCCTGCAGGGCAGTCTCGCTGAGCGGGGATTCGACGTGGGTGCCATCGATGGCCTGGTGGGTCCCAGTACCCGTCGTGCCATCGCCGCTTTCCAGAGGAGTCGGGGCTGGCTTCCCCATGGGTTCACCGATGAGCGGACTCTTGCCGCACTCTCTGCACCGCCTGCGGTGAGTGCGCCGGGCCAGCCTGGGACCACCGAGCCTGCGACCCTTTCGCCGTGATATTCTCGACCACACCCTGACCCGGAGAACAGCGATGCTCCTCACCGGCATACATCATGTTTCCATCAACGTGAAAAACGTCGACGATGCACTGGGTTTTTATGTTGATGTGCTCGGCATGGAAAAGCTGCCGCGACCTGACCTCGGATTTCCAGGGGCCTGGTTGCGCAGCGGCATCCAGGAGGTGCACCTGCTGGGTATCGAGTCCACGCCGCCGCCCAAGGAGCAGCACTTTGCCTTCGAAGTGAAGGATCTTGCTGCGGTCACTGTCGCCGTGCGCGAAGCAGGTTTCCGCTGCTCCGACGCCAGGGAGATTCCACAGGTCTGCCTGCAGGCGTTCACCCACGATCCCAGCGGCAACATGGTCGAATTCAATCAGCGGCTGTAGCCGCAGCGGCAACAGAGACAACCGGTGAAAACCGACCCGATGCCTCTCAGGTCACCCTGCCTGGTCGCACTGATGGTGGTGCTGCTCTCCTCCTGCGGCGGTGCAGAAACACCTGACCCGCCTGTCGGCGCAGCAGGAACCGCGCCGCCACCCAACCCGGCCCAACCGCTACCCCTCCCGCCATCGGCAGGCAGTGAATCCTCGCCCCGCAGAATTGTCGAGACCCATCAGAGCGGTGTCTTTTTCGACCGACGTCCGCTGGTGTCACAAGCGAGCGAACTGGCCAGCAGTTCACGACCAGTGGCCGACCGGATGCAGACGGCAACCATCATGGATGCCACCGGCTTCGGACAACCGATGCCTGCCATGCAGATTGATGTCCCACGAGGATGGGCCACGCAGGGGGGTGTTGAATGGAACCGCAGCGTCGAGTGCATCGGCAACACCTATGCATTCAACTGGTCGGCCACTTCCACGGACGCCATGCACCAGATCAGCCTCTTCCCCGGATTGACCTGGCAAGTGGAATCCGCACCCGGTGGTGTGGTTGCACTCAATCCGTGTCCGGCTGCGCCGATGCGGTCCGTACGGGAATATCTTGAGTTTCTCGCCCGGAACAGCAGGCCTTCGGTTCGTGTGCTCGACTTCCGCGCGAGACCCGAACTGGCCGAATCGGTGCGAGCCAGTCACGCCGCCCAGAACGCAGGCCCCGCCCAGGTTCGATTTGAAGGTGGTGAGCTGCTCATCGGCTACGACCTGTTGGGAATTCCCATGCGCGAAACCCTTGTCGCCACCATCACGATCTCGGACCTCCAGGGCACCATCGTCGCCTGGTCGGATGTTCCCATGGCCTTGCGGGCACCCGATGGTCTCCTCGACTTTGCAGTGCTTGAACACGTGCGTCGGTCCAGCCGCGTCGACAGACACTGGAGTGAACAGTTGATCGCCTGGTCACGGCAGGCCGTGGAAGCACTGAACCAGCGGCAGATCCGATCGATCCAGGAATGGCATGGTCGCCGGATGGCGGAGATCAACCTGGCGGGCATGACGGCCAGGCACCAGGTGCGCATGGAGACGCTGAACGAGATCGGTCGAATCAACAACCAGATCGTTGCCAGCAATGACGCCAGTACAAGCCGACAGCATGAGGCGTTCAAGGACTACATCCAGGAAGTGCAACCGTGGCGGGATCCAACCAGCGGCCAGCAACTGGATCTGTCGGTTCACTACTCCACTGCCTGGCAACTTGGGGATGGTCGGCAGTTCCTCACCAACGATCCGAACTTCGATCCCAATCGTGATCTGGGAATTACGGGTTACCGTCTGGAACCTGTCAGGTAGAGTCGCAGGCACCTGCCCTCTCACCCCCTGGATCAAGACCATGGCCAGTGCTTACGGAATCGGAGATTCTTCTTTTCAAGCCGCCGGCGGTGAGGTCGGTGTGCGCGCCCTTGTCGATCAGTTTTACACCAACATGGACAACCTCACCGACGCCCGATCGATCCGCCGCCTGCACGCCGATGACCTTGGCACTGCCAGGGACAAACTCTATCGATTTTTATGTGGCTGGCTGGGTGGACCGAGGCGCTATCAGGAGAAGTACGGCGCCATCAGCATTCCAGGTGCACACCGGGGTTTTGCGATCGGCACTGCGGAAAAAAATGCCTGGCTGGCCTGCATGCAACAGGCGGTTGATGCACAACCGTGGGAACCAGAATTCAAGCGCTATCTGATGCAGCAGCTGGCGATACCCGCAGATCGGGTCAGAACATTGCCCTGAAGGAGCAGACCCTCTGGTGGCAAGCTGGAACGATACAGATCCCGAAAGTCAGCACCTTGAACCGCTGATTCGTCCGGTCAGTGTCACGAAGGAAGCAGTTTCCGAAGCGAACTCCGGAAACTGCGGATTTGGTCCGCTATGAGCCTTTTTTGGCTGCCTTGGCCGCACGCTTTTCCTTCAGCGTCTTCTCCGGCTTTTTCTTCGTTTCCTTTTTGCGATCTTCACCTTTCGACATGCTGATCTCCTTTTCGATCATTCGAGGCGTACCGGATTATTCCATAGTCGATGCCGGAAGCAACGACCAGGCCATCAAAACTGTTGCCTGCAGCACAGGCCGCTGCTTCTGTCGCGAATCAGGAACGCTGGCGCTGACGATTCCCGGCACAAAGGTTGTTACAACGCGGCACCGGGCGGCTTGTCCGACCACCTGGCAAACAAACTCGCCAACGCTGAATTCAGGGCAACCAGCGCGCGGACGACCCCCGCACTGTGGTTTTCAGGCAGGAGGATATTTTCCAATCCCCGAATGATGTGCTGGTCTGCTCACACCGAGGACCATTTTCACGGCCCACACGGTGTTGCGTCAGACCAGACCACGCACCGGGATCAACGCGCCATGCACTGCCCTTGCCGAGTCTGACAAAAGAAAGCACACAACTTCTGCCAGCGCTTCCGGGCTCACCCACTTGCTGTAGTCCGTGTCGGGCATGTCGGCACGATTGCGGGGGGTATCGATCAGTGACGGCAGCACCGCGTTGATGTTCACCCCCTGCTGCCGGACTTCATCAGAGGCCGCTTCCGTCAGACGCATGACCACGCTCTTGGCCGCCGTGTAAGCCCCCATGTTGCCAACTCCATGCAGCGCGCCGAGGGCGCCGATGTTGACGATGCTGCCCCGGCCCCGCGCCACCAGGACCGGCATGGTGGCGGCGAGCATGCAGCGCAGGGTCTTGACGTTGATGTCGAACAGGAAATTCCACATCCGGTCCGGCGTGGCATGCACGGCGGGACCCATGTCGAATCCACCGGCGATATTGGCGACCCCGTCGAAGTCACCGATGCTCCCGATGCAGCGCGCAACCGCGTCGTTGTCCGTGAGATCAACCACATGGGTGCGGCCCAGCGGCGACGTGAAACCTGGCACCACATCGATCAGTTCAACCGTGGCTCCCAGCGACCTGGCCTTGCTGGCAACGGCCTGACCGAGGATTCCGGCAGCGCCGGTGACGATGATGGTCTGTGCGATTGAGCTCACATGAATTTCCGGCTATGTCTCTGGAGACGAGTATAACGGTGTGCGAGCATTGATTGGTCTCACCAGCAAAACCACCTGAAAAATCCGGGAGAGACCATGGATTCGATACTCAGACTGCTGTCAGCCGCCGCCGGTATGCCGATCTTCGGCAATGGTGTTCTCTTCATAACCGATCCACAAACGGCTGCGCGACAACTTGGCATGCCGTTGCTCGAAGGTATAGGCCGCAGCACACAGATCGGTGATTTTGGGTCGTTTTTCCTGTGTTCGTCGATTGCCGCGTTTTATGGCGCGTGGAACCGTTCCCCACTGCTGCTGTACGTGGCCGCTCTGCTGATTGGCGGCGCAGCCCTGTGCCGGATGATTGCAAGCCTGCTCCATGACGCACCTTTTGCAACAACCTTCATCGCCGTCGAACTGATCCTGGCGACGATCTGGGTGGTCAGTGGCCGATACTTCCAGCGACAGCACGGCAGACTCTTCGAAAACACCTGACGACACCAGCAGCCCGCGCCGCAACAGTCCGTCGCACGAGCCTTGTGTTGGGTGTACAGAGCACTCGTGGTCAGGCAGCCGGAAACGCCGAGCCACCGTCGATCTTCAGGATCGAACCGGTGGTGTAGCTGGACGCATTGCTGGCGAAATAAAGCGCTGCGCCAACGACTTCGTCAGCTTCCCCTCCCCGCTGCAAGGGAATGGTTGTTGCTGCGCGCTTGTTGAACGCCTCCAGATCCCACGCCTTGGCGATGTCCGTCAGGAACGGCCCGGGCATGATGCAGTTGACCCGCACCTTGGGGGCGTAGGCTCGGGCCAGCCCGATGGTGAACGCGTTGAGGCCGGCCTTGGCCATCGCGTAGGGCAATTCGTTCGGGGTCGGCTGGACAGCCGCGATGCTGCTGACGTTGATGATCGAACCGCCGGCACCGGCCGCCATGCGTTCCCCGATCAGCGAAGACAGGCGGAAAGGTCCACGCAGATTCACCTGCAGCACCTTGTCGTAGAGTGCCTCGGTCACATTGGAGAGTCGATCGTACAGCGGCGACATCCCCGCGTTGTTGACGAGCACGTCGACATGGCCAAATTCCCGGTAGGCAAACTCAGCCAGCGCATCCGCTGCCGCCCAGTCGCCGGCATGAAAAGCAAAGGGCAGGCAGCGGCGGCCGGTGGCTGCACTGATTTCGCTCGCGGCCAGCTGGCAGCCATCCAGTTTGCGACTGGCAATGACGACATCGGCACCGGCTTGCGCAAAGGCCGTACACATGGCAAGTCCGAGCCCGCGACTGCCGCCGGTGACCACCGCGACCTTGCCGGTGAGATCGAAGTGGGCTGCTGTTTTGTTGGCGTCCATGAAAACTTCCGTGCTGAAAGCGCCGCAGTATGCCCGCCGCCACAAGGTGCTGCCAATTCCCCTTTTTCAGGCGTCCAGTTTGTGTTGGGAGCACGATCCTGATTCCCCTGCGCGCCGACCCCGGCTAATGTAGGGCGTACCAAATCGTCTATTGGATGACCGCATGGACACCACCGACACCGGAAGACGCCGATTTCTCCAGACCTCCGCCCTTGCGACCGCCCTTTCCACCGCTCTTCCCACCACACTGGGTGGACTCGCCCTTCTCTCTGGTCAGACCAACGCCAGTACGCCGACCGCTTCAGCGGATGCAAAGGTACGCCGCTACGTCCGGCTGGGGCGAACGGAAATGAAGATCTCGGACATCAGTTTTGGTGCCAGCCGATTGCGTTCGGGCCAGGAACATCTGGTTCAGCATGCGCTGGATCGTGGCATCAACTATTTTGATACCGCCGAAAGCTACACCGATGGCGCCAGCGAGACCGTGCTCGGGAACGCCTTGCAGGGTCGACGCGATCAGGTCTATCTGGTTGGCAAGCGGATCACCGGCAGCACGGAAAGTCGTGCCAGCATGATGTCTGCCCTTGAAGAATCACTCACCCGCCTGCGCACCGACTACATCGACCTGTTCATGACGCATGCCATCAACAATGTCGAAAGGCTCCGCAATCCGGAGTGGCACGAGTTCACCGCCCGCGCCAGACAGCAGGGCAAGATCCGGTATGTCGGTGTCTCGGGACATGCTGGCAACCTCGCGGAATGTCTCGACTATGCGCTGGATCAGGACATGGTGGACGCCATGCTGGTCGCCTACAACTTCGGACAGGATCCAAAATTCTACGAGACCATCACGCGCTCCTTCGACATGATCGCCACCCAGGATGATCTGCCGCGCATCCTTGCGAAGGCAAAAAGCAAGGACGTTGGGGTTGTGGCGATGAAAACGCTCATGGGCGCACGCCTCAACGACATGCGACCGTACGAACAGGACGGTGCAACGTTTTCCCAGGCGGCCTTTCGCTGGGTACTGTCCAACAAGGACGTCGACGCCCTCATCATTTCCATGACAGGCACCGCTGACATCGACGAGTACCTGGGTGCTTCGGGTTCGACAGCACTGGCCGCCACCGATCTGCCACTGCTGCAGCGCTATGCAGCGCTGAACGGTCACACCTACTGTCGACAGGCTTGCGACCGCTGCGACGGGGCCTGTCCCTACGGCGTACCGATCGCCGATGTGCTGCGTACCCGCATGTATGCCACCGACTATCAGGATGTGGATTTTGCGCGACGCGAATACGCGATGCTGACCACGGATGCATCCGCCTGTCTGTCCTGTTCCGGACAACCCTGCCAGGGTGCATGCCCACACGACATCGCCATTCACGAATGGTGCGCGCCAACACACCGGATGCTGGGCTGATGCGGGACGTCAGATCCATCCTCGCCGATCTTGACTCGGGGCGCGTGGACGTCCTTGCCGCCGAGCGGGAGATTCGAGCCTGTTTTTTCGAAGACCTCGGTCATTCGACACTCGATCATGATCGAGCCGCCAGAACCGGCGCCAGTGAAGTGGTCTATGGCGCCGGCAAGTCTGCCGCCCAGATCGACGATATCTTCAACCACATGACGGCGCGGCAGAGCAACGTGCTGATCACGCGGGTGACGCCGGAAAAAGCCGCTGCACTGAAGGCACTGGCCAATGGCGCAACGTACCATCCCGTCGCCCAACTGGTCAGCTTCGTGGCTCGTGAACCGGATCGCACCACGCATGCGGTTGCCGTGGTTTCGGCCGGCACGTCGGATCTTGCGGTCTGTGAGGAAGCCGCAGTTTCCCTGGAGTTTTTCGGCAATCCCGTGACGCGCATCTATGATGTCGGCGTTGCCGGCCTGCATCGATTGCTGGCTCGGCTGCCGGAGATTCGGGCCGCGCGGGTGGTTATCGTGGTCGCGGGAATGGAAGGTGCACTGCCCAGCGTGGTGGGTGGCCTGGTCGACAAGCCGGTGATCGCCGTACCGACCTCCGTCGGTTATGGTGCGGCGTTTGGCGGCATCGCCGCGCTGCTCGGCATGTTGAACAGTTGCGCGTCGGGCGTCGCCGTCGTGAATATTGACAACGGCTTTGGTGCTGCCCACCTGGCCAACCGCATGAATCGCCTGTGAGCAGGTCCTGCGTTGAAGGAGTTGGCGATGAATGAAGCCTCGATGGTCCCGGTGCAAGCCCAGACAGAAAAACAGCCCGAAGAACAGACCGAGGTGCCGACAGAAGTAGGGATCGCAGACAAGCATGCAAGGCTGCGGCAGATCATTGCCGGTTTCGAATCGGCCATCGTCGCATTTTCCGCAGGCATTGACAGTTCTCTGGTCGCCTTTGTTGCCCATCAGGTGCTGGGTCCACGGGCACTGGCCATTACCTCCGGATCGCTCAGCCTCAAGCGTGCGGACCTCGCACTCGCTCGTGGACTCGCTGCGCAGTGGGGTATGGCCCATCGTGTGGTCATGACTGACGAGATTGCCAAGGCTGACTATCGGGCCAACCCCACCAACCGCTGTTTTCACTGCAAGACATCGCTTTACACGCTGCTTCGCGACGTTGCTGACAAGGAAGGCTACGCCGTGCTCCTGAATGGCACCAATCGGGATGATCTCGGTGATCATCGACCCGGACTCATCGCGGCCGATGATCATGCCGTGCGTTCACCACTCGTCGAGGCTGGCTTCCGCAAAGCCGATGTGCGTGTGCTGGCACGTCAGCTGGGACTCGAGAACGCGGAAAAGCCACAGGCCGCATGCCTCTCCAGCCGCTTTCCCTACGGTACGGCCATCACCGAGGCGCTGCTGGCGCAGGTTGAACAGGCCGAGGAGTTGCTGGCGGGCATGGGGCTGACCCAGTTCAGGGTTCGGCACCATGGTGATATCGCCCGTCTTGAAGTCATGCCGGACGACATGCCGCTGCTGCTGCAACGGCGCCTGGACATCGAATCCCGGATGAAGGCCTTTGGTTATCTGTACGTTGCACTCGATCTTGGTGGCTTCCGCTCCGGCTCACTCAATGATGTGCTGCGCAGGACCGGAGATATCCCCGCGGTCCAGATCTGGGAGTGACATCGGGCCTCAGGAAAACGTCACTTCGCAGAAGATATCCAGTTCAACCTTCCTGCTGACAAACCGGTTCACGTGCGGACCGGCACACCAGGTGGGCATGACCATCGAGTACAGGCCGGTGCCACCGGCAACCATCACCAGGATATCCTCGTGGGACCGGAAACTGTGGATCGGACCGCGATCATCCCCCTTTGGCGCAAATCCTCCACCGATCGCCCGCAGGTCTTCCGGACGATGGAAACAGAGGCCAAACAGCGCTTTCTGAATCATCTCGCGGGTGAGATTGGCTTTTTGATACACCTCGGCGTGTTCAGGGTTGAGGACAACCACCGCCGCACCGTTACGCAGCATCGCGTTGTTGGTGGCGACATTGCTCAGCCCGACGGCCAGCACTTTCGAGAGTCGCTGCGCGTCCTGTGCAATCTCACCGGTCGGACTGTACAGCACCGAATGAGGCGCCTCAGCGCCGATCACTGTCACCACGCTGTCCTCCGGTGCAAATCCCAGTGACGTGTGCAGCGGTGGAAACGGACTGCTCTCTTCATCTTCAGCCAGGCAATAGGTGAACTTCCCCGGATGGCCCAACAGCGCCATGTCCGACTCGCCGGGTCGCGCGCCTCCGATATTGATCATGGCCAGCCTGAGTGCGCGGCCAATGCTGGCGTTGGCACGATGTCCCAGCCCCAGCGCACCAAACCCGCCGCTGATGCCACCACAGGCCGCCCGCGCCGGTCCGTTGACGATGATCAGCGGCGCCGTGCAATGGGTTGTGCTCTGCATTTCGGTGAGATCGAATGCCGGATCGATCACTGCACTCACCGCTGCAATCACCACCGGCATGTGGTCGGGCAGGCAGCCCGCCATCACTGCCGCGACGGCGACCTTTTCCACGGTCGCAATGCCACCCCCCGGCCCCATGTTACCCAGCACCATCTCGCCATCGAGTCCGGTGGCGAGGATGAGTCGGTCCACGCGTTCCCGGGTTGGCACGATGACCGGCAGACCGTCAGTACACCGCAGCGCATGCAGTTGTTCAATGGCAGCCATCTCATCGGCAGCGGTCAGCATCGTCGTCATTCAGGCTTTCTCACCAGGTAATTCACGTGTGCCATCGCGCAGCGCCCTAAGGAGCTCCGGAACGATGGACTCGGCGATGCGCCGGAGGCTGTCCGCACCGGTACCGGCAACCGGGTGCGGCAGCCGAACACGAGGCAGGTCAGGCATGCCCAGCGAGTTGGCAACAAAATCACCCTGCGGCCAGAACTTCTCCGTGACCAGGGAGACCGCTGGAATGCCAAGGTTTGCAACCATGATGCCGTCACGCACGGTGCCGGTGGTGCAACTGCCTCAGTGTCCGTAGGCGGCGACTACCGCCTGGCAACTGCCTTTGATCTCGGCAAGGATTTCCGGGCTTGCCGGGATGGAGGCGTTGCCCTTGTTCCAGTGTCTTGTGGTGATATCCACCTTGCTGGCCAGCGCCGTGGCGACGGCATCCAGAAAGGCAACCGAGTCAGGAAATCCGTTGGCGAGGAAACCAACCGTCACGCCCTTCTCATCCTCAAGGTCCAGGTCGATGCCAAGCGTATAGGGCGTCACCTTCATTTCTGTCGGTGCTCGCGGGTCGAGAAACTCGATCATGGTCTCAGGCCTGTTGTGCGGGAACCTCGATTACAAGCCCGTCGTGCGCCGCAGTCAATCTGAGCTGACACGAAAGCCGGCTGCCGGGGCGGGGCTGCCAGGCGTACTCCAGCAGATCCTGTTCGTCCTGCGATGGCGACCCGAAAGTGGCAACCCATTGCGCCGCCACGTAACAGTGGCAGGTACAACAAGTGCAGCCGCCACCGCATTGCGCCTTGATACCCGGAATGTTGTGATCGAGCGCCGCATCCATCACGGTGCGACCCGCTTCAATGGTCACCGGCAGCCGATTGCCATCAGTGAAGAGGAAAACGATTTTGATCATGGGCTTTCGACAGATTGCAGGTGAGACAACGATGGCATAATCCACAGCATCTCCGGTTCCGGGCAGGCCATGCAAATCGCGTTTCGCACTTCGCTGTCACTGCCGCTTTTCCTTCCACTCGTCCTTCCACTCGTTGTGGCCCTGGCGCTGACCCTCCCAGCCTGCACAACCAGACCCTCATCCGACCCATCACCCGATTCATCGCGCGTAACAGCCGAGGAGTCGGCCGTAGAGGAACCTCAGGCCGATCTCAACCGGCTGCGCACGAAGATTCCGCAAGTGCTTGAAGCTGCAAGGAAAGCACCGTACGCCACACCGAACGATAGGCTCTGCAACAAGATCGCCGATGAAGTTGCCGCTCTGGATGACGCACTGGGCGCCGACCTGGACTCGGCACGATCCGCAGGGACACTTATCGTCGACCAGGGGGCTCATGCTGTGAACACGCCGCCTGCGGAGGCGGCGGAAAACTTTGCGACCGGCTGGATGCCTCACCGAAGCTGGGCCCATCGACTGACCGATACCGAACGGCGCTCCAGGGTGGTTGCCTCTGCGGTTCGTGCAGGGCTGGTAAGGCGTGCCTGGCTCAAGGGCCTGGGCGGGATGCAGCACTGTGCATATCCTGCGTCACCCCTGGTCCCGCTCACGGCCGGTGCATGGCGCTTCACCCACGCACAGCCCGCACCCTGGGATCCCGCCAATCCGCTGGGGCCGGACTTGCGTGGCCAGGTCATCACGATCTCGGACGACAGCTTTCAGGGACCGGCTTACCTGCAGTGCGAACGGGCCACATTCAGCCGTCTGACCCTGCCGGCCGAAGGGTTGTTCGAAGGTGGTTTACCGGCACCGGCCGAGACAGCAGCCAATTCACTGGGTCTGGCGCATTTTCCCGTGGCCACCACCCGCGTGACCTGCGCCAATGCAGGCTTTGACCTGCATCAGGTGGACCCCCTGACCGTGCTCATCGGCCTCGACAACCGGGTCTGGACGTTGTCGCAGACCGCCGGTACCGAGTCGGCCAACAGCGGTGACAACCGCGCGGCAGGGCTGGTCCAGTTGCTGCTGGAGACACATTTCTCTGAAACCATGGGATTTGTGCCAGACACGACCAAGACCAAATGGGGTTATTTCAGTCGCGACCTGAAACAGGCCATCGAAGGCTACTTTGCCGTGCAGCGACCCGTCGATGAAGTTCCGCCCATCAATGGCGATCCATTCACCGACAGCCAGGAGTATCCCACGCGATTTGCCGTGACCCGGGTGACAGGCGACAGCAGCCGGGCGGGTGTCGAGGTTGTTTTTGCAAATGCGTTCAATACCTATCCACTGGTCTATCTCCTTGTCCGTGAACCCGATGGCTGGAAGCTCGACAACATCGTCTATTCCGGTGGTTACACGTTCCTAAAGCTGCTTACGATGCCCTGAAGCAGCCGCGACCATGAGTGTTAGAATCGCCGGCTGAACAATTCAGGAGATGGGCGTGATCATTGGTCTGACCGGAGGCATCGCCTCTGGCAAATCCACGGCATCGAAGCTGCTCGGCGAACTGGGTGCTTTTGTGCTGGACGCAGACAAGCTCGGGCACGCGGTCTACGAGCCGCATCGACAGGCATTTCGGGAAGTTGTCGAGGTGTTTGGTCCGGAAATCGTCGGCCCGGATGGCAGGATCGACCGCAAGGTGCTGGGGGGGAAGGTTTTTGGCAAACCGGAGGAACTGAAAAAACTGACTGCCATCGTCTGGCCGGAGATCGGCCGCATGGCACGCGAGCAGACGGCCGCAGCGCTCGCCGAAGATCCAAAGCGGATCGTTTTCCTCGAGGCTGCAGTGCTTCTGGAGGCCGGCTGGCACAACGGGCTGGACGAAGTCTGGGTGGTGGTGGTTGATCCGGAAGTTGCCGTGCAGCGCGCCATGGCCCGGGATCGAGTGGACGAAGAATCCATCCGCAAGCGGCTTGCAGCACAGACCACGAACGACCAGCGCATCGCCGTGGCCGACGTCGTCATCCGTAATGAAGGCGACCTGGAAACGCTACAGACCAAGGTCACCGAAGCGTGGCAGGCCCTGCAGCGGAGGCGAACAGCATGATCCTCGACCTGCATGCCCACTCCATCAAATCCGACGACGGCCGCGCCAAGGTACAGAACTATTGCCAGTGGATTCGCACGCGGAAAATTCCCATCGATGGATTTGTACTGACCGAACATCGTCAGTTCGATTTTGAATCCGATTACAGTGCGCTGGCCGCCGAATTCGGGGTTGTCATCCTCAAGGGCAGCGAAGTTGAAACCGAGTACGGGCACGTACTCGTCTTTGGCGTGAATGAATCCTTCACCGAGGCATTCGACATGGCAAGCATCCGCTTGCCACTCAGGGATGTGATCCAGACTGCGGACCGGGCGGGTGGCATCGCCGTTCCCTGTCATCCTGGACGGCCCCGTGTTGGCATGGCGGCGCACATCGGCACGTATGGCATCCCCGAGGGCGTACGGATCGTCGAGACCTTCAATGGCGGCAGCCGTGAAAACGAAGATGCCATCGCGCAGCAGATGGCCCGGGAGCACGGTTACCGGGGAATCGGCGGCAGTGATGCCCACATCGTCAGCCACATCGGTCGGTGTGCAACACGGTTCAACACGGCAATTCACAACGAACAGGAACTTGTGGCTGCGCTGAAGAGCGGCGAGTTCGAAGCGATCACCTTCAAGGAACAGGCGGCATGACCAGACAGGACACCGAACACAACATCGAAGAGGCCGACATCCAGGCTGCCCGGAATCAGTTCATGAACGTGGTTTACGATGAAAAGACCTTTTCCTTCACCGCCGACCAGTTCGCCGAATTTTCCCGTGCCTGCGGCGAAACCGCACCACGGTATACGGACCCGACCCATCCCGAATTCCAGGCACCACCCACTTTCCCGACCAGCCTGCATCCCAACAAGCGGATGCCCGATGGGTATCCGCGGTTCAATGGACTGGGCATGGATGCCGGCAAGGCCGTGGCGCCGATCCGGCCCATCCGCGCTGGCGAGACCATCACCGCCCGCACCCACGTGCATGACATCTACTCGAAGAGTGGTCGCTCCGGTCGCATGGTGTTTTCGCTGATCCGCATGGAACTCTTTGATCATCAGGAAACGCTGCTTGCCACCGCCGATACCAGCATCGTCATCAGGGAGAAACCTGCGTCATGACCACCCGCACCATCCGCTGCCTTGCCGATGTCAATTTTGGTGAGGAACTGCCGGTTTTCGATCCGGACACCGGTGTCGACAATGTCCGGCGTTTTTGCCAGGCCGCCGGCTGGATGGCACCACGGTTCACCGATCACGCTGCAGCGAAGAAGGAAGGACTGCCCGGTGCACTGGTACCCGGCATCATGAGCCAGGGGTTTCTTGCGGCAATGATCCATCGCTGGGCGCCGGACGCGAACATCACCAACATCGATACTGTCTTCAGGGCACCGGTCATCGTCGATCAGCAGCATCACATCACGGGCGTGGTGACCGACATCGATGAAGATCTGGGCCAGGTGGAAATCGACCTGACGGTTACCAATGATGCCGGGGAAACCCGCGTGTTTGGCACTGCCGTCGTCATCATCCCGCGAACATAGACCGCCAGCGGTGGGTAACCACCGCCAGGTGGCGTCAACCGGCTACTGCCCGCCGTTGTGCGTCGAACTGGAGCAACAGTTCGCGGGAGACCTCGTTGGCCGGAAAAAAGGTCTCGACACGCAACTCCGACAGGCTCGAATCGTTGGGAGAACCAAACATGCTCAGCAACGTGAAGAGTTCGATCTTCAGGCCGCCATATTCCAGCTGCAGCGTCGCGACCGGTGTGCGGACGGCCTGAGCCGCTTCCCTGCCCCGCTCCCGGTACTCCGGATCCTGCTCGATCATTTTGATCACGTCCTGCACCACCTGGTTGGGTGTATGCAGCTGCTCCGCCTTGAGTTGCGGCAGGAAAGCAGCGGCAAACGCTGGCCAGTTGGCAATACTCTCCCGCATGCCTCCCGGTTCTATGCACATCCGCATCACGTTCAGAGGTTTGTCAGGGGCAACCACCAGAGGCACCGGCAGGAACTTCTGGAACAACATGAGCGCACTGGAATTTGCCTGCAGCATGTTCCAGCCACGGTCAACGATCAGCGCCGGAAACGGCTGATGACTTTCAATGACGGCCTCGAGTGCCGAGATGGCATAACGCAGTCGGACGCTGTCGAGTGGTTCGGCGGTATACAGCGGCGCAAAGCCCGCAGACTGCAGCAGGCCGTTGCGTTCACCCACCGGCACCTCAAGGGCATCGGCGAGGATCACCACCGTCGACCGGCTGGGTTTTGATCGGCCGGACTCCAGAAAGCTCAGATGCCGCTGTGAAAATCCGGCGTGCTGAGACAGTTCGAACTGTGTCCGGCCGCGACGGATTCGCCAGTGTCTGAGCTTGTCTCCAAAACCTGCTCCAAGAGCTGCGGAAGTCGGTTCAACATTCATCATCTGCAAACATCCGTTTCAGGTTGCGGCCGACGGCTGCAGCCTGGCGTCCGCCAGCACAGCCTGTCGCCAGAGATAAAAAGGCAATGCACAGGATAAGCCGATGAGCAGATTGAGCGCGATGTAGATCCAGATCTGGGGCGTGTTCCGAATGAACAGGTAGATCCAGAAGACCAGGGACGAGATGAGCACATCGGCAGTGAATCCACCGGCAGCTCCGTTGGCAAAACCGGCCGCGACAAAATCGGGGACACTGAACCCGACCGTCGCAAAGTGATTCGCAAAAAAGACGTAGGGGACCACCGCACCGATGACTGCAAGCACAAGCCAGACATTTTTCATGTTCGGTTACCGGATGTTGGACGGTGACAGGTTACGCCTGGCCTGAATACCTGCAATTACCCCACAGGTAGTTGTACCGTGAAGTGCGGAATGTAGAGTCGGTATCGAACCAGTCGAGCGAGACCGATGCCATCTGTCATACCCATAGCGCTTGTCATCGCGGGGATCATCCATCTGCTTCCCGCTGTCGGCGTGTTGAGTGCGGATCGGCTGCACGCCCTGTACGGAATCCGTCTGGCGGACGACACGATGGTCCTGCTGGTGCGCCATCGTGCAGTGCTGTTCGGCTTGCTGGGTACCTTTTTTGTCTATGCCGCTTCTGTCCCGGCTTACCATTCGCTCGCAATCTCTGCCGGCCTGGTGAGCGTACTGTCTTTCCTGATGCTCGCACGGCCGGCGTCAGCACCGGCTGCCGGATGGCCCCGTGCCATTCGCGTCGTGATTCAGGCGGACATTCTGGCGCTGGTCTGTCTCTTCGCAGCCGCCGCGGCGCACGTTGCTCAGATGCGTGGCTGGTAGCCAACAGCCACCGGCGGTTCGATCAGTCCCGATCCAGCGAACGCAAACCCGCCTCGTTGTAGCGCGCACCGACAATCTTCTCCGGTGCAAACAAGGCGTCCAACGCGAGTACCTCGTCTGCATCCAGTGGAATCGACGCGGCGGCCACATTTTCCTCGAGATAACGAACCCGCTTGGTGCCGGGTATCGGCGCGATGTCGCCACCCTTCGCCAGCAACCAGGCCAGTGCCAGTTGTCCGCGGGTGCAATGTTTGGCTGCTGCGAGTTCAGCCAGTTCATTGACCAGCGCCAGGTTGCGGCTGAGATTTTCTCCCTGGAAGCGTGGCATGGTCGATCGCATGTCCTTGGGGCCGGTCAGGGACTGCTCCCCGGTAATGGCTCCGGTCAGCACCGCCCTGCCCAACGGGCTGAATGGCACAAAGCCAATGCCCAGTTCCCGGCAGGTCGGCAGCACCTTGTCTTCGACGTCGCGGGTCCAGAGCGAGTACTCCGACTGCACGGCGGTGATGCGGTGTACGGCGTGCGCCCGGCGCAGATTGCGCGCAGACACCTCCGACAGGCCAAGATGACGGACCTTGCCAGCCTTGACCAGCTGGGCCATCGCGCCGACGGTGTCTTCGATGGGTACATCCGGGTCCACACGATGCAGGTAATAAAGATCGATGACATCGGTCTGCAGGCGAGCAAGACTCTCGTTGCAGCGAGCTTCAACCTGCTCGGGCCGGCCATTGATGCCACGTGCTCCCTTTTCTCCGACAGCGATGCCGAATTTTGTTGCCAGCACAAACTCCTGGCGACGTGATTTGAGAACACGACCCAGCAGGGATTCGTTGTGGCCCATCCCGTACACATTCGCGGTGTCCAGGAAAGTGATGCCAAGGTCCAGTGCGCGATGCAGCGTGCGCTCGGATTCTTCGAGGTCGGCTTCCCCGTAGGCTTGTGACATTCCCATGCAACCCAGTCCAAGCACACTTACTTCCAGCGATCCGAGTCTTGCAGTTTTCATCTGCCCATCCTTGTCATGATTGCCGGGCAGTCTATATGGGACGCCCCGTCCGCGTACTTCCGAATCGTTACAAGAAGTAACGTTTGACCAGGTGTCAGTGGCGTATCTCTGGTGCCGAGCCGGTCATCCACAATGACGCTGGACCCGGTATCTGTCCGGAGCATCTGCCCGCCTGGCTGGAACACCGAGGCCATTCCGACTGGTTGCGTACCAGTTGCCGAGGCAAGGAAGAGCACGATGTCGGGGCTGCCGTTCATCAAACAGAGGTGCCTGGTACGGGTGATCCAACCAGGGATCACTGACATCGGCACATGCGACCGGAAAAGGATTCAATCAGCGCCACCATGGCCTCTGTAGCGGCGGACGCCCGGTAGCCAAATCCGTGCGGCTCGCCAGGAAAGTGCGCGTATTCGAGGTAGCCTCCACGCACCTGCCAGGCTTTCAGCAGATCGAAGGTCATGTCCATCGGCACATTGCCGTCTTCACCGGGCATCACGACCAGCAATGGTGGCAGATGCTGGGCTTCTCCTGCCTGGACCACTCGAGGCACGCTGGCCGAACGCATCGCTGCCTCGTCCAGATAAAAATGTTCGTGCGCTTGTGACAGTCGTTCGATACCAGCGCGTATGGCGTATCGATACCGATAGTACGGATCGGAGACCGGCCACAGCGCAATCAGATAGTCCACCCGGGCTTCGACGTCGTCGTGAAGTGCAGCCACGCCATCCACGACGATGGGCGTACCACGATGGAAAGTGGCGTCCGGCAGGACACCTGCAAACATCGCCAGGTGTCCACCTGATGAACTGCCCAGCATGCCGATCCGCGATACATCGGCGCCGATTCGCCCGGCATTGAGACGCAGCCATCGCACTGCAGCGACCACGTCGGCGCTCGCCAGCGGATGCTGGTACTGCGGCCCCTGCCGGAAATCGACGGCAATCACCAGATACCCGGAGCTCGCGAGCGCCCGTTGATAAAGTGCACCGGCCGTTCGATCAAAGTGATTCCACGCCCCACCGTGGACACTGATGATCGGTGGTAACGGGAGCTGCAGGTCTGCCCGACGATAGATTCTCAGCAACAGGTCGAGCGATGGGTGACACGCCCATACCTCGTCAGTCTCGATGATCTCGTGATCAGTCATCTGCAGCACCTTCAACCCGTTCGTTGGCAAGCAGTCTGTTGGCAGGCGTATACCAGATCGGTGAGGTCCAGGCTCGTTCCTGGATCACTGGTCGATGCGAGGCGTCACAGCAACCCGAAAGACCCCGGCCAATCGTCTCGGGTCGGGAGCAATCCACACCTGCCGCCACGCACTGTCGCTGACTCCACCGACACACAGGGTATTCGAGTACACGTGCGTAATAAAAAGCCGACTGATCCGGATCGAACGATTCATCCCGCCACACCGTGCACAGGCTGGCGGCTCCCTGACCGGACACCTTGCAGGTTGCCGGGTCGACGCTTGCATCACCATCGTCCTTCGCAACGGTCAATACCTGATTGTGAACACGGTCATCGGCATCGACCCAGCCCTTGACGATCTGCAAGCGTTCCAGCGGCATGCCATTGCCCAGGTCGGGTCCGATGGCATCCCGCTGAGCACTCAGCATGAATGAGGGTTGTTGGTTCAAGTCGGTTGCGTCGGGCAGATCCCCGCCCATCGGCACACCACCCCGGTAACCGGTCGCGGCGAAGTCGTCGCTTGCACAGGCGTTGGCCGGATAGTTCCAGCCACCAAAAAACCGGACCACCATTCTCGGACCACTCGTGGCGTAGGCCTCCCGCCGCTGCATGGAGGCAAACAGCGAATCACGCGAATTTTCTTCGGCCCACAGCACCGCCAACCCGCCGGGGTTGTATTCGAGCCGATCCGGGAGTCCGGCCGGAATCCTGCTGCGCGCCGGGATGCCCGCCCCGCCATGGCCGAGAAACACGTCTTCTTCAACCGCACCTGCTGCACCGAGGTGAGTATCGCTGCTGCCAATGAAACCGAACTTGAACGGGTTGATGCCAAGAAGCTCGGCATCTTCCAGCCCTTCACCAAGCACCTGGCGCAAAAAACCATCGTTGGGGCCGGGCGGTGAACTGTCGGTAAAGCTGCGTACTGGCAACTGCTCAAAGTCGCACGCTTCATCGGTTGCCTGCAGAGGTCCGAAATAACACTCTGAACTGCCCTTGTGCTGCATGATTTCCGCGAGCCGCTCGTAGCGTTGCCGAATCGCCGCCGAATCGGCGGACATCGGTTCGCCCCTGGCATTCCTCCGTGGAAACATGATGCCTGCGCTCAGATTGGAGTTGTGTGGAATGACCAGTGCCTCACACCCTTCTTCAACCCGGCAGTGGGCGTCCAGAGCGGCATACAGCTGTTCGGCACTGGGTTCATCGATGAAGGAATAAGCCCGTGGCGTTACGTTGTCGCTTCGAAACACTACATTGCGATGGATGTTGCCTGATGCGTCTCCAAGGAACCCGCCCGTCCACTCGTACCCGACAAAGGTTGTAAACACACAGTCGGTTGTTGAATCGTTGTGCACGGCTGCAGCACGCTGCATTTCCTGCCAGCTTCCTGTTGCTGCCTTGAGGCAGACATCGTTGTCCTTGCCGCAGAATCCGACGCGTTCCGCCTGCATGGCCGACCAGTAGTTGAACCAGTAGTAGGCCAACCGGGGAGTTCGACGATAGAGCGCACATTGCCAGGAGTTCGTCTGCGGATGGGATGGATCGGTGCAGATGCTCGTTTCGCCAAACAGTTCGGCATGATCGGAGACCATCGCAAAATCGAGCGGTCGTTCGAGCCGGATGAAGCGGCCCGGTCGGCCGTCCTCGAGCCATGGCTGGACGCCCAGCTCCGCACCTCTGGCAAATCGGTAGGCCTCATCGGGTGTGGTCAACGTCCCTTGCGTGCTGGCATCGAGAGAATGTCGAGTGTGGACATGCAGATCGCCAAAAAAAGGCTGGCGAAGCGGTTCGGCATTTCTGCAGGTGACCGAGCCCAGGCTTTCCGCAACGTTGAACAACTTGTCAGCTTCAACCGGGGTATGAGCGGCAACGAGCCACCCTGCCGGCAACCACCACAGTACAGCGATGGATACCAGCAGGCGGCGGCAAGCCGGCATGCGGTCTATCGTTTGATCAAGAGGCGTGAAAATTTTCGAGCTTCCCGCGTGAGCCGCTGGTCAGGCCAATCGCCTGTTGTTCCATTTCCGCTTGAGTCCATCACGAAAGGCCATCGCCTCCTGGTCCACTTGCACTGCATCCATAGCGGGAACAACGGGACGCGCCTCGATTTCAAAGACCGGCAGCATCGAGCAGGGCTTGTGCGCCGCCAATGGGCCGTCGCAATCCAGCATCATGTACCCACCCCGGTCTCCGACCTGGATCACAAGCAGGTCACTCCCAGGACGATTTTCATCGCTCCGTATAACGAGCACTCGCACGGTCAAGTGCTTTCACGACCGACTTGCGCAATGACTTGGGGCTCTCCACGAACACCGCCGCACCGTGGCCAAGGATCTGGCCGAGGATATCCTGTACCTGACGATAAGGAACGCTGAGTTCATAGGTGCCGTCGGTGGCAAACTGCCCGTGTTGCTCCGGATGCCAGAACTCGCCGGCCACGCTGGCCGCTGCGGATGGCATGAAACGCAGGCGTGCGACATGGCGTATCGGGGTCGCACCGGCGAGTCGACCGTGTTCGAAGGCGTGTGAGTCGACCGCATGCACCTTACCGGCAGCGGGCTTGATGTGGTGCAGCCTGGCCAGTGCAAAAACGTGTGAGGTCCCGACATCGTGACACCACGCCTGCAGGAACCAGTTTTCGTGGAAGTACAGCAGCCGCTGTGGAGAAACGTGACGGGTCTGGGGTTCACCCCGTTTGCGGGCATAATCGGCGAAGGTCAGTCGCTGCCCATGCAACGTCGCCTCGCAGACGGTGGCAAAGATCTCTGGTCGTTGTGCCAGGAATCTGGGAGTCACAATCTGCATTCGCTCTCGCAAACGTGCGGCGTCCACGCTCTCGTCAACCACAGCCTGTGCGAGCAGCACTTCGATCTGCGCACGCAGCAGGCGGGTCTGGCTTTGCAGCACACCGGATTCAAGCCGTGCCAGCAGTGCATCAACCACCATCAGGCTCGCCAGTTCATCGGCATCCAGCCACATGCCGGGCAATTCATAGGAGCCGGCTGCGACGTCGTAACAATAACCCTGCTCGGCCACATGCATCACCGGCGCGTGCAATTCGTCACGCAACCGGGTGAGCATGCGTTGCAGCGTGGTCCGGGAGCAGCCCAGGGCTTCCTGCAGGGCCACTGCCTGGATGGGCGTGGACCGACCACTCAGGATGTCGTGCAGTCTGACGATTCGTGCCTGTGGATCCACCGCCCCCCCTTCATCAATTGGGCAGTGCAGCCTCAGCGTCCACACTGCCTGTCTTTCCCGTTGCCTTCACCCAGGAGACACGGGTAACTCAGGGCTGCCAGGGTTCACTGTAATTTTCAGCGCCAACCTTGCGTACATCTGACAGCCAGTCACCTGCATACGGCCAATCCTCCGGGCGGTCAGGATGCGGACCCTGCCAGAAGCGTCGCAATGGTCCATCACCCACCACTTCCAAGGACCAGGCCTGCCGACGAAACGTCCAGCTATCCGGTACCAGGGCATGGGCTGCCTGGAAATGCACTACTGCACGATCATGGTGCCCATCAATTTCCAGTGCACAAGCCAGTTCGAAGTGGGCATGACCACGTGCAACTTCTGCAGAGCGTGGCCTGGATCGTCGCATTACTTCGTCGGGCGACAGTGCATACACACTGCGTTTGCCATTGATGATCCAGTCGCGAAGCGCGGCGTGGTACTCGCCGGTTGCACGCGGAATTTTCATGGCCTCACCCATCATCTCGACAAACCGGGGTGGCATGGCCCCCGCCGGAGGCGGTGGTGCTGCAGGTGCCACGGGCTGTGGCGGGGCCGGCGCCGCTTCGGCAGGGCGAACGATCATGCCGTCTTCATCGATCCAGATGGCCTGGGGAATGTTGATGACGCCAAACTTGGCCGCCAGCACATGATGAGTGTCCAGCAGCATGGGGTGTGTCGGCTTGGCCGCCTCCATGAATTCACGACAGCCCGAAGCACCCAGCGCATCCAGTCCGACAGTAACCAGTTCGAAGCCATACCCTGCCATCTCGTCTCGCCATGCCTGCCACACGGGCAGGTCGCGGGAGCAGCCTCAATACGGCGCCCAGGCATACAGCAGTACCCTCTTGCCACGCAGGGAGGCCAGATCGAACAGGTTGCCGTCGAGATCAGGTAGGACCAGCGACGGTGCCTCTGCACTGGTGAGCGCACGTGCGCCCACGCTTTCCGGACCGACGGCCCAATATCCGAGTTCGGGATCGCTCACCACAGGCAGTCCCATCTCGCCGGCAATGGCGACAAGATCAACCCGCTCACCAACGGGTGCCGCAAGGGGAATACAGACCTCGGCCTTGCAGGCGCCTTCAGGTTTGAAAGTCCATCCGGTCTCCGATTCAAATTCGGTTTTTGCCACGAAGGGCGTTCTTGCGAGCATGCACTTCTCCTGCAGGGTTTGGTTCCAGCCCGGTCCATTCATGAATCTTCCGCTGCAGTTGCACGTCTGCGCTTCCCGTCGCGAAAAATCGTCGTGGAGTTTCCAGGCTGGAAGAGCCTAACACTGCAGAGCAGGAAGCGGCAGGCCCGGAGTCCCGCCGGGCAGAGCCCACGCAGGACAACATGGACGGGCAACCGCCGATCCGCCGACAGGCCTTTTCCGGCTCTACGGTCGTGGTACCCTCTTTGGGCTACCACGCTCTTTGGGGGAGTTGGGGGCAGCAAACCAGGACGGGTCACAGGCTGACTTTTCTGGTTTTTGGGGGATGTCTGGCATCGGGCAGACCGGATGAATCGAAGCAGGCAGTCGACGCGGGAGGGACACATGCACGCAAGACTTTTGATCACCCTGGGATTATTGATTGTTGCACTATCGCTGGAGGCAACCGTACCGAGGGCTGCAACTGCGCCCGGAACACTCCCGGCCGCAATCGTCGGCAAGGCTGCCGCCCTCCAGGGTGCAAACGTCGGCTACTTCGAAGCCGATCCCAAAACGATGGGTTACCTCGCGGTTCCGGAAGGAGCCGGTCCGTTTCCCGCCGTCATCCTGATTCACGAGTGGAATGGCCTGGTCCCACGAGTCAAGGAAACTGCTGACGCGTTTGCGGCCGAGGGCTACCTGGCACTCGCCGCCGACCTTTACAGCGGCCGGCTGGGTAACAATCCCGAAGAGAATATGGCCCTTGTTCAGGAAACCCTGGCCAGGCCGGATCAGTTGATTGCCAATCTGAACGCGGCGGTGAAGCTGCTCAAGGGTCGCAGTGATGCCACCGGCAAGGTAGCGACGATCGGCTGGTGTTACGGCGGTGGCGTTGCATTGTCCTTTGCGATGGGTGGCGAACATCACGACGGTACGGCAATCTTTTATGGCCGCCTTCTGAATGACCCGCAGCGAATGCAGCACATCCATCACGAAATCTACGGAACATTCGCGAAGGACGATCCAGGCATACCTCTGGACAGCGTCAACACGTTTGTAGAGACCCTGCGGACCATCGGCATCAAGAACGATGTTCACATCTACGACGAAGTGAAGCATGGTTTCTGGCTGCACGTCGAACGGGATCCCGAAACAAACACCGGTCCTGCCATCGATGCGTGGGAGAGATTGAAGGCCTATCTCAATCGGACGATGGCGACGGGTACCTGATGCTTTGGCCGACGCTGGCTGGACTGGCGGCGCCCTTCCCATTTAACCTTGATGCCGGCTGCCCCGGTTCTCGCTGCGTGCCGCCTCATTACTGGAGTTTTTCATGTGGATTCGCAGTCTTGCATTGATTGGCCTCACTCTGTTCCTCCTGCCAGTCGCCCAGGCACACCATGCGTTTGGTGCTGAATTCGACCCCAACCGACCGCTGGTTCTGCGTGGACCGATCACCAAGGTCCAGTGGGTGAATCCACACGCCTGGATTCACATGGAGGTCACCAAGGAAGACGGTTCCAAGGAAAACTGGATGGTTGAAGGGGGCACCCCCAACACGCTGCTCCGACGCGGCCTCACAAAACAGACACTTCAGATCGGCACCGTGATCGTTGTCGACGGGTATCAGTCAAAGGATCGCTCCCTGCGCGCCAACGGTCGTGATGTCACCTTCACTGATGGCCGCAAGCTTTTTCTGGGTTCCTCCGGCACCGGCGCGCCAAAGGATGGTGCGGATCCGACGGAGCGGTAGCCGCTTTTTTCTTGCCTACGGGCATCCTGCCCTTCCGGCGCCAACGGTCGCTTCGCTCCCTCACGCTGAGGGAATCGGCTACGCCGATACCGTTGCGGGCCCGGCCATCCATGGCCGGGCGATGTGATCCAACATCGTTGCGGGTTTCGGGCATGCACCCATCGACCGCGTCCTCAAGTTCCCGAATCGACTGTTCGCATCATTCATCCAGCCAACGGAATCCTGCAGGCGCGAGGCTGGTGACATGAGCAAGGCGGCACACGGAAGTGCCGCCCCACCGGCACTATCGGCGAAGCCGATTGCGCCGGTGTGAGGGAGCGAAGCGACCGGTAGCGCCCCCAGCGAACGCCAGTGAGCGGAAAAAAGAAGGCGGCAGGATGCCCGTAGGCAAGACAAAAAGAGAAGGCATCAACCCGACCGACGGACCGGCATCGCAACCTCATTCTCCTGCAGCGCATGCCTGCGAATGCCTTCGCTGAGGGAAAACCCGGCGATACCAAGGTTCTTGATCCGATACATCTCGCGGTCAGCTACGGCCAGCACATCGATCAGCGTGGTTCCGTCCAGCGGCGCGCAGGCTATGCCAATGCTGGCGCCGATGGGGATGACCGTACCGCGAATCCGCAAGCCAGTGCCCAACAGGCTGAGCATGCGTGTCACCACCAGTGATATGGACTCTTGATCTTTCCGCACCAGACAGACGACAAACTCGTCACCACCATTCCTGGCCAGGACGTCATCTGGCTGCAGGCACATGTACAGCTGCTCGGCAACAAACTTCAATGCCCGGTCGCCGACGGCGTGTCCGTAGTTGTCATTGATGGCCTTGAACCCGTTCAGGTCGATGAACAGCAGAAAGGCGTACCGTCGCTGATTCACCGCACGTACCATCAACTGCGCTGCTTCCCGCTCAAAGTACAGGCGGTTACCGATGGAAGTCAGCAGATCGTTTTCAGCGATCCAGATCGCCCTGCGTCTGGCCTCGTCCTTGTACTCGACATCGCGCGCCAGTGAATGACGAAGCAGATAGTTTTCGCGTGCGTACTGATCACGAACCGCTTGGGCGACGATCGATATGAGTACCACCGAGACAAAGCTCAACAGGTTTGTGGCCAGCATTGCTTCGTTACCGGTCGCCAGATAATTCTGTTCGAAGACCGCCACCAGCAGATAGGCGACCACGAAGCTGCCGGACATTCCGCTGGTCAACCGGATACTCAGCAACGTCAGTGCATGCAGCGCCGTCGCGATCAGAATCAATCCCATGAAATAGTTGTAGTAGGCAAAATCCTCTGGCGAGGCGATGTAGATCATGCGGACGATACAACCTCCCATGAGCGCAAGCGGAGCGATCGTGGCGACAGCGTAGAATCTGGGGAATGCGGGATGCCAGGACCAGGCAAGACAAACGAGGGCGCTCATAGCGATGAGACCTCGAAGCAGCCAGACCTCATCCAGCGCCGACTCGATGACCCAAGGGTCAAGCAGCGCATAGGCGAGGTTCAGGACAGTGGCCAGCAGCATCGTCACGCGCGCAAGCAGGATCTTGCGTGGCGCAAGTTCTGCCTGGTAGTCGCGTTCAAGCGTGTCGTCGAAACGTACGGGTGTCCACATGGTGTCAGCTGTTCAAGGATCTGGGGCTGCTCACGGAATCGCAGCGCCGGTGATATCTGGAGATCCGAAGCGTATGACTCAAAACCGCCGCATGACGAGTCAGTGCTCACGACCGCACTTACAAATCCGGGGCAATTTGGAATTTGGTGATCCGGTTCACGGATCGAGTGCCGATTCGACAGACAAATCATGGCGGAAAAGACTCATGAATGGACCGGGCGGGAACCCGTTATCGCGCAGCCCCCGAGTCAGAATCGGCTTCAAGGGATTGACGAACCAGCGCTTCCATGCTCAGCCGACTGTCCTGCGGCATCTCGTGCAGTCCGGCGATCACCCCTCGTCGATTTTCCTCTGGCTGATTCTGGCTGGCCTTGGTTTTACCGATCAACTCGCTGACTTCGATATCGATGCCTTTCAACTGACTGGCAAGCTTTGAGGTGTAAGGTTCCGGGGCATCATCCACTTGCCACGGTTCCGCCATTCCCGATTCCTGCGCTGTGGTCAGTGCATCGATCTGTCGACGTATCCAGGCCGGATCGCTGATCACATTCAACCGCCCCCTCGCATGCACCACCTGGTAGTTCCACGTCGGCACCACCCGTCCGTGCGCCTGTTTCGCCGGATACCACGACGGAGAAATGTAGGCGTCGGGGCCATGGAAGATGACCAGTACCGTTGACTGGTCCGCGCCATCGCCCGCCAGCGGATTGGCTTGTGGAACGTGACCCTGCAAGTGCAACTTGCCAGCCTCTTCAACAACGATCAAAGGCACGTGATCGGCAATCAGACCGCCAGGTCTTTCCCGGATGATGGTGGCCAGCGGCCAGTCGTTCATGGTCCGCAACAACCGGTCACGCCGGGTTTCCGCAAAGTGGTCTGGCAGATACATCGTCAGACTGCACCATGGCGCACGACGGGCCGATCCGGGCGCTGACTGTTCATGTCTTCGAATAGGGCGCAGTGATTTCGTAGGCAGCCACCAGGTCGTATTGCTGGCCAGGTCGATCGTCATTGCCCGCTTCCCAGCCATGCCATGGGTACTCGACCGCACCGTTTGCACGCAGTCGGGCCAGGCCGGTCCCGGCATCGATCTCAAAAAAAGGACCATGCTCATCACCTCGCTGCATGGGCAGACGGGTTCGCTCGGCCGCGCCAGGTTCCGCGGTCCGGTACATGCCGCCGCTGCCTGTCCCGTTGTTGAGTACCTGGTGTACTTCTGCAAACGCAGGGGACAGCTCCGAGGGCGTGTTCCCATGATTGTGGGTCGACAGGTCGACACCTTTGCCGGCCGTCCAGAAGTAGATATAACAAATCTCGGGGCCATCACTGTCGACCGTGTCGAGCAGATGGAATCCCGCAGCCAGATGCGCATCCTTGTCATTGAAAAAGGGGGTAAACCCGCTGAATCGCTGCTCGAACGACTGCCAGCCAAGATGAGCGTCCAGCGGACCGGTGATCCGGAGTTGCTCCATCGCATCCAGCGACCCATCCACTGCTGCACTGGCCGTGAAGATCGAGATCAGCGCGCCTGCCGATCCGGCCGTGACTGAATTTTTGGTGACTCGCGTGGTGACCACCGAACCAACGGCCGGGTAGGCACGGCGTCGAGGTTCCTCCAGGCTGCCAAGGATCACCTTGACATGACGCTCACCTGCTACCGGCGCCAACGAAAGCGTCTCGCCGCCGGCGAGCGTGACAAACTGCAGTTGCCATGGCCCCATCTGCCATACCGGAGAAATCCGGGTGCCGGCCGCACTCCCCATGCCAAGAGTGATGCCGGGGCGAGTGGGGTGTTTCATTGGGGTCACGTTCGGCAGGGCGCTGTCCAGTTCAATCATCGTCTTGCTCCAGGATTCATCTTCACGTGCATGGCTCACTCCACCAGATTCAGAGCCCAGTCGTAGTCAAAACGCAGGTCGACCTCAGGGTCCAGCAAGGCATCAGCCAGAACCACCTGTCGTTTGGCAAGCCAGGTACGCACCGCTGCTTCGTCGTCGCCGAAGTCAACGCGATACCAATCGAAGATGCTCGATGCAACTAGCTCACCTCCCTTCAGCTGCAGGCCACGTGGGTGCTGCAGATACTCATTCATCTGCCGCTCCAGCATCGTCTCCAGATTGGCACCCGTGTAAACCTGCGGGGCGAGGTTGGGACAGCCGGTGCTGGCACAATTCACGGCGAAGTGAACCCGTTCATCACGATACAGCGGACGCAGGATGCGGTGTTCGATGTCATTGAGCGTCAACCGCTGCCCTTCGATCTGCACAACTTCATCATCCCAGGGGCCTATGGACAACAGCTTGCGGCCCATGCGCAGAATACTGCGCTTGCGCGGATAGTCGAGCACCACCAGGACGGTCAGCGCGTTATAGAGATTGATCCAGTAGGCCTGCTGTGCAGCCCGTGTCAGCCCGCGCGGATCGAGCGCGGCCAGTCCATCGACGTAGCTCCGGAGAGTCGCACGGCCTTCGGAACTGACCGCCCGGTACTTCAGCCGGTTGACGCCGTCGGCCGAACCAACCAGATATCGGTCCAGGAAGCGCTGCCACGGTCCATGCTCGACCTGCGAGACGTTGCCTTCCACATTCCAGAAATTCCAGGCGTTTGCATCCGGCACGGCGGCGACTTCTCCCGATAGCAACAAAAAAGCCAACACGATGGACCAGCGTCCCGACCTGCCCATCAACAAATGCCCAACCGCTCAACTTCCACTGCGATGCCATTCAGCGCCGCCGTCCCCGTAGGTTCGTCGACGACATCTGCCGCTGCCAGCAGATTGTAATTGGCGCGCGCAAAACCATGCGGAAGGCACACCACACCGCTTCGCATGGAATCACCCAATACCACCCGGGCTTGGATCGAGCCGACAGCGTTGAAGAGTCGGACCCGATCTCCCTGCGAAATCTGGCGGGCCCTGGCGTCCTCTTCATTCATTTCGATCACACACACGTCCACTCCCCGGTCGAGCCCGCGAACACCCGTCAGCCACGAATTGTTGGATTTCACGTTGCGTCGGCCCACCAGTACCAGCCCACCGGCGGGTGCGGTGTTCTTCAATCGTTCGATTTCCGAAAGCACCAGAGGCGGCGCCAGATCCATCACTCCATCGTGGTGGCGAATCTCTTCCTTGAGTCTCGATCGCAGCGGGCCCAACTCCACACCATTGGGCGCCGCACCAACCAGGGCGAGGGTCAGACCCCGGGTTTGTCCGAAGGCGTCACCAAACGGACCGGCACGAAAACCAAGATCCAGCAGACGTTCAACCCCTTTTGCCGGCTCGATCAGCCCGAGGATTTCCTGCACATCACGTGCGTGTATCGCTCCGTCCGGATCGCTGACATATTTGTGCACGGCGCTGGCCACCACGTCATCTTCAAAACCGGCCAGCGTGGCCGCGTCGGCAACCTGCCCGCCCGATAACAGCCCAAAGGCCATTTGCAGGCACAGGCTCCATTCATCGGGGCGATCGCTCATGGTGATCAACGGCGGCGAATAGCGGGCCACGTTTTTCCAGCCCCACGAACCAAGGTAGTGATCGTAGTGGCTCTCTTCGAAGGGAGACGTGCCTGGCAGCAGGACATGCGCAAGCGAGGCAGTCTCCGACTCCAGGATGTCTACCGCCACGATCAGTTCCAGGGACTCAAGGGCTTTGCGCAGTCGATTGCCGTCAGGGTTGGACAACAACGGATTTCCGGCAAAACAGACCAGTGCACGGATCTGTCCCGGACCCGGCGTTTCGATTTCTTCCACAAGGCAGGTCACCGGCAGTTGTCCACCCACTTCGGGCCGACCGGAAACGCGGCTGTGCCAGCGTGCGTATTCGAGACCGTCGACACCGGTCCTGGCCAATGCTGGTGGACTCGCGAACACCTGTTCGCCAAACAGCGCACCACCTGGCACGTCGAGGCTGCCCAGCAACAGATTCAGGGTTTCAACCAGAAAACTCGCGAGTGTGCCAAAAGCCTGCAGTGTTGTGCCGACCCGACCATAAACGACCGGCGATCGCGCCGCACGAAGCTGCGCCGCCAACCCACGGATCACCTCTGCAGACAACCCCGTCCGCTGTGCAGCCTCGTTCATGTCGATGGAGCCAAGCGTCGTCAGCAGGCTCGAAAGACCGCGTGTTGCATAAGCACCAGAAAGAACCACGCCGGTCTGTGTCAGCTCGTTGATCAATGCTGCCAGCAACCAGGCATCGGACCCTGGGCGCAGCGCCAGATGCTGATCAGCCAGTCGAGCGGTTTCCGTCCGACGGGGATCGACGACCACCAGACGTCCACCACCGGCCCGCAAGGCACGGATCTTGTCGCGGAACCCGGGCACCATCCACAGACTGCCGTTCGAGACCACCGGGTTTGCACCCAGCATCAACAGGAAGTCGGTGTGCACGATATCCGGAACCGGTACCGCCATGTCATTGCCGAACATCAGCTCGCTCGCCAGTTGTTTGGGCAGCTGGTCAACACTGGCTGCGGAATACAGATTCCGCGAACCGAGTTGCCCGGCGAACACTCCAAGCCCCATCCCCAACCCGACGTTGTGTGCCGAAGGATTGCCTATGTAGATCGCCACCGAATCATTTCCGTATCGATGACGCAGCTCGGTCAGACGCCGGGCAGCCACACCAAAGGCTTCATTCCAGGTCGTCGTTCGTGTGCCGGTTTCATCCCTGACGCGAGGCCGCAGAATGCGGCGCGGGTCTGTGTGCAACTGTGCCAATGCGACACCTTTGGGACAAAGATGGCCTTCTGAAAACAGATCGTCGTCGTTCCCCCGGATACGGACGATGGTTTCCCCACGCATGGTCACCTGCAAACCACACCCGGCTTCACAGATCGGACAGATTCGGTGCAGGGTTCGTTCTGGCCTGGTGTCATTCATGGGATTCCTCCGTCCAATGAGGGTATCGCACTCCACTTCTGTTCGGCCAGCCAGTAAAGTCCGGTTGCCATTCCTGCCGTTGTTGGGTGAACCAGCCAGATGTCTCACATCCTGATCGTGGAGGACGAACCGGCCATCGCCGATACGCTGGTTTACGCGCTGACTGCCGATGGACATTCAACACACTGGACAACCCTGGCCGGCGAAGCGATTGCCTATCTGCAGGAACACCGCGCAGACCTCGTGATCCTGGACGTGGGTCTGCCGGATCAGAACGGGTTTGAAGCGTGCAAGCGCCTGCGGCTCTTTTCCGAAGTGCCAGTGCTGTTTCTCACGGCTCGGGGCAGCGAGGTGGATCGTGTCGTCGGGCTTGAAATCGGTGCCGACGATTATGTCGTCAAACCGTTCAGCCCACGCGAAGTCGCCGCTCGAATTCGAGGCATTCTCAAGCGGACCGGTAACGCCAGGGCGGGCAGTCCGGAATCAGGCAGTGCGATCGACGCCGATCCCGAGTTTGTGATCGATACCACTCGCCAACAGATCAGTTTTGTGGGTCAGCCTCTGGTCCTGACACGCTTCGAGTTCGAAATTCTGGCGTGCCTGGTGCGCCAGCCCGAACGTGTATTTTCACGGGAGCAGCTCCTGCAGGCAGGGGGAATCAGCTCCCATGCGGGATATGAACGAAACATCGACAGCCATATCAAGAGCCTGCGTGCCAAGCTCCGTCAGGTGAACACGCAACGCGAACCGATTCACACCAACCGGGGTTTTGGGTACAGCTATCAACGGCCTTCGAACAAGGCGGGCAGCTGACGTTCATGCCTTTGTCAC
The DNA here is from genome assembly GCA_041752315.1 of Pseudomonadales bacterium. Classification (GTDB taxonomy): domain Bacteria; phylum Pseudomonadota; class Gammaproteobacteria; order Pseudomonadales; family Azotimanducaceae; genus SYFY01. The sequence continues at coordinate 71,928 of JBGSHJ010000075.1, forward strand.
TGGGTCTGCGCATCTTCCTCGTCTATGGTGTCTTTGTCGGGCTGATCGGCTTTTTCGTGCTGCAGATGGTCAATGAAGAGATCAAACCGGCTGTCCGCCAATCCACTGAGGAGGCGCTGGTGGACACGGCCAATCTGCTGGCCGAACTGGTGGCCGGAGAATTCGAACCACCCGACCTGCAGGCGGGCAGGCTGGCATCGGTACTGGCGCGCTATCAGGCCCGCAGGCCGGCGGCCGACATCTGGGGGATGCCAAAGGACGAAGTCAGTCACCGGATCTACATCACGGACCACCGCGGTATCGTCCGCTTTGATTCCGCAGGACTCGCCGTTGGTGAGGACTATTCCACCTGGAACGACGTCTACCTGACGCTGCAGGGCAAGTATGGCGCACGCTCCACCCGCGATGATCCAGCAGATGAAAACTCGACGGTCATGTACGTCGCCGCGCCAATACGGGTGAAGGACCAGATCGTCGGCGTGCTCACCGTCGCCAAGCCGAACCATACCTTGCAGCCTTACATCGAACGTTCGCAACGACGACTGGCGCTGATCGGTGGTGGACTGATAACGCTGGGGCTGTTGTTCGGTGCAGTGTTGTCCTGGCGATTCGGGCGCGCGCTGAAACAACTGACCAGTTACGCCACGGCCATCAGTGAAGGGGAACGGGCGGTGATTCCGCACCTGAACGGGAGCGACCTGAAGCAGTTGGCAGGTGCCGTTGAGGCCATGCGTGTCCAGCTGGAAGGCAAGGCCTATGTTGAACGTTATGTGCAGACCCTGACTCATGAGTTGAAGACGCCGCTGGCGGCCATCAATGGCGCGGCCGAGCTCTTGCACCAGGATCTCTCGGAGACTGACCGGAATCGGTTCCTGCTCAACATCGAAACAGAGGCCGAACGCCTCCACCAGTTGAGTGAGCGCCTGCTGGATCTGTCTCAGGTGGAGTCGCGGCAGGGCCTCGAGTCACCTGGAGCACTTTCGGTCCACGAACTGGTTAACGCAGTCATCGACAGTCAGATGCCAAGGTTGCGGCAACGCAACCAGCAGCTGGTGATCGACATTCCCGCCAACCTGTATGTTCACGGCGAGCGCTTTCTCCTGCAGCACGGCCTCAGCAACCTGCTCGACAATGCGATCGAGTTCACGCCGGATGGTGGTCACATCCGGGTGGACACAATGTCCACCGACAGTGATCTCACCATCCGGATCGGCAACAGCGGTGCACCGATTCCGGCTTACGCCCTGCCACGTCTGAAAGAGAGGTTCTATTCCCTGCCACGACCAAACACGGGTCGAAAGAGCACTGGCCTGGGCCTCAACTTTGTCGAGGAAGTGGCAGTGCTGCACGGTGGCGCGCTGAGTATCAGCAATACGCAAGAGGGAGTGGCGGCCTGCCTGACCTTGCCCAACTACACGAACAGGCACCAACCCCTGCAATCTCCACACTGATTCCACACGCACTCCACGCGCTTTCTACACAAAGATCACCCGATCTCCACAATGGAAAGACAGGCTGGGCACTCCTTCATTCATCTGGAGCAAACCCGTCGTGCAACGCCAACTTCTCTATCGCCTGCTCGCCATATGCGGTCTCTCCATCGTGCTGCTGATCTGTCTTGGCGCCGTGCAGAACATCGTTTACGAACGCCAGGAACGCAGCCTCACGGTCAAACAGGACATCGCACGCAACTCTGCCTATCAGCAGAAAGTGAGCGGTCCTGTGCTGGTCATTCCCTGGCAAAAAGTGGTTCGTGAGACCGTTCCCGTCGATGGTGTGGGTACCCAGACGGTCGAACGCCTGGAAACCGGGCACCTGCACATCCTGCCGGATTCTCTGGTGATCGACGGTACCCTGACCAACGAAGTGCGCGCACGGGGCATCTACCGTGCACATCTGTATCGCGCCAGGACCCTCCTCAAGGGGGTATTCCTTGTACCCCCGCACTTCGGCGTGACCCAGGACCTGGTCGACTACAGCTTCGGGCAACCCGTGCTCAGCATCGGCATCAGCGATATCCGGGGAATAGAATCGGGACTGAAACTGTCCTTTGATGATGCAGAGGTGGCCTTTCTGCCGGGTGCCAGCAGCCCGATCCTCGGAGAAGGTGCCCACGCCGAAGTGCCAGTGGCTGATGGGGCACACGAGCAAAGTCATGCCTTCGAAATTCCACTCAACCTGCAAGGTACGGAACAGCTTCGCCTCATGCCGGTCGGCAAGACCACGCAGGTGCGGCTGTCGTCCAACTGGCCGCATCCGTCGTTCATCGGCGAGTTTCTGCCGGTTGAGCGCAACATTTCGACAAACGGCTTCGACGCCCGCTGGTCGACATCCTTCTTCGCCACCAACCTGCAGTCGCTCTTCGACACGTGTTTCGACAGTACGGCCTGCGAGGAACTCCATGGGCGGGACTTTGGCGTCAGCCTGGTCGATCCCGTCGACCAATATGTACAGAGCGAACGTTCCCTCAAATACGGCCTGTTGTTCATCGCCCTGACCTTCGCCGGGTTTTTCCTGTTCGAGGTACTGAAGTCCATGACCGTCCACCCCGTGCAATACGGGTTTGTCGGCATGGCCCTGGTGATCTTCTACCTGCTCCTGCTGTCGCTGTCGGAGCATGTCGGTTTTGCGGCAGCCTACCTCGTATCGACCACGGCCTGCGTGTTGCTGATCGGCGGTTACCTGCGCTCGGTGCTGAAAAGTACGGCTCGCGCAGGCGGGTTCAGTGCCGGCCTCGCGGTGGTCTACGGGGTACTCTTTACGGTATTGAACGCCGAGGACTACGCCCTGCTGCTGGGCTCGGCACTGCTGTTCCTGGTACTGGGAATGGCGATGTATGTATCCAGGAACGTGGACTGGTTTGGTATCGCGAAGTCCGCGCCACCACGGGCCAGCTGACCCGGTCTGAAAGGGGCGGTCTGAAAGAGGCGGTCAGAATGGGGCGGTCAGTCCGGACCGCCCCTGCCCTTTCAACGCCTGGCGCCTGCGATCAGGCAGCCACCCAGTTCCCGTGGAAACCGGCAGGTATCCGCATCGGCAGCATGGCCGTTGCCACCGGTCCTTTTTCCACATCGTCTGCGCGCAGGATGAAGAGGTCGCTCTTCTGCGTGGCTTCGTTGAAGCCCAGCACGATGAGATAACCATCATTTTCTGCCTTGGCGTTGCTGGCCGGTGCAAAGATCGCCTCGCCGAGCGAGTATCCCGGACCGGGTGTCCAGGTGCGACGTCGATTGCCATCATGGGTGTCGTAGTGAACCACGTGTGAAAAACCACCCAGTCGATTTGACGGTGATCCCACCGCATAACCGTGCCGGTAGGCATAGGTGCTCAAGCGGTCATCGGTACGCGGAAATTCACAGGCAAAATCGTCGAACAGTTCTTCCTTGATCGAGTTGGTGTTGTCGGCAAGATCCACGGTCCAGCGCCGGAAGGTTGGCGCTACCCCATCGGACACATCGGCCATCTTGCCATCCAGCTTCGGCGCAAACTGTGTTGCGTTGGAACCGGTCACGTCGGCGTGCAGTTTCGAACCGTCGGTCCAGGCATTCATCATATGGAACATGAACCGCGAATCGCCGGTAAACCAGCGCACATCGGCTGCCGTACCGTCGCGAGGAATCACTCCGAAATGTGACCCCTTGTCCGGCTCCCAGGCCATCATCGGGCCTCCGGTCATCACCCGTTCGATGCTGGTCGTCAGTGGGAAGATCGGGAAGATCGCGTGGGTTTTTGTCACGAAAAAGTCGTGCACCATCGCCGGAAACGGAGCATCAAAAAACTCGTTGCGGGTGAGCTTGCCGTTTTTGTCGGCTACGTTGTAGCGCAGCGTCTTGCTGGCAGGTCCCGTGGCGCTGTAGCCAAAGAAGATCATCTCACCAGTCTGCACATCGAACTTTGGATGTGCAGTGATCGGGCCGTTGATCTGGCCATCAAAACTGATCGTGCCTTTGGTCGCCAGCGACTTCGGTTCGATCGCAACGGCCAGTGCACCTTCCATCAACGCCAGCAACCGGCCCTGATGCTCGACGATGTTCGTGTTCGCCGTGTTGTATTCCTCATTCACTACCGAGGGATCGGACATCATGGGATTGCCAAATACCCCATAGAGTTTCTTGCCTGCAGCACGTTCCAGTTCGAACTTGCGGGTCCTGACCCAGCGATTGCGCCAGGACACACGCCCGTTGTCGATGTTGAACGCGTGGATCATGCCGTCGCCATCGAACCAGTGATACTGATCACCCTCGCGTGGGGCGTGCAGCGGATCGGGTCCATTGCGGTAATAGGTTCCGGCAAGGTCCGCAGGCAGTTCGCCTTTCACCATCAGGTCGGGTGCGTCGCATTCTGCGCCGAGCGGTGCAAACGCTCCCTGCAGGAACGGATCATTGGGCATCGGTCGGGTCATGGCGTGGTACTCCTGTAGATATCGCGGTTTCGCGGATTGAGACGATGAAATTGTACCCTCTATCCTGTCTCCCCCGGCAAACCAGGCCAGGTTTCGGGAACTGGTGCAAACCTGTCAGTTGCGTCGTTCGAGATCGGCCTGAATGTCTTCAAGCTGCACACGTGTCAGCGAATACCGGGTCAACAGGTAGATCGGGATGATATAGAGCGAGGGGACGATCAGGCCATCGATGACGGCCAGTCTGAACAGCGTGTCGGCATCCACCTCGCCCGGTCCTGCGCCACGCGGAAACACGATGACAAGATCGAGCAGCAGGCCACCAACGATCAGCCCGATGCTCGAGACCGACTTGGTGGCAAACCCGATCGCGGACGTGAACACCCCTTCCTGACGCATGTTCATCCGCAGATCCTGCTCATCCACCAGATCAGCAATCATCGAGCTGAACATGATGGCGGCGATGGTGATCAGGGCGACCAGCACACTGGCATGGATCACAAAGGCCACCAGCAGCATGGCATCGCCATTGGCTAGCAGGATATCGAGAAACCGTAAACTGACCTTCAACATCCCCAGGGCCAGGCTGCTACCAAGTGCCCCCACGAGGATCGTGTGCTTCTCGAAACGTCGTTGGAGCACCGGGACCACGGCAAACGCCAGCAACGCACCGACCAGCACCAATCCGAACCAGCGCAGATCACTGGACTTGAACTCCCAGAACCAGGTGTTCATGTAGATCTCGAACACGCCGTTGATGCCGGCGATGCCACTGAACAACATGAACGCGATGAACAACCGTCGGTAGTTGGGACTGCGAAACGCCAGCAGAATCTGCTGCAGCAACACCAGAAACCGGAAATCTGGTGTTGGCTTGACCGGCTGCAGCAGATAGGGAATCTCGCGACGGGTCAGATGGGTTGTCAGCAGACACCAGGTCGGAATGAGCAGACCCAGGATGATGGCAAAGGTGGGGTAATTGCGTGGATCGAGCTGACCTGCAGGGTATTGCGCCGAACCTTCAAACACAAAGGTGAACACGAGGAAAAAGAACAGCAACCCGCCGGTCCAGCCAACCAGCATGCGGTAGGTGATGATCGACGTGCGTTCGACATAATCCTGTGAGTACTCGGCCGCCAGCGCATTCCAGGGGATCACAAAAAACGTGAAGGCAAAGCGTCCCAGCAAAGTGAAAGTCAGCAACCAGCCCGTCAAGAGCGCGGTGCTGGCACCCGCAGGCGGAGAGAAGAGCAGAAACATGCAAAGCCCAAGGGGAATCGCTGCGGCATACATGAACAGGTGACGCCGGCCAAAACGCGAGCGGAAATTGTCGGAATACGCACCTACCAGCGGATCGGTAATGGCGTCCACCACCAAGGCAATCGCAAGAACCACCGACGCCGAAGAAGCCGGCACACCCAGAATCTGGCTGTAATAAAGCAGCAGAAACGTGTTGAACGCCAGGTCCTTGTGGCCTCCCGGCAGGGCACCGATACCCTGGAAGATCTTTGTGCTGACGGGAACCTTGCCAATCCGTACCTTGTCTCGCCGATACTCGGTGGGCACAGATTCTTCATGAGCGGCAGGACTGTTCAAGGGAGTGTTCACAAGGCTTCCAGCCTCGAGTGTTCTGTATTGCGGTGATCAGGTCAATCCAACTCTCAACCTGCAGATCGGACCGCAACTCAAGCTCAATGAGGCGTCGATACGGCGCGATCAGACACCGGACATCCAATGGCCTGCCGGGTCGGAGAGGTTGGCAAAACTGCGGCCACACATGTCGGTGCACAGGCTTGCCCGAAACCCGCTGCTTCATCACCATGCAGGTCAACGGGAACCTGGGAAGAATGTGATCGAGCCTGCAGCCATCGGTGCACGAGTGCCGGAAACCTCCGCCAGGATCCTGAACGAACTCTCCGAACGACCGATGCATCCTGTTCAGATCGGTACCGTTGCGATGTGCCTGCTGATCAATCTGATCGACGGGTTTGACGTCCTGGCGATGGCGTTCGCGGCGAGCAGCATCGGCGCGGAGTGGCAACTCTCACCCACCGAACTGGGGCTGCTGTTCAGTTCGGGGCTGGCCGGAATGACGATATCGTCGCTGTTTCTGGCACCGGTGGCGGACTACAGCGGTCGACGCACCGCCATCCTGATTTTTCTGGTCGTCATTTCCTTCGCCATGGCAGCATCGGCGCTCGCCGGGAGTGTGGCCGAGCTGGCCATCTGGCGATTTGTTACCGGCGTTGGGGTGGGTGGGTTGTTACCGGCGATCAACACGATGGTTGCGGAGTTCGCGTCGCGGCGGCGCCAGGAACTATCGGTCTCCATCATGCAGGCCGGCTTTCCGCTGGGCGCAAGTGTCGGTGGGATCGTTGCCTGGTTTCTGATCGAGGCCCATGGCTGGCGGTCTGTGTTCTGGGTTGGGGCCGGTCTTTCCAGCGCAATGATTGCAATCGTCTGGTGGAAACTTCCCGAGTCGCTGGAGTTCCTGCTGACGCGGAAGCGACCCGATGCCCTGATGAAAATCAATGTGTTGTTGGCAAGACTTGCGCTACCGTCGATCGCCCATCTGGACAGCCATCAATCTATTCATCGTCAGGTTGGCTTCACTGGACTGGCATCGAGAGATACCCTGATGCGTCTGATCCCGTTATGTGTGTCCTTCTTGTGTGTGATGGGTTGTTTCTATTTTGTCTCGGCGTGGACCCCGAAAATGCTCACGGATGCAGGCTTCACCGTGTCCTCCGGCATCTCCGGAGGCATCATTCTCAACGTCAGCGGCGTGCTCGGTGGGGTGTTGCTGGCCTGGGCGGCATCGGGGCCGCGGATTCGTCTGCTGACGATCGGCTACGTCGTCGCCAGCGCCTTCGCCATGGCCGTCTACGGTTTTATGTCAAATCTTGGGGCGCTGCTGGTAATGGCCGGGGTGCTCGGGTTTTTTCTGGTCGGTGCGATGATCGGTCTCTACAGCCTGACACCGGCCCTGTTTCCGGCCAGTGCCCGGGCCACTGCCACGGGGTTCGCGATTGGTGTTGGCCGATTGGGTGCCATGGCAGGGCCGGTGGTGACTGGCGTATTGATCGAACGGGAAATGCCGGCATCGACGATCTATCTGACATTCGCCCTACCCCTGATCGTGGCCGGCGTGGCACTGTTCATCCTGCACCACATTTCCGCCAAGGGCCTGACAAGGCCTCCCAAGGAGGGCTCTGCATGACACTCAAGCGCATTCATCACGTCGCCTATCGCTGCAACGACGCCCGGGAAACCGTGACGTTCTATCGCGATGTGGTGGGCATGGAATTCAAGCTCGCCATCGCCGAAAACGAGGTGCCGTCCACTGGCGAGCCAGATCCCTACATGCATGTGTTCATGGACTGTGGCGGTGGCAACGTGCTCGCGTTTTTCGAATTGCCAAACTCGCCACCGATGGGGCGCGATCCGAACACGCCCACGTGGGTGCAGCACATCGCGTTTGAAATGGATAACCTCGACAGCCTGCTGGCGGCCAGGGACCGGATTATTCAACTCGGCATCGAAGTCCTCGGACCCATCGATCACGGCATCTTCGATTCAATCTACTTTTTTGATCCCAACGGGCACCGGCTCGAATTAGCCGTCAACAAGGGCTCGGTCGAAGACATGCGGCGCCTCAAGGAGGTGGCCGATGACATGCTGGAGGAGTGGTCAAGAACCAGGCAGGCGCCACGTCATGCAGCATGGCTGCACGACAGGATGTCTTCCAATCGCTCCAGTCGTTCCTGGACAGACGATCAGACCTGAAGCGCACCTGTCGGCTGATCCGGTGAGCCGGTAGCGGTTAACCGACCGAGACCCAGTGCCTCCGTGAAGGTCTGGGCGTACCGTGCTGAATCCCGGGTGTCAATCACACCGGCCCGACGCAGTTTACGGTAGACGCGGGCCTTGGCCTCGCACAACACAACACTCGATCCCCGTTTTTCCAGAGTGTCGATGACCTCCGCCAGTGATGTGATTCCCGTGATATCCATGAAGGGTACGTGCCGCAGGCGCAGGATCAGGCGGACCGGCACACTCTGCGTGGCGAGCAGCGCGCGCTGGAGATTTTCGACGGCCGCAAAAAACATCGGCCCCTCGATTTCGTAGGCGACCACTCCGTCCGGAAGCTTGTCAAGGCCGAGCTGCTGCAGATCGGCCTGCAGATCGTGGTCGTCCACCGGCGCAGTCTCGACCGAGTCGGCCATGCGACTCATGAAGTGCAGCATCGCCAGGATCACACCGACATTGACAGCCACCACCAGGTCGGCAAACACCGTCAGCAGGAAGGTTATCAGCAGGATCGCCTTGTCGGCATTGGGCGCCTTGCGCAGGATGAACGCGCAGTGTTTCAGGTCACTCATGTTCCAGGCCACGACAAACAGGATGGCAGCAAGAACAGCCAGCGGGATGCTCGAAGCCAGTGGCGCCAGAAACAGGACCACCGCCACCAGCGTCAGGACATGCATGAGTCCGGCGATCGGACTGGTGGCGCCATTGCGGATGTTGGTGGCCGTGCGGGCGATGGCACCGGTTGCCGCGATCCCGCCAAAGAGGGGTGCAGCAATGTTGGCGATGCCCTGCCCCATCAGTTCCTGATTCGAATCGTGGCGGGTGCCGGTCATGCCATCGGCAACGACCGCAGACAGCAGCGATTCGATCGCCCCGAGCATGGCGATCGTGAATGCCGGACCGATCAGCATGATCATCTGCGGCACCGAAAGATCCGGCAGTGCAAATGTGGGCAGCCCTGACGGGATGGTGCCAAACGTGCTGCCGATGGTTGCCACACCGGTCAGGTGAAACGTCGCCTGCAGCAAGGTCACCAGCACCATCGCCACCAGGGGTCCGGGAATGCGCTGCAGCCCCCGGATGCGCGGCGAGAAGATGACCAGCGTCAGCCCGATCATCGCCAGCACCAGTGTATTGACATTCAACTGGGGTAACGCCTGGAGCAGATGCAGCAGTTTTTCGTGGAAGTGAGTGCCTTCAATCGCCGGCAGACCAAAAAAATCCCGCCACTGACCGACAAAGATGATGACGCCAATGCCTGCCGTAAAACCGGCGATCACGGGGCGCGGAATGAACTTGATGACCCGCCCCATCCGGGCGATTCCCATCAGCAGGAGGATGACGCCCGCCATGATCGTGGCCACCTGCAATCCGGCGATCCCGTACTGCGCAGTGATGCCCGCAAGAATCACGATGAAGGCACCTGTCGGGCCGGAGATCTGGACCCGACTGCCGCCGAGAATCGTTGTCAATCCACCAGCGATGATCGCGGTGTACAGGCCCTGCTCCGGACGAACGCCCGAAGCAATGGCAAACGCCATCGCCAAAGGCAGCGCAACCACGCCGACGATCACACCGGCAACGAGGTTGGGCAGCCATTGCGACCGGCCAAGGAGTCCGGCCCGATGGGCTTCGAACAGGGCAATCATGTCTGCACTGCGCTCTGGTGATGTTCAGCCAATGATAGCCCCTCCCGCCAATCACCGTGGTGCCAGCTGGCATCCGTAGCGGCAGCACGCGGTTGCGTTCGCGTCGGCAATGCATAAAATGCCCGGCCCTTCGCGGCGCAGCTGCACAGGATGTCCACCCCGATGTACGCAGGTCTCGACTACGGTACTTCGAATTGTGCGATCGGTGTCCTGTCTGCGGACAGGGTCAAGCTGGTACCGCTGGAAGAAGGTCGTCCACTCATGCCGTCGACACTCTATGCACCAAGGCAGGATCTGCTGACCCGGCTGGCCGCCAGTTTCTCCCGTCTCCAGCCCTCCTCCTTTGCCGACTTCACCTTCGGCAGCGCCGCGACCGCGTCGTACCTGCACGATCCATCAACCGGCTTTTATGTCAAAAGTCCGAAGAGTTTCCTCGGTGCCCGCGGTATCTCGCCAGAGGTGCAACAGCGGTTCACGGTGATTGTCGCCGGCATGATGCAGCACATTTTCAACGCGCTGGTCCGTCACACCGGACAGGCGGTAGAACAGATCGTCATCGGTCGACCGGTCAACTTCCAGGGAGCTGGCGGAGAAGCGGACAACCAGCGTGCGCTTGCGATTCTGTCAGACGCGGCCCGGGCCTGTGGTGTCCGGGACGTCGCCTTTCTGTTCGAACCCATGGCGGCTGCGCTCGAACTCGAGGCGCGGCAGAATTCGGAAACAACGGTGCTGGTGGTCGATATCGGCGGTGGCACAACCGACTGTTAGTTCATCCGTATCGGCCCCTCGCGTCGCACCCGTCTTGATCGCAGCAGCGACATTCTCGGTCATTCAGGAGAGCGCATCGGCGGCAACGACTATGACCAGTTGCTGGCCTTTCATGGGCTCACACCGGCGCTCGGCCTGGGTGGCATGCGCAAGGATGGTCTGCCGCTGCCCAATCACCTGTTCATGGACGCGGTAGCCATCAATGACATCAATGCCCAGCAGAGGTTCTATTCAGCCGCCACCGGTGAACAGATCCGGCGTTATCACCTGGATATGGCGCCGGGCCATGCGTGTACACACTTGTTGAAACTGCGCGATGGTCGTGGCAGCTATCGACTGGTGGCGGCTTCGGAAGGTGCCAAGGTCCGATTGAGCGAAGTGGAAGCGGCGACGGTCGACCTTGGTTTCATCGAGCCTGGTCTCGCCATGATGTTGAGCCGGGCACAACTGGCTTCTGCATCTCAGAAGCTGCTCCTGCATCTGCGTTCACTGCTGGACGAGGTCCTGGCACAGGGTTCGGCCCAGCCTGATCTTGTCTACCTCACGGGTGGCATGGCCCGCTCACCGCTTACACGCGCCTGCGTGCAGGCGGTGCTGCCCGAAGTACCACTGGTCGACAGTGACCACTTCCTGAGCGTGACCGAGGGACTGACCATCTGGTCACAGCGCCTGTTCGGAACTACCTGAGCACGAAATTTCGCTCGAGTTCCGCACGCACTTCGCCCTGGTGCTCGAAATAACGCCGGAACCCACCGTTGTAGTTGCCGTCCTGGCGCCGGTTCGACTCCCCTTCGAAATTGTAGTAACCCGGTGTGCATTCCTGGTTGCGCGACGTCTTGCCACGATGCCGGATCACTTCATCCACCCACCACTGCTCGGCTTCGGCCGTGGGTTCGATGCTGTGCAATCCCCGCTTGCATACCGCGTCGATACAGGCCGCAATATGATCGCCCTGCGTCTGCAGCATGTCTGTGAGGTTGAACTGGAAGGACGCCTGGTAACCCCCCATGATGAAAAGGTTTGGATAACCTTCGGTATGGATGCCCAGCAGTGTGCGGATGCCATCGTTGTACTTGTCATCCAGCGACCGGTCACCGCGGCCGATGATGGTGTTGTAGATGCCGGTTTTCTGCACTTCGAAACCGGTGGCATAGATGAGAAGGTCAACCGGGTAAACCTTGCCATCGAACACCGGCCCTTCGGCACGGATCTCGGTAATGCCCCGACCATGGGTATCCACCAGATGCACTGACGGCAGGTTGAAACTCGGCAGATATTCGTTGTGAAAACAGGGCCGCTTGCACATGAACATGTACCAGGGCTTCAGCGCATCGGCGGTTGTCCTGTCGACGACGATCTCGTCGATCCGCTTGTGAATGCGCATCATGTAGTCGATGTTGGCATTTTCCTGCTGGCGAAGTTTTTCTTCCGGGCTCAGGGCGTCGAGCCGGGCCTGTTCCTGCGGATTGCGTTCGAACGCCGCCAGAACCTTGGCTCGTCGTTTTGACTGCCAGCCCGGCTGCAGTTTGCGTGCCCAGTTGGGATCGGTCGGCCAGTCATCACGAACATCGATGGACGATGGTGTTCGCTGAAAGACGTACAGCGCCTTGGCACACCGGGCGACTTCCGGAACGATCTGCACCGCACTGGCTCCGGTGCCAATGATTCCTACCGTCCTGTCGCGCAGCTTCTCCAGTTTTTCACCCGTCCAGCCGTAGTCCCAGCGCGACGAGTGGAACGAGTGACCTTTGAATGTCTCCATGCCACCGATCTTTGACAGCTTGGGTTTGGACAGCGTGCCGTTGGCGCAGATCACGAACCGGGCACGCATGTGATCTCCACGATCGGTACGGATGTGCCACTGCTGCTCGTCATCGTTCCAGCGGGTTTCGGTGACCGTGGTATGAAAACAGGCCAGCGGGTACAGATCGTATTTTTTCGCGATCGCCCGGCAATGCTCCAGTATTTCCGGTCCCCGCGAGTAGTGATTCACCGGCACGTAGTCGAGTTCATCCAGCAGCGGCAGATAGTCGTATCCAACCACATCGCAGGCCACACCCGGATAACGATTCCAGTACCAGGTGCCGCCTACATCGGCACCCCGTTCGACGATCCGGATGCTCTCGACCCCGATTTCCCGCAATCTCGCCGAGGTCAGCAATGCCGAAAAACCGCCGCCGATGAACAGGACCTCGACAAAGTCGTTCAGCGGTTCCCGCGCAGGATTGGACTGTACAAATGGATCAACGGCATACCGCGCCAGAGCCCCCGACAGGTCAGAGGTGTACTGTGCGGTGCCATCCGGCCGCATGGCGAGCCGCAGGTCTCTCTCCTGCGCAAATCGCTTCTTGATGTCATCGTAATAAGTCTGCGGTCGTGGGGTGCGCGCCATGGTTGATTTCTCCGCGATCGTGGCTCGAGTCAGTCTGAAAAATTTGTCCGCTCTGGCAGTGTATTCACAACGGTTCCGGGCCGGGAGCCTGACAGGCTCCTAAACCGTCCCCTTCACGATCACCTTGCCAACGGCCTCGTTGGCTCCGACCCGGGCAATCGCCTGCGGGACCTGTGCAAATGGGAACACCTTGTCGATCGGTGTTCGAATCTGGCCCGACTCCGCCATGAGGCATAGCGTCTCATGCTGTGCGCGGGTCTCCGCCAGGGAACGGGCACCAGGGAACGCGCCTACCAGCGAATAACTTCGCAGCACTGCATTCAGCGGGTCAATCCGCGCCCAGGTGCCACTGGAATACCCGATCAGGATCACCCTGCCATGGCGGGCTATGCACTTCACCGCCTGATCATAAGCAGCTCCACCCACCGGGTCGAAGATCATGTCCACTCCCTTGCGGCCGATGATCTGCTGCACCGCATCGTGTATCGCGGTGTTTCGATAGTTCACAACATGATCGGCGCCAAGAGACTTGCAGAACGCAACCTTCTCTTCGGAACTCACGGTGGCAATGACGGTCGCGCCAACTGCCTTGCCAAGCTGGATCGCCGCTGACCCGGAACTGCCAGCGCCACCGAGCACAAGCAGGGTTTCGCCTGCCTGCAACTGCCCACGCTGGATCACACCGACATATCCAGTATGAAAAGGCACCCAGAATCCTGCTGACGCTTCAGCCGACATGCCCACCGGTCGGCGCAGGGTTGCGGCTTCATGGACCTGACAGTATTCAGCAAACCCGCCCATGCCCTCGGCAAAACGGGTTGAACTGATCAACCGGTCGCCAATCTTCGCCGAGCATCCTGGGCCAACACGGGTGACGGTGCCGGCAATTTCCTGGCCGGGTGTGACCGGGGGTTTGCTGACCGCAGGGTAGTTGCCTCGCACCATCAGGACATCCGGCAGACCGACGCCGGTGGCTTCTACCCTCAGCTCGATGATCCCTTCACCTGGTGCCGCAAGTTCCCGTTCCTGCAGAGACAGGACATCCAGGGCTTCGCCAAACCGGTCGGCTCGCCAGTATTTCATCACGCAGTTCCTTCAACATGTTTGGGTGGGGGTGCACCGATAGACGCTTCGCGCCTCAGTTTTTCCTGAATCTCCTCGAGCGTGAGTCCCTTTGTTTCGGGGGCGTACTTGAGGACCAGCAACGCACCGATGATCGGGCCGATTGCAACCCAGGTGATTCCCCAGGAAATTCCCATCACGGGAATCAGCAGCCCGATGATCATCGGAATGAATACCTCGGTGATGCGTCCAAACAGATTGGTGGTCCAGCCATAACCGGTGGCCCTCAATTCCGTCGGGAACAGTTCCGACGCATAAACGTGTGTCGCGCCAATGGCGCAATTGAAGAAGAACACCGTCGCGATGTGCCAGAAATACTGGCCAAACACCGTACTGGTATGGAAGAGGCCGACGATCATGACCGCGGCAATGGAGTAAAACGCCGCGCAGGTGATCTTGCGCCCGAGACGATCCACCAGCTGCCCCGCCAACAGGTGACCAAACGCGCCGCCGATGTAGGCCCACATCACCACATCACCCACCTGCGCCGGTGTCATCCCGACTTCTTCACGTGCGTAGATCGACCAGTAGGCCACCGACGGGGCGGTGACCAGGTGCACACAGTTCCACAACAGCGCAACGATTCTGAAGCGCGGCAGATACTGCGGAGAAAACAGCAGCCTGGCTTCCGCCAGTTGCACTCGGAACGTTGCCAGTAACGACATGCTGGTACGCAACCGGGCGATCTCCTCATAACGCGCGGTCTCACGCACGCCATACCGCAGCACCGGCAGCAGAAGCAGCGGGATGGCACCGATCAGGTAGAGCCCGCGCCAATGTGCGCCATCATGCTCGATACCCAGAAGCGCAGACCCCCAGACCACCAGTCCCATCGCAAAGTCATGCGCAGCATTGCCTTCAGCGTCCTTCAGGAGCAGGAAAAACGGCGAGGCCTTGGCCATGACCACCGTGCCGACCGTCGCCATGGCGGTCAGAATCGTGATACCGGTTCCCCGGAGTTTTGCCGGCAGTTCTTCACCGGCGATGATGATGGCCAGTCCGTACTGCGCAGTGAGGAACAGACGCGCCACGGTCTGCCAGAAGGTGAACTCTTCCTTCGTCTGCACAAATGCGGTTGCGCCGCTGGCGATGGCAAAACCGGCTACCGTGATCAGCAGCAGGCTGCGTCTCCCGAACCGGTCGGCGCACATGAGAAAGAAGAACGATGCCACGACACCGGCCCGGGTGATGGCATACAGGATGCCCCATTCATCGAGCGCAATATCCAGCGTCGCACGCACGTCGACCGAAGCCAGCGTCAGCATCGACGCATCGAATCCTTCGTACAGGGTCGTGATGCCAAGCAGTGCCAGCAACAGCACGTGATAGGACGAAAATCTCTCCCGAACGGGTTCGTCGGTGCTCACAGACGCTGTTCGACAGTATTGAAAGACAACCCGGTTCCCCTTCCCCAAGGTGAAGTCCGATCATGCCATGTGAGCCCTTCGCTTGCACCGATGGTGATCCGCCAGTCACCCGCGCGCAGCGATGGGCCAACCTGTCCGCAGGCTTATTTGCGGTCTGCAGTGCGTTGCTCAGGCTTTGACCGGGCGCGATTCCACCATGAATCGGTAGATTCGCCCGTGGGTCCCGCCCCTGATCGCATCGGCGATCACCCCTTCATCATCACATCGTTCAGCCAGCCTGAGCAGACGCTCGAAGGCCTGCACAAAATTTTCGGTATGCCCACAACGGATCGGTGAACCCCAGAAGAGTCCCTTCGTTTCCACCTGACCGATGTAGATGGCCTGCGCGATCGCCCTATTGAACGCGCCATTGTCACCGGCACCCTGGGTTCGCCAGATGTCGAGGGCTCCACCCGGCCCTTTTACAGCCTCCTCGCTGACTTCGGCGGCCCAGGAGGTATATAGCCAGCCGGCGGTCATGCCCAGCTGTTCGCTGACCATCTCCGAGATGCGCAGGAAGGTGTCCTGGCGCGAGTGCAGTTCATCGGCCGCGATGGCTCGAGACTGCACCTCCGATTGAGCGGCGCTCTGCCGCATCACCTCCAGTTGCTGCGAGAGCATGGCCGTGTTGTTCTCCAGCTGGCGCTGCTGCAGGAAAAATCCGACCACAAACCACAGGAAGGCCAGGGGACCAAAGGCACCTCCCAGGAATTCCCCCAGGTCCGGTGCCTGCTGGCGGACAAAATCACCCCAGCCGACAATGCTGCTGATATAGATCATGCCGAGCAGCAGCCAAATTCCGGTTACACCCACGCCAAGGCGAACACGCCAGTCGTTGACGGTAGTGGTGGACGCTTCCAACGTGTTCATGTTCAGACTCCTGTTAGCTGCAAGTTGTTTCGATGTGCCGGCCGTCATCGAAGGTGTTTCCGTCGCGCGTGCTCAGTCCACGGGTACGGCCACCGAACGGCGCCAGAACTTGTCGGTGGAGTACATCTGCATGGCCAACGCCGCAATGGCGACCATCAATGCCAGCAGCGCAAGCCAGCCCTGGCTGTCACTCAACAGAAGGTAGGTGCCGGCGACGACAAACACACCGGACGCCCAGATCACGAACAGATAGTCCTTCCATCCCGCGGGTTTGACCATGGAGAAAAAACTGTCGTTCTCACCGTCTTCGCGGGCTCGCCGCAAGGTCACCTGGCTGACCCAGGCCATCACCACGAAAATCAGTGCGAGGATCAGGAACCACTGTCCGAGCAGATGGGGTCCCAATGTGGCGATGAGCGTGAATTCAATGATACCAATCAGGAAAGGAAAGACCGAATCGCTGGTCGTGGGTACCCAGCGAAACCGCAACACGAGGCTGGCATAAATCAGCCAGATGACCAGTACCCCGAGGAAGGTCGCCAGGATCTGCAACCCGCTCAGTACGCCCGCAAAGGTCCATTGGAACCGTGTTTCTTCCGAGGTGACATGCGCCCACATCAACTCCAGTGAAAACGCCTGAACGATGCTGAGCAACGTAAGCAGCACGGTGGGCAGGAGATCTTTTGCACGTTTCCGGAGGGGGTTCTCGGTCACTGACTTCTCCACTTGACTACCTGGTGAACGGGATCGAAGTCACCGCAAGGTGACGTGAACAGGTGGCAACACGATCTGGCGGGATCCGCCGTCCACCGTCAGCGGCGCAGTTCAGCGTCGTGCACGCATCAGCGTGATGATCTCGTCGAGCTTCGCTTCGATCGCCTGTACCGATGCGGCGATCCCGTCGCTCGGCATGACCGGTGTCTGTGCACCCCTGTCCTTCAACAGATCACGACGCAGGAGTATCTGGTTGCGAAACTGCAGTGCGTCCACAATGCCGATGAGCTGCATCGCGTTGGCCTGCCCCTGTCGACTCTGACCGGCCGTTTCGAATTTCAGCACGCTCAACGCAAAGCGCCGCAGCAGCGGACCTTCAATGAACGTCACGTCCTGAATGTTCTCGAGAGGTATGGTCTTCTCCACCTGAAAGATGATGCCCTTGCGAAAGCGCAGGGACCGTTCGCTCAGTTCACACTCGAGCTTGTCGAAATAATGCCTTGCCCACCACTGTCCAACGCCCAGAAACCAGATGATCGCCAGCGGAATCGTCACGACAGGCAGGATCAGGAAGAGGCTGACATAGAGCACCAGGTACGGGCGGATCAACGGATTGAACTGTGCGCGATCAACAGGGTGCCCGGTTGTTTCGGACTGAACCATCAGGTTTCTCCATTCATGCATACATGATCATCAACCAGCCCATGTGGATTGACAAATGATGGCATCATCGACAAACAGGCTTGCAGCCACCTGTTGTCCGGATTGGAATACCCACGACAGGACCGCCAGCAGGGAGAGCGCACATGTTCAGAGCCGGATCTTTCAAGGCGCAGCATCTTCTGCGGATCTTTCTGCCACTGTGTGCCGCGTTGCTGCCAGGCCTCTGGTTGGCAACGCTGCGTGCGGATACGCAACCGCCCGCGGACACTCTGCTGGAAGCCTACGCTGCGCTGCCCGCACTCACCGATTTGCAGATCTCTCCCGATGGCCAGCGAATCGCCGCACTGCAACCGGTCGGGCAACTCCTCGGATTGACCATCATCGACCTGAACTCACAGCGATCCAACATCGCCCTGGCTGCAGATCCTGAACGGTATCAGATCAACTTCTGTCGATGGGCGAACGAAATCCGGCTGGTGTGTCAGGTTCGCACCGTTGCCAGAGTGGCAAGAGGTGGCAAGAACCAGACACTTTTCCAGAGCACTGCATCCATTGCGGTGGACCATGACGGCGGCAAGCTGGTGCGCCTGAGCGAAGGTGGCCCGGTGTTGTTCGGAGAGTTCAACCGGGGTGGATTCATTTCACTCCTGCCGCACGATCGCGACCATATCCTGATGCCCCTGCTTGATCCGAAGGCAATTCGCGCCCTCCAGGACTCGGTGATCACGTCCAGCATTTCGTTATGGCCGGAGGTATGGAGAGTCGATATCAATGACGGTACGAAGACGCGGCTGCTCAAGGCCCGGGATGGCATTGCGATCTGGATCGCGGACGATGATGGTGTGGTGCGGGGTGGGCTGGGACGTCGCGCGATCATGCGCGATGGCAAAGGCTGGCGCTCTGTCGATATCGGCAGTCTGGGCGAAACACCGACTCCTGAACCTCTGGGTTTTGCAGGTCTGGCGGACCGCGGTGACGGCGTTTACCTCGCAGCCAACCTGGGCCATGATCGCCGTGGTGTCATCGAGTTTGATACGCGCGCAGGCACGACAAGCCGCACGGTCTTCCGCGATGATCGGTTCGACTTTGACGGCTCTGTCATTTCACGCGCCGGTGTCCTGCAGGCCCTGCTCACGCTCGACGATCAGATTCGCTACATCCCGATCTCCGAAGACGCCCGGGCGCTGGATACTGAACTGCGTACCGCGTTCGGCGGCCAGCCGGCCGTTCCCTGGACCCACGACGATGCGTGGCAGCGATTCACGGTCATGCACACGCTGCCGGACCAGCCCACGACCTGGTATCTTTATGATCGACCTGCCAGGAAGCTGATCCGCATCGGCTCCGAGTTTCCGACGCTCACCGCCGAGAACCTTCCCGTTTCGACATGGACCAGCTATCAGGCTCGAGACGGCATCCACATCCCCGCACGGCTGGTGCTGCCAGCAACGGGCGCCAGGAACCTGCCGACGATCCTCATGCCGCACGGCGGCCCGATCGCCAGGGACAGTGGCTTCAACTTCATGGCTGCCTACCTTGCCAGGCGTGGGTACGCAGTGCTGCAACCCCAGTTTCGTGGCTCCTGGGGCTTCGGCAAAACGTTCATGAATGCCGGCGAGGGACAATGGGGCCTGAAGATGCAGGACGACCTGCTGGATGGGCTCGAGTGGCTGCGCAGCGAAGGCATCGCCCACCAAACAAAGGCATGCACGGTCGGCTTGAGTTACGGTGGTTACGCAGCTCTGGTCACGGCCTACAAGACACCGGATCATATTCGATGCGCGGTCAGCTACGCGCCGGTCACTGACCTGCCAACGCTGGTCCGCGACATCAGGCACTTCCGGATGGGACGTCCCGGCTACGGTTACGCCCACCTGCCGGTAGATGCCGACATCCTGGCCGCCAATTCGCCTTTGGCTCACGTTGCAAGATTCAAGGTACCGGTGCTCGTGCTGCATGGTGACAGGGACACGAACGTGCTGGTGGAGCAGTCCAGGACGCTCGCCGCGGCGTTACAGTCGGCTGGCAAACCCCATCGTTACATCGAGCAGGAACATGCGGATCACTTTCTGGGCATTCGAGCACACCGGCGCGAGTTTCTTGCAGAGACGGCGAGTTTTCTGGACACGCACCTCGGGTCCGCTGAATCCCGGTGAATGAAGCGGGCCTGCAATCAATCCTGCTTCGGGGACACTCACCAAAAAGGCACTTGCGTACCGGAGAGGCTCACCCTGTTCCTGAATCAGCTCCGCTCGGGTTCCCTTCTCAGTCTTCTTCAGCTAACTTCATTGCCTATCCCATCGTTCATGAGGTCTGTTGTGTATATCCTCCCCGCGGGTTATCCCGAGCAGGCGTTCGCCGCCTTTGATCACCTGAAGTCGCGCCGCCAATTGAACGTCGAAGACCTCCAGGTGCTGGCCATGATCGAGTGTTTTGGCGAGGCGTTTTACATGACACTTGCCGAAGGGGTTGGCAACCCGGAAGCCAAGGCGCTGCTGCGTCGCAATGGTCAGGAAGAGCGTGGGCATGCACACAGGCTTCTCAAGGCAATCACGCTGAAGGGCGGCGCGCCATTTTTGCTCCCCGCCAACGAAGACAACCCGTTTTTCAGGTTCGCACCCACGTCGCTGGACTGCGATGCCAATCTGATGGCGGCGCTCGAACAGGGAGAAGCCGATGGTGATCTTGTGTATCAGGTCTGGGCCGATTCCGAACCTGACGCACAGGTAGCAGAGTTGTTGCGGCTGAACGGGCGAGAAGAAACACGCCATGGTGAGCGCGTGACGTCCGTCAAGCAGATCCTGGCTCTCTCGCACGTTGCCGCTGGTGACCAGATACCCTGACTACACAACTCCGGTGCCATCGATCGCCAGACACTGATTCTCGACTCCGGGAGACCATTGAAATTTCCGTCTCATCGAGGACAGGCCTGGAGGAGTTCTCCAGAAGGTCACAGGGTTGTTCTTGATCAGCCACTGGAAATTCTGGGGCATCGTGCTCTTGACGATACTCGGTATCTCGATCACCGATCTGGCTCTTCGAGGCATGCAATTTTTGTCGGAAGGAGTGCCGCGTCAGGGTGCCTATCCATGGCTGAGAACGTCAGCCATTTTTCTGTTGGCGCTGGCCATCGTCCTTTACTCCACCAGATCATCGACGGCTCGCCTGCCCAGGAACCGTAACGGCGGATTGTCACCATGGCATTTCATGCCCGCCTGCATCGCGATTGGAATCGTTCTGGTCTCTTCAATCTGCCTTGCGCTTGATCCGGTTCTTTTCGATCAGGCCACCCTGGAAGATGGCATTGTGGAATCCCTGTCATTTCTGATGTTGGTGCTGGCGAGTATCGTGCTGATGCGGTCTGCCTTGCGGGCCAGGTTTGGTGACAGAAAGCGGTACGGCATGATTGCACCGGCCGTCGTCGTCATTCAGGCCGTCCTCGCGGTACTTTTTTTTGTCATCGCGATGGAGGAAATATCCTGGGGTCAGCGGCAGGCCGGCTTCGGAACGCCGGAATGGTTCGCTGTGAGGAACTTGCAAGGCGAATTCAATTTTCACAACTTCATGACCAATCAGGCCGAGACCGTGTATTTCATGAGCGCGTATGCGCTACTGTTTTTCCTCTTCCTTGTCCGGGAACAACTGGAACCCGTACTGCCGAATGCGCAGATGGGCCTTCTCTTTCCGGGAAGCGGAACCGCCATCATAGGGGCGATGACCACCACGATGTCCTGGGGCATGTGGAACTTTCTCTGGGTCCAGATCTGCTTTTTTGTCGCGGTCCTCAGTCTGTTTCTAAGTGGTTTGGGTGGCTCCAATGAAGACCGGCCCAGAAGAGGACTGATGCTGGCTGCCGCCGCGGCACTGTGTTTTGCACAGGTGATCAACCTTGTCATGGGAGATCGGATGGTCCGCAACTGGGGCGATACCGAGATCAAGGAGATGTTGATTGCGCTGGGCCTCCTGGCGTACAGCCTTGAAGCAAGCAGGAACGTTCGCCTCGGGATCAATGCAGGCTGACACTCGCCCTGGGCAGACACGGGACCCACGCTCACCGGCAAAGCAGACTGACCGGGCTGGCCGTCCGCATGGCACAAGCTCGACAGGCTGCAACTCTGCAGCCTGCACAATCTGGAAGCAGTCTATCTTGGCCGATGTTCGGTGCCCGGACACGGCGTGATATAGATCGCCTGCAATGGCTGTCTGACATTTGCGGTGTGCCAGACCCCTGCCGGATTGATCACGGTATCACCGGCCTTGACGCTGAATCGTCGTTCACGGCCATCGATCTCCTGAATGAACTCGGCTTCACCCGCCAGCACGATGACCAGTTCGTCACCTTCAGCGTGACACTCCCAGGCCGGCCAGTCGGTTGGACTCGTCTCGATCATCACCAGGCGTCCCGGGTCCGCAGGCGTGCAGTGAGCCGCGATATAGGCCTCGAAAGCCGGACCATCGAACCCAAACCCGTGCAGCGGTACGGCCGGATTGTCGGCACCAACCCGGGAACTCAAATGGATGGGTGACTGGCTCAGGTCGAACGGACCCGTTTCGATACTGGAGATATTCATGGTGTTGTCTCTTGTCAGGTGGAGGATGCGTGATCGATGGGTGACGCAGGAACATGGACATCATCGATCGCGCAGGCAGGTCTTGTATTGAACAAAACCGACACAGGTACAGTGTCAATCCGGCGTGGTCGAGACCAGTGACAGACGCTGGCCAGCCAGTGAGGGAGTGACACCGGAAAACTGTCGGACATCCCTGACCAGATGGGATTGATCGGAAAATCCAAGCTCAATGGCCCGATCTACCCAGCGAGCTTCCGGATGTGTTTGTACCCGTGTCATGAGCGCATCAAACCGGACGATTCTCGCAAAAACCTTCGGAGAAACACCCACCTGGGTCGTGAATGCCCGTTGCAGCCGACGTTCACTCCAGCCCAGTTCCTGAGCAAGGATTCGAATGGGCACCGTTCCCGAACTTCGTTCGATGCGAGTGACTGCCCAGCACATTTCCTGATAACCCTGTGGCCGGGGACGTTCGATGGCGCTTTTCAGCAAGGATTCGACCACATCCAGCCGTTGGTCCCAGGACTGCAGTTCGACCAGGCGCTGCACGGCAGCCCGATGTGCGACAGGCACCAGGTCAACGGCCGCAACGACCTGATGAGCGATTTCACCCAGTGGCAGTCCGAAGAGTTGACAGGCGACCATGGGCGGCAGGTTCAGCTGTATTCCGGCTTGATGACCGTCATGCAAGGTACGGGACGGCCCATCATGGATACCGGCCACAAAACCGCCCTGATAAAAAACCGCCTGCCCACCATTCGAGACCCTGAGCGGTTCACCCGTCTCCAGTATCACGACGACGTTGGCACTGGCATATTCGCTGCGCGCGATCGGGCCGTCGGACCACTCTTCGTAGCCGTAGCAGCCTCGCACCATCCGGGCAATGCAGGCTGGCAGAGGTCGCTCCGCAACGTGAAGGGTGGAGTCAGCGAGCTGGTGAATGGTCATTTGCATGACTCCAGATTGCCGCATCCGGTTACAAAAATCCGGTTCATCTGTATCGTTGCTGTCATCCCGAATCACATTGACGTCCATATCATGAAATTCCTGCGCGCAATCGCGCGCAGCCGAAACACAGGAGACTCCTCGTGAGCAACATGAACACGAATGATGAGAAGGCTTTTTTTGCCGCCGTGGATGCGGCCTGCAAAAAATCAATCTGGTGTGCCATCGCCACCGTCGACGGCAATCAGCCACGTGTCCGCATCGTGCATCCGACCTGGGACGGACAGGTCCTGTGGTTTGCAACCGGACCGCAGTCACCCAAAGCTCATCACCTGCGCGCCAATCCGAATGTCGATATCCAGTATCAGGTGGCACCACCGGATTTCATCCACGTCCTCGTGCGCGGAACCGCCGAGCTGTGTACTTCGTCTGCCGACAAGCACCATGCGTGGAAAGCCATCGACTACGATCTCACCCAGTTCGGCTCGACCGGCCCGGACGATCCGAATTTTCTCCCCGTTTGCATCAGGCCAACCCGTGTCGAACTGTCCGAGATGTTTGGTTCGATGAACAAAAAAGTCTGGCGTGCCTGAACACCAGCCTGCAAAGGTCACCATCCGCCCGGCGACCGAAGCGGACATTCTGGCCATGCAACGGCTGGAACTCGATGCAGGTCGGCGGTTCGCCGACGTGGGACTGAAGTCCATCGCCGAAGATCCACCGTCGGGGTACGAAGACCTGGTGATTTACATCAAGGATGCCGCCGCGTTTGTGGCCATTGATTCCCGTCTCAGGGAACCGGTCGGGTACGCGGTGGCATCGGTGGTCGACGCGGAAGCCCATCTGGACCAGGTGAGCGTCTCGACCACTGCGGCCGGCCGTGGCATCGGCAGCCTGCTGGTCGAGGAAGTCTGTGGATGGGCCATCCGACGCGGACACGCAAGCATCACGCTGACGACGTTTCGTGATCTCCCCTGGAATGGCCCCCTCTATAAGCGGCTCGGGTTTGCATCACTGACTGACGAAGCATGTGGGCCGCAGTTGCTCGCAATCCGTGCTGAAGAGCGCAGACGCGGAATCGACGTCCTGCCACGGGTGGCGATGCGCCGCCATCTTCAGGCCGGACCCTGAGCAGATCAGGCAGACAGCCGTTGTTCCACGGCCGCGGCAAAAAACGAAGCGCCAAAAACCAGTGCGTCGTCGTTGAAGTCGTAGCCGGGATTGTGAATCGGAGTCTGGTGAGTAACGTCGCCATTCCCCAGCAACAGATAACAACCCGGCACCCGTTCGAGCATGAAGGAGAAGTCCTCCGAGCCCAGTCCGGGTGGGAGCTGGCGTCGTACGTTGTCAGCGCCCACCAGCGATTCACAGACATTACCGGCAAACGACGCGGCCTGGGCATCATTGACGACGGGATGAAAGACGGTTCGAAAACTCATGCTGACGCTTGCCTCATGGGCCTGGGCCAAACCGTTGGCAAGGCTGCGGATCCGTCGTTCGATCAGTTCCATGACCTTGAGCGAAAAGGTGCGGATGGTTCCTGCAACATGCGCCTTGCCAGGTATGACGTTGTAGGCATCTCCGGCGTGCACCTGGGTAATGGACACCACCGCAGGATCCGCTGGCTGGACATTGCGCGACACCACGGTCTGTATGGCATTGATGAGCTGTGCCGCGATGATGACCGGGTCGACCGCATGTTCGGGGTGGGCACCATGCCCGCCAGTGCCGTTGATGTGGATATCGAAAAACGCACCTGCGCCCGTGCACACTCCGGCGGATGCACCGAAGGTACCGAGCTTCATGCCCGGTGCGTTGTGCATGGCAAACAGAAGATCGCAGGGGAACTGTTCGAAGAGCCCGTCCTCGATCATGGCCTTCGCACCACCGATGCCTTCTTCAGCCGGCTGAAAGATGAAATTCACCTGACCACGAAACCGACGGGTTCTGGCGAGGTAACGCGCCGCCCCGAGCAGCATGGTGGTATGGCCATCGTGTCCGCAGGCATGCATGAGACCATGATGGGTCGAGCAGTGGGCAAAGTGATTTTCTTCGAGAATCGGCAGCGCATCCATGTCGGCGCGCAAACCGATGGACCCGGTTTCATTGCCCACCTTCAATACACCGACAACGCCTGTCTTGCCAATGCCCCTGAACACCTGGATGCCAAACGATTCGAGCTGCCGCGCCACAAATTCGGCCGTGCGATGTTCATCAAAACCGAGTTCCGGGTGCGCATGCAGATCGTGGCGCCAACGGGTCATTTCATCTCGCATCGCGACGATTTCATCGATCAAGGGCATGGTGGTGCGTCCAGACGGCAGGTGGCCAGAAGGGGTGGCGGGAGATTAGCTCATCGACCCGACCGGCAACAGGTGGATCAACCACTGGTTTGCCCTTCGCATCCTGTTCACTTAGTGTGGAACCCATCATCCGGGGACAGCGTTCGAGCACTCAGTGACACCATCCGACACACGCCGGCCTGAGACTTCTGACCCACTCGATGTGCTGATCATCGGCGCAGGGTTCAATGGCATCTATCAGCTGCACAGACTCCGTCAGCTGGGATTTTCGGTCAGGATCCTTGAAGCTGGTGCGGATCTCGGTGGTATCTGGCACTGGAACTGTTATCCCGGTGCCCGTGTGGACTCACATGTTCCCAACTATGAATTTTCGATGGAGGAACTCTGGCGGGACTGGTACTGGACCGAGCGATTTCCTGCCTGGAGCGAGTTGCGCCGTTACTTCAAGTACGTTGATGACAAGCTGGATCTGAAACGGGATATCCGGTTCAACACGCGGGTAACCGCGGCCGCCTTTGATGCCGGGCAGAAACTGTGGCAGGTGCGCAGTGAGGATGGCCATCAGGCGACTGCACGCTTTCTCATTCCCTGTCTGGGATTTGCCGCCAGGGTGTACATTCCCGAAATACCTGGCCTTGACCGTTTTGCGGGGCCTTGTGTCCACACGGCTCACTGGCCGCAGCAGGGGCTTGAAATGCAGGGCCGGCGGGTCGGCGTGATCGGCACCGGCGCGAGCGGTGTGCAGGTCATCCAGGAAGCCGCCAAGGTGGCCGCGCATCTGACCGTGTTCCAGCGAACCCCTATGCTGGCGCTGCCCATGCAGCAGAAACGCTATGACAAGGCGGCGATGGACGGCATGAAGCGGGAATACCCTGCCATGCTGCAGCGGCGGGCCATTTCCGCCACCAGTTACCACGACATTGTCGCCGATCGAAGATCGGCGCTTGAAGCAAGTCCGGATGAGCGCAACTCGGTTTTTGGAGCGGCCTGGGAACGGGGTGGCTTTCATTTCTGGGCAGGAACGTTCCACGATGTCCTGAGTAACAAGGATGCCAACCGCCTCGCCTATGACTACTGGCGCGACAGGACTCGGGCTCGCCTGCGTGATGTCGGCCTGTTCGAAACCCTCGCCCCAACCGAACCGCCCCACCCGTTTGGTGCCAAGCGACCCTCGCTGGAGCAGGGTTACTACGAGGTGTTCAACCAGGACAACGTCACGCTGGTCGATATCCGCAACAACCCCATCCACCGGGTCACTGCGGGTGGGGTACAGACCACGACATCCTTTCACGACCTGGATGTGCTCGTGCTGGCCACGGGCTTTGACGCCAGCACCGGCGGTTTCAAGGCCATCGATCTGCGTGGACCAGACGGCAACACGTTGAACGAACTGTGGTCGGACGGTGTCCGGACACATCTGGGGATGGCAATGCCAGGCTTTCCCAATCTCCTCATGTTGTATGGTCCACAAAGCCCCACCGCGTTCTGCAACGGGCCGACTTGCGCCGAACTGCAAGGTGACTGGGTTGTTGAGTGTCTGCGCTATCTCAACGAACGGGGCCACCGGATGATCGAAGCGACTCCCGAGGCCACCGAAACCTGGACCCGTCAGATGGCGGAAGAGTTCCGGGGCTCGTTGTTCAACGCCGCGGATTCCTGGTACGTCGGGGCCAATATTCCAGGCAAACCGCGGGAACTGCTCTACTACGCCAATACCCAGAAATATCTCGCACTCTGCGCAGAGAGTGCAGCCAACGGCTATGCAGGCTTTGTGCTGTCCTGAGTTACCCTCTGCAGCCGCTTTACACAACATCAGGGGATTGCCGCTTGGCATTGAGACCGACCATCCACCGGGCATCGCTCGACATCAGTGATCTGGATCGTGGGTACTACGCGACACACCCGCTGGTATTGGCGCGGCACCCTTCCGAAACCGACGAACGAATGATGGTACGTGTGCTGGCCTTTGCGATGTTTGCGGACGAGTCACTCAGCTTCGGCGGTGGAATCTCGGAGAGCGACGAACCAGACCTGTGGGCCAAGGATCTCACCGGTCACATCCGGTTATGGGTCGAAGTCGGTCAGCCAGACCCGCGCGTGGTTCGCAAGGCGAGCCATCGCGCTGAGCAGGTTGTGGTCATGGCTTACGGCCGAGGTGTTGATCCCTGGTGGAACAAGACGAGACCAGAACTCAATGGCCTTGGCAATGTACATGTCGTGCTGTTATCGGCCACCGACTCCTCAGGTGTAGCCGCTCTGGCATCGCGCAATATGACCTTGCACGTGTTGATTCAGGAAGGGGTGGTGAGTATCACCGATGCAATCACCAGCGTGGACGTAACTCCCACCACTCTGTTTGGTCAGTGAAGTGCTCAACCTCCTGCAATTCCGAACGGTCAGTTGACGACCTGCAGTGATCCAGGCCGAAGGGCTTGTGAGGCTGTCGTCGACAAGGTCCTGCCTGGTTTGGTCCGGGTATTCCACATCGAGTACACCACACCACCCACAATCAGGCGAAGCGTAACGGAGTGCGAAATCACGGGAGGTGTCTTGCCGATGGGGCCAACCAGAAAGATCTTCGCGCCGACAAATATCAACACCAGCGCCAACGCATACTTCAGGTTCTAAAAGTGGCGCATCATCTCGGCGAGTGAAAAATACCTCGCCAGCAATCCCGGAGTCGCAAAGGTGTTGCTCGTGTAAACGATGACTGCGTCGGTGGATCAGACTCGTGCACCCGGAACGCACTGCCTCGCAAACCATCAGTCGCCGGCAGGGGTCTGTTCAGGAATCAGAGATTGCCGTTCCGGGAAATATCGGGTCCGTGGTCGGCGATCATCCACATCCTGACGCTCGTATTGCCGCGGAATGGCGAAGCAAGAAAAAACCAGGGCGATGAATGATTTCCACATGATTTTTCTCTCTGGCGACGACTACCGGATGGTGTCGGCTCGGACACATCCAAAAAAGACGAAGCCTCCCGATGAAAGGTTCGTCTTTTGCGAAGAATGTGCAGATGCGAAGAATGTGCAGACATTGATCCGTGCTGCGGCCACCAGTTTGAGGCCGGACGCGAAAACCGGGCAACACACATGAATCGGCGATATCGTGCAGAGCAGGTCCGGACATGTGCCGGATCGTTCACATCACAAAACGGGGGAGAGCGAAAACAATGGCATTTTATGAACTGCGTCAGTACAGGGTCCTGCCCGGCAAGATGGCCGAGTTCATCCGCATGATGGAAGACGAGATCATTCCCTTGCAGGTCGCCAAGGGAATGGTGATCACCGGTTCCTATCAGGGAGAAACCGATGAGTCTGTCTATGTATGGATGCGTCGCTTCGCCAGTGAAGAACAACGAGCGGCACAGTATGCAGCGGTTTATGAGTCGGACTTCTGGACAAAGTCCCTTGCGCCACGCCTTCCGGCACTGCTCGATGTGAAGGGCATTGTGGTCACCAGGCTCGTGCCCACCCCGATCTCGGTGGCCCAATAACGCGGCTCACGAACCGGGAGATTCATTTGGGCGCAGGGTGTGTCGCCAGAAACAGGCCTTTCGGAAACAGGCGGATCGGGTCGAAACACTCCAGCTTCGCGAGGAACGGGTTGAGGCCAGCCGCTGGCTGAAGGTGGGGGCACGTGCCGCAGGAGATCACTCGCGCAGCACTCCCTCACTGCAAGCGGACTAACGACTCGCCGTCCTGTTCTGCTGCACCATCATCGTCGTCATCTGACGGGCCATACGCAGGAAGTCATGCGGGTATGGCAGATGCGGCTCGCTGACAGCGTCTATTCGTTCCATGACATCCGCCGGCACTGTCACCTCGAGGGCAGCCAGGTTGTCGTTCAGCTGGACGACACTCTTGGGCCCGATGATCGGTGCAACAACACCAGGTCGGGCCAGGTTCCAGGCCAGCGATAGCGCGATTGGCGATACACCCAGCTTGCCAGCCTCTTCAAGCACAACAGCGACCACGGCATGATTGCGTTCGCTCAGTGAACGTGTGCGCCAGATCTTTTGAAACGGCCCCGGTGCAGCAAACCGGGAACCTTCCTGTGGCTCCTGGCCGGGCTTGTACTTGCCGGTCAACATACCGCCGGCCAGCGGACTCCAGGGAATGATGCCGAGGCCGAACTTTCGACACGCAGGCAGGATTTCAACTTCGATATCGCGCGTCAGGATACTGTACTGGGGCTGCAGGCTGACCAGCGGCTCCCATCCTTTTGAACTTATGATCCCGCACGCCTCAACGATCTGCGAGGCAGTCCAGTTCGATACACCCAGATAACGCACCTTGCCCTGTCGGGCCAGGTCATTGAGGGTACTGAGCGTTTCTTCGAGGGGCGTTGTCTCATCATAACGATGCATCTGATACAGATCGATGTAATCCGTCTCCAGACGGCGCAGACTGTCGTCACAGGCTTTCAAGACATGTTTGCGACTGGAACCTGAGTCGAACGGCCCGGGACCCAGTGGCGATGCCGCCTTGGTGGCGATGACCACAGCATCCCGCCGCCCCTTCAGAGCCTTGCCAAGAATGGATTCCGACCGGGTGGCTGAATACACGTTTGCGGTATCAATGAAGTTATGCCCGGCATCCAGGTATGCATGAATGACCGCAATCGAAACTGCTTCATCACAGCCAAACGAATCATTGCCAAAGTTCATCGCGCCCAGACACAGTGGTGAAACACGAAGACCGGAACGCCCCAGATTCCTCAATCCCATTGCAGTCATTTGCACACTTCCTTCAAAAGTTACGAATTTGCGTTGATGGACCGATCATACGTGAACCTGCCAGTCAGCGGGACTTGTGCATGAGGAGTACATTCTTTCCCGCGCTTTCCTGTTCCCAGCCAAATCGACGCGCGATGATCTGCAGCGTCGCTTCGCGATAGAACACCACGTGCGTAGGATCACGACGATAGTGCCAGTTGGCAAAGGCGGCATCATCGGTCTGCAGCGTTGTCATCACAGCAAGCCACGCCCCTGGTTTGAGCATGGCATCCAGCTGTCGAAAGGTTTCTGCCGGGCGATGGAAGTGCTCCACCACTTCGGTACACGTAATGAAATCAAACTGTTCATGGAGTACCTGTCGGTCGGGATGGAAAAACGGATCGAACAGTGCGACAGAATGTCCTGCTTCTTCAAGCATTGCCGCCAGCACCGGACCTGGGCCACATCCAAAGTCCAGCCCCCGACTGCCGGGTGACAAGCGGGCCAACAGGGGTTGCACAACACGATCGAGAAACTTCCGATAGCCGATGTCATCCGGAAAATTCCGATGCAGCCGATAGTGTTCCAGTTCAAGGTCGGGCGGCGGCAATTGTGATGGATCCAGAAACGTGGCCAGACACTCGGGGCAACGCCAGTAGTCCCGCCGCTTGACGGCGATGAAAAACGAACAGATGGCCTCTTCACAGACAACACACTGCATCACACAGCGCCCTCGATACTACTGTTGCACACAAGATTCAGCTGGCGCATTGGAGCTCAAGTTCATTGGCCAAAAATCCGGAGGGGTGGTTTTCATCCGCCAACCTCAGCAGGTCTCTCTAAGCGGATCGACACGCATGATACAGTTCGCTGGACAAACAACGGGGTACGGGACAACGATGACTGACGTAACGACATTCGAGGTATGCGGCCATGTCGCCACGATCACGCTGAATCGTCCTGCTGCCATGAATGCGCTCAACCCGGATCTGCGCTGGTCGCTGTCGCAGCACTTCGACGAAGTGGAACACAACGACGACATCTGGATCGCCATCGTTACTGGTGCCGGCACCAAGGCCTTCTGTGCTGGGGCGGATCTGAAACATCGAGCTATCGAGCGGGATGCGACGAGTGACCAGAAGGCACACTGGCAGCGACTGCTGGATGCAACCACACCACTGAACGAACGGTGGTATTTCCCGAAGCCGGTAATCGCCAGGGTCAATGGATTTGCTCTGGGCGGTGGACTGGAACTGGCACTGGCTTGCGACATCATCGTTGCTGCAGATCATGCCGAACTTGGGTTGCCCGAACCACGACGAGGCCTGCTCGCCGCAGGCGTCGGCGTGCACCGATTGCCCAGACAGATTGGTCTCAAGGTGGCCATGGGCTACCTGCTGACCGGGCGGCACATGAGCGCCGCCAGGGCTTACGAACTCGGCCTGGTGAATCAGGTTGTTGTCGCCGCTGAACTCGACGCCGCGGTCGACGAGTGGGTAAAGGATATCCTGCGGTGTGCACCACTGGCCGTGCGGGCCACCAAGGAAGCCGTCATGCGAGGGCTTGACAATCCACTGCACGAAGCACACTCCACACGGTACGAGTGGGAGATGCGTCGTCGCGACAGTTCCGACGCGATTGAAGGTCCGCGTGCCTTCGCCGAAAAGAGATTGCCAACCTGGCAAGGACGTTAGGACGGATGCCGCAATGAGCTTTCCGGCCGGTCAAATTGTTCACTCGACAGACTCCTGACCCCAAATCGTGACAGCCAGAGCAGCCCTATCAGCGTTACCGGCAGGTACTGTGCCAGGTGAACAACAATTGCGTATGC
This sequence comes from Pseudomonadales bacterium, assembly GCA_041752315.1. Taxonomy (GTDB): domain Bacteria; phylum Pseudomonadota; class Gammaproteobacteria; order Pseudomonadales; family Azotimanducaceae; genus SYFY01. The sequence continues at coordinate 104,088 of JBGSHJ010000075.1, forward strand.
GGCGGAGGGATCGTGTGGTATGTGCAGGAACTCAAGGGCAAGGACTGCGAAGTACTGAAACACTCCCAGACCACCAGGGCTGCTCGGTATCAATACACCGAGATTGACGATTGCCATGACAAACATCGCCGCCGAAAAATCCTGGTCGAAACCGAATGCCTGCATGCCGAAATAAAACATGCCACTTTTAACCACCCCAATCAGAACGGACAAGCACAGTACAGAAGTCAGTGTTTTCATGTCACGAACCACGAGCGCCAAGCCTTCGTTCAGGCCAATCAGGGCGGTCGAGAGATTCGGATTGGGGAGGAGCCTGGATATAACGTGAGAAACGCGGCTGTGGAATACGCCAACCAGCAGAACACTGGCCAGCGCTCCGGAAAAGAGCAATAGTCCAGCCAGGCGAACTTCGACGGCCCAATCGGGCAACTCAAGGCTCTGTGTACCAAGTATCAGCAGAATTACAATGGCTGAACCATACAGGATGCGTTCCACGAGCACTGTCGAGAAAGTGGTCGTTCGTTTTATACCGGCGCTTTTGCCAACCACGTGGGCACGCACCACTTCACCGAGTCGTGCCGGGAAAACATTATTGACAGCGTAGCCGACGAACACACCACCCACCGCTTCTCGCCATCTGATGCCTGGCAGGAGGATCTTTGAGCACACCCCCCGGATCAGGAATCCAGTCAGATAGACCAACGCCAGTCCCAGAGGTGCGAGCGGATCAAGTTGTTTCAGGCACTCAAGGAATGGTTGCCATTCAACACTGGACAAGCCCAGCGCCAGGAAGAAGACACTGATCGCCCAGCCGATATAACCTGATCTGGTGTTAACCATACTGCATGAGTACACCGCATTTTCGAATAATCTGCATCACTGGCGGCACGGTAGTTCACGGCGGCAAGCAACACCGCACGCTGTTTCAGCGTGCAGTCGCGGGGGATATTCGCCCATCACAACCCCTGCTGTCTGCCTTTGACAAGCTTTCCAACGTGTTATGGTCTGCTCTCCAATATCATGCGGGCGGTCTCCCGCGCATGGTTCACGGCGTAGTTGGTACCACGATCTTCAGGATAGATCTGAGCCATGGTCGAGAGCCACAGGCCCTCGATCGGAGTCCTCCGGGCGGGCACAAATTCTGAATAATTCCTGGTAATCACAGGCTGGCTGAACTCGGCACGCCATACCCGATAGCCAATGACCCAGTCCGCGACATTAAAATCAGGAAACATTCGTTGAATGAAGGGTACTGCGTACTCGAAAAGCTCCTGATCGCTCATGCAGTACATGCGGTCACTGACCTGAAGATACTTTGAGAGATAGGCAATTCGCTCACCGTTGTAGTTTTCAACACCGTCAAAATTGGTATGTTCGATGATTCCGACAAATGGAAAGTCCGGGTCTGCAACGTTCAACCAGTAGGTTTCGGAGAGGCTCTTTCGCAACCGCAGCACCAGACAGACATTTCCCAGAAAGCGGATCTTTTCGGCAGGGGCTCGATAGGCTGAAGGAAGTGTGGGGGTCATTCTGAGGAAGAGGGGGAGCGGAACGGTACAGAGTACAATCGGCGCATCGAGAGTTCCTTGTTCTGTCCTGACACCAGTGACCCTGCCATCCTGACAAAGTATCTCCGTCGCCGGGTTTCCCAACTGGATGGTGATCCCCTTGCTGGTCAACCTCTCACGCAATTGCTCGGTAACCGAACGGAAGCCACCTTCAAGATAAACGAGGGTCTCGCTTCCGGACTCACTACGACTCGACCCGCGCAGTTTCAGTTTGTTCCAGAACCAGACTGCGGAAATGTTCGTGGCTTGGGGCCCGAACTTGCCCTGCAGCAATGGTTCCCAGATTGCCTGGTAAGCATGCTCCCCGCCGATGCGTCTGATCCAGTCGGCCGCGTTGCGGTTTTCCAGTGACCGCCATGCCGAAATACGTCTTGCATAGAGGACCATCAAGCCGGTTCTGATGCGATCAATCAGTGGGATAGGCGTAAATCCGAGCAGATCAATTGGGCTTGACAGTCGGAAAATGGATTCGCAAAAAACAATCCGGTGTTCGATGGATTGAACTTGATCCTGTCGCCGATTCCCAGTTCACGAACCAGGTCGAGTATCGCGGTGTCCGAGGTAACCCAGTGGTGATAGAACTTTTCAACCCAGATACCGGGACTCAATTCAAACGAACCAGCCAGACCACCAATCGCGTCCGCTGCTTCTATGATGGTGACAGGGTGCCCTGCGTTGGCAAGCTCACATGCGGCAGCCAGTCCGGTCGAACCGGCGCCTATGACGATGACCGCACCCTTTGTTTCCATGGGCCGATGGTCAACCTGTCCGGCACTCAGCCTGGAACCGAATCAGAATGCGCCAGACCATCGGCGTCAGGCAGGGAATGGCCATTCGACGGCAGCATTGTCGTTGCCACCAGGAACTCATCAGGAACCGCACCGGAGAGCAGGAATCAATGAGTTCGAGCAACGCACTTCTCTGGTGTCGCGTCAACGCTCCCACCACGTTCCGGTTCGAAGATCAGGGGCTCCACTCTTTCAACGGCATTAATCTTCGCCTGTTTGCGGTCCGCCTCGACCTGGCATGTCGACCGCAGATTAGTGGTCGAAGACCACTCCTACATGGTGGACACACGCTTCGCTCGATCAAGCGTGATCGCATCGCGCACTTCGCGCTGCTTCGTTTCAGTGAGCGGGTAGTGCCAGGCAATCAGTCCGCACAGAAAAAAGCCTGTTGCAGGACCAAAGACAAACAGATACTTGAGTCCATTGGTCGCTTCAGCCGAATTGTCGGTACCCAGGGTTGGATCAAATCCGATGTAGGCCAGAAGACCAAAGCCGATCGCAGGCCCAATGGCCAGGGCCGCCTTGGTCGCAAAGGACCAGACGGCAAAAAACCAGGCCGTACGATCCTCACCTGAAGCCAGCCGGTCGATATCGATGACATCGGCCTTCATGGAATTGGGAATGACCGCAAAGGAACCGCCAAGGAAGCCGGTGGCCGCCGTGATGGGCAGCATGTAATAAAAGTCTCCGGGTCCGAGGAAAAGATAGCCGAGCAACAGGATGCCAAACGCCATCAGCGACAGGCACCAGGCACGATGTTTGCCCAGTTTCCCGGCATACTTCATCCAGAACGGTACTCCAAGCAGGTTGAAACCAAAAAAGATCATCAATTGCAGAATGGCTTGCTGTTCTTCCTGCAACACGCCACGAATATAAAAGACGATCAGCGCGGTCGAAATCGAACTGCCAAGCTGATTGATGAAAAAAGCAAGGACAAGCCTTTTGAACGGCTGGTTCTGCCACATCAGTTTGAGACCGGGCAGCAGCGGCATGCGGGCCGGTACAAAGTTCTTCGCTTCAGGAACCATGAGTACCGGCAATCCAATCGAAAACGGCATGAGGATGAGCATCATGATGCCGACCAGTATCAGCGTTTCCTCTGACCCCCCGTAACCGAACCAGAAAAAGGCCATCACCGGAACCAGCTTGCTCAGCACGTTGGCTGACAATCCAATGAATGCACGCCAGCCAGTGATCCGGGTACGCTCGTGATAGTCGGGAGAGAGTTCCGCCGCCCAGGCATAGTAGGGAATGAACAACATTGTCCAACCCGTCCAGAGCACCATCATCCAGGTCAGGAGATACCATTCGTCGACCGGTGGTTCCGGAAAGAACAGTTTGTAGACCGAGATCCAGAGCAGTGGAATCGAGGCCACCATCCAGATCCGCCGGCGACCCCAGCGGGTGCGTGTGCGATCCGAGATCCAGCCCATCAGTGGATCGGTCACCATGTCGAAAACCCGGGCGACCAGCGTGATCCAGGCAATGGCCACCAGGCCAATCCCCAGATCGGTCGCGTAGTAGTTCGGGACAAAGGTCGCGATTGGCACGGCGGCCATCTGGATCGGCATGTCGGCCAGACCGTAATAAAACAGCGTCCAGCGCGATAGCGGTCTGGACGTCGTTTCGGTCTCCGGGGTCTTTGCGGACGTACCGCTCTCTGACCTGCTATCCATCTGGCCCCCAAAAAAAGTAATTTGAATCAATGCAGTCGTGCAGTGAATCAGCGCCGCAAGGCGGCCTGCACCTTTGCCTGAATTTCCCTGATCGCATCGGTGGCCCGAGTGTGCGTGTATCCGCTTGTCACCGAACGGAGTATCAGCGCCACCTCGAGTTTGGTCACCTCCAACGCAAGCCTCCTCGACATCTCCCGCGCATGCAAGCGAGGCTGGCCAACCACGGTGACCTGAGAATAAATCACAGTACTGATCACATCGATCTCCACCCAATCCAGAAAGTCACCTTCTGTCGCGATCTGGTGAACGGCACGATGGTAGGTTGCCTTGCGGATGGCAGTAATGGCTGACACGGAGTCGTGGCTGAGGACAGGCGCCAGCGCCTTTGCATAATCAGCACTTTTCCGTGTTGTCTCGGCAACCGCATCAATGATGTAGAACAGGCGGTCGATGCCATGGTCAATGGTCGTCTCATCGATCAGTTGATACTGTTGACGGAAACGCTCCTCGACTGCAGTCAGCAGGAGTCGCTGCTTGTTCTCGAACAGCGCATACAGCGTCTTGAGGGTGACCCCGCTGGCACGGGCAAGTTCACGCATGGTCACACCCTCGAAACCATGCTGGGTGATGAGTTCCCGGGCTGCCGACAGGATGCTCTCCCGACGGTGGATCTGGCGTTGTGTCAGTCCTTTCAATCCTCGCCCCGGCGCGGCCAAAGGACCATGGGCGTCCGCCTCATCCGTGTGTACCACACAGCGGTCAGACCTCGCCGAGGCGCATTGGAAAAGGTTGTCCACTCAACGCCTGTACAAATACTGCGATCACGAACACCACGTAGATCGCGACGATCACCAGAACACCCAGGCGACCTTGCACCCAGCCGAGTTTTACGCACAGTACCCACACCAGCAGCGGCACGAGCTGGTGGGCGTGCAATGCCCAGAAATGGGGAACACGAAGATCTCCACCACTGCGGGACCAGCCGAGAACGGGTAGTCCGTCCAGGTCACTGTTTGCGCCTCCCACCCAGTGACCTGTTCCACCGGCAAGCACGGACGCGGTGAACAGGGTCGCCACGCAGGCGACATAGGTGCCTGCCACGAGGCCCAGGCGAAACAGGGGCGGCACCCCAGGCAGCGCAGCTCGAGATATGAGCCGGGCCTGCAGGAACATGCCCATCAACAGCACGGTTGCTCCCACTCCAGCGACAGAATAGGCAATCGACCACACGATCGACTCCCGATTGAAATGCGCAGCGACGCCATAGACGGCCGCGAGTACCAGCCAGAGGATCTCGAGCACACCCACCGTGATGGTCGCCCAGATGATGAAACGTGCCGGGCGAGTGCGTTGTGTCTCGACCGACAGATAACCAAAGTACCAGCCGATGGTTGCGTAGTACACGGCCAGCGAAAACAGGAATTTGGCCGGCTTCACCCAGACGTTGACGTCGTTGACCGTCCGCTCGTCAAACTGCATGGCGAACACGGTCGGAATCATGGCCAGCAGGAATACCAGCGCCATGCCGGCGAGTACCGGCTGGCGTCGCCGAAGTTCCGCGTAAACGCCGGCTCCCGGCATGTTGATCGTCACCTTGGTCAGACGGCCGCTTCGCCGGGGCGCGTCAGCATCGACAAACGCACAAAGCGGATCGCCATGAACAGCAACCAACCCACCGGACCAAACATGAAGGTCAGGAGCAGACAGGGTGCCAGCAGCCAGCGCGACAGTCCGATCGAAGCAGCCTGCTCCCGTTCCCACATACCGACCAGCAGATCAAAAGCCAGATAGTGGATCCATCCACCGAGAAGCAGGCCCGGATGGGCAAACAGGGCCTGCACATTGGCAAGACTGTCGAAGCCACCCTCCCCCTGGGTCCAGAAAGTGCCCATCAGCGCCGCGTAGACGGCTGCCAGAACCAGACCCACGGCAACGCAGATCGTCCGGGCCACCGCATACCTGTAAGGTGTCGCAACCAGCACCAGCCAGCCGGCCATGGCCATCTGACTGGCCAACCCGAATATCGTTTCAAGTTCCATCGCCCACCCCCGGCCGCCATTTCGAACGGAAATTATCCCCCGTCGACCGGAGGAAAGGGAGAACGGATGAATGAATGTGATCAGGCGGGTTCATCAAAGCCTGAATCGTCTGCATCACTCCAGTCTCGTGGCTCCTCAGACGTTTCATTCCTGTCATCCGTACGACGAAAGTCCAGTGTCGGTGCTGTCCCCATCACCGTGCCTGAACGACTCAGGTCGCGAGCACGGCGAATGGCATGCTGCCCAAACCGGCTGCTGACCACATCGATGGTGTTTTCAAGCCGGCTCTGCCGGGGTGGCTCACTGAACAGGTCCGTCTGGCGTGACTCACCTTGTCTGGAGAGGTCGTACGCGGCCAGACCCACCAGGCGAAAAGGCGCTTCCGGCAGCAGTTGCCGGGCCAGTTTGCAGGCGTTGACGTAGAGCACTTCTCCGAGGTCCGAAGGAGGATCCAGGACCATCTGCCTCGACAACAGGCTAAACGCCGCTGTCTTGAGCTTGACCCTTACTCCGCCTGCGAGAAATCGCCGTTGACGCAACCGTGCACTGACACGATCGGCTGCCTGACGAAGATGCACCTCGATTTCGCCGATTGTCCGCACATCCCTCTCAAGGGTTCGTTCGGAACCGATGCTGCGCTCGCGGCGCTGGCTGACCACTGGCCGGGGGTCGTCACCACACGCCAGCCGGTAGAGGCGTTCACCCTGGCGCCCCAGTCGCTTTGTCAGATCGCTGGTCTCCAGCCGAGCGATATCACCGATCGTGTGCAGACCCAGTTGCTGCAGTCGTTCCTGCATCCTCGGTCCCACACCCCAGATGCGGCCAACCGGCAGTGGCGCAAGCCAGCTCCGGGTCTGGTCATGCTCCACCACGGTCAGTCCATCCGGTTTCTGAAAGGCACTCGCAATCTTCGCCACGTGTTTGGTTGACGCCATGCCCACCGTCACCGTCAGGCCGGTCGCGTCCCTGACGGCAGCCTTGATGCGCCGGCCAATCTGTTCCGGTGAACCAAACAGGTCCGTGCTGCCGGTCATGTCGATGAACGCCTCATCGAGACTCAGCGGTTCAACCTTCGGCGAAAACGTATCGAAGATCTTCATGATGATCGAAGACACTTCGGTGTAACGATCAAAACGCGGCGGCACGACCAGCGCCTGCGGGCAGCGCCGTCGGGCTTCGGCCATCGGCATGGCACTACCCACACCGTAGGGTCGGGCTTCATAACTGGCCGTCAGCACGACGCCCCGATGACTGCGCGGCCCGATCAGCAGGGGTTGGCCGCGCAATGCTGGATCATCGTGTTGCTCCACCGCCGCATAGAACGCATCCATGTCGGCGTGAGCGATGATGGCGGGCCACCTCTTGGACATAAGTCCTCATCATCAGTTTTGTGCATCAGCGCCGGGGCTGCCCACCCGCGTCAGTCGTCGGCGATCAGCACTAGCGTACCGGTGGTTGAGAGCGCACCACCCGTCCCATTGACCACGCATGTCCGTGCACGGGTCTGTTTGCCCGGCACCCCGTGAACACCATCTTCGGCGGTACCCGACAGTTGTCGATAGGCTTCGATCAGCAGTGGCATGCCATACATGCCGCTGTGATTGAATGACAGGCCTCCCCCATTGGTATTGATGGGAAAGTTGCCGCCTGGCGCAGCGCGCCCATCCTTCCAGAGCAGATGTCCTTCACCAGGCCTTGCCAGTCCAAGCATCTCCACCGTGATGGCTGCAGTGATGGTGAACGAGTCGTAGATCATGGCCATTTCCATGTCCGCCGGACCCATGCCGGCCATGGTGTAGGCCGCCTGCGCAGACTGTGCCGCAGAGGTTCTGGTGAAGTCCTCCATCTCGAGCATGTTCCCATGGCCCATGGCTTCACCGGCGCCCGCGATCCACACCGGCCGAGTACGCAGACTGGCTGCCACCTTCGGACTGCAGACGAGCACCGCACCGCCGTGGTCGGTCACCATGCAGCAGTGCAGAATCGTCAGGGGCCAGGCGATCAGGCGCGACGTTTCCACCTGCTCCACCGTGATCGGGCCTCCAAACGGATGTTTTTCCTTCGAGTACATGGCCGCGCGTGGATTGAGGGTGGCCCAGTCCCGTGCCACCTTGGCGATGTGGGCATAGTCTTCCCGCTTCGTGCCGTAACGGTGCATGTGGCGGACCATCGCATGGGCATAACCGGAGGCCGCGCCAACCAGACCATACGCCATGGACATCTCGTTGGCCGGTGACAGCACACCGGCGCCACGACCGTAGCTGACGGTGCCACCGCTGCCCACCTTGCGTGCGGAATGACCATTTTCGCCGTGACTGATCAGCGCAACATCGATGATCCCCGAGTAGATGGCGGCCAACGCATGATGCACATGCATTTCAAAGGAACAGCCACCCACTGCAGTCGTGTCGATGTACTTCGGACGGATGCCAAGATGTTCACACAGTTCCGTAGACCAGCCTGTCGAGAACACTCCTTCGATCCGGGAGACGGGTATCCCGGTCTGGTCACAGACATTGCGGATGGCCTCGATGTGCAATTGCAGGGAGGTGACCGGTGTCTGCAGGAAGCCGATCTGATTGGATTCTGCCGCGCCGACGATGGCCGCAGCCTTGTACAGTGGTCCGGTCATGATCAAGCCTCCACCACACGCCAGAATGGAATGAACGTTTCATCGTCCGCCTGCTCAAAGGCCACGACCACCGGCGTACCGATCCTGATGTCTTCCGGTTTGTTCGGGTCAACACCGCGCAACACCGTCAACATGCGATCCCCTTCCTGCAGGTCGATGTAGGCCGACACAAACGGGACTTCCTTGGCCCAGCCACCCGCACCGACGTATTGCACCGCATAGGTGTGGAGCGTGCCCCGGCCACTGCCTTCGATCCAGTCGAGATTGGTCGAGTGGCAGTACGGGCAGATGTGCCTGGGATACCAGTGCACGCGGCTGCAGTCCTGGCAACGGGGCAGCATCAGCTTGCCAAGCCTTGCGCCATCCCAGAACGGTTTGGTATGCGTGCCCCGGGTCGGTATCGGTTTGTCGTAGCTCACGGTGTTCCTCTTCCTCGATGCGTAGGTATTCGATTCCGGACTGTACCGGTTGACGCCCGCGTTCGACAGTCCGTCGATGTTCTGCCGCGCGGGCTCCTCTGGCCTCCTCTGTCGCGTGGGCCAGCCTCGAGCAGCCTGGGACTACAACGACCTGGCCCACTCCACGATCGGCGCATAACTGTCCAGGACCTTCAGCGCTTCGTCACGGCCCACGGTCGGCAACGACAGCACCACCCGGTTGACGCCCTTGTCACGCAGGGCGGCCAGTGCAGCCTTGTCTGCTGGCTGATGGACGACGGTGATGTCGATTTCGCTCATCGAGCGGCCGCGTTCAAGCACATGCTGCTTGAGCTCGGCCAACTGTGCATCGAAGTTCGGCATCACGATCGGGTACCAGCCATCGGCGTAGTCCGCGATGCGCTTGAGCGCCCAGGATGACGTTGCACCGATCAGCACGGGCGGCCCACCTCGGCGTACCGGTTTTGGCTCCACCCACACCGGGTCGAAGTTGACAAACTTGCCGTGGAACTGGGCATCCTTCTGCGACCAGCAGGCTTTCATCGCCAGTACGTGTTCCCGCAGGATCGGCCAGCGATCCTTGAAATCGAACCCATGATTGCGCATTTCCTCCGCCAGCCAGCCACCCCCTACACCCAGCAGGACACGACCATTCGACAGGGAATCGAGCGAGGCCACCCGCTTGGCCAGCGCAATCGGATGATGCTGCGCGACCAGCAGAACACCCGTACCAACCTGCAGGGTTTGTGTGACGGCAGCTACCTGGGCGAGATAGGTCAGCGGCTCGTAGGCTTCCCAGTAGATCGACGGCAGGTCGCCTCCCAGGGGATAGGGGGTCTCGCGTGACGCCGGGATATGGGTGTGTTCGACCACGAACACGGATTCGAAACCCCGTTCTTCAAGCGCCCGCCCCAGATCCGTCGCACGGATCGAGTAGGACGTCGGAAAATTGCTGATACCAATGTGCATGGGCACCTCCCTGGATTGAAATTGTTGAAGCAAGCAGTTTGATCAATGACCGTCGATGAGACGCCCGAGTCCACCAAGCACCGAGCCCTCACCCTTGGCACTGCCACCCGCAGAGGGTGCATGGGCGAGGATCCGGTCGGCCATCCGCGAAAATGGCAGTGACTGCAGATAGACCGTCCCGGTGCCGCGCAGTGTCGCCAGGAACAGGCCTTCGCCACCAAAAAACATGGACTTGAGGTTACCTGCCCTCTGGATGTCGTAGTCGATACCTTCCGTGAAACCAACGATGCAACCGGTATCGACCAGAATGGTGTTGCCACGCAGTTCCTTCCTGATCACCGTACCACCGGCATGGATGAGCGCGAGCCCGTCACCGGACAATTCCTGGAGAATGAAACCTTCACCTCCAAAAAATCCCGCACCCAGCTTCTTGTTGAACCGGATGGACACCTTTGTCCCCAGCGCAGCACAGAGGAACGCATCCTTCTGACAGATGAACCGCTGGCCGATTTCAGCCAACTGCAGCGCAATGATCCGGCCGGGGTAAGGGGCGGCAAAAGCCACCCGCTGCTTGCCCGAACTCCTGTTGGTGAAGTGCGTCATGAAAATGGACTCGCCAGTCAATGCCCGTTTGCCCACCTGGAGCAGCTTGCCCATGAGCCCACTGTCCGTTTCACTGCCATCACCCATGCGCGCTTCGAAGCTGATGCCGGCATCCATGTAGTTCATCGCGCCGGCTTCGGCGATGACCGTCTCGCCGGGATCGAGCTCAACCTCGGCAATCTGCATGTCGTCACCGAAGATTTCATAGTCGAGTTCATGGGATTTCATGGACAACTCCTGTTGAATGACCGAGTTTGAGCGCGACCGATTCTAGCGCAACAGGTCCGGATGTGGATTGTGCAAGAACCTGACCCCCGAGTGACCCGATTCATGACCGACGCCCGACCGATACCGGACTGACCTATGAAGCCTGGGAAGCCTGGGAAGCCTGGATTGAAATCAACTCCTGTCGTGATCATCGGCGGCGGCTACAGCGGCAGCTGTCTGGCCGTGCAGATGGTTCGCCAGACAAAGCGCAGGCTGGCAATCACGGTCGTCGAGTCACGCCCGCAGATCGGGCCGGGCCTTGCCTACTCCACGCAGGATCCGGATCACCGCCTCAATGCTCCCCAGTTTTCCCACACCATCCACCCCACCGATGCCTGGCATTTTGCGAGGTGGTGCCGCGATGAACGGGTGCTGGAAGAAGACCTTGAAGCACGGCTGCCCGACGGAACGGCGTTTGTCCGACGTTACCAGTTTGGCCGATATCTGTCCGCGATGGTCCGGAAGCACTCAAGCTGGCCGGCAACCGGGTCCAGCATCACCCACGCACACGACAAGGCCGTGCACGCGGAGTGGCAGGCAGGCCGCTGGCGTATCGAACTGGACAGCGGCGACTCCACCACCGCGAACCTGATGTGCCTTGCGACCGGCAACCCCGAACTTCGACTGCCTGAACGCCTGGCACAAAGCCGGGACGTTTCGCCAGGCCTGATCGACAATCCGTTCGCCGCCGGGGCGATGGACAGCCTGCGTCCAGCCGAAAGAGTGCTCATCATCGGCAGTGGTCTGACGGCACTCGACACGATCAGCACCATGATTCGCCGGGGTCACGCCGGCCCCATCGACAGTGTCTCGCGACACGGATTGCGTCCTGCGCCACAGGGACCGATTCCGGACGGGCTGCAGAAGGCACTGGCCTCATCGTCACTCGAGGCCATGCCGGACAGTCTGCTGCTGGATCGTGTACTGGCGCCTGTACCGGCTTTCCTGGAGCCACCGCCCGACGGCGTCTTGACCAGCCAACTGCGCCACTGGCTGGTCGCTCTGCGGAACCGGATGGCCGACACCGCCTCGGCGGGTGGCTCCTGGCAGACGGGTTTTGACGAACTGCGCGATGTAGTCTGGCAACTCTGGCCGACCTTGCCCGTCGACGAACGGCGACGGTTCATCCGCCACCTCAAACCCTGGTACGACAGTCACCGATACCGGTCACCACCACAAAACGAATCGCTGGTCCGCTCGGCTGAGCGGGACGGCAGGATCCGGTTCCTGCGAGGGACGCTCTCGACACGTGGACAACTGGACGGTCCTGACCTGCCTGGCACAAACGTTGCGCAGGTCTACGACCGTGTCATCAACTGTGCAGGACTGGACCCGGCGAGCGGGCTGCGATCCAATCCTCTCCTGAGTTCACTGCAGGCCCAGGGATGGGTGCGCGCGGACCCCTGTGGACTAGGCATCGAAACCGACCTGGCCGGCCGGGCGGTCAACTCCCTGGGATTTCCGCTTGATCATCTTCGCCTGGTCGGCCCGCCCACACTCGGCACCTTCGGGGATCCGATTGGTGCCGCCTACATCGCCGTGCAGGTTCATCGGCTGCTGCCGCATATCCTGAACGGATTGGCATGAAGCTCTCCCGTTCCGGATTCAGACCGGCAGTCGCTCCTGCAATCGCCCGACAGCCGCACCCACGTCTGACAGCTTGTCAAGACCGAACAGGCCGATGCGAAATGTCCTGAACCAGTCCGGTTCATTGCACTGCAGTGGCACTCCAGCCGCAACCTGCACCCCGTTGGCCAGGAACTTTCCAGGCAGGCCGGCATCATCGGTATAGCTCACCACTACACCCGGCGCTTCGAATCCTGGCGCAGCAGCACTGAACCAGCCATGTTGCATCAGCAGGTTGCGCACCCTGGTACCCAGTTCGATCTGGTTCTGCTTGGCCCTTTCGAAACCAAAGGCACGGGTCTCCTGCATCGCCGCATGAAAGGCACGCAGTCCGTCGGTTGGCATCGTCGCGTGGTAGGCATGGCCGCCTTTTTCATACGCCGTCATGATGTCCGCCCACCTGCGCAGATCAAGGGCAAAGCTGTCGCTCTGGGTGTTCGCCAGTCTGTCATCCGCGCGTTCATTCATCATGACCAGCCCCGCACAGGGCGATCCGCTCCAGCCTTTCTGGGGTGCACTGATCAGGACATCAACACCGAGTTTGCGCATGTCGACCCATAACGCACCGGACGCAATGCAGTCGAGCACCAGCAGGCCACCTGCATCATGCACCGCTTCGGCCAGCCCCCGAACATAGTCGTCGGGCAACAGAATTCCGGACGCAGTTTCCACATGGGGCGCAAAGACAACCGCAGTACGTTCCTCGCGGATGGTCTGTTGAACCGTTGCCAGTGCCGCCGGTGCAAATGCTGAGAACTTCCGGTCTGCCACCGGGCTTGCCATCATCACTGTCGTCGACCGGGGGATGTGACCTGAATCCAGAATCTGCGACCAGCGATAGCTGAAAAAGCCATTCCGGATGACCAGTGCGGACTGGTCAGCCACAAACTGTCGGGCCACCGCTTCCATCGCAAAGGTGCCACCGCCTGGCACCACCGCGATTCGACTCGCGCCGTAGATCTCCTTCAATGTGGCAGAGATTTCCCGCATCACCTCCTGAAAGCGCTGCGACATATGGTTGAGGGAACGATCGGTGAACACCACGGAGTATTCGAGCAGTCCGTCGGGATCGACGCTGGAGAGAAGTCCTGGCACGGTTGTTGGCCTTGCGCTGTAAAACGGGCGGCTATGTTATGGCCTGACCCGCCCGCTGGCGAGGCGAGAGTGGCGCGGGCCTGCCGATGCAGGCACAGTGGTTTCCCGTTGCAGTGTGACGCTCTGTAAGCCACGTTGCTGGCCTGCCCGCCGGTGATGACTCAATTCCAGCAGACGAGATGACCCTCATGACCAGTGCCCTCGACCCGGACGCCATCAACAGCGAACTTGGCAGGCTCAACGAAGGCAGCCCGGATCCGTGGGCACTGCGGTCAGATCGACTGGTCAAACAGTTCCGTTTCCGCAATTTTGTCGAAGCGTTCGGTTTCATGACGGAATCCGCACTGGCCGCCGAACGTCTCGACCATCACCCCGAATGGCGCAACGTCTACAACCGCGTTGATGTGGAGTTGACGACTCACGACGCAGCCGGGCTGACCGACAGGGATTTCAGGCTGGCAAGGGCCATGGACTCCGCCGCGCTTCGTCGGGCGGGCGGATCAGCGAGAGAGTGAACCGCGCGCCAGGTACCGATCCAGCGCATTGGCAAACGCCATTCGCTCCTTCTGGCCCAGCGGTGGCGGCCCACCGCTCTGCACGCCGCTGGCGCGCATGGTGTCCATGAAGTCGCGCATGTTCAGTTTCTGCCGGATGGTGTCGGTGGTGTAGGCCTCGCCCCTTGGGTTGATCGCGGCCGCACCTTTGGCCATCACCTCGGCAACCAGCGGAATGTCGCCACTGATGACCAGATCACCTGCCCGGGTCTGCTGGACAATGTAATGATCGGCCACGTCGAAGCCCTGCGGCACCTGCACGGACCGCAGGTTTGGCGCCGGTGGCAGCCGGATCTGCTGATTGGCGACAAAGGCCGCTTCGCAGCCGGTGCGCAGCGCAGCACGAACGATGATCTCCTTGATCAGCACCGGACAGGCATCCGCATCCACCCAGATTCTGCTCACGTCACTCCCTGCCCGGACACGCCGGATTTTTGTATCGGGACTTATATCGGGCGCTGGCTGTTGGCTCGCCCCCCGAATTGTGCTTTATTCGCTGCCTCTCAAAACAGACGATCCCATACGGGACGATCAGGGGAATTCTCCATGCAAGTCCATGACAAGTTCTACATCAATGGCCAGTGGGTCGCGCCAAAAGGCACTGGCAAGCTCGAAGTCATCGATCCATCGACCGAGGAAGTCTGCGGTGTGGTGCCGTCGGGCAATGCCGAAGACGTCAATGCCGCTGTCGCTGCGGCCAAGGCCGCCTTCAAGACGTGGTCTCGTACCACCGCTGCATTCCGCTCCGATCTGATCGGCAAGATTGCCGCCAAGTTTGTGGAAGGCATGCCGAAAATCGGCGAACTCTGCGCCCGCGAACTGGGCACCCCGCTCAAGATGAGTGTCGGGTTGCACGGTGGTCTGGGCGTCGGCGTGATGTCCTCGTACAAGGACATTCCATTCGAAATGGAAAAGGAAGAGCGCATCGGCAACTCCATCATCATCAAGGAGCCGATTGGCGTCTGCGGTTTTATCACCCCCTGGAACTTCCCGCTCCACCAGATCGTCGCCAAGCTGGCGCCTGCGCTCGCCGCCGGATGCACCGTGGTGGTCAAGCCAAGCTCCGTTACACCGCTGACCGCCTACTGGCTCGCACAGGTCCTGCACGATGTCGGCTTGCCAGCCGGTGTCTTCAATCTGGTGACCGGTCCGGGTCGCACGGTGGGTGAGGCAATCTGCACGCACCCCGATGTGGACATGGTCTCCATCACCGGTTCCACCGAAGCCGGTATCCGTGTCGCCCAGCTGGCGGCAGGCACCGTCAAGCGTGTCAGCCAGGAACTCGGTGGCAAATCCGTGCTGCTGGCACTGGAAGATGCTGATATCGCCCAGGCCGCAGCACGTGCAGGTGGCGGCATCTGCGCCAACAGTGGTCAGGTGTGCGCAGCGCTCAGCCGTCTGTTGGTACCACGCGCCCAGCAGGGTATTGCCATTGCTGCTGCCAAGGCTGCGGCTGAAGCCGCTGTTGTTGGCGGTGCATTTGATGAAGGCGTGACCATGGGTCCGGTCTCCTCCAAGGCCCAGTTCGATTCCGTCCGTGGTTACATCAAAAAAGGCATTGAAGAAGGCGCCACACTGGTCACCGGTGGCCTCGACATGCCAGCCGGCAAGAACACCGGCTACTTCGTGAAGCCGACCGTGTTCGCGGATGTACGCAACAGCATGACGATTGCCCAGGAAGAGATCTTCGGGCCAGTGCTGTGCATCATCCCGTACGACTCGGAAGCCGAAGCCATCGAGATCGCCAACGACACCCCCTTCGGGTTGTCCGGTGCGGTTTATGCCGGTACCCAGGAACGGGCCATCGCCGCCGCCAAGCAGATCCGCACCGGCCAGGTGGCGATCAACGGTGGCGCGTTCAACGTCGCAGCACCTTTCGGAGGTTACAAGCAGTCCGGCAACGGCCGCGAACTGGGACCCCACGGGCTCAGCGAGTTTGTTGAACTGAAGGCCATGCAGGTCTGACGAACTGTCGTCCGGTCTGCAACGGGAGGCTCAGGCCTCCCGTTTTTTTTCCGGCTGCCTGCGATCGGCCGCGGGCAGAATCGCAAGCACCACCAGTGCCGCAATCGATATCGTCGCCGCTACTGCAGTCAAGGGAACCAGTCCCTGGACGATCCATTCTGCGGCCAGCACCGTGCCCGCCGCAGCCGTCAACTGAACGGCAAGAATGACCAGCGCCGCACCACGGGCAGAGTCCTCGCCCGCAGCCACCACTGCCTGATAAAACCCCGGTGGCCCTCGCAGCCCCAGACCCAGATTCATGGGCACGAACAACATTGCAAGTACCCTCGGATTGCCACCATCCACAAGGCCATAGACGAGCAGCGCCAATGCCCCGACGGCGGACAGACCCGTACCTGCGAGGATGACGGGTTCAACACCAAACCGCCGCACCAGCCAGCCACTGGCGTTGGCACCTGCGATGAAAAAGGCGATGCCGCTGACCTGCATGATCACGAAGTCGGTCAGGCTGCCGTGCAACGAATGGACAATGACCACCGGCGCACCGAATACAAACACCAGCAGCCCGCCGAGACAGCAGGACTGGCTCAGGGCGTAACGAACAAAGACCAGGTTGCGGATGAGATCAGGATAACCGCCGGTTCGAAGGGTGGAACCAGACGGTTCGATGGCGGGCAATATCCTGCGAACTCCGGTTGCCGCGATCATTGCGAGCAGGAGCGCCAACAAACCGGTGACGTAAAAAGACGCCGTCCAGCCGTACTCATTGAGGAGCCACAGCCCGGCCAGCGGTGCGAGGGCAGGCGCGAGCGACTCGACGCTGCTCAACAGACCGATCGCACGCACTGCACCATTTGCATCATACAAGGCACGAATGATGCCGGGTGCAAACACAGCCGCCGCCGAGCCCGACAATCCCTGAAAAAAGCGCAGGATCGTCACCTGCAACAGAGTCTCCGCCGCAACAATGGCCAGCGACAACACGCCGAAGGACAGCAGCGATACCACGAGCAGTGACGTCTGCCTGAACCGTGCGCCCAGCGCACCAAAGAGGACCAGGCCAATGCCTGCACCAGCCACGTACGCAGCCAGCACGTACTGGGCGTCCTGCGTCTTGCCACCAAGCAGTTCCGGCAGCACTGGAACCGCTGGCAGTACAAGATCCGTCCCGGCGAGACCCAGCACCGTACCCATGGACAGCAAGCTCATGGTGATGGCGGCCTCGGCACGCGATGGGTGACGGGTATTCACGGCCGGACTCTTTCACTTACTCTGGACGCCTGCAAGTTACCGGGTGGGGGATTCGAATTGGAGTAATCCTCTTGCGCCTCAACTCGGATCGCAGGATCGCGCGTGTGGACGCGGTTGCAGGCATGCGTGAAAAGGATGCAGACTTTTCAAGCATCCGATTTGAACTGCGCCTGAAAACATGAACAATCCGGGCCGGTCCATCGGGACTTCCGTCAAGCTTTTCATTCCGCTTCTGCATAAACTCGGCGTTCGGTGACTGTTGGATGGATCGAATGATCAAGCTTTATGGTGTTGCCAACTCGCGCGTTTTTCGCTGCATCTGGGCGTGCGAGGAGCTGTCTCTTCCCTATACGGTCGTGCCCATCGACTTTCGCGGTGAAAGTCGTCGCCCTGAATTCCTGCGCATCAATCCCAACGGGCACGTTCCTGCGTTGCTGGATGGCGATCTGATCCTGTGGGAGTCGATGGCGATCAACCTGTATCTGGCTGAAAAGTATGGTGCCGGCCATCTGTTGCCGGCCAGTTCCGCGGAACGTGGCGGAGTGTACCAATGGACACTGTGGGCGGCTTGCGAGTTTGAAGGGCCGGTGGACGCCGCGGCCAAGCTGGGCATGCGAATGCGTCCCGACTGGGTTGCCGAACGACTCGCCGTGGCCGAGTCGCTGCTGGGGCAACGACCCTATCTGACCGGAGAAAAATTTACCCTTGCCGACCTGCATGTCGCTGCGATGCTGATGCGACCGGCGATACCGTTTGCTGACGTCAAGGCAAAGCATCCAAACACGGCCCGCTGGTTCGATTCGTGCGCTGCGCGTCCCGCCTTCCTGCGTACCGACGTGATGCGTCGAGATGGCATCTAGGAGTCAGCGCGCTTTCCGGTCCTCGACACCGAAGTTGTTTTGCGCATCCTGTCACCTTGCGACAAACCCTCATGAATAGGCTGCGCTAGTGGACGCGATCACTCCGTACTGGTTCAACTGGATCGATCAGCGCTGGCGATCTGGTCGATTGCTGTTGGGAGTCATGCTCTTTTTTCTTCTCGCAGTGATGTTCAGTGCGATGTTTGGCATTTTCGGGGAGATCAGTGATCCGGAGAATCGTCGGGTCAGACTCGGGATCTGTCTCTTTTTTGCCAGTGTCAACGCCACGGCGCTGGTCGGTACAATGGCCATCATCGCGCGATCACAACTGGCGCTCGATCAGCTCAGACCTCTGTTTGCCATGGATAATGAACAATTTGGCCAGCTGCGCGATGCATTGGCCGGTGCACCGGTTGTTCAGTTGTGGTGGATCACCATCATCAGCCTGGGAATTGGCTTCCTGCACTCACTGCTTGTCAATTCGACAGGGAGCGGAGCCGATGTCAGCATGCCGATCATCGGAGCCAGCCTCGGCACGATGCTCACCTGGTTCATCCAGTTTCATGTCATCGGCGCCCTGGTTCGAAACGCCCATCTGCTGGCTCGCATGGGCCGCGAAGATCTGGCGCTGGATGTCCTTCGTCCGGAACAGCTGGCGCCGTTCGGAACTCTGGCGCTACTGCCCAGCCTGATGCTGATGGGAACCCAGGTCTACTACCCGCTGCTGTCGCTGAATGGTGAATTCAACGCTTTTGCAACGCTGCCCGGCTTTATCCTGACACTGGCCTCGGCAATCTATCTGCTGCTGCGGCCACTCTGGCCGGTGCATGTCCACATGCGCGAGGCCAAGGCCTCTCTCCTGGCCAGCACGGAGACCGGTATCGCACGCTGGCGTGAAAACAATCCGGACCGGAATTTCACCGCGGACGCGGTAGGTGACCTGGTACCGATCCTGGCCTTTCGCGACCACGTTCGTGCACTTCCCGAGTGGCCCTTCAATCCAGGCTTGCTGGGCCGCTGGCTGTTCTACATCGTCATCCCGCCGTTGACCTGGCTGCTGGCGGCATTGATGGAAAACCTGATCGATACGCTGGTGGGATAAAGCTGGCACCGGGATTCTGCCCGGCATTGATGGGTGTTGTTCGTGGACCATCCGTAGTCCGGGAACACTTGCACCGCACCATCGCAGCATCAACAATCCGAACCAATCCAATGACTACAGCGCATGACAACAAAACTGTCTGGAATTGACGTCGTCCGGATGTGGCTGATTGTTCTGACCGCACTTTCTGGCGGTCCTTGGGGAGCAGCAACCGCCGCCGAACCGCAATGGGGTACCGTCCAACCCAAGGGGGTGCTCGACGGTATCCCCATGCACTACATCACGGTCAGGGATGTGCCCCACGATTCAGTACAGATCAGGATCGATGGCAAGGTGGAGGAACCCGTGTGGGCCGAACTGCCCGCCTACGACAACATGCTGGTCGCCATTCCCGGTACCGGCAAACCCGCAGGCTGGCAGACCGCCATCAGGCTCCTTGCAACCGAAAAAGGGTTGTTCGTCAGTGCGGTCATGAAACAGCCAAAAAAGACGCTGGTGTCCCGCATGACCAACCGCGACGAGTTCATTGACCGGGACACGTTTGGTGTGACGATCGACACCACCGGACACGGCCTCTTCGCTTACTGGTTCACGCTGGCCCTTGGTGATTCAAAGCAGGATGGCAAGGTGCTGCCCGAACGTCGCTATACCAGCGACTGGGATGGCCCATGGCTGGGGGCAACCACCGAACTTGACGATGGATGGAGTGCAGAGACCTTTTTCCCCTGGTCGATGATGACCATGCCGAATGTCGAAGGTACCCGCTCGATCGGGTTTTCCTTCACCCGTCAGATCTCCTTTGAAAACGAGCGCTATCAGTGGCCTGGGCACGCGTACTCGGCACCACAATTTGTCACCGCACTGAACACTATGCAGGTCAACAACGTCAAGCCGATCAAACAGCTGGCGGTGATCCCCTACGCATCCGGGACAGTTGACGATGCACGTAGTGACAAGAAGGCCGAAGCAGGTGTTGACCTCACCTGGAAGCCTTCCTCCCTGTTCGAAGTCAATGCCACCATCAATCCCGATTTCGGGTCTGTCGAGGCCGACGACGTGGTGCTCAACCTGTCGGCTTCCGAAGTGTTCTTTCCCGAAAAGCGCCTGTTTTTCCTGGAAGGCAACGAAATCTTCGAAACCATGTCACGGGCCAACAACGGCAATGCGCTGCGATTGCATACCAATGAAAACTTTGCCACCACCAGTCGTCGGGTGTTCACCAACGACTTCCTGCCTACACCCATATCCATCGTCAACACACGGCGTATCGGGGGTACTGCCACCCAGGTCTCGCTCCCATCCGGGGTCACACCCAACGCCGGTGAGACCAGTCTCCCCACCGAACTGATCGGCGCGGCCAAGGTCAGTGGCAATGTTGGGGGATTGCGTTATGCAGTCCTCGGGGCCGCGGAGGACGATGTCGAGTGGCTTGGACAGGATGCTCTGGGCAATGATGTTGATATCGGCGCCGATGGTCGCGACTTCGGCATCGGGCGGCTCATCTGGGAGCACACCGCCGAGTCGGTCCGCTATGGTCTTGGCGCCATCGCGACCAAAGTGTCCGGTCCCTTGTTTGATGCCAGTGTCCATAGCGCCGATGCACACTTTGGTACCAACAACGGCAAGCTGAGTGTCGACGTGCAATCAACACGAACCAGCGTGGACGGGCACAGCGGGGATGGCGTACTCATGGAGGCGGTCTACGCCCCTTCATCCAACCTCGCCCACATCCTCCGGTTCGACTACTTTGACCGTGGTGTTCGCCTGTCTGACCTGGGCTTCCTGCGCCGCAATGACTACGAAGGTGTTCAGTACGTCGTGCAGTATGCGGACAACCAGCCGCGTGGTCCGGTCAGGAATTCCAGGGGAGCCGTCACGATCGACGTGCAGCGCAACCTCTCCAAGGGGCAGTTTGTGGAAAAGGCCCTGCTCTGGCGCAACATCAGCACCCTGCCCCACCGCGCCACATTCCGCACCGGACTGGGTTATTTTCCGGCCCGGTATGAAGACTTCGATACCCGAGGCAACGGGTCCTATCGCACCGAGGACCGCCTGTGGATCGATACCTTGCTCTCGACGGACGCCAGTCGCATCGCCAGCTGGTCGTTCAGCATGGGCGGCATGCAGGAACACACCGGCGACTGGACCTACAATCTGACGACGGGCGTGACCTTCCGTCCCCTGGACAACTTTTACATGGATCTGGACATCAAGTACCGGAAGCGGGATGGCTGGCTGGTCTACCAGGGTGGGCGCAATTTTGGTGCCTATCATGGCACCGAATGGACACCCAGCCTGAAAATGACTGTATTTCTGGCGCCACAGCACCAGATCAGGCTGTCGATGCAGTGGGCCGGAGTGCGTGTGGATGAACGCGGGTTTTTTGCCGTTCCCCTGAACGATGGTGATCTGGTTCCCGCTCCGCGAACCCGCCCTAATCACGACATCAACGTCAGCCTGATCACCACCCAGCTGCGTTATCGCTGGGAGATCGCACCGTTGACCGATCTGTTTGTGGTCTACACCCGCGGCAACCGCTTGAACAACGTCGAGGACGATTCATTTGGCGACCTGTTCGCGGACTCGTTCGAGGATCCGATCGTCAGCCTGTTTGTGGCCAAACTGCGGTGGCGCTTTGGAACGTAGTTCCATGAGCGTTGGTCAGCGGAGTGCCTGCACCCCATAATCACCTGATCCAACCGCTTGCAGGGGCAGGCCATGACCGACGTCCGACCATTCCGCATCGTTGTTCCCCAGGCTGATCTGGACGACCTGCATCATCGGCTGAACAACACGCGCTGGGCCGAGCGAGAGACACCGGACGACTGGAGCCAGGGTGTGCCGCTCGAGTACGCGAAGGACTTTTGTCGGTACTGGGCCATCGGCTATGACTGGCGTGCACGCGAAGCCAGGCTCAACACCTTCGAACAGTTCGTGACCATCCTGGACGGGCTCGAAATTCACTTCATCCACGCGCGCAGCCCGCACCCGCACGCACGTCCGATCATCATCACCCATGGCTGGCCCGGTTCCGTGGTGGAATTTGTCAAGGTCATCCGGCCACTCACCCATCCGGAGGAACATGGTGGCAAGGCTGCCGATGCATTCCATGTGATCTGTCCGTCCCTGCCGGGCTACGGTTTTTCCGGCAAACCGACGGGGACAGGATGGGGGGTCGACCGGATTGCCACCGTGTGGGATCAGCTGATGCAGCGGCTCGGTTACGCCACCTGGTTTGCACAGGGGGGTGACTGGGGGTCAGCCGTGACCACCGCCATCGGCATCCAGAACCGCGGTCATTGTGCAGGTATCCACGTCAACATGCCCAACGCGCGGGCCACGGAATCGGCGCTGAAACACCCCACGGCCGAGGACAAACACGCCCTTGCACGGGCCAAGGACTACCAGGATTGGGATTCCGGGTACTCCAAACAGCAGGCAACAAGACCGCAGACGGTGGGATATGAACTGGCCGATTCCCCGGTGGGTCAAGCCATGTGGATCCTCGAAAAGTACTGGCGCTGGACAGATTGTGCGGGTCACCCGGAAAACGTGCTCAGTCGGGACGAACTGCTCGACAACATCATGCTGTACTGGCTGACCAATTCAGGGGCGTCTTCGGGACGGCTGTACTGGGAAAGTTTTGGCCGTGCCTTTGGTGCGGGCCAGGACAACACGGTGAAGCTGCCGACAGGCTGCAGCATCTTTCCGCAGGAGATCGTGCCGACACCACGATCGTGGGCGGAACAGCGTTACCGCAACATCGTCTACTGGAACCAGCTGGACAAGGGTGGTCACTTCGCGGCATTTGAACAACCCGATCTGTTTGTACGGGAAATGCGCAACTGTTTTGCAGTCATCGATCCACGTTGAGCGCCCTGTCATGAACCAGGCCGGATCGGCGGTCAGGGCACCGCATCGCTACCTGGTGGGTTTTGTTGCCGCATTGATCGGCATCGGTCCACTGGCCATCGACGCCTATCTGCCGGCGCTGCCGACCATGGCCCGATCGCTGGGGACGGACATCGTCGGTGTCAACGTGACTGTCAGCAGTTTCCTGATCGGTTATGCCATTGGCCAGGTGTTTGGTGGACCGATATCCGACCAGATCGGCCGCATGCGTGTTGCGATTGCGGGTCTTGCCCTGCTCGCGATCTGCTCGGTGCTGATAGCGCTTGCGGAAAGCATCGGCACGGTGCAGATCCTGCGCGCCATCCAGGCCATCGGCGGCGGTTTTGCAACCGTGGTGGCCATGGCGATGATTCGTGACAGCTATCCACCCGCCGAAGCGGCCAAACGTTATCCGCTGGTGATGCTCATCCTGCTGGGCGCGCCGTTGTTCGCACCGGCCATTGGTGCAGCCCTGCTGCCTGTTGGCTGGCAATCGATCTTCATCTTTCTGGCGGTGTACGCCATCGCCGTCGCTGCAGCCTTTCCCGCCATTGGCGAGACGGTCAGAAACCCCGGACGCAAGATCAGCCTGGCTTCGATCCTGCCCCAGTATGGCGCGGTACTGCGCATGCGGATCAATGGCCGCCTGCTGCCGCTCCGATACATTTTTGCCCAGGGTCTGATCACTTCGGTGATGATGGTCTTCATCACCAATTCCGCCTTCATCTATCTGGACTACTTCGACGTCGGTGCCAATCAGTTTGTTTTTTACTTCGGTGCCAACGTGGTGGTCATGATGTTTTTTTCACTGACCACTTCACGGCTGGTGGGCAGGATCCCTCCTTTTACGCTGTTTCGCGTGGGGCGGTCCATCCAGGTGCTGGCGATCTCCGCAGGTACCCTGCTGGTCTATCTGACCGATCCGACCACTGCCGTTTTCACGCCGCTGCTCGCGCTGGGCATCGGCACGGCCGGCATGATCGGACCCTCGGTCAACGCACTGTATCTGCCGATGTTTGACCGGCTTGCAGGGAGTGCCTCCTCACTGATGGCAACCTCGAGCTTCGTCCTGGGTGGCTTGCTGGGTGCGTTGGCCGCCTGGCTGCATGACGATACACTGCGGCCCGTCATGACCATCATGCTGGCCGCAGTGGTCATCGCCAATCTGATTGCGTTGACGATCACTCCACCGGAGCAGGCAGCGGCATGAACAGTCTCACGCAGGCACAAATCCAGACGTTCAGCGAGGACGGCGTCATCCTGCTGAAGGGACTGCTCGACAGCGAAGAACTGGCTGCCTGTTTTGCCGCCTGGGACTGGAGTGTGAGGAATCCAGGACCATTGGCCAGCGGCCTGCTGCCCGGAACAAAAACCGCGTTCCAGGACCTGTGCAACCCCGGTTCGCTGCCGGTCTATGACAGGATCGTCCACACCACACCGCTGGCGGATGTGGCCTCCCAGCTCTGGAGCAGCTCACCGGTCTGGTACATGTACGAACAGGTCTTTCGCAAGGAAGGTTCTGCAGGTCGGACACCGTGGCATCAGGACACCTCCTACCTTGCAGTGGACGGGGAGCACCTGGTGGCCTTCTGGATATCCTTTGAATCGTTGCCACTCGGTTATGGCCTGGAGTTTGTGCGTGGCTCCCACCGCGGCACACTTTTCAACACGACGCGCTTTGATCCCCTGGATCCGACGATGCCCATATTTCCGTCGGCAGCGGTTCCGCGGCTGCCGGATATCGAAGGCGATCGCAGCCGGTTCGACATCGTGAGCTGGGCGACCGAGCCGGGTGATGTCATCGCCTTCCACACGTCCACCCTCCATGGCGGCGGCGCCGTGGATGACAGGATTACCGAACGACGTACCCTGACGCTGCGCTACTTCGGCGAACACTCGGTCAGTGCTGAACGGCCGGGGGCCGCGGGTCCGTTCTACACGGATATCCGCAACCTGCAACCTGGTGAACCGTTCCGTCATCCCCGTTTTCCGCTGGTACGGGCCGGACTGACCAAGGACCTGGAGCATTGAATGACGATCGACTTCGTGAATCCGACTGCTGTCGGCTTCTGCCCGGATCGACTGCAGCGCCTTCGCAAGTGGCTGAACACGCAAGTCACCAGTGACAGGCTGGCCGGTGCGAGTGTCCTGGTCGCACGTCATGGGGTACCTGTGTTCTGCGAAGGTGCCGGTTTTGCCGAACTCAGCACTGGCACGCCGTTCACCACGGACACGATTGTGCGCCTGTACTCGATGACCAAGGCCGTGACCACCGTCGCCGCCATGATGTGTTACGAAGAGGGTCACTTCTTTCTCGATGATCCGGTGGCCAGGTTCCTGCCTGAATTCAAGTCGACCAGGGTCTGGACCGGAGGCTCGATCACCGACCTCGTGGATCAAGCCTCGCCCATGACGGTGCGACACCTCATGACCCACACGTCGGGACTCACGTATGGCTTCATGCAAGCCAATGTCGTGGACCGTGCCTACCGCGAAGCCGGTATCGAATTCCCTGGTGCTGGTGGCACGCTTGCCGACTGGGTCACACGGCTCGCGTCACTGCCACTGATCTGCCAGCCTGGATCGGCCTGGAACTACTCGGTGGCAACCGACGTGCTGGGGCGACTGGTGGAAGTCTGGTCCGGAAAATCCCTGCAGGCATTTTTCAGCGAGAACATTCTCGACCCGCTTCGCATGCACGACACCGGATTTCATGTACGGCCCGAAAACGCACATCGTCTGGCAGCCTGTTACAACGTGGCGAGTGGCGGTGGCATGGCCAGCATCGCTGCAGCACGTTCGGGTGTCACCGCGGATGCCCCTGCTCGCCGGGGACTCAAGCTGCAGGAGAGCTCTGCAACCAGTCGCTTCCTCACGCCAGCAACCCTGTTTTCGGGCGGAGGCGGTCTGACCGGTACACTCCCGGACTACGGCCGATTCTGTCAGATGCTGCTCAATGGCGGAGAGCTTGAAGGCGCGCGCCTACTGAGTCGAAAGACCGTCGCCTACATGCGGACCAACCAACTGCCGGATAACCGTGACATGGCCGGCATGGGCCAACCCATGTGGAGCGAGACCAGTTACGAAGGCATCGGTTTTGGTCTCGGTTTTGCGGTAGTCATCGACCCGGTCAAGGCACACATCATTGCCTCACCTGGAGAACATCACTGGGGAGGCGCTGCCAGCACATTCTTCTGGATCGATCCGGCGGAGGATATGTACGTGGTGTTCTGCACGCAGTTGATGCCTTCATCAACTTATCCAATCCGTCGGGAATTGCGCGCACGGGTGTATCAGGCATTGGTCGACTGATCAGCCCTGCCAGACAGATTGCCGGATCATCAGCCGTTTCGGTCACGCATGAAGTGGGCATGACACGGCCTCGGCCGCCTTCCGGACCTTTCACAAAGCTGCTGTTCCTGCGTGCCGTTCGGCAACCTCCGATTCTGTTGTACCCTGTCCATCAACTGGAATCCGGGAGAGGGATCGAGTGAGCGAGGCATTACCAACCCGAACGATCTATTTCCATGGGCTGCTTGGTCTGCCGCTGGCGGTGATCGGTTATCCGCTGGCCATCTGGATTCCGGCACATTACTCCGGTGGACTGGGCATCAGTCTGGCGATGGTTGGCACCATTCTGATGATCGCGCGGCTGGGCGATGTCATCACCGATCCGATCATGGGCGAGATATCCGATCGCTGGCAAACTCCATTTGGCAGACGCAAGCCATGGGTCGCGCTGGGTGTCGTGCTCATGTCGCTTGGAGTGTATTTCCTGTTCATGCCCGCGAAGGGTGTGGGCATCGTCTACTTTCTCGTCTGGCTGACCGTCTTTTTCGTCGGCAGCACGATGATCGTGATCCCGCATCGTGCCTGGGGGGCCGAACTGTCGACCGACTATCACCAGCGCAGCCGGGTCACCGCTGCGCGGGAAATCTATGTCCTGCTGGGACTGATGGTCGCCGCCGCCGTACCGATGATCGTCGAAATCCGCGCCGATGGCGCTGCAGTCAGCGAAGTGTTCGGCACCTTGTGGGACGATGCGCTGGGTGCATTCACAGGTGACTTCTCCGACAAGAAACCGGTCTCGCGAGCCGCACTCACCGGTCCGGTGCTGGCAGGTCTCGCGTGGACCATCCTGTTGGTGCTGCCGGTGTGCATGGTCATCGTGATCGGCTTGGTGGCCGAACCGAAGCATGTTGCCACGAGCGAAAAGCCACCCACATTCCGGGAGGGGCTGAAGCTGATCATGCGCAATGGACCGATGATGCGCGTGCTGCTGATCGTCATCCTCGTCCACTTTGGCGAGTCCTTCCGCAACGCCGTGTCGCTGTTTTTCATCCGCGACATCGTGGGCATCCCG
This sequence comes from Pseudomonadales bacterium, assembly GCA_041752315.1. GTDB lineage: Bacteria > Pseudomonadota > Gammaproteobacteria > Pseudomonadales > Azotimanducaceae > SYFY01. Next base: position 131,774 of record JBGSHJ010000075.1, read on the forward strand.
ACCATCGGTGCGGCCTACTTTTTTTACTTCATCGCTGCGCTGGGTGCGATCCCGTTCTGGCTGGCCCTGGGCCGGCGCATCGGCAAACACAGGGCATTCATGTGCACGCTGGTCACCGTGGCCTGTGTCAGTGGTGCCAACCTCCTTCTCGGCTACGGCGACTACCTGCCGTTTTTCCTCCTGTTCATCATCAAGGGCTTCTGCTTCGGCGGGTTGCAGTTCCTCCCTGTCGCCATGCTCGCCGACGTTGTCGACGTTGACGCCGCGCGCTCCGGTACTCGCCGAACGGGCTCCTACTTCGCATTCCTTGGATTCTCGGAAAAGATTGCCATCGCCCTGGGGACCGGTATTTCCCTCAACGTTGTCGGCCTGCTGGGTTTTGACCCTACCGGGGGCGTGGCGGGCAGCAGCGACGTTGGCGTGCTGGCACTGCGCCTGGTGTATTGCCTGGGGCCGATCGTTTTTTATGGCCTGGCTTTGAAGCTCATCTGGTCGTATCCGCTGACACCCGCAAGACACGCAAGACTGCGTGGCGCGCTCGAGCGTCGTACGGCTCGACTGAGTCCCAGTCAAATCTAGCCAGGACTATTCATCAATCGTCCGGGACAGCGTCCAGTGGCTCCCCATGCGCCTTCAGCGTCTCCAGCAGATCGAGACGAACCACACGAAATTCCTCGGCTGCACCCACACCATAGTGCCTGCCCTTCACGCGCGCCGGTTCACCGATGAAGTTCTCGACCAGTTGGGAGAGGTCACCCTTCTGGGCATCCTCGAGCGACGGCAATTGATAACCCGCCGTGCGCGCCTGCAACCGGAGTTGATTGACAATATTGCGCAGGGGCGTCTGATGCGCGAGGGAAGCCCGCAGCTTGCGATCGAGGGTCTTCGAAATGTCCACCACATCCGTGACCTCCCGCACCGGTCGCCCAAAATACCAGCGCTCCACGACACCATGCGGCTCAAGTCCAGCCGCCATGTGCTCCGGATGGTGCTTGTCGAACTGTGCCGTCCAGAACGCTTCAGCGGCAGCTTCCGCAACGACGACATGATCCTGATTGTCCTCGTACACCCCGGAGTAAGGATCGATCGTCGCGACCGTGTACGGTTTCCAGGTTCGAATAAGCCAGATGATCCGTTCGCGGATCTTCAAGCGATCAGCATCGCCAAGCACGTCCGTCGGCAGACCCAGGTCGATGACATCCCGGATACCGAGGATGGTCATGGCCTCTCTCAGTTCGGCGGCACTGCGAATAATCGTGTCGGCCTCCGTGAGTCCAAGAGAATCCCACCGATCATCCGTAACCCGAACCACCACCACCCGCCAGCCAGCGTCGGACCACGACGCCAGCGTGCCACCGATGAACAGCGTGGCATCGTCCGCATGGGGCGACAGCACCAGGATCACACGCCCCTTGCCTGGCTCAATTCTGGTGATCATTTCGGATTCAGCTGCGACCAGCCCCGATCCCATCAACATCTGACAGACGACCATCGTCAGGAACAATCTTCGAAGGAAAAACGGACCGTCTTGCAGCGGGTTGCGCATCAGGTTCTCGGTGTCACGATCGGGAAACGGCGATTGAAATCATCCAGCAGCGCGAGCAGCCGGCCCAGTTCCTCCAGGGCACGCTGGTCTCCCGGGATGCCGGAGACCGGTTCAAGACCCAGCAGCACACGTTTCAATGTTCTGGTATCCGTACGCAGCACCGGCACCGACTCTGGATGGCGGCGACCGGCATGTGCATGGAAAACTCCGCGACCCAGGCCCAGCCGCCAGAATTCGGACAGGTCGGTGAACTCAACGGCCAGTTCGATTCGACTGGTCCCTGCATCCTCGGCATTGACACGGACCGCGACCATCTTGAAGACATCCTCAAGCGGCATGCCATCGACAACACCCGCTGCAGGACGGTTGATGGATCCTGCAGGCGTGCCTTCTCGAAGTTCCAGCGCGCCGCACAGATAGAAGTTTCGCCAGGGTGCCGATTCCGCCTGATAACCGAGCTGTTCAAACGCATCGGCCAGCATCGTGCGTGCGGCAACGTGACCGGGTTCCGCCATGATCACGTGATTCAACACCTGCGCAACCCAGCGATAGTCCCCGGCCTGGAAACTCGTGCTCGCCTGGGTGACGATGCTGTCCGCGCCGCCCATGAACGCCACATAACGTTGTGCCGCCGCCACCGGCGGATGCGGTTCGAGATGCGCAGGGTTGCCATCAAAGTGACCGAGATACTTCACATAAACGGCTTTGGCCCCATGATTAAGGGTGCCGTAATAACCGCGACAGGAGAAGTCACGGGCCAGTTCATCGGGTAACCGAAGCCGTTCGGCGATTTCGTCCATGTTGTAGCCATGATTGGCAAGGCGCAGTGACTGGTCGTGGATGAACTTGTAGAGATCCCTCTGTCGTTCCAGGTAGTCGATAACGGGCGCTTTTCCCCACGTGGGCCAGTGGTGACTCGCAAAGTGCACTTCCACAAGATCGCCGTAACGGTTGATGGACTCCTGGATCTGCTGGCTCCAGGCCAGCGAATCGCGCACCTGGGCACCCCGCGGCGTATACAGATTATGCTGATGATGCGAGGTGATCTCGGACATGCAGAGTGCCTTGTGCCTGGGTAACCAGAACACCATCTCCGCCGGTGCTTCGGTACCGGGGGTCATCTGGAATTCAATGTCGATCCCATCAATCTGTCGCGTTTCACCGGTGTAACGGATGACATCGTTGGGCGCCATGAAACCGATGCTCCCCATCGACAACGCAGCGCCTAGTCCGGCGGTGACAAACGAGCGCACACCCGGCTTCAGCAGATTGCCATACATGTAGGTTGCACGCCTCTGCATGACGTTGCCGGCCAGCACGTTCTCCGCCAGGGATTCCGTCACAAATCCTTCCGGTGCGATGACCTTGATTTCACCACCGGCAGCCTGGGCTGCCGAGACCACGCCAAGCACTCCGCCGTAGTGATCCACATGACTGTGGCTGATGATGACAGCGACCACAGGACGCTCGCCAAGGTGCCGGTTGGCAAGTTCAAGTGCCGCGCGCGCAGATTCCGCGCAGCTCAGCGGATCGATGATGATCCACCCGCTGTCGCCGGCGATGAAGGTCATGTTCGCGATATCGAATGAACGCACCTGCCAGATTCCGGGGACAACTTCGAACAGGCCATGATGCAGTCCATTCAGCTGGGCCTGACGCCAGAGACTCGGATTGACCGTATCCGGTGCATCCGCGTCGAGGAAGGACAGCGCCGACAGGTCATAAACCACCCGATCATTGAATGCGTGCCTGATGGTCAGCGGGTCGATCGATGCGATGAACCCACGACTTGCGTTGTCGAAACTCGTGCGATCCACAAATGGCAGACTCTGATGGATCTTTTTCTGCTTCTGGCGGGTCGCTTCCGTGGCAGGTTTGGCGCTCCTAAAAAAAATCGGAATCGGGGACTGTTCAGTGGTCATCGGGTGCTCCGGTCAATGCAGATGTTTGGCAAGAAAGGGCTCGAGTTCTTCGAGCATCCGGATGCGGGTGGGTGCATCGGACAACCAGTGATCCTCGCCCGACAGCCGAACAAACTTCACGGGCTTGCCGGCTGCCTTCAACGCACTCGCCATGCGTTCGGACTGACGGATTGGCACCACGGTGTCCAGTTCACCGTGAATCAGCAGGAATGGGGCCTTGCTGCTGGCCGCCACATAGGCTGGCGAGACTGCTTCCAGTTGCTGACGGTCATCCCGTCGGTTGCCGATAAGCATCGTCCACCAATCGACCGTCGAGCTGTGTTTGCCGTGCTGGATTGTCTCGGTCGAAAGCATCAACGGCAGATCACTGACACCCGCGATGCTGGCAACACACCGATAAAGCTCCGGATCCCGGACACCGCCTGTCAGAGCCGCATATCCGCCATAGCTGGCTCCAACAATACAAACGCGTTCCGGGTCTGCCATCCCCGCCCGAACAAGCGCGTGAACGGAATCTTCGACGTCGTCCTGCATCAATTGCCCCCACTGCCTGTACCCGGCTTCCTGCCACGTTCGTCCGTAACCACTGGAGCCGCGATAGTTGGGTTGAATCACCGCATAACCACGCGAGGCCAGAAACGACGCCCACCAGTCGAAAGCAAGCGTGTCGCGAGCAGCAGGGCCACCATGTACCAGTACGACCAGTGGACGCTTGCTCTGAATGTTCTCATCAGGCAGCGTCAGGTAGGCCGGAATGTCAGTGCCATCTCTCGATTTGTATTCGATGCCCTGGCGGAAACCCAGGTCACCTGCCGTCAGCTCCGGATAGGCTGCCCCAAGAAACTGCAAGTCGTTGGTCGCCGATGAATACAGATAAAAGCCACCCGCATGGGCAAACCTCTCGATGAAAGCAATGTATCGCTTACGATCCGAAGACCAGGTAACGAGTTCTATCCTCGCGCCGCGGACTTTCTGCTGTATGAAGTCCTGAACCTTGACCAACTCCGGATCAAAAAAGCGATCCACCGCAATGTCCTCGACGACACGAGCACCAATCACTTCCTGACTCCAGGGATCAACCAGTGCCGAGTCGACGTCATAACGTGGATGCTCCGCAAGAACGGAAGTTTTTCCACTCTGAGGGTGCAGGGAATAGAGTACATCCGCAGCCCGATCGTTTACCTGATCAACAATCGCAATCTCACCTGATAGAGTTAGCCCCGCCGCGTCGATTTCACCCGTCGGAGTGTTCCCTGACGACAGCAACCGATCACCGTCTGCTTCGAGAACAAGAATACGCCAGTCGTTTGTTTCTTCGTCGACGTCCACGCGAACACGAGGTTCTCCCTTGGTATCGATCAAGAATGTTCGCGTTCTGCTATTTCCTCGCACCACAGTGCGGGTTTTTCCGGTATTCAGGTCTACGCGATACACGTTCACCACGCCTCCTCGAAAAGGGGTCGATCGAATGATCATGCGACCGCTATTGTTGTCTCCCGGAACTGGTGCGCGGAGATTGCTGAAGTAAAGCCCCCAGTCATACTGTGGATCTCTCTGTACCAGGTAGGTCTTGTTCGATTCGATGTCCAGCAGGGATGTACGCCAAACATCAATATGCGTGCGACCCGGAGCCCTCACCCCGTCGGGGACCGTGTAGATGGCTCTGAGAGTTGCCGACAACAAGTATGTGGCTCGTCGGTCGTCGGCCCATCCGACTTCCCGCATGATTGCCTTGTCCGCGTCACGAACCATCTGGCGGTGCCGTAGACCAGCCACCGTTTTGCCAGTAGCAAGTTCGACAATCTGCAGAAACTGCTCCCCGGATTGCTCATTTCGACCCAACGCGACATGTTTGCCATCAGGCGAAATGGCCGCATCAAAGATGGACGGGAGCCGCCCATACATTTCCGCCGAAGGTGGTTCCGCAGCCCCGACACCCTTTACAAGCGGCGTAATCATCACCAGCAGGGCAAGGATAAGACGGTCCATTCAACACTCCGTGTCATGGATGCGGTGCGCTGACAAGCCTACGCTTCAGCGTTGGTCGAAATCCAGCGTTACCGCGTCCGTCACCGGGTGTGACTGACAAGCCAGCACCATGCCTGCTTCGATTTCATGCGCCTCGAGGCCGTGGCTGATATCCATGTCTACCCGTCCGCTGGTCAGCCGCGCCTTGCAGGTCGAACACACCCCACCCTTGCAGGAATACGGCAGGTCCAGTCCGTGTGCCAGACCGGCATCGAGCAGGTTCTCGCCATCTGCCCGTACCTCGAAGGACGTCGAACGTCCATCCCTCACCATGGTGACCTGGCTGGTCTTGCCGCCATACGCCCTGGCACGTTCCTGGTGCTTGGCGACGACCTGGCGGGCATCGTCTGCGGATGCGGCAAAAAGTTCGTAGTGTATCCGGGCATCGGAGATACCAAACTGGCGCAAACCACGCGACACTTCGGAGATCATGGACTCAGGGCCGCAGATGAAATACTCGTCAAACGCCCGCAGGTCGATCAACCGTCGATTCAGGTCGGCACCTTTGCGATTGTTCAACCGGCCATTCAGGATGTCGCACCCCTGGTCTTCCCGGCTGAAGATGTTGACCCAGTGCAGGCGTGTCATATGCGCATTTTTCAGGAACGACAGCTGCTCGCGGAACATCATCGTCGACAGACGCTGGTTGCCATACAACAGCGTCACACGGCTGTGTGGTTCACCCGAGAGTATGGAAACAATGTTGGAAATGACCGGAGTGATCCCGCTACCGCTGGCTATGAAACACCAGGAAGCCGCCCGGTCCGCTTGCAGGCGTACGCAGAAGTTCCCCTGCGGCGGAGCCACGTCGATCAAAAGTCCTGCCACCGCATGGTCGTTGAGCCAGTTTGAGACCACACCTCCCTGAATCCGCTTGACGGCAATCTGCAAGGTGGGTTCCTGCACACCCGTGCAGATGGAGTAACAACGAGTCAGGATTTCTCCGTCCACCTCGATGCGTACCGTCAGGTACTGGCCAGGCAGCCGTTCAAAGAGATGTTGCAGCTCGACAGGCACCAGAAAGGTAATGCAGATCGCCTGGTCGGTCTCGGGTCGAACGGACAGGATCGGCAAGGCATGGAACGCGTTCATCGCTTTCAGAACACCTTGAATCGATCAAACACCTCGAGACATTCGGTACAGCGATACAGAGCCTTGCACGCCGTTGCGCTGAACTCACTGATCCTGCTGACGCTGTCTGATCCACACTGCGGGCAATGCGCAACCTGGGCGGGTGGCGCGATACCAGCGTGTTGCAACTTGTCACGCGCCACCCGATCGAGCCAATCGGTGGTCCAGACGGGTTGCAGCTGGATTTCAACCCGGATTTCGCCGATGCCTGCACTGCGCAATGCCTCGATCACATCGTCACGGATGGTCGCCATGGCCGGACAGCCCGCATAGGTGGGTGTCAGCGTCACGACGACCTGGTCTCCAGCACGCCGTACATCCTGCAGGATACCAAGCTCCCAGATCGACAGTGCCGGCAGTTCAGGATCCGGTACACCATCCAGCACTGACCAGAGGAACGGGTCGGACGATTGTTGCCTTCGTTGCCGGCGCGCCACTGCCGCCGCATTTTCCAGCCTCAACTCTTCAAAGCCGGTGTCCGTAGCACTCACCACTGCAGCCCCGGGTAGGCACGCTGCACAAACTGGAGTTCGCTCAACAGGTGGCCCAGATGCTCGGTGTGCAGTCCTCGCCGGCCTCCATCAACCTGCCAATCAAGCGGTGGCAGCACGATCCCGACGCCAGACATCATCTGCCCGACGCCGGTCAGCCAGGGATCGTGCAGCGGCTTGAGATCCACCGCGACGCCGGCTGCAACAAGTTCGGCCTCGAGCGTATCCTGCACAAACATCTCGGGTGTAAACCCCCACAATTCATTGATTGCCGCCTGCAAACGCCGATGGCTCTCCTCCGTGCCATCACCCAGTCGAAGCATCCAGTCGGCGCTGCGACGAAGGTGGTATCGGCATTCCTTTACGCACTTGGCACCAATGTCGCCAAGTCGGACATCACTCGACCGGGCCAGCGAATCCAGAAACAGCACACCCAGGCGGTCGATCAGGAACTGGCGCGCCATGGTGAATGCAAAATCACCGCGTGGCAGTTCGTGGATCAGATGGTTGGTAAAGTCCCGGCAATCACGTTCGTAGGCAAAGCTGTCCTCCGTACAACCACCTCCAGATCGCTCCGCCGCATACCCATAACAAAGGCGGGCACGGCCCAGCAGATCCAGCGCCACATTGGCCAGCGCAAGCTCCTCTTCGAGCAACGGCGCCGAACCCGTCCATTCGGACAATCGATGCCCGGCAATCAGCGCATCGTCAGCCAGACGCAGTGTATAGACGGTCACTGGATCGTCGATCAACGGCAGCATCGCATTCACATGCTGTTGACGGAGTCAGGCAGCTTGTAGTGGGCTGCATGACGATAGGGTTTGTCGTCGAGGGGATCAAAAAACGGTTCGACATCCCCTTCCTGTGAAGCCACGATGTCCGCCGAACGCACGACCCAGATGCTGACACCCTCGCCACGCCGCGTGTAGACATCCCGCGCATAGTCGATGGCCTGCGCGTGGTCCTGAGCGTGCAGGCTGCCCACATGTTTGTGGTCGAGGCCACGTTTGGGCCGCAGAAACACTTCGAACAGCTGCAGATCAGACATCGTGATCAACTCCCCTTGCAGGCCCCAACCGGTGTTTGTCATCGTGTGCCTTGAGCGCCAGTCGCACCCACTCCCCATCTGCGTCGGCCTGTTTGTGATGCGCAATCCGCTGACGACTGCATGGCCCACCACCGGTCATCGAACGCTGGAACTCGTTCCAGTCAATCTCGCCAAAATCGTGGTGTCCGCGTTCTTCATTCCACTTCAGTTGCGGATCAGGCAGGACCAGTCCGATCGCCTCGGCCTGGGCCACCGTCTGGTCAACAAACTTCTGGCGCAGATCGTCATTGGTCTGCCGCTTGATCTTCCAGGTCATGTTCTGCGCGGTATGCGCGGACTGCGCATCGTGAGGGCCAAACATCATGAGTGACGGCCACCAGAACCGGTTCAGCGCATCCTGCGCCATGGCTTTCTGCTGCGCACTGCCAGCGGCCAGCACCATCATGATCTGGTAACCCTGGCGCTGATGAAAGCTCTCTTCCTTGCAGATGCGCACCATGCCGCGTGCATACGGTCCGTAGGAGGTCCGCTGCAGCGAGATCTGATTGACGATCGCAGCACCGTCCACCAGCCAGCCGATCGCTCCGACATCGGCCCACGTCAGCGTTGGATAGTTGAATATGGAGGCATACTTCGCGGAGCCTGCATGCAATGCGTCGATCATCTCTTCACGACTGATACCGAGAGTCTCGGCTGCACTGTAGAGATAGAGCCCATGACCGGCTTCGTCCTGGACCTTGGCCAGCAGAATGGACTTGCGGTGCAAGGTGGGCGCCCTGGTGATCCAGTTGCCCTCCGGCTGCATGCCAATCACTTCGGAGTGTGCGTGCTGGGAGATCTGCCGGACAAGCTGTTGACGATACCGATCGGGCATCCAGTCCTTGGGCTCGACCTTTTCTTCCGCATCGATACGATCCTGGAAGCGTTGCAGCCGGGTGTCTTCTTCGTAGGTCATGCCGGATCCCGATAGTCCACCGCGTCGTGTTCAAAGACAAAGCTGCCCGGTGCCATGTTCAGCCGGTGGCGCGCGCCGGGCAGCGTGGCATCACCGGTTGCATAGCCGACATCTTCCTTCCACATGGCCACACGAACACCGTCGGCGCGTTTGCCGATCCTGGTTTCATAAACCCGTGGGGAGCGAGTCCGGAACCTGTCGAGCAGCGACTCGATACTGCTGGCTCCCGCGAGTTCGAACAAGGTGACCCACGTGGGAGGCGCCAGATCGATCTCTCCGGCACCATGCCTGGCCAGCGCGTCGATCGGCCTGATCCACTGGTGATCCTGAATTTCGCCACCGTCGATGCTCACTTCATGGTTGTCGGCAGCAGCGGCAAAAAACCAGGTGGTGAATCTTCTGGGTGTGCCGGGAGGTGGTGTCCAGTGGGCAAACCAGACAAATCCTTCAGCGGGTGCGGCGATGCCGGCCTCTTCCAGGGTTTCGCGCACCGCTGCATTTTTTGCCGCCACGTTGACGTCCTTGTCTTCTGGAAAGTCCTCCGGATCGATGCGGCCACCGGGAAACACCCACATGCCACCAAATGCAATCTGCGAAGTCTTGTGCAGCATCAGCACCTCGATCTGCGGGGTCTCCCGCAGCAGGACGACGGTCGCTGCCGGAATGGCATCGTTGGCACGACTGCCACCTTCGGGATTGTCACCATAGATATCGTTTCGGTGCTTGCTTTCGGTGCTGCTCATGTTGACGGCTCGTAAATGACCTTTGTCGAGGAGTGAAGTTGCTGCCCTGGAGATTATGGCATTAAATCCGCCGCAATCTGCTGGTACGCAATCAGCCGGAGCCGAGAGACAGCATGAAGAAGTTTGTGGCGGGTGTCATCGTCGTGGCAGGCATCGTGCTGACCCTTGCATGGTTCAATAGAGCCGACCTGATGCTGGCCTATGTCAGGGTCACCAGCGATGTCGAGGTCACGCCGAATCAGCCAATTGTGTGGTTGCAGGGTCCCCAACAGGGTCCCCGCAAGGGTCCCCAACAGGGTCCCCAACTGGGTCCCGTGCAGGCGGTGCGGGAAGGCGAAGAACGTCCACCGAACATCATCTTCATTCTGGCTGACGATCTTGGCATGAACGACCTGTCCACCTTCGGTGGGGGTGTCGCCGGTGGCGCGGTGCCAACACCCGCAATCAACCGGCTGGCAGAAGGTGGCGTGAGTTTTACCCAGGCGTACACGGGCAATGCGACCTGTGCACCTTCCCGCGCGATGCTGCTGACCGGACGGTATCCGACCCGCCACGGATTCGAGTTCACGCCCACGCCACCGGGCATGGGCCGTGCAATCAGCCTGATGTCCGAGGACACAACGTCGGGCCTGCCACCGGTAGACTTCAATGAGGCGGCTGCTGAAGGTGTACCCGAGTACAACGACCAGGGACTGCCGGGCTCCGAGGTCACGATTGCCGAGTTGCTGAAGACCCGGGGTTATCACACTGTCCACATCGGCAAATGGCACCTGGGTCTGGGGGCCGAGTTCGGACCCAACGCACAGGGTTTTGACGAGAGCCTGCTCATGGCCAATGGCATGCATCTGCGCGAGGACGATCCCGGGGTGATCAACGCACAACTGCCGTTTGACCCGATCGACCGGTTTCTCTGGGCCCGTATGAGGTTTGCGGCATCCTGGAACGAAGGTCCACTGTTCGAACCGGCCGGCTATCTTGCAGACTACTGGACCGATGAATCCATCAAGGTCATCGAAGCCAACCGCAACCAGCCGTTTTTCCTCTACCTGGCCCACTGGGCTGTACACACTCCATTGCAGGCAACCCGCGCGGACCATGACGCGGTCGGTGACATCGTGCCGGAACGATTGCGTGTTTACGCCGCCATGGTACGGGCGCTTGATCGCAGTGTGCAGCGCATCATGGACAAGCTGGACGAACTGGATCTCACCGACAACACGATGGTGGTCTTCACCAGCGACAACGGCGGTGCCGGTTACATCGGCGTGCCTGATGTGAACGCGCCGTATCGAGGGTGGAAAATGACGTTTTTCGAGGGAGGGATCCGCACCCCGCTGTTCATGCACTGGCCCAGGCGGATCGCGCCCGGCAAGATCGTCACGACGCCAGTTGCGCACATCGACCTGCTGCCAACCTTCGCTGGCGCCGCCGGTGCCACGCTGCCAGCAGACCGCGTCATCGATGGTGTCGACCTGCTGCCTGCCGCCACCGGTGCGGGTCCGGTCGTCAGGCCGGGTGATGTTCTGTTCTGGCAGAGTGGTTATTACCAGGCCGTTCGGCGTGGAGACTGGAAGCTGCAACACGATGGCCGACAGGATAAAAAGTGGCTGTTCGATCTGGCGAACGACCCAACCGAACAACACAATCTGGCCGACCTGGAACCTTCGATCACAAAGGAACTCACGGCGCTGCTCGAAGCCCATCAGGCTGACCGCACACCGCCTCGATACCCGTATACGACGGAAGGCGTCATCGCGATCGACAAAACACGTGCGGAGACGGTAACCGCCGGGGACGAGTACGTGTACTGGCCCAATTGAGGTTGCCGGGAATCAACCAGACGGTTGTTCGCCCGCCAGACGCCTCAACTCCTCCTCCACCACCCAAAGCCGATCCTGCCCCCATACGGCCACATCCCGCACCCTGAAACAGGGTACGCCCCAGTGGCCCAGAGCAAACATTGCCTCCCGGTTGGCTTCTGCGATGGGGCGCCACTCCGGGCTGTCGAGATGTTCACGAGCGACGGACCAGTCGAGCCCGGCCTGCGCTGCAATGGCGCGCAACCCGGTTTTGCTGCCGGTGTCCACCCCTTCCGACCATGCCGCGCGCATGAACGCTTCGCACCATGCATATCCCCTGCCCTCCCGCTGCGCGATGGGAAACAAGGAGTAACCCCGTTCAACCGGTCGTCCCACCGGATCGGCAATGCGGCCAAACGCAATGTCCATCCGGCGCGCCTCGCGTGCGGCGTCGCGGGCAAAGTAAAGCCCTTTCATTCGAGGCACGGGCAAACCCCGCATGACCATGGGCAGCACGTAACGCAGGCGCAGTTCCACTCCCCAGGCATCGGCGAGCGCTTTCACCCGCGGGACGGCCAGCCAGGTATACGGGCTTCGGAAAGACAGAAAAAAATCGATGGCTTCGCCACGAAGAGAACCTGTTGGGAGAGTTGCCAGTTCCATCGGACAGGGAAAGAGAGGTGCCGAGGCGGCGCGTGCACCCAGCAACATCAGGCGTCGTTCCAGATAATGGAGGCGGTCGACACCCCAGTACCACTCGCCGCCGTAGTGGAGCATTGCACTCATGAAATGGCCGTTCACCTGGCGCCTGGCCTCACCCGCCGCCAACGCCGCATCCGTGTCGGCATGGTGAACCGGTTCCAGCCAGATGCCGGACCAGAGACGATCACCCACACTGACTGCTTCGGCGCAAAAATGGTCGGACGCCAGAAAGGGAACGAGCAACGCATTGGCAGCGTCAATCTGGCCCTGTTCCGGTTGGCCGTCCATCAACGGCACGCCGAGTTGATGGCGGGCTGCAAGTCGACGGACATCCGTGCGGGCATAGGCCTGCAGCCGTTCCCGCTCCGGTGCCGCCCAATCCGCAGGCGGACCGACCAGATGCGGCACGATCACCACATCGTATTGGGTCTCGATCCTCGCCAGGGCCTGCACCGCAAGATGTGAATAGGGATCGTCGACCTGGTGGAAGTACTCGATGACATGAGGTCCACCGGCACGGGTGCGTTCGGCCTGCGCATGAACCTTCTGCTCATGCTCCAGGCCGGTGAGCTGGTTCATGACCCGGCTGGCAACCCAGGTTTGCAAGGACACCGTTCCCCTCCTCTTCTCGATCGCCCCGGTAGCCTCGATAGCCCCGATCCTCCAGGGCCTCTGATGGAAATGGATTCTGATGGACATGGATGTCGTCAGTCACCGCGGGTTTGCCCCGACACGGCCCGAATCGGGCGCGCCGGAACCTGCAAACCCAGAAAATCATGGTACTGCGCCGTGCAGGTACTGGACAGTCAATGATTCCAGCGCAAGACTGGAGTACGAGTTAGCGGAACGGAATCCGCTGCAGTGACCTGGATCGTGCATAGCGATGCAAGGAAGACACCAGGGGGAGAGAGAGAAACATACGGATTGAAACATCGGTTTTCAGTCTGCACGACTCAATATCAGGTCTCTGTAGGGGGGAACTTGCATATGCAAATCGCAAAGAGGCTCAGCCGCTTTGGCGCGATGGCGACGTTGCTTGCCAGCACGTCGGCCTTTGCCGAAGAAGGGCTCATCGAAGAAGTTGTGGTTACCGGTTCATATATCAGAGGTTCAGCCGAAGACGCCGCCTTGCCAGTGGATGTCATCAACGCACAGGAACTGTTTGAACGCGGTAGTCCGAACATGCTCGACATCATTCGAGCGATGCCGTACGTCACCGGAATTCTTGGGGAGTCCAACCAGTTTGGAGCAAACCAGGGCACCATCGGTACGGGCAACGTCAACCTGCGTGGGCTCGGTGGCATGCGCACACTCGTGCTCATGAATGGTCGACGCACTACCTATACACCCGCCGAAGGTCCTGCAGGCGTGGATACCAACCTGTTGCCCATCGCGGCAGTCGGACGCGTGGAAGTGTTGAAGGACGGCGCCGCTGCGACTTATGGTTCTGACGCCATCGCAGGCGTGGTCAACTTCATCACGCGACGTGACCTGGATGGACTCGAACTCAATATCGAACATCGTGCCATCGAAGGGGCCGCCAACAATGGCGACTGGACCGGCAGTGCCAACTGGGGCTGGACTGGTGATCACTCGAACATCCTGCTGTCCTATGCACAGCAACATCGCGGCGAACTGAAGTCCACAGACCGTGACTGGGCGTTTCCTGACTATCTGGAAAACCCCACAGGCTGGTCGGCTGCAGGCATGCCCGGAACGTTTGTGCCGCGCACGGCGACGGGCACCGCATTGGCCGGTGTCACCGTCGATTCGAACTGCACGGATCTGGGTGGTTTCAGAGATCCCGGTGCGTGCCGCTTTTCGTTCATTCCTTTTGACAACATTGTCGAAAAAACAGTGCAGGAACAGTTTTACGGCGAGATCAACTCTGAACTCTCTGATGGGGTGGAGTTGCATGTAGAAGGCTTGATGGCAAAAACCAAGTTGCCTGATTACCGCACCTCACCGGGTTATCCACCCACGTCCGGTCCATTCGGACCCGGTGGCGGTCAGTTTGTGGTGCAGAGCGACCCGCTCTGTGTGACCGCATTCTGCAACAACCCGGGCGCGGCACTGGCACTGCAACAGTCTGGTCTTTCACAACCCATCATCGACGCCACAGGACGCATTCAATTGGCAGGCTGGCGCCCACACGGCTGGGGCGGTGTTCCGGAACTGACTGGTGGCAATGGTGGCCAGAGCAACGTCAACAGCTTTGATATGCAGCGTATCGGCGCCAGCCTGACCGGCACCCTGGACAGCGGCTGGGTGGAAGGTGTGGGCTGGGATATTGGCGTGACCTATTCACGCTCCGAACACCACCGATCCGGTGTGGACAACATGATTACCCGTCTGCAGGCAGCCCTCAATGGACTCGGCGGTCCCAACTGCAACGGCATCGCATCGGGCCTTCCTGGTTCGACCTGCCTGTTCTACAACCCGTTTGGCAACGCCATCCCCAGCAACCCGGCACTGGGTCTGACCAATCCTGGACACAATCCGGCGTTTGCCAATGGCGCGGAAATCAAGGACTGGATGATCGAGCGCTGGGATGTGATCCAGGATCAGTCGCTGTTTGTGGTTGACGGAGTGCTGGACGGTGAAATTGGTGGATTCGAGTTGCCAGGCGGCAATATCGGCTGGGCCGTTGGTGCTCAGTATCGCAAGATCAAGTACGAAACCCGTGTCGACAATCCACTCGCCGATTCGAACGTGACGCCTTGCCCGATACCCGGTGACGGCTCCTGTCTGCTCAAGACCGGCCCCTTCATCTTCCTTGGACAGTTCATCCCGCAGCGTCTTAACGACGATGTGCATGCCCTGTTTGTCGAATTTGCGGTTCCGCTCCTCGACACCATCGACATCCAGGCGGCGGTGCGCTACGAAGAATATGGTGGCCAGACCGGCAACACGGTTGACCCCAAGATTTCCGCGCGATGGCAGGCCACTGACATGCTGGCCGTACGCGGCTCGTGGGGAACCACATTCCGCGGACCGACGCCGGTCAACAAGTCACTGCGTGCAACAGGCTTGCAGCCCCTCTCGACAACCGGTGGACAGTATCGATCGATCGACAACTTCGGTGATCCATTGCTGACTCCTGAAAAGGCCGAGTCCTACAGCATCGGGGTGATCTTCCAGTACGAAGGTTTCGAGGCGATTGTTGACTACTGGAACTATGAATTCGAAGACCAGATCACCGGTGTACCCTTCCAGGCGGTAGCCACCGCCGTAGGTGGTGTGGGCAACGGCACACAACTCGCCAACTGCGATCACGGATTGCGCTATCTGGTGACGTTCGATAACGGCAACACCTGCACGCAGGGTGTAACCCAGGGTATTCAGATCCAGCGAATACTGTCCAATGTCGTCAATGGTGCACCCATTGAAATCGCCGGTTTCGACATCGGTCTGAAGTATGACTTCGGTGACGTGATGGGTGGTGAGTTGTCGGTCGGTGTCGATACAACCCTCTTCGACAAGTATGACGTCGATACCTTCACCTACGGCGGTGTGACGATTTTCACGGGGTACGCAGCAGAAGGACTGGCCAACATCGACCGGCAGCCCGGTACGGTGTCCAAGGTTCGCGCCATCGGCAATGTGAACTACGCCTACGGTCCGATCAATGCCCGCTACGAGATGCGATTCGTGAAGGGTGTCGAGGACGAGCGGCCAACCCCTTCCGTCAGGGATGCGGCGAACAACCTCGTGCCCATCACCTTCGGCAAGAACATCGATGACTATTTCACCCACAATCTCTACCTCAACTGGGCTGCACCGTACGATCTGACGGTGTCCTTCTCCATCGTGAACCTGCTCGATGAAGACCCTCCGGAAGTTCGCCACCAGCTGAGCTACGATCCGTACATCGGTGACCCGCTCGGCCGGACGTTCGAACTCGGCGTGAAGTACACGATGGGTGCCAACTGATAGCGCTCACCATCAGGCTGGCCTGAAACAGGCCTCTGCCGGCCCGCAAATCGAAAGGTTTGCGGGCTTTTTTCTGGGCAGGACTTTTTTTGGGCCGGACGTTCTTCCGGACAACCCGATCCTCTGATCCGGGGTTCACACACACGGAGTTCGCAATTCCGCCGCATTTTTCCCCCTTTCTCCCTTTTCGGGACCTCGTTGTTTCACATTGTTTCCAATTAGTTACAGAGTTATCCTCTTGGCTCGAGAGTCCCATGAAAGCCATATCCGAGGTTGTGGGTCGCCCCACCGGATTGATGAATCGTTCAGTGATTCAATGGCCTTGTGGAGGATGGCGACCCGCTGGAAGTTCGAGTCAACGCAAGAGAACCAAGGGGGTACTGGATGAAAATCCTGAACAAAGTCGGGCGCCTTGGCGGCGCTGCTTGCCGGCACGTCAGCCTTTGCTGAGGAAGGCACCATTGAAGAAGTCGTGGTTACCGGTTCCTACATCAAAGGCACACCCGAAGATGCAGAACTACCCGTCGATGTCATAAACAGGGAAGACCTGGAAGATATCGGCAATCCATCCGTCATCGAGATGGTCCGCAACCTGACGATCACATCAGGAAACCTGGGTGAAACCAACCAGTTCCAGGGCAACGGTGGACAGGCCAATGAAGGGGTGGCGACCATCAACCTGCGCGGGTTGGGTTCAGCACGCACGCTGGTGCTGCTCAACGGTCGGCGCCAGGTGGCCAGCAACACCGTGGGTGTTGATGTAAACGCCATGCCCGCCTTCGCAATCGGCCGGGTCGAAGTGCTGAAAGATGGTGCAGCGGCACTGTACGGTTCGGACGCCATCGGCGGTGTCGTGAACTTCATCACCCGCAACGACGTGGATGGCCTCGAAATCGGCGGCTCCTATCAGGGAATCGAAGACGGTGGCGACTTCGACGTCAATGCGCTGTGGGGTTACCAGGGTGACCAGTGGAACGTGATGATCGCCGGTGAATATGGCGAGCGGGAGGAGATTCCCTTCAAGGAACGTGACTGGGCTGTATTGCCGTACACAGAAAACCCCCAGGGTGGCTGGTCAACCATTTCCAACTCAGCAAACATCCTGTTTCCACCGGCCACGATCGTCCCCGACCCGCGATGCAGGGATCTGGGTTCATTCCGGGATGGTGTCAACAGCTGCGGTTTCCAGTTCACGTTTTTTGACAATCTTGTCGAGAAAACGGAAAGCGAAAAGCTGTTCGCCCAGTTCAACTACGACGTCAACGAAAACATGGCCTTCCACGCGGAAGCCCTGTACGCCAATACCTACCTGCCGGAGTGGAAGACTTCGCCGTCCTATCCACCACAATCGCTGTTTGGAGCTGATCGCCTTGCGCTTCCAAACCATCCCGGTCTGGTCGCCCTGCGCGCACAGTATCCAACTATTCCGCAAACCGGCGTGGCGATTCCCATCGCTCGGGCACTGGGTGTAGGTGGAAAGTTTGGTGAACCCGAAGTGGGAACCCGTGAAACGGAAACGACGCGCCTGGCGGTGGCACTTGAAGGAGTCATCTCCGCCATCGAAGTGGATTACAAGCTCAGTGCCAGCTACTCCAAGCGTGTTCGTGAACTGGAAGGTGACGACATGTTCATCGAGAACATGGCCTTTGCGATGCGCGGACTGGGTGGGGCCAACTGCAACCGTGCTGCCGCCAATGCTGCCGGCACTCATGGCCAGGGTGACTGCCTGTATTACAACCCCTTCTCCAACGCCATCGAGCGCTCTGCGGTGACCGGTTTTGTGAACCCAGACTTCCAGCCGGGCCTGGCCAATTCGGAGGAATTGATCGACTACCTGTTCTCGGAAACGTCATCCAAGACCCAGAATGAACTGCTGGTGTTTGAAGCCATCTTCTCCGGCATGTCGGGATTCGAACTCAACGGTGGCAACATCGGCTGGGCTGCTGGTGCACAGAGTCGGCGGGAGCGTTTTGATTACGACCTTGCAGACATTGGCAACCGCGAGCTGAACCCATGCCCGTGGACTGATCCCCTGTCGATCACCCTGGGCTTTACCACGTCGCTCGACTGCAACCCACGGACTGGTCGCCTGGCGTTTCTTGCAGCCAGTGATGAAGAAAACACCAGTCGGATCGTCTACGGCGTTTTTGGTGAGTTGAACCTGCCGTTCACCGACACGTTCAACGTCCAGGCTGCCGTGCGATTCGAAGACTACGGTGGTGAAATCGGATCCACGATCGACCCGAAAATCGCATTCAGCTGGAACCTGACGGAAGAGTTCAGCGTGCGAGGTTCTGCTTCAACAACGTTCCGCGGGCCACCACAGAGCTTCCTCAGTGGGACCGATACGGGCTTGCAGTTCAACTCGGCCGTCAACGCCTTCAAGGCCGTTGATATCGTCGGGAACCCGAATCTGAAGCCAGAGAGTGCGGTGACCAGTAACCTCGGCGTGATTTATCAGAACGAAAACTTCTACGCTTCGCTCGACTGGTGGCGATACGACTTCAAGGATCCGCTCCAGGCAGAAAGTGCAGGACAGATCGTTGCTGCGTACTCGGCCCAGCAGTGCCAGGATGGTGGCGCCGGAGCGGCCACGGACAGCTGTCAGGCGCTTCGTTCGCATATCTTCCCGCTGGGAACATCGCTTGCGGGTCTGCAGCGGACCGAGACCTTCATCATCAACGGCTCGGACATCGAAACCTCGGGCATTGATATGCAGGCCAGCTACGACATCAACGAAGTCCTTGGTGGCACGATCACCCTGGGACTGGAGATGACCTACACGCTGGAGTACAAGTCTGATGATTTTGTCGACATCAATGGCGCATTGCTGGCACCGGGTGGCGACTTTGCGGGATTGCTCAACGACGGCACCAACCCGTTCCAGTCCTTGCCCGAACTGAAAGGCAACGCGTCGGTGAAATACACCATTGGCGAACATCGGTTCAACGTCGTGGCCCGGTACGTCAGCTCCTATGATGACGCGGATACCACGTTCAACGTACCCACCAGCGATCTGGCACGATTTGCGCCGCAACTGGCCAAGATTGATGATCAGGTGACTTTCGACATGCACTACAACACTACGTTGTATGAAGACTTTTTCGTGTCGTTGTCGCTGATCAACATTGCGGATGAGGACCCTCCGCAGGCAGCAACGGACCTCAACTATGATCCCTACACCCACAACCCCTTCGGCCGCATGATCAAACTGGGCGTGCGATACAGCCTGGGCGGTAACTGACACCGAACTTCATCGGCTGAAAACCGATGGAGCCCGGTTGAAAACCAACCCGCGCACCGCAAGGTGCGCGGGTTTTTTCTGATCATCGATTTGCGAGAGGCGATACCGCCTCAGTTCCCCGTGAAGTCAGGCTTGCGTTTTTCATTGAATGCCAGCACCCCTTCGCGGCGATCTGCCGTCGGAACCATGCGGTTATAGGCTTCAATCTCGTATTTGTAACCAAGCGCGATGTCGGTCTGGCTGGCCATGGATATCGACTTCTTCGCCTGACGAATCGAGATGGGCGCATTGGTTGCGATGCGTGCAGCCGTCGCCAGGGTGGTCGCCAGCAGATCAGCCGATGGCACAACCTTGTTGACGAGCCCCCAGGCGAGCGCTTCCGCCGCGGTAAACGGCGCAGCAGTGAGGATGATCTCCTTGGCTCGTCGTTCGCCAACGGCACGCGGAAGATTCTGGGTACCCATGGCACCGGGCATGATGCCCAGCGAGGTTTCTGTCAACGCAAACCGGGCGCCTTCGGCGGCATAGGCAAAGTCTGAGGCCGCCACAAACTCGCAACCACCGCCATAGGCTGCTCCGTTCACGGCGGCAATGATCGGGACAGGACAGTTCATCATCGCGATCATGGCCAGTTCGAACAATGCGTGCTGCTGCTGCCACTGAAGGTCGGTCATGCTGTTGCGCTGCTTCAGATCACCGCCGGCGCAGAATGCCTTCTCACCTGTCCCGGTGAGGACCACACAACGAACATCCAGCTGATCCACATAAAGGGAATCCCAGACCTGCTTCAGTTCTGCGCCCATTTGTGTGTTCAGCGCATTGGACGCATCCGGACGATCCAGGCGGACCATCAGCACATGCGGCGCCGGTCTTTCAAGGTGCAGTGTCTCGCATTTGGCGGGTAGTGGCAGGATGCTCATCAGAAAACTCCGGGGACTGGATGCGACCTATTGTCGATGATATGGGCGGGGTTCTGAAATGCGACCCTTGGTCTGCGTCGAGCCGTTTGCCGAGTCGCCATGTTCACGGGCCACGCCGGCAGGCAGACCCTGCAAGTGCTCACACAATCAGGGGATCGACTACTCCCGGAAGAGTTGGGTCCGTCCACCATCGACCACCAGGTCGTGGCCATTCACAAAACTACCCTCCGCCGAGGCCAGATACAGTGCTGCACTGGCAATGTCGTCGGCCAGGCCGGAGCGCGGCATGGGTGTCGCCTTGGCCAGATTGGCCTTCAGCTTTTCCAGTTTGCGGGAATTGTCGTCAGCCGCCAGCTGATTGGCACGGGCCGAGCCACCCCAGAAAATCGGTGTGGCAATCGCACCTGGCGAGATCGCGTTGACACGAATGTTGTGCGGGCCAAGCTCGACGCTGGTCAGCCGCGTGTAATGGCTCACCGCCGCCTTCAGCACCGAATACAGGAGGTTGCCCTGGTTGTAACGGATGCCGGCGACACTCGAACAGTTGATGATCGCGCCACCACCACGAGCCTGCATTGCGGGTACGGCATGCTTGATGCCAAAGATGACACTGGAGAGCAGCAGATGCACACCGTAGTCGATCTGTTCGCTGGTGATGCTGGTGATGCTTCCCTGAGTCGGTCCTCCCGCATTGTTGAACAGGATGTCGAGCCCACCAAAACCTGCGATTGCGGCATCGATTCCCGCCTTGATATCTGCCTCGCTCATGACATCTGCCCGCACGTACAGGGCCTGTGAGCCAAGACGCATCGCGATGGCCGCGCCTTTCTCTTCCGATCGACCAGTGATGACGACACTTGCTCCTTCTTTCACAAAGAGTTCGGCCGTTGTCTCGCCGATGCCGCTCGTTCCTCCGGTGATCACCGCGACCTTGCCTGCGAGTCTGCCGTTCATGGATTCCACCTCCGGATTGTCTGTTGTCGAATGTGCCGTGCTGCCAACATCCCGTCACACTGGTATTGCTGGCGGGTTCGCACAGTATCCGGCCTGATGCAGGACCAGGCGCAGGCGGTCCTCTTCGAGGACAAAGACATTGGTCGCAATCATCACGGCATTGCCCGCCTGCTCGTAACAGATGGCCACAAACAGGCCTGGACCCAGAACCCTGTATTGTGCGCCAAAAAAGCTGACCGCACCCTGGCGGGGATTGTCGAGTATCGATCGCCAGCTTTGCATGACTGCCTTTCGACCGACCAGCGCGGCCCAACCCGGGTGGATGCAGACAACATCGTCCGTTTCCGACCACAGATGATTCATGGCCGCGTAATCCTTGCCCTCGAACGCGAGATAAAAAGCCTCGTTGGCAGATTCCACCTGTATCGGATTCATGAGATCCCTGCACTACCTTCCGGTTTGCGTGATTATGCCCGATGGCAACGAGAACACTGCAGGGAGAGTATCGCCAATGGGTAGGCACCTGAGGGGTTCGGGTGTTGATCGTCCGCTTCACGGCCCGTCTCAAGTGCGTTACCTTTCCTGACGGGGCACCATCAACAAGCGAACCACAACTGTTTACGGAGATATCATGCACCGCATCGCCACCGGACTTGCGCTGTACCTGGTCATCGGCTCGTTCAACACGGCCATCGCCGCACCGGTTGCGATCGCCAAACAGACCCCCTACAGCGACGATGCAGAAGTCCAGCCGAAGGTGCGGGAAGAATGCACCCTGCTCAACAGCCAGTTGCCGACGTTCATCGAAGAATTCGGCAAGACCTCCGGGGTTGAGGTGATGCTGATGGACAGCATCGACATCGATGCCGAGGGACGTGTACTCAAACTTGAACTGGTGGAAGCCGTGAGCATGGGCAATGCGTTCATCGGCCACCACAAGTACACCAGGGTTCGTGGCACGCTTTTCGAAAACGGGGCCGAGATTGCCAGTTTCCGTGGACGGCGAAATTCAATGGGCGGGTTTGCAGCGGGTTACAAGGGTTCCTGTTCCGTGCTCGGCAGAACCGTCAAGGCGCTGGGTAAGGATATCGCCGCGTGGCTGAAGAGCCCGGTCGATGAGGCTCAACTGGGTGACCTGCAGTAACTCTGCACCAATGTAGGGGGCACACCATGTCCTGGAAAACACAACTGCAATGGACCCGTGCAGCAGCCATGCACCTGACAGCGACAAGCGCGTTTTGGTTGGTCGTCCTGGTGTCCGCTTCCGCGGTGCCGAGCGTCGCGGCCGACAGCGCCTGGATGCAGGGTTTTCCTCCACCGGCAGAACAGCGCATCAACCGACAGGACTTTTCCACCGCACCAAAAAACCGGTGGTCACTGCAGCATATCCGGGAACTGCAACCCACCCGGGAAGTGTGGCGTGGTGCCAGCCCCGTGACGCCCTTGCCTGTTGAACTCAAGGATATCGGCACCTTTTCCGCACCAGTGCGCCAGGGCCGCATGCTGTCGCTGGATCAATTCCTGAACGAATCGCACACCGACGGCTTTGTCATCCTGCATCGCGGAAAGGTCATTTTCGAGCGATACATGAACGGCCAGCAGGCACACACCCAGCATCTGATGTTTTCTGCGACCAAGTCGTTTGTGGGCATGCTGCTACTCACGCTGGCCGAAGAAGGCAAGGTCGATCTGACAAAACGCGTTGCGGATTACGTGCCGGAACTGCGTGACAGTGCATTTGGCGACGCGACGGTGCAGCAGGTCCTCGACATGACCACCAGTGTCGCGTGCTCCGAAATCTACGATGACCCCGATTCCGACATTGCCAGGTATGGCACCGTGTTCGGCCTTGCTGGCGAACCGCCTGCTGACTACTCGGGGCCGCTCAGGATCTACGACTATCTGCCAACGCTCAAGAAACAAGGTACCCATGGTGAGGGTTTTCACTACGTCACACCGAACACGGATGTACTGGGTTGGATCATCCGGCGGGTCACCAACAAATCAGTGGACGTGAACCTGTCGGAACGCTTGTGGCAACGGATGGGTGTCGAGCGGGATGGTTACATCTGGTTGGATGGTGCCGGTACCGAGATGGCAGGTGGCGGACTCAACATCACGGCGCGCGATGCCGCCCGCGTCGGCCAGATGATCCTGCAGGAAGGCCGATTCAACGGGCAGCAGATCATTCCTCAAGCCGTTGCTACACGCATTCTGCAGGCAGGTGACTCGAAGGCGTTCACACGCTTCTATCAGGAAGACTGGTACAAGAATGTCGCCTATGCCTATCACGACCAATGGTGGACGTTCAACAATCCCCACAAGGCGGTCAGCGCCATTGGCATCCACGGCCAGTACATTTATATCGATCCCAAGGCGGGACTGGTCGTGGTCAAGCAGTCCTCCAGTCCAGATGCGGAAGGAGGCGCCAACGACAGCAACGATACTGACGGTCCGCTGCTGTACTACGCCCTCGCCCGCCATCTGACCCCTTGAGGCCGGTTATCGCAAGCCCCTGGCCCCAGCTTCCCGAGCGAGACAGACCGCACCCGCTTCGCTGACGGTCTGTCCCTGCCTCAGCACAGCGCGGGAGGGAAATTCCCTCCCGCGTCATCAGTCAGATGTCGAACCGATCGAGGTTCATCACGCGGGTCCACGCGCTGACAAAGTCCTGCACGAACTTTTCGCGACTGTCCTTGGCTGCATACACTTCCGCAATCGACCGGAGTTCGGAATTCGAACCGAAGATCAGGTCCACCGGCGTCGCTGTCCACTTGACGTTGCCGGTCTGACGATCACGCCCTTCGTACAGCCCTTCTGCCGTCGTTGATTTTGACCACACCGTGGACATGTCGAGCAGATTCACGAAAAAATCGTTGCTCAGCGTGCCCGGTTGGTCGGTGAACACGCCGTGGGCAGCCTGTCCGGCATTGGCATTCAGAGAGCGCATGCCACCGACCAGAACGGTCATCTCCGGCACCGTGAGCGTCAGCAGGTTTGCGCGATCGACCAGCATCTGCGCGGGTGATAACGGGCTTTGGGTGTCAAAATAGTTCCGGAAGCCATCCGCCCTGGGCTCAAGGACTTCAAACGAGGCAACATCGGTTTGAGCCTGCGTGGCATCCGTGCGACCTGCCGTGAACGGCACCTTCACTGCATGACCGGCTTCCTTCGCAGCGCGCTCGATCGCGGCACCACCTGCAAGGACGATAAGGTCGGCCAGCGAAACTTTCTTGCCACCAGCCTGCGCACGATTGAAGTCCTTCTGGATGCCTTCAAGTCGCTTGAGCACCTTTGCAAGTTCTGCGGGCGTGTTTGCACTCCAGTCCTTTTGCGGGGCCAGGCGTATGCGTGCACCGTTGGCACCACCACGCATGTCCGTGCCACGGAAAGTGGCCGCAGACGACCAGGCGGTCCTGACCAGCTCAGAGGTCGATAACCCGGAGTCGAGGATTTTTGCTTTCAACGCGGCAACGTCGCCTTCGTCGATCAGCGCGTGATCAACTGCAGGAACCGGGTCTTGCCACAGCAGGACTTCGGCGGGCACCTCGCTGCCGAGGTAGCGGGCTCGTGGTCCCATGTCACGATGGGTCAGCTTGAACCACGCCTTGGCAAACGCGAGTTCGAATTGAGCCGGATCCTTCCGGAAGCGCTCGGAAATCTTGCGGTATTCCGGGTCCATTTTCAGCGAAAGATCGGTGGTGAACATGATGGGCGCGTGGCGTCTGGTCGGGTCATGCGCATCCATGACGAGATTGGCACCCGCACCATCCGCCGGTACCCACTGGATCGCCCCGGCCGGGCTCTTGGTTTGCACCCACTCGTACGCAAACAGGTTGTCCAGGTACTGGGTAGTCCAGGCGATCGGGTTGGTCGTCCACGCGCCTTCCAGACCGCTGGTCACCGTATCCTCGGCATTACCCTTGCCACACGTATTTTTCCATCCCATGCCCTGTTCTTCGATTGGCGCGGCAGCAGGTTCCGGCCCGACACACTTGGCCGGAGAATGAGCGCCATGCGCCTTGCCAAAGGTGTGCCCACCGGCGATGAGCGCCACGGTTTCTTCGTCGTTCATCGCCATGCGACCAAACGTCTCTCGGATGTCGCGCGCTGCGGCAAGCGGATCCGGTATGCCGTTCGGGCCTTCCGGATTCACGTAGATGAGGCCCATCTGCACGGCGGCGAGCGGATTGTCCAGCTTGCGGTCACCGCTATAGCGTTCGTCGGCCATGAACTTGGCCTCAGGACCCCAATAAACCAGATCCGGTTCCCAGTCATCTTCGCGACCACCGGCAAAACCAAACGTCTTGAAGCCCATGGATTCCAGAGCGACATTGCCCGTGAGAACCATCAGGTCGGCCCAGGAAATGCTGCGGCCATACTTCTGCTTGAGCGGCCACAACAGCCGTCGCGCCTTGTCCAGACTGGCATTGTCCGGCCAGCTGTTGAGCGGATCGAAACGCTGTTGACCACCACCGGCCCCGCCCCGTCCATCCGTCATTCGATAGGTACCCGCACTGTGCCAGGCCATGCGAATGAAAAATGGTCCGTAGTGACCATAGTCGGCCGGCCACCACGGCTGGGATGTTGTCATGAGCGTCCTGATCTCGCCTTTCAACGTGTTCAGGTCAAGGCGTCTGAAGGCGTCGGCGTAGTCGAAGTCCTCACCCATCGGACTGGACTCGGCGGCGTGTTGTCGCAATGGCGCGAGGTTCAGCTGCGCAGGCCACCAGAACTGATTCGGCTTTGGCGTGCCTTCTGCAAGCACCGGGCTTGCAGGGACCATCGTGGACATCAGCACCACGCAGGCGGCAGCGATGGGAATCCGGGATTTTCGCATCGCAAATAACTCCTTTAGTGAACAGGTAATGATCAGCGCCAGTATGTTAGGCCGAGCGAGTTCCCATACCATAGGCAATTAAACCTATAGCATCGATAGAATGCCTCTATTGTGCTGGATTGCACCGATCACCGAAGACAGGTACCGCGGGCGAACATCGGATCTGACGAAACTGAAAAGGGGAATCGATCTTGTTCGACACATCCGGGCAGAGAGGGCGAGCAACAGACCTGGAGAGCTTTCACCATTCGGAGGAGCACGGCGCGTCAGAACTGAACGTCCACCTGGACAGCACCGTGCGAGGTTTCGATCGTCCAGATTCATAAGTAAGTTTACCCATGGCTGAAACGGCGTTGCTCAGCTATCGTTCGCGACCCGATTTCCCGGGAAGCATCCTGCTGGAGAAGCACTTATGCGCCGCTCGTTGACCACCCTGCACGTCATTCTGGCGGGCTTTTTTTTTCCGCTGGCCCTGATGTTCGCCCTGACCGGTGGTTTGTATACCTTCGGAATCAAGGGCGGGTATGTCGAGCGCAGTATTCCGGTGACTGTCGAACAGATGCCAGGGGACACGCTAACCGCGTGGGTAGGGATCGTCGAGCGGGAGCTCGCAAAGGTCAGCGTGGCGGTACCTAGCGGTAGCGCAGGGCTGAAAAAAGCCGGCACTTCGATGGAACTGGAATGGACCGGTGTGCGCCGGGACGTGGTTCTGCGACCGACCGGTGTCCCGTTGCAACTCGACCTTGTGATCAAGGATACCGACAGGTGGCGCCA
Organism: Pseudomonadales bacterium; assembly: GCA_041752315.1. Classification (GTDB taxonomy): domain Bacteria; phylum Pseudomonadota; class Gammaproteobacteria; order Pseudomonadales; family Azotimanducaceae; genus SYFY01. The sequence continues at coordinate 158,804 of JBGSHJ010000075.1, forward strand.
TCTCGTCCAGTTGCACAAGGCAAAGGGAAGCTATCTCGCAAAAACGATCTCCATGTTCTGGGCAGCCAGCCTGGTGTTGCTGGCCATCTCGGGTCTGATCATTGCGTTTTCGGCGCCTGCGTTCCGCAGATTGGCGATACCCGCAGCGGGTGCGGGGCTCGCAACCTTTGTGGCCTATCTGCTGTTGGGATAGTCCACTTTCTCAGGGGTACAGCGAGCGCGTTGCTGTTTTCGCGTCCATCTGTCTTCCGCAGGCAGTTTCCACGACGGACAACCCCGTCAACAAAGGGGCTTGTTCTGCATGCAGTGCCGTCAATTGCTGCGCCTTGACCTGCGTCGAGGCTCGACGATGCCAGCCGAAACGTCCGCCTCTCTGTCAGACTACTGCGTGCGCGCCGCATCCGGGATGAGAAGCCGCAAAGGCACGATGGTCTGGCTTGCTAGGTTGCTGTTGGATGGTTTGTCAAGCCAACGCCGTCGGAACGTAGCCACTTCCTCGGGTGTGTAAAAGTGCCGCATGAATGGAGTGCTGTACAGGTCATCCACGTAGGACTCATCCAGCCTCAGGTCGTCCTTGAAGGCGCGATAGGTACCCGCATAACCCTTGTCCTCCGCCCTGTTTCGGTGCGCCACCGAAGGCAATTCGACGCCCATGAATTCACGCACGGCGGGGATCAATGACGTATCGAGATCTTCAGCTCGCAGCAGCAGGACCCGCGCACGTTCGTTCTCAATGATCTGATAGTGTTTGTCATGGTTGAAGGGAGTGGCAAACACATCGATACCAAAGGCGGGTTGGAGATGCGTCTGGAACCAGACCGTTGGTACGGCATGACGGTCTTCGCCGAAGTCTTCCTGGAAGAGTCGAACCAGCTCATCGGTCTGGATGCCCCGCACACCATCAACATCATCGATTGTCCTGACGTTGGCCATGTAAACCGGGAACGCCTGAAAAAACGTTGAGATATTCCGTTCGACAGGATCGCGCACCAGGGAAATGACGTTCAACCGCTCACCGGAGCGGCGACGTTTGAATCGACGCGCAAGATACCTGCTGGCCAGCACGTGGTCGTCAATGGACGGACGACCTGTCAACCTCGATGCCTCACGATACTGATCCACAACTCTGGTGATCCAGTCATCCGAAAGGAAGTGAATCTGGAACACTTTGTGTTTTGGCAGGTTAGCAGCAAGCGAGCCCACCATGCTCGAAGAGCCTACTTTGCCCATCTGGAATACCAGCAGGGGCTCCTTGCCTTTCGGCAAGGTGGCGCGATACTCGGCATCACGCCGATTCATGAAGTACGCCCAGGAGAGTCGGCGCAGGCGACGATCAATGCGTTCGGAAATATTGGCGAACAACAATGCCTCCATTTACGTTGATGATCAGTTGGCTGGCGGATATTGCGCCCTTGCCATTGCACTATTGTGTGACTGTTTGCTTATGTGACTGCAGTTTGTTGACGGCTGCAGCTTAGACAAGCTGTCAGTATGATTGGTTTTTGCAGAGTGGTCTGTGCGCGGGCGCACCAACCCGCTGGTTTCTAGCAGCAACCCAAAATTCCGAATATTGCCATGAATCTGCACCCAGCGCGAACTGTCCTGCTTGTTGAGACACAACCTTCTAGGCACGTAAACGGAAGTCGCGACGTACTGAAGCATCGCTGTTCACCGCGATGAGGGGTGAGTATATTGTGTGCATATTCTGCGTGAACCAGTTCTCCCTTTTCTGAATGAAAGCACAAGCCGTTCGAGATAGGCTCTTCGAGCTGACGCCTCGATTCCGGTGCGAATCCTTGTTAGTCACTCCCGGAACTGTGAAAGGCAACCGCGGGTCCACACAGAATATACTCACGGTACAGCCAGATCATCTGACGTGGATCAAGGTAACGATGTAACCCACTCAGCACTTTGTTTGTCGAACCAGCCAGCTGCCCATCACCGGAAGACCGACCCAGGTGGATCTGCAGTCCCTCCGGCATGATCCACGCCGTAATAACACAAACTCATTCCGTGTTATCCCGAATCGATCGTCGGCAAGCTGAGTTCCATCCTTCGTCTGGAAGTCTTCGTCTGGAGCAGGATCATAAAACAAGCCTGTGCCACAGAAGTCAGCGAAGACCCGTATTGCTTCATCTTCTGCACTGGGTCAGACAACTTTCGACAACGCAGCCAATCGCAGGGTATTCTCGAGCTTCCGACACGCAAATAGCGATCATGACACGCGTACTTCCTTTCAGTTCGAAGCTGGGGTTCGGGGTTGGTCAGACTGCAGAGGGCATCACGCTCGCCGTCTTTGGAACCTTCACGCTGTTTTACTTCAATCAGATCCTCCAGGTTTCCGGAGCATTGACGGGATTGGCGCTCGGTATCGCGCTGTTCTTCGACGCGATCACTGACCCGCTTGCCGGTTCGATCTCGGATCGCCTGAAATCCCGTTGGGGACGACGTCACCCGCTGATCGCGCTTTCCGCTGTGCCACTCGCGTTATGCGTCTTTGCGTTGTTCAATCCGCCCGCCGGCATGTCCGAGATGTTTTACTTCAGCTGGCTCGTGGTGTTCGCCGTGCTGGCACGGTTGTTCCTCACGCTCTACCACATCCCGCACCTGGCACTGGGGGCGGAGATGGCCCACGACTACGTGGATCGATCCCGTGTTTTTGCGTACAGCCAGCTATTTGGCACGCTGGGTGCTTCTGCGTTTGCCTTTCTGATGCTCACCTTCTTTTTCCCGACCACGGCCGAGTCACCCCATGGCATGCTGAATCGCGAGGGATACACTCCTTTTGCTCTGTCCGCGGCCGCAGGCATCGTTGTCTCGATTGCTCTTTTTTTGTGGGGGACGTTCAAGGAGATACCTCACCTGCCGGAAGCCAGATTTGCCGTCGAGGAACGCCTCAGTGCGCGACGCCTCATCGGCGAAGTCATGACGGCCTTCAGCAACCGCTCGTTTTTCATGTTGTTTGCCGGCTTGTTCTGCGCCGTGATCATGCTGGGGATCGAGGGCACCTTCATGGTCTACATGTACGTTCACTTCTGGGCGCTGGAGACAGAAAGCATGCGCTGGATGGGCCCAACGGCCATCGCCGCACTACCCTTTTCGATCGCTCTGGCGCCGCTGCTCACGCGCAGGTACGACAAGCGCCGAATCCTGATCATCCTGTCGTCCATCATCATCCTGAATACCAACGTGATGATCTGCCTGCGACTGTTTACCGACGTGCTGCCCGACAACGGCACGCCGGAGTTGCTGACGCTGCTGCTCACCTTCGTATTCATCGGTGGGCTCGCAGGACCTGCGGTGATGGTGACGTTGAATTCCATGTTCGCCGATGTTGCCGACGAGCAGGAATTGCTGACCGGGGAGCGTCACGAAGGCATCATCTTTTCCGCACGATCATTTGCTTTCAAGGCCGCTGGCGCGTTTGCCAGCATATTGGGTGGTATCGGACTGGACCTGATTTCATTTCCGCGCGGTGCAGCGCCTGGCGAGGTTCCTGAGGATATCCTCTTCCTACTGGGCATGGTGGCTGGCCCACTGACCTCGTTTTTCGGTCTGTTGATACTCCTGTTTTATCTCGGCTATCGGCTAAATCGTAGCCGTGTCGAAGAGATTCAGACGGAACTTGCCGTGCGTCGTCTGCAGGCAGAGGGAAACACAAACGGATCTGAATCGATGACGCCCGGGCAATCACCCTGACGTCAGAATCCGCCGGATCGTTGCCACGCCCACAGGCAGTTACATGCCAGTCCGGACAGTGTGTTGCCTGATTTTCTTGGACTGAGTTGCGGCATACATTGTTACTGTCCTGCAGAGTGTTTCGGAGTCTGTACCCGGGAGAATGCATCGAGGGGGAAAGTCATGCACCGAACCTTGTTGGTTCATATTGTGCTGTCTCTTTGTCTTGCAACCGGGAGCTACGCTGCCGAGGTACCCAACCATCCGGCAGTGACACCTTACACTGGCAGTATTGTCACCCGGCGGGACGAAGATGGATTCCGCTCCTATTCCCTGGTCACGGCGGTCAACGAGAGCGGCAAGACTGATGAAGAAGCCCTGCAAACCCTGAAGGTTGAAGGCAATGTCATCCGCCTGGCGTACGAAAATCCGAAAGAACGTTCACCTCACGAAATCTACAGCAATTATCGCCAGGGTTTCGAACAGGGCGGTTTTGAGATCCTGTTTGCGTGCGCCGCCAGAGAATGTGGACCAGCTTTTGCTTCAAGTCGGTGGGGACGTGTCACCGGACTTCGTTACCTGTCACCGGACATGCGTTACATCGCCGCGAAATCAACCAGAGATGGTCAGGTGATCTACGTCGCGGTTCTCGTAGCCAAACGCCGGCACCAGGTCGAAATCGTCGAAGTTGAACCTATGGAGAGCGGGCTTGCTACCATACAGGTGATAGGTGAAGGTCTGATGCTGAACGGTCGCGTAGCACTGGAAGGCATCTACTTCGATACCGACAAAGCGACCATCAAGCCAGAGTCGAAACGCGCACTCGACGTCATCGCCGGATACCTGGCAGACAATCCGTCACTCAACGTGTACATCGTGGGCCACACTGATTCGGACGGTGAAACCAACTACAACCTCCAGCTTTCCAGAAACCGCGCTGCGGCGGTTGTTGAAACACTGGTCAATCGCTACAAAGTCCAGGCCGATCGACTGGCTGCACACGGGGTCGGACCACTTGCGGCCTAACGCACCAACCGTGCAGAAAGTGGCAAGGCCAGCAATCGCAGAGTCGAAATGGTGGAACGGTGATGCGCGTCGATGGCTACCGTCGGCGAATCAGCTAGTCAAGCACCAGAACACGGTCGTTGTTCCGGGCAGGCCAACCCGGTGGGTTGAACCTGGTATCACCTGACTTGGCAACGTCGTTGCTGATCAGCGCGTACTCCCCTTCCCGAGGATCAAACCAACGGGCGCGCAACGTGCCGGTGAAGTTGCTGGTCACCACATTGATGTCGTGACCTTTGGGTGTGTAGACGATCAGCTTGTCACCGGAGACGCTGCGCATCGCCACTTCGTAGGTGTTGGTCGATGGATCGTTTGATCCCTTGTCACCGGTCAACCAGTCCCTGGCGGGCACCAACGATTCATCGTGATGCTCATCCCAGAACGCCTTGTAATGCGTAAAGAAGTCATCAGCGCCCGGCTCGTCAAGGTGGGTCTGCCAGTCGTCGGGGAAATGCCAGATGGCACTGTGTCCATAGCTGAATCCTGCAGAACCGCTCAGGCGTGCCGACCATGCTGCGAGTCGAACGTGCCAGGGTGTCTGCAACCCGCCACCAAAGGCATCGGTCGCTCTCTCGTAACTCAGTTCTGCTTGCACTGTCGGCTTGGTCGGGGCCTGGTTGTAGTCCTGCTCGGTGCCGACGATGTTGTGGAAGTTGTTGTTGTAGGACTGCAACATGTTGAACGACAGCCACGACTCCGAATGGAAATTGCGCTGCGGATGCCGGGAGGTGTCGCTGCTCGAAGCCCAGCCGTCCGGATGGATCGTCACCAGCGAGGCCGGGTGCTTGCTGGCCAATGTACCGGCAATGAATGCATCGAGTATCGCGATCTCGTTGCTATCCAGCAGATCCCTGTTTGGCGACCAATCAGGCGCATTGGTCGAAATCTTGGTGTACTCACCACAGATCATCCAGGTGATGTTGGCGTAATCGGCATAGCGGCCAACCACATAGTCTGCGTATGTGCGTGCGTTTGTTGCACTCTCCACCACGTCGCGCTTGCAGTTTGGACCCCAGGCCAACGGGAAGAGGATGTTCATGCCAAGCGACGTTGCCTTCTCGACAAAGCGATCCACCTTCTCCTCGAAAAAGGAAGTCCGCATCGTGTACGGAAAGTCCTCGGCGATCGGACCGTTCTCGCTGGTCAGTTCATCAAAGATGCTCAGCATGATCGGACCTTGCACAACATTGCATCCTCTGGCCGCACGATCCTCGAGGTACAGGTCCACCTCCCTGGCGGTTCGCTTCACGGCCAGCCAGGCTGTACAGCCAATCCAGTTGAATGGCTGTCCGTCGCGGCGAAAGTATCTGCCGTTCGGGCTGATGGTTATCGCCCCGGGTTCCACTGGTTGTCCGCGAGATGCGGTCGTGTTGGCGGTTCGGTGTTGCAGTCCGCGATCCGTCGGAAAGTCACTATCCGTGGTTGGCGTGCTCGTTGCGTGAGAAACATCGGGGGCACGAAACCGATCCGCCGTCAGGAAGCCGGCAGAGGTCACTCCGACCATAGTCGCCGCTGCAATCCACAGAAGCCGGCGTTGGCGTCGCAGGACTCCACCCAGCCCGCGCTCATCCGAACCGATACCAAGCGGGCCAGTGATGATCTTCAACTTCGCCACTTCCTGGCCGCTGTTCCTGGCGCGGATTTGCACCAAGCAGAGAAAGCAGGATTCGTCCCTATCATCCCAGCCGGATCGCCGTGGATGACCAACGTGCAGTGCTGGAAATCTTTCATGACACGGCATCGTCCTCCTTCGGAGGATAAAGGGCAATCTACATGCCAGTCACGTACTTAAGTGGTAGCCGTTCGGGCTGCGAACCCAACCCTGTCGGCAGACTTTCTCATCCCTTGAGATTGCCCCGTTGTTCGCACCTTCAGCCTTGCTTTCCACCCGTCGGGCATCGGATGAGGTGACACGCAAACCGGCATCATAAGGGTGAGACCGGCAAGAGAATCGAACCAGTTGCAGAAGAATCGACCTCGTTCTGCATTGACTACGCAACGAGAACTGGACCGTCATTCAAACAACAGGTTTTCGCAGGTGGTTGATGATCTTGAACAGAGAAATGGTGGAGCCAGGGGCCGCCAGCGCGTCATGACATTAAGAGACAAGTTACGAAATCACTGCCTGATTGACCAATGTTTTCATTGGTATTTCTTGTATACCCTTCAGACCACCCGTGACAGCTTGTGCCACCTGATGACGGAGACTATAGTGGGACGTATGTTTTTTCAAGAAGTTCGGTTCCGTATTTTCCCACCGTCAGGAGAGTTCGATTCACCATGCCCAAGCTGGCAAAGGAATTGTCCGCAGTAGAAGTGCGCCGAATCGTCCGATCGGGCATGCACGCGGTAGGCGGAGTCAACGGCCTCTACATCAACGTCAAACAGACCGGCGCGCGGAGCTGGATTCAGCGAGTGATGATTGGCGGCCGCGTCCGCGAGATCGGGTTGGGATCATTCCCTTCGGTCACGCTGGAACAGGCACGACAGCGAGCACGCGACGTTCGCCAGCAGGTTTACGAAGGCACTGACCCTCTGGCTGCCAGACGTGCTGTCCAGGACAAACTGCGATCAGCCGAAGCCAAGCGCCTGACGTTCGATGAGGCCAGCCGCGAGTGTCACAAGTCTAAGGTTCACGAATTCAGGAGCAAGAAGCACGGCCGCGACTGGATCAACTCGCTGAAGATGTACGCAAGCCCGGCCATGGGGTCACTGCCGGTACACGACATCCAACTGCCGCATATCGTGAGCGCGCTCAAGCCGATCTGGACCGACAAAACCGAGACCGCCACAAGGGTTCGGCAAAGGATCGAAGCCGTACTCGCATGGGCAACGGTGAGCGGGTATCGATCCGGCGACAACCCAGCACGTTGGAAAGGCAACCTTGAACACGTCCTAGCGAAGCCCGGCAAGGTACGCAAGGTGGAGCACTACGCAGCCCTGCCCTGGCATGAAATCGGTTCGTTCATGCTCGAGCTGCGCAAGCGTGAAGGAATGGGTGCTCGTGCTCTGGAGTTCGCGATACTGACTGCCGCGAGATCTGGAGAGGTCCGACTTGCGACCTGGAGCGAAATGGATCTGAACACAAAGCTCTGGACGATTCCGGCCGAACGAATGAAAGCCGGTCGACCGCACCGCGTGCCGCTCTCGGACCCTGTAATTGCGCTCCTGGAATCACTGCCGCGATTCGAAGGCTCGCCTTACGTGTTCCCGGCGATCCGTGGCGGCGCGCTGTCCGACATGAGCATATCCGCTGTCTGCAGGCGCATGGGCGTTGCTGCGGTACCTCACGGTTTCCGCTCAACGTTCAAAGACTGGTGCCGCAGTTCAACGGCCTACCCCGATGAAGTGTCAGAGTTGGCCTTGGCTCACGTGAGCAATGACGCAACCCGCGCCGCATACGCTCGAGATGAACTGCTGCCCAAGCGCGCCAGCCTGATGCGTGACTGGGCCAGCTATCTGTCGAGACCACCAGGCAAAGCTGCTGTAACGCCTATCGGGATACGGCAGTGAACTATGCACCAAATGACAAGTATGGCCTTTACTTCTGGGTCGCCGCGACTTCATGGGCTCAGTCCAAGGGTTTCGAATCTGATCCCGATTACGAACTTTTCGGAATGTTCTCTGAGCTTGTAAAACACCCCGAAGTGATGCGCAACACGGAGGACCTCCAGACTCGCTTCGGTCGCACAAACGTGGCGATTGCTTTCGCCAATGTCATCAAAGAGAACGGCCCTGCGCAACGAATTCTCCTGCGCTACGGATTGAAGTCAGGCGAAGACTCTTTGCTGCAATATCTGGAGAAGAGTTTCCTCTCCGCCGTGGACATCGCTGCGCCTCAGCACTCCGACCCTGTTGCGAACCGATTGAGAATTTCGGGCATCGCAACGCAACTAGACCACAACGTAAAGCCATTTGGGGTAAGCAATCCCGTTGCTCCTGCCTACTCCAGCGTGATTTTGAAAACGGAAGACTTGCTATGGCTGCGAGAGGCGCTGCAAAAAATCGGATCTGATTGGAACTCCATAGCTCCCAACGACGCAAACCGCGTTTTTGGACTGATTCGCGGACACGGTGAACACGGGGACGACGAACCAATTCGCGACATGCTGGTTAGCGAATGGGTCGCTGCTCGAATGGAAGCTGACAAATCCACTGTCGATGCCGCAGCCGAGGCACACAACAGGTTGTTTCCGAGCGGCGTGTTGTTTGCTGGCAAGTCGAAAGCCAAAAAGGCGTTCTATCGCTGGATCGATGGTCGCCCACTTGCTCCGAAAAGAGGAAAAAACCGCCGGCCTCTCCATAAGGCAGGGAACTGAGCCGAAGAGAGAATATCTTCCGACCATTCTGCGGCGAGATACAACGCCACTCTGTGCCGTCACTTGACGGAGACAGAACTAATGCGTACTTACGTGACGGTGAAACAACTCGCCGAGCGCTACAACGCGACTGAGCGCAGCATCTGGAGATGGGCACAGACCGGCGTTTTGCCACAGCCCACCAAAATCGGCGGTGCAACCCGATGGGACCTCGAACTGATTGAGCGGTGCGATCTCGACCGAAACAAAGAGAGTGGAGCTGCATGATGGGAAGCGCCGACCCCCGACGAATCGGGAGCGGCGTAGGGGACGCGTCAGGGAGGGAGCTGTTGGGAACCAGCACTTCCGATGATACACCTCCGATCCGCTCACACAATGCAGCACTGCGACCTGGCACAAAACTCTACCGGATCTACCACGCACTGCTCGCCGGATCGCTGAACCGGTTTGAGGCCGAGCGGATCGGTGACCACTGCCTGCACTCGACAGTCGCTCGCCTGCAAAGCTATGGCATCGTCATAGCGCGAGTGAACGAGAAGGTGCCGACCAACTGGGGCAAGCCGGCTACGGTGTGCCGCTACTGGATTCCTGCGTCATGACCGCAGTAGTTGGCAATCTCATGATCGACGGCCGACCGTTCGATGCTCGAGATCCATTGCGATCACTGCCCAGTGATGACTACGCAGACCTCCCTGACCAGATGCGTCAGGCGCGGCGTTGGCTGGTCTGGAGACGACAACCACGACCAGGCAAAAAGGATCTGAAGGTGCCGCACTACGTCGATGGATCGACACGCGGCGCCACGGATACACCGGAAGACATTTCCCACCTGGCCACGTTCGACAAGGCGCTGGCTGCCTTACAGACAGGGCGATTCACCGGCCTCGGCTTTGCCCTCGGGCCAGATGGCACCGGCAACTGCTGGCAAGGTATCGATCTTGACCATCTGTCGCAGCACCCGGAGCTGGCGCACCTGGTTGACGATCTGCCCGGCTACACGGAGCGCAGCCCGTCAGGTGATGGCGTCCATGCCATCGGGTACGGACGACCCTTCCGCAATTTGAGCAGCAACGCCAGCGGGATAGAGACCTACTCTGCCGGCCGATTCTTCACAGTCACCTGCGACGGTGCCGGGCTCTCGGACATCACCTGCATAGCGGAATTCGTTGAGCGTGTCCTGGCACCTCTGCATACACGGCCAATCGACAAACCGTCAGACGCACCAGTGACTGTACTGGATGCCGCAACCATCACGGACCTGCGTTCTGCGTTGAATCATCTGCGTGCCGATGATCGCGAACTATGGATACGCATGGCGATGGCTGCCAAGTCGTGCGGTGACCCCTTGCGCGGTGTCTGGCTGGACTGGTCCGCCACATCGGAGAAGTTCGATCCAGTAGACGCCGCTCGCGTCTGGGCCTCGTGCCAGCCATCCCACACCGGCTACCAGGCGATCTTCGCCGAGGCCCAGCGTCAAGGCTGGGTCAATCCCCTGGCACGACAGCCAGACTCTCAACGCAACGAAATGACTAACCCGCGGCATCCGGGGGTTGATCCAGCAAACCCGTTGAAATGGACGGAGGCGTTCATGCTCAGCAAAGACGAAGCCGCTGCAATCTCGGATCCTAAATGGATTGAGTCATGGTTCATCGTGCAGGGTCACCTGATCGTCGTCGTCAGCGAGCCCAACGGCGGCAAGACGACAATCCTGATGTACCTGGCCGGTCGATGGTCGAAGAAGGGTTACCAGGTGATCTACACCAACGCGGACACCTCGGCATCCGACGCCAAGATCATGGTGGCGCAGGCTGAGCGTGACGGCTTCCAGCTGCTGCTGCCGGACATGAAAGCCGGACTGTCGATGATGGATGTGGTGACCAACCTCGAAGGCATGGCGAAAAGCGGAGGCGACTTCACCAACGTCATCATGATTTTCGACACCCTGAAAAAGATGACCGATGTCATCAACAAGCAGGCTGCGAAGGGGCTGTACAGAACGCTTCGAGCCTTGACGGCGAAGGGAATGACGGTGATCTGCCTGGCCCACACGAACAAGTATGTCGGGACTGACGGTAAGCCGATCTTTGAAGGCACCGGAGACTTGCGCGCTGACTTTGATGAACTGGTCTATCTGATCCCGCTGAAGAATGACGACGGATCGATGACGGTCTCGACGGACCCGGACAAGGTGCGGGCAGCGCTCAAGCCCATCACCTTCGACATCAGCCCTGAGCGCATCGTCACGCAACGCGCCAACTACGTGGATGTTGCTGGCATCCGGGAGAAGGAATCCCAGCGTGAGAAGGACCAGGCCACCATAGAGGCGATTGTCTCGGCACTTGAGACCAGGTGCTCAATGCAGATCGACATCATTGTTCACTGCAAAAGTCTGGGCTTTCCGCGCAATACCGTGGTCGCTGTGTTGAAGCGATACAAAGGAGAGCTTTGGCGCGTACAGAAGGGCTTCCAAAAGAATCGATACGACTACCGGCTGATCGATGAGAGTGCTCCCCCTGGGGAACTAGGAACTGGAATATCTGGGGAAACTCGGATAACTGGGGAACTGGATGCCCAGGATACCGACCTGCACGGGGGTGACGCTGACTCACAAGCAAGCACACGCCCTGAAACCCGCACGGGGACTGAGTTACCCAGTTATTCCAGTTCCCCTAGTTATCCTAAAAATACTAGTTATCAGTTATCCGATGGGAGCAGTACCCCATGCCCGAAATGCCTGGGCGATGGCTGTGGCTGGTGCAGGAATCGAGCATGACCGCCGCTGTAACAGTTCCACGCAAGCGTTGCACAACCAGGGTGATCGAATGCGCGGTCTGTCGAACCCTGCATGTGACCAGCCGTTCCGACTCGATCACCTGCAGTAACGGTTGCCGCGTAGCGTTACACCGAAAGCCCGAGCTGGCCGATCAAGTCCGTTCGATGGCGAAGTCTGCTGACGTCCCGTTGGCGTTCCTGCTCGAATTCGTGGCGATGACCCGCCTGGTTCCCGAGCTGAGTGATCCTCTCCAAAGCACAGATCTGGAAATCGAGGATTGCCGGCCGATGGTGTACGACGCCTTGATGACCCGCGTGACCGAAATCCTTCGGAAGCGCTCAACCACTGGAGACTGACCATGACCAAGGAACCGAAACTTGCAAAGCTGCTCGCGAACAACATCACCACCGAGGTGTTGCTCCACTGCCGGGAATCCGACCCAGACGAGGTGCTCAGGGCCGTTGCCAACCACCTGGTCAGGCGCGCCGTCGAGATCGAGCGCATCCGCCTGGGCGGACCGGAGGCAGCGTGATGGGCGCCGCATTCGAAACAAGCTCCTGCAACCTCTGCCACTCGGTGACGACCGAGCCGATCCACATGGACCAGGCGCGCGTCCAGTCGGCCGTCGAAGCGATCGGGCGCGCATACGACGAGATCCTTGTCCGCGACCGGCTCTGCCCGGTCTGTACGCACCTCAACCTGGTTGCTCACCTGATCGGCATCGGCGCCGGATTGCACGGCGAGTCGTTCCTGGACCAGGTCTCGCGTTGGGTCACTGATTTGCGGCGTCCCGCACCGCCGCTCCACTGATGCGCGACGGCTTCCGCCAGTTGGTCCGACTGTCCACCGCGCTTGAGGCGGGCATGCCGCTGCCGCGCGACGTGATCGACTGGCTCACTGACGGAGTCCAACGCTACCGAGCTCGAGAGGCCCGGACGCTCGACGAGGCTCTGTGCCTTGGCTTTGAGTCCGGGGGCTACTTCAAACATCCGCTCCTGGCATCGCGCTACGCCGTCCGTGATGACCTGATCCGTCTGCAGGCAGCGTCACTGCCCGGCTATGACACGGAGCGCGCCGAGCGCATCGCAGAGGCTTTGGCACGGGGTCCCGACCACTGCGAATGGGTGGATCGCGTGTTCAGTGTCGGCGTGAACGTGCCCACGTCGTCGCGCCAAATCCTCCGCATCCTTCGATTCACTGACACATAGTCCCGACTATTTGTCACTGACGGGGCGGCGGCTACGCTGCCTGCCATGACCAATCCGAACCGAGCCCGCTGTTCTCTCTCCGCATCTGGCGAGTTGTTGCTGTACGGCCACATCGGCGAGTGGGCAGACGGCCTCGATGCCGCTTCAGTCGTCGATGAGATGGAACGCCTCAGCGGCAACACCTTGATCGTCCGCATTCACTCTTCGGGTGGATACGTGCTCGAAGGCCTCGCGATCTACAACCGCCTGAAGCAATCCAAGCGCACCATTCACATCTACATCGATGGCATGGCGCTTTCGATGGCCTCCGTGGTGGCGATGGCTGGTGACAAGGTCTTCATGCCGGCCAATGCCCTGATGATGGTCCACAAACCGTGGAACGCCATCTCCGGCAATGCGGATGACCTGCGCGACGCTGCCGTGCAACTCGACAAGCTCGAGGAGTCCATTCTCGCGATCTATCAGGCAAAGACCGGCCTCAGTCTCGACAAGCTGGGCGAGCTGCTCGCCGGCGATGGCACCTGGCTGAACGGACGGGAAGCACATGCTCTCGGTCTGGTCGACCATGTCATCGATGCCGTCCGTGCGGCCGCATCCATTCCACCCGAGATGAAAGCGCCAGCTGACAAGGTCGCGGCGCTCATCAATCACCCTGGAGTCTCCAACATGGAAAACAACACAACGACCACTTCTCCGGACGCAAAGGATGCGGCGCGCGTTCAAGGCATCCTGAGTGTTTTCGCCCAATCCCGCAGCGTGCAGCTGCTCGACCAGGCGCTTGTTCACGACTGGATCGCCGAGGGCATCACCGAAGCCGAAGCGCGACAGCGCGTGCTCGGCATCGTCGCTGCTGCGGATGCCGCGACCTCGCCCCGGTCCACAATGCGCACGGACTCCTGGCACCGTCCCTCGCTGCCAGACTTCCGTCAGGCTGCTGCCGATGCGCTTGCCATGCGTCATGGCATCCCCGTCGAGAAGCCACACGCGGCCGCTGCTGACCTCCGCCGCATGTCTTTAGTCGACCTTGCCGAGGCGTCCCTGCGCATGCGTGGCATCAGCACGAGCGGCCTGTCCCGATCCGGTGTGCTCACGCAAGCGATGAACGCCACACTCGGCGGATCAACCAGTGACTTCCCGCTGATCCTCTCGGACCTTGCCTCCAAGGCGCTGCTGGCAGGGTACGGGGACGAGCCCGACTCGACAGAGGGCTGGACCTCGGTGGAGCCCATCGCGAACTTCAAGACGCAGAACCGCCTGCAGCTGTCGGAAGCACCCGACCTTGATCTGGTCCGTGAGCTGGGCGAGTACAAGCACGGCGCGATGAGCGAGAGCAACGAGTCCTTCCGCATCCACACGTATGGGAAGATCTTCAGCTTGAGCCGCGAGGCGATGGTGAACGACGATCTGAGCGCCTTCACCCGGACACCGCGCGCATTCGGGCAGGCTGCTCGCAGGAAGGAACTGGACACCGTGTGGGGGATTGTTACAAGCAACCCCACCATGAGCGATGGTGTGGCGCTGTTCCACTCGACCCACAGCAACCTGGTTGCCTCGGGCACTGCGCTGAGTGTGGCCTCCCTTGGTGTTGGAAGGGCAGCGATGCGCAAACAGAAGGGCCTTGCCAACAAGGCGGTACTCAACGTGGTGCCGAGGTATCTGCTGGTGCCTGCCGCACTCGAAACCACAGCCGAACAGCTGATCGCCTCGTTGGTCGATCCCACTCGAAGCAACGACACGGCCAACCTGGAGTTCATCCGTGGCCTGCAGCTGCGTGTGGACGCCAGGCTCGATGCGACAAGCGCCACAGCCTGGTTCTTGGCAAGCGATCCCGGTCAGATGGAAACGATTGTGAAGGGGTACCTGGACGGCCAGCGTGGCGTTCAGGTCGAACTGCAGCCAGGCTTCGAGGTTGATGGCATCGCGATGAAGGCGCGGTTGGACTTCGGTGCGGCGCCATTGAATCACCGGGGTCTGTACAAGAATCCCGGCGCCTGATGAACAGGGCGAAGGCGGCGTCCGGAACGGTTCGACCTCGCTGGCACCTCCTACTATGCGAGAGCGAACCGTCCGCCATCCCCCCCCTGCCCGGTAGGGTCCTTCCCCCTGGTGCGCTGCTTACGGGTCTACGGGCGTCACTTCTTCGCCAGGGATAACCCGGCATAGAGCCTCATATGGATACCATCGACTGGACCGCCAAGGCCAAGCAGGAGCGCTTCGCCGAGATCATCGGCGCCACGCAATCGGCGGTTTCCCGCCAGGTGACGGCCGGCGTCTTGCGACTTGGCGGTTCCTACGGCGATTGGATGAAGGCGTACTGCCATCACCTTCGAACCCTTGCGAAGGATCGCCTCGCACACCACGAGCCTACCCTTGTCGAGGCGCGCGCCAGGGAGTCGTCGGCAAAGGCAGATCGGGCCGAGATCGAAAACGCAGAGAAGCTCGAGCAGATCATCCTGAAGTCCGACATCGAGCCCGTGCTCGAAGCCCTTGGAGAGATCGTCAGAGATGAGGTGGTGCGCGGTGCCAGCCACGCGGCGGCGGCGATTTCAGATCGCTATGCAATCGAACTCGAACCTGCGGATCTGCAGGAGCACTTCCGCGCCGCACTGAGTGGCGGGGTCCTCCTGGACGAGTAGGTGCGGGTGCTAGGTCGCGCGGGCTTTCACACGTTTTCGAACCCCATATAGGGGCTCCGGTTCCACTTCGAAGTCGGTGTTCTGGGTGAGAAGTGAACTGCTACGGAATCAGTAGCTACCTGTCAGCGTCTTCGCGAGGGCGG
>JBGSHJ010000076.1:0-62498 GCA_041752315.1 Pseudomonadales bacterium
GTCGACGCTGGCAATGGCAGCGTTCGAAAGCACGCTGCAGGAACAGATCACGGTTGCGTTCTTTGTACCGGCCATCATCTATCAGGCGGATGCCATTGGTACGCAGAGCGAGACCATTGCGGTACGTGGACTGTCACTGACACGGGGTGGCATTGCGCACCTGCTGATGGGGGAATTCCGCACCGGCATGCTCATCGGACTGGTGCTTGCCACCGTCGCACTGCCGTTGATCTGGCTCGCCTTCGATAATCTCCGGTTGGCCGTGGCGGTGTCCACGGCCATATTCTTTTCCGGAGGCATCGCCTGCATGATCGGGTTTGCACTCCCGTGGCTACTGGCACGGATCCGCGTCGACCCTGCCTACGGTAGTGGTCCACTGGCGACCATTCTTCAGGACATCCTCAGCCTGCTGGTCTACATGACGGTGGTACACCTGCTGCTCGTGCAGGGATGAGCGCACAACCCTCCGGGTTGCCCCTTCATAAACCTGTCAGACAGTCAACAACCCGCCCGCGGGTGCTGGCCGTGCGCGCTGGTTATAGAGCAGCTTGCGCAATTGATCGATCTCTTCTGGCGAGAGCTTCGAAAAATCCTGCGCGAAGTCGTTGCCGACGGCCATGCCGCGCTGCACTGCGGGGCGTGAACCGAGTTCATCGAACCAGCGCTTGAAGTAAGGAAATTCATTGAGATCCTGGCCCTGACCCTGCCAGCCGATGGTCCATGGATAACAGATCATGTCGGCAATGGTGTACTCGTCGCCGATCAGGTATCGCTTGTCATACAAGGCGTTGTTCAGGACGCCGTACATCCGGTTGACCTCGTCGGTGAAACGACGCACGGCATAGGACTGGTCGCCCTGCGTATCACCGAGGCGTCGGAAGTGACCACATTCGCCGGTCTTGGGACCTTGATTGGCCATCTGCCAGATGACCCACTGCACAACGTCGTAACGCGCGCGCGGCGCCTGCGGATAAAACTGCCCGGCTTTTTCGGCGATGTACATCATGATGGCGCCGGACTCGAACAACGAAATGGGGGCACCACCGCCCAGGGGTTCGTCATCCACCATCGCCGGCATCCGGTTGTTGGGATTGATCTTCAGGAACTCCGGCGTGAACTGATCACCCCGGCCGATGTTGCATCGCACGACCCGATAGGGCATCTCGCACTCTTCGAGCAGGATGGTGACCTTCTTGCCATTGGGTGTGGGCCAGTAGTACAGATCGATCATGTTGGTCTCCGGTTGCTGTTCGTTCCGGGTCAAGCATACAGGCAGGCTGCCGCTTGTACCCTTTTCGATGCAGACCAGGTGTCGATGAGAACCTGTGCACGGCTTGTGTTACTGCGGCTGTTGTCGGTCGAACTGCGGCAGGGTGTCGGTGATGCTGAACCACGGTGCTTTCGAGCCGACAAAGATGTGGTTGTCGGGGCGAACTCCCGGGTCCGCGTCGAGAGCACCCATCGGAATCACGACAAAACCACGCGCGGTGTCGACACGTGGCATCGGCGAACCACAGGTACGGCAAAAAACCTGTGTGAAGAACTGCGCGTCTGGCACCTTCCACGCCGCCAGGTTTTTTTCGCCACGCAGGAAGCGGAAGCCGCCGATGGGCACCACAAGGTTGGATGCGTGCGCAGCCGAGCGCGCCTTGCGACAACGGGTGCAATGGCAGTGTCGGCAGATCATTGCAGGGTCGCTGCTTTCGAAGGCCACGACATTGCACTGACAGGAACCATGGATTGTTGCCGTGTTTTTGTCACGAAGTTCATCCAGTGCCTGAGCAGGTGGGAACCCCGGTGGGAAAGTCTCGAAGCGCGGCAGCTTGTCGGTGATCGTGTGCCACGACGGAGTGGAGCGGACAAACCAGTGTGCTTCGGGCCGAATGTCCGGGTCACTGTCGAAGTTTCCGACGGGCAGCCAGACACGCCCATCAATGATCCCGCCAGGTACCACCGACCCGCAGCGGCCGCAAAAAGTGCGATACAGGTCCGGCGACGAATCGAAACGAACGATGTGTTCATGGCCCTGCATGGAGAACTGGTCGGCAGGAGCACTGACCCACGTCGCGAATGCAGCGCCATGTGTCTTTCGGCAGATGGAACAATGGCAATGCGTCATTGACTCGACGGGCGGGTTGATATCCCAGGTGACCGATCCACAGAGACAGCTCGCATGCATGGTGGATCCTCGTGTTGAACGTTGCGGATCGTGAGTTGGAGTTTTCGCTCAGGCGGTCACCCACAGGCAGGAGAGCGGCACAACCTGAGGCAGTCTTCAGCCGATGGGGAATATACTAAGGCATCAAACAGGGGAAACAACCCAGGAGGCTTGTGATGGGAGCGATCGAGAAGCAGTTCGAGATGATCCGTTATGAACGGCCGAGTGCCAACGTTGCACGCATCATGCTGGCGCGGCCGGAGGCCCGAAACGCACAGAACACCCAGATGCTCTACGAAATCGACGCGGCGCTGGACGCGGCGATGCATGACGACTCCGTGCATGTAGTGATCATTGGCGCCGATGGTCCGCACTTTTCGTCCGGGCACGACATCAATGGCAAGGCCGGCAGGGGTCGCCCAGGCGACTTTGGTCCACCGAGAATGGGTGTCGGCGGTTATGCACGCCCCGGTCAGGAGGGGCACATGGCCCATGAACAGGAGGTTTTTCTCGGCTTCTGCTGGCGGTGGCGCAACATGCCAAAACCGACCATCGCCGCTGTACAGGGCAAGGCCATCGCCAGTGGCCTGATGCTGGTGTGGCCGTTTGATCTGGTGGTGGCCAGTGAGGACGCACAGTTCTCCGACCCGGTGGTGGCCTTCGGGGTGAACGGTGTCGAGTACTTTGTGCACGCCTGGGAAGTCGGGCATCGCCGTGCCAAGGAAATGCTCTTTACGGGCGAGTCGATTTCCGCTCAGGAAGCCAAGGAACTCGGCATGGTGAATCGGGTCGTCAAGCGCGAAGATCTGGAAAGCGCAACGCTGGCGCTGGCCGAGAAGATTGCGAAACAACCGAGCATGGGCCTCAAGCTGGCCAAGATGTCGGTTAACCAGTCACTGGACGCCCAGGGCATGTACAACGCGATCCAGTCCGCGTTCGGTCTGCATCATCTGGGTCACGCCAACATGCGGATTCTGCATGGTTCGGCGGTTGAACCGATGGGTGCTGACAAGATCGCCTCCGAGTCCAAGGCGGATGCCCCGAAGATCGAGCGCGCGTGAAAAGGCCTTGCGGACAGAACGGGTTTTCTTGAAAGGTCGCAGCTCGGTTGTTCAACCGTGTTCTGCGGTCTTCATGAGATGGTACATCTGCTTCTGCATTGAAGCAGATGTCCACCCGGGGTAGCTTCAGGCATGAGCGATTGGAGCGACTGCACTGCAGTACATCGCGAATCCGAACCAATCAGGCAGGCATGGGTGTTTCGTGGCGTCCGAGTAACGGTGGCATCACCTTTTTACAATCTGGAGGACGGCGCAGCTCTCTGAGTTTCCTGATTGCCAATACAGATTGGCCGCCATTCCAGAACGTCACTTCCATGTTTCTGCTGCGATCAGCCTTTCCGCCAGACCCGAGTCTCTTCGGATGACCCGACCCACCGCGCCGCGAAACACGGCTTCAGGCCCAAGCAGGGTCAACCGTGTCTTCGCTCTTGTCATGCCGGTATAGATCAGTTCGCGGCTCAGCACGGGGCTGTCCATCGGCGGCAGCAACAGCCATACCGAATCGAACTCGGAGCCCTGACTCTTGTGTACGGTCATCGCGAAGGCCGTCTCGTGCGCGGGCATGGCGGAAGGCAGCAGCATCTGCAGTCCCGACTCGGTGCGGAACCAGACGCGCAGATGACCATCCTCTCCCACGAAACACACGCCGGTGTCGCCGTTGAACAGACCGATCCGGTAGTCGTTCTGCAGCACCATCACGGGTCGGCCGGGGTACCAGACCTGCTGGTTGTCCAGTTGCTGGCGCTGTGCAATGTGCTCGAAGATGCGTTGGTTCATCGCGATGGCGCCGGCCGGGCCGATGCGGGTGGCGGTCAGCAACCGAACCGTGTCGAGCGTGTCGATGGCCGCTTCAGGTGTGCCTGCGTCCAGCAGGGGCGCGTACGCGTCGGCAAGGGTCTTGGCAAGGGTGTCGAGGTCGCCTGAACCATGGAAGTCGAGACGAACCTCCGGGCTCCCCTCCAGGCCGAGGGAAATGGCAGCGTCTGCGTCGCCGGCATTCACGGCGCTGGCCAGCCGGCCGATCGGGCTCTGTGGATGAAAGCGATGACTGGTTTGCAGCGTGACCACGTGATCGGCCATTCGCGAAGGATTGGACAACCCGGCCTTGGCGGATAACAAGGGTGACAACGCCATTTGCTGCACCGCGGAGAACGCATTCACGCCAGCGGCGGAACAGAGTTCGGCGAGCACCGAACCGGATTCCACGGAAGCCAGCTGGTATCGATCGCCCAGCAGAATCAGCCGTCCATGTGGGGGCAGGGCGTCTGCAAGCTTGGCCATCATGGGCAGATCGATCATGGACGCCTCGTCGACGATCACGACGTCGGCCGCCAGCGGATTATCCCGGTTGTAGCATGGCAATACGGTGCTTGCGTGCAGGCCGAGCAGTCGATGCAAGGTCGAGGCTTTTGCCGGCAGATGCGCGCGCAACGATTCGCCCGCGATGAAGCTCTCGAGCCCCGAGCGAATGGACTCCATCATCCGTGCTGCGGCCTTGCCGGTAGGGGCCGCGAGTCGTATCACCGGCGGTGTTTTGCCGGCCGACTGGGCAGCTTCCACCATCAGCCGAATCAGTCTCAACACCGTGTACGTCTTGCCGGTGCCTGGACCACCGGAGACCACGACAAACCGATGTCGCAGCGCAATGGCTGCGGCGACCGCCTGCCATTGAGGTTCACCGTCGCTCACCCAGCCGTAGTCGAACAGGCCACCATCACGCTCCAGCAGGGTGGTATCAATCGTTGCAGGCGGTTGTTCAAGCAGTTCGCGCAAGCGTTCGGCCAGCTGTGATTCGTAGGTCCAGTAACGATGCAGGTACAGGCGCCGTCCATCGAGGATCAGTGGGCAGCTTGCACCGGGTTCGCCCACCAGCGCGCTCTTGCGCAGTGCGTTGGCAAATCCGTCAGCGGAACAGAGCGCCGTTTCGCCGGGAATCGCCGGGCCGGAGTCGGTCAGCACCAGACAACTGTGGCCTTCGCTGACTGCTCGCATGGTGAGTGCCCAACCCAGAGCGACCGGCTCTGAGCCACCGTGTCGAAGGCACCAGTCCGCCAGCGCCAGTTCGAGCGGCAAGATGCGTTCTTCCTGAACGGCGTGGCGAAGACGTTCGATCAGCGTGCTCACGGGTTGCGGCTCCTACCGGCAAAAAGCGCATCCAGAGACTGGATGAACACCGTGGGTGGTCTGTCGATGAACACACCGGTGGTGGCATCGCTCCCGTTCATGCCACGCAGAAACAGATACTGCGCACCACCGAGGTGGAGGTCGGGCTCGTAGTCTCGCAGCGTGAGTTCGAGATGACGATGCAGCGCAACCAGGTAAATCAGGTATTGCAGATCATAGTGGCCATGACGCACTGCGCGACGCAGTGCGTCCGTTGTGTAGTTCTCCGCACGCACCCCCAGATCGTTGGTCTTGTAATCGATGATCCAGTAACGGCCGTCGGCTTCCACGACCAGGTCGACAAACCCCTGCATCAATCCGTTCAGAACCTGTTGACGACGCTCGTGGGAGAGACCCGTGCCATATCCGTGCTCCGCGATGTGATCGAGCAACGCACCGGTTCGCTCGCCACCCAGCTTCAGGAAAAACTCCATTTCCACGAGACGCCGCCTGGCAGGCACCAAAGCCAGTGGCCCGATGTGTGGCAGCGGTGTATGCAGGGTTCGGGAAATCAGTTCCGATACGGCGCCGAGCAAGGTAACGCGGCTGGTGCCCTCGCCGAGAGGAACACCGGAGTTCCGCAGACTCACGGCAATCTTTTCCGTGTCGAAAGCTGAGCCGGGTACCGGCCAGGCCGAGGGATCGATGGTCTCGAGAATCCCATGAACGGCCACACCAAATGCGGCGCCACGCAGCGCGATGGCAGGTCCATCGGGCACGGCCTGGACTTCGGGTAGCGGGTCACGCGACTCATCGTCAAATCCGGTACCGGCAACCGGCTGTTTGCCACCTGCAACCAGTCGCGAAAAGCTGAACACGGACCAGTCTGTACGTCGTCGCGGCAGGTCATCACGTGCCTTGCCATCCGGTGGTGGTCCGGGCAACACTCGGTAGGTGGGTGCCAATGGAATCGGCAGGGGTGCGATGCCAACCGCGCCGGCGCATGTCCCGGCAAATTCGGCCAGCCTCGAGTCGACGCAGGCGTGGTCGAACCAAACGGGCAACCTGGCACCGGGTCCGGAGATGACCTTCGGGTCTGCTCCGTCTGCGTTGTGCAGCAACCAGGCGAGTGCCGAGTTCTGCGCGCCCTTGATGGCTCCCCAGCCGATGTAACAAGCCTGTTCTGCGCGGGTGAGTGCGACGTACAGCAGGCGCAGTGATTCCGCGCGCGATTCCAGCATGGCCCTGGACTTCGACTCCTCTGCCGCCAAACCGTTTTGCAGTCCGAGGTCCAGCCAGGCGCGGCTGCTCGCATCATGGAAAACCCACGGTGACTTGAGGGGTTTTGCGCCCAGTGATGGCGTGAATGGCACAAAGACGATCGGATACTGCAGCCCCTTCACCTTGTGAATGGTCGCAATGCGGACCAGCGCATCGTCGGATTCCAGTCGCAGTTGTCGGGCATCCGACACGGCCTCCGCTTCCGGATCGGCGATCTGCTCGGCAAGCCAGCGGATCAGGCCGGTTGCACCAAACGTTGCGGTTTCGGCTTCCGCCAGGAGTTCAGCCAGTTGCAGGTAGTTGGTCATCCGCCGTTCGCCGTCGTCCAGTGCCAGCAACCGCGGAGCCGCGTCCTGCAGCATGGGTTCCAGCAACGCAAGTACACCGCGAGCCCGCCAGTCTTCATGGGCCGCCTGGAAGCGGATGATCCACCGCTGCCAGGCGGCTTCGTCTTTGGCAAGCCCCAGCAGATCACCCATGCGCAGGCCCATCAGCGGACCACAAAGCGCCGCGCGGAGGATTTCCAGGCGGGCAGTGCTATCCGAGGCACGCAGCACGTGGAGCAGGTCCTGTGCTTCCTGACTCTTGAACACACTGTCCCGGTGCAGGCACACCGCAGCAATGCCGTGACGGGCGAGTGAACGCTGCACGCTGGCTGCTTCCCGATTGCTGTTGACCAGCACGGCGATATCGCCGGGGCGTACGGGAGCCTCCTCGCCACCAGCCCGCCGCTCCCGGGCGCCGTTACCAGGGTCCAGCAGACCGCAAATCTCGCTGACGGTGGCGTCGAGCAGGCGTTGGCGGCCTTGTTCAGCGGTCAATCCGGTTTCATCAACGGTCCAGGCCGTGATCGACGGGATTGGCGATCCGTTGCGGAAGAGCACCCGGTCAGCGTGTTTGCGCCCACCTTTCACCGTGTGGAAATCGATCTCCGGAAGCAGGAACGGACCATGCTGGGTTTTCTGTGTTGATGCACCGAGAAAAAGTGACTGGATGCCATTCAGCACA
This sequence comes from Pseudomonadales bacterium, assembly GCA_041752315.1. GTDB lineage: Bacteria > Pseudomonadota > Gammaproteobacteria > Pseudomonadales > Azotimanducaceae > SYFY01. The sequence goes on from JBGSHJ010000076.1 coordinate 7,612, forward strand.
CCCTGGGTCGAACGAAAGTTGGTGTCGAGGTTGTAACAACCATCGGCGTCACGAGCCGCCTGCAGGTAGGCAAACACATCACCCCCACGAAACGCATAGATGGCCTGTTTCGGGTCACCAATCATCACCAGTGCGCCGGACGCGCGGCCCTTGTAGATCCGGCGGAGGATCTCGTACTGCAGGGGGTCTGTGTCCTGGATTTCATCGACCAGCGCATACGGCCAGTTGTGATGGAGTGCGGTGGCGAGATCCGCCCCACGCAACGGATCGACGATCGCCTCGTGCAATGATTCAATCATGTCGGCGAAGCTGAACTGTCGACCGGCGCGTTTGCGAGCACGAATGCTGGTACGTACCGCGTCGAGCGCGGCGCTGGTCGCAGCGATACGGGTAACCGCCGTCAGCTTTGCCAGCGTCGTCAGCAACAACAGCAGTCTGGAGTCGCTGGGCCTGCAGGCCGCAAACTCCTTCGCTTTTTTGTACTGGGCGCCAATATCTTCTTCAGTAGCCAGGTCGGTCAGCCAGGCTGGCAATCCAGGGTATCCAACGGCCGTTCCAGCAAGACCCGCGGTGATCCTTTCCAACAATTTGGCAACGCCGCCGGCTGCAGTGATGGCATTGTTCAATGACCCTGCCTTCAGCAGCGCGCCGTTGGCCATGGCCCGGCTCAGCAGTTCCAGCAGGTTCTGCTGTTGCTCCGACCAGAGTTCTCGCGCCTGATCCGTCAGGGAATGGAGCCTGGCCCCATCCGGATTCCAGATCTGGAGGTGGGGCTTTTTCAACGCAGGATCGATGGTTTCTTCCAGTTTGGACGGCGATGGCCAGAGGGCCAGGAAAGCAGTTGCGTGCGCCTGCGATTGCCCGAACACCTGACTGCGCCAGTAGTCCGTGACCGCCTCGTGCTGCACGGTGACATCATCCACCTGGGTACCGCGATCAAAGGGCAGACCGGAGTCGAATGCGTTTTCCAGTGCCGCGTGCTGTGCAAACGAATGGATCGTGCTGATCGTTGCGTCGTCCATGCGCACGGCGGCATCGCGCAACCGCTGGGCGATCCGCGCACGGGGTTCGCGCCGGACCGCTCGCTCGATGATGGACAGTGCAATCTCGTCTTCCTTGTTGTCCGGTTTTGCGTGGGCAGGATCCGCCGCGATCAGGGCCGCATTGGCAAGCCGTGTTCGAATCCGTTCACGCAATTCCTGGGTTGCTGCACGAGTGAACGTCATCACCAGGATGTCTCGCACATCGAGCTGTTTTTCCACCAGCAGCCTCAGGTAGAGGCCCGCAAGGCTGAAGGTTTTGCCGGTTCCTGCGCTGGCCTCAATGAGGCGCAGGCCTTCGAGTGGAAATTCGAGGAGGTTGAAGGGTGTGTGTGTCATCGCTGCAGGACCGTAGCCGCCTGCCATTCATCCCTGCCTGTTGGTTGCAGCGTATCGAGCAGCGGTTGAATCACGTCGCAGGCGATGCGGCAGAATTCACTGGTCGATGCACGGTCTCCCAGCGGGTGGGGAGCTTCCGCTAGCACGGGTGCAAGCCAGACGTTGGTTGCCACCCAGTCGACATGGAAGTCGCCGCTGAGTTTGAGGTTGCACCTGTCGAGAGCCTGATCCGGAGAGAGGCGCTTTTTCGGATCGAGATGGCCGACAAATTCTTCACCCAGTTCCGGGAGGAACACCAGTGGCCGCTGCTGGCCTTCAAGATACAGATCGGTCAACGTTTGCAGATGAGTCCGCGCCGTTGAGGCATCGATGGTGCCCAGACGCATGTCGAGTTCGCCTTCCTTGTCAATTCCGCAACAAGCCAGCGTGGCGGTGCGCCCGGTGGCAGCCAGGGCCAGCAGGTCAAGCCAGTGGACCAGCAACTGCCTGGCCCCCAGTCGTCTTGGCTCGATGCGGCACAAGCCTTCGGGGCGGACGTCACCCACCCGACCGACCACACGCACGCCATTGGGCATCTGGAGATCGATGGCGAGCACTTCGGTTTCAGCGACTGGTCGGGTGTCCTGCCAAATCAGCCACAGCCTGTTCATCTCGATGGCAAGCTCGTGGTACTGCTCGCGGTCGAGGGGGGAGGGGGGCAGTACTCCCTGCGCGCGGAGCAGTGGGGATGGTTCGTCGGGGAGTGGACCGGATGCACGCACACTGGCAAAGAGGCGCTGGCGCAGGCCGTGCCGGTCGAGTGCGGAGAGGGAGATCGACTCTTCGTCATTGGCTGTTGGTTTGTCGATCTCCAGATCGAGTTGCAGCACATCGCGCAGGAAGTACCTGGCAGGATGCTCAAGAAATCGCCTCAGCTCATCGAGTCCGAGCAGCTCCGGACGTTCCGTCGACGCCAGGCTGCCTTCGACAAACGAAGGCAGGGCGCCACGTTCGCCAAACAGTGCCTGGGTACCGGGACGCCAGGCACCACGATAGGTGAAGACCCGAGGATCGTTGGGGTAACCACTGGAAGTCGTATGGAAGTAACGGGGACTGAACGGCTGCATGGGCTGCCGGGTGATGAACGCAGCCCGTGCGTGGGCTCGGTTGTTTCCATCGACTGTGTATCGCGCCATGAAGTCGAGCAGCTCAGCCACGACGGTGGACGGTTCCAGTGTCTCGCCGCTGGCGGTGTCCTGTCCGGTATAGCTGATGTAGAACACATCGCGTGCAGCCAGCAGCCATTGCAGAAACAGCAGGCGGTCATCATCGCGTGCACTGCTGTCGCCAAGGCGCGGATGTTTGCGAATGAGGTTGATAGAACGGTTGCGATCCTGTCTTGGGAACTTGCCTTCGTTCATGCCGAGCAGGCACACCACACGAAACGGCACGGTGCGCAGCGGCATGAGCCCGCAGAAACTGACGCCGCCAGCCAGGAACGGCTGGTGAGGTCCGCTGCCTTCCAGTTCACTGTCGATGATCTCGCGTACGGCTTCCCAGGACAGCGGCGTCTCCTTGACGCTGTCGGTGGCGGCGCCGAGCACGGAGACGGCTTCGAAGATGGTCTGCAGCGCTCTGCGCTCTTCGCGATCATCCTGATCGACGAGGAATACATCGGCGCACAGTGCGTTCAACCGCTCCTGCCAGACCGCGGCAGAAGCTTGGGCAGGCAACACCTGACGCCAGTGCCTGAGTCGGTCGATCAACAGCCAGAGCTGACCGATCGCGGCGGTTCCCCCACCCTCGAGATCAATCTCCGCTGCAACACCGTCAGCGAGTGTGTCCGTGTCGGACATCGCGACACCGAGCAGCAACCGGTCCATCCCGAATGACCAGCTGTTCTGCGCCCATTGCCCGGCATCCAGTTGGATGCGATGGTCTGCGTCGATTCCCCAACGGATACCTGCAGCGGCGATCCAGCGCTCAAGATCGGCAGTCTCTGCGCTTTCGAGTTCGTAGCACCGCATCACGGCAGGTACATTCAACAACGCGATCACTTCGCTCGCTGTCCAGCGCCAGAGCGGCAGGTCGAGCAGGGCACGGAAGATGCGCACGATCGGGTGGCTGCCACCGCGTGGCTCATCCGATGTGTTGTAGGGAATCGACAGCAGTCCCCTGGCGCTGCCGAATACGGCTTCGATGGCGGGAGCAAAATCTGCGATGCCCGGTGTCATCACGATGATGTCGCGGGGCTGCAACGTCGGGTCGCGAGCCAGCAGGTCAAGCAGCTGATCGTGCAGAACCTGAACTTCACGCAGTACGCCGTGGCACGCGTGTATCTGCAACGAGTGGTCGTCTGTGCCGAGGCCGGACTCGACCGGGGTGGCGTCCATGCGGATTACACCGGATTGCAATCGATGCAGCAGTGAGTCATCCATCGGCGGTATGTACTCGAACACGTCCCCAGGTTCCAGTTCACGGATGCCTGAAAACTCGTCGGAGTAGATCAGGCGCAGGAAATCGCGCTCCGCGTAACCCAGGCTCGCCAGTAGCGGATGCCCGGTGAAGACCATTTCTTCCCCTGGCAGCGGATCACCGTCGAGTGCCACATCTCGCGGCGTCGGTCGTTTTTCGATGTCACCCCAGTAGATGTCGCTTGGGTTGTGCATGAAAAAGTGGACGTCCGTGTGCTGCGCGATGGCATACAGCAGCCGGAGGTAGTCCGGTGGCAGATTGCCCAATCCGAAACAACAGACCTTCCGTGGCCAGTGGGTGGTGTTCAGCGGCGCGCCGGATTCGATCTGTTGGACAAACTCACCGAGCAGCCGGGCGCGGTGATTGGGTCCCAGATGCAACACCAGCAGACGCCAGACCGCTGCCTGCCAGCGGGCCGGGAGACTGGTTGTCTCCCAGGTCGTGTGAATCCCACGCTCCCAATCCAGCAGCATCCCGCGTCGATAGATCAGGTATTGGTCAAACAGTTCGGCCAGGCGTTCGGCGAGCTGCCAGCGACGCAGTTCCAGTGCCGTGCCTGCAAGGTAGTTCGCCACTTCAGGCACTTCCTGCGCCAGCGTCGGCAACAGTGCATACAGGTGCCAGCGCAGGTTTTCGCGCTGGTATGCAGAGCTGTCCGGGCGCTCACCCGGCAGACTGTCCGCAACCAGCTTCCAGAAAAACGGTGCAGGCAATTCCGTTGCAAGGTTTGCACAGATGCCCTCGCGCTCGGCCATGCGCATCTTCAGCCAGCGTCCCAGGCCGGTGTTGGGCACCAGTACCAGATCCGCCGCCAGTGGCGACTCCACGTCGTGCCGTCGCAGCACGGTCAGAACGTCTGCCAGTCTCGACAGATCGTGGTGGTGGTAAAGATAGAACATGGTTCGTTCGAGGATAGGGAGGCCGTGCTGAAACACAAGGCAAAGTCGTGGGTACAAAGATGACTGGCCTGCACGCCTTATTCGATGGTTGGCCATTGGGGGCGCCTGACACCCCGGGCAAGCCTCAAAGGCGGCTGCTTCGACAGTTTGCCGGAGCATGGCACCAACCTTGCACACTCGTTGATATGCACCGGGAAAGCAGGCACAGGAACGGTGGGTGTCCCACGTCCCGCCGCGGTTGCCGGATTGGTGTTGTGCCAAACCGCCTTCCGTGTGCCATCACGGCCCGATCCACGCTTTCAGGAGTTCCATGTTGATCAGCAGCCTGTCCCCGTGTTCCGTCACTTCAGACAGATCCGCCAGCCTCGGAATGCTCCGATGCTGTCTGGGAATCGCGCTGTTCAGCAGCGCAGCGCATGTCTTTGCCGAGCCCTGGAAAACCGCAACCGGCTTTTCCGACGATTTTGCCAACGTACCGATCACGGTCGAACCGCTGAGGGAGAACATCTATTTCATCCATGCGTCGGGTGGCAACATGGTGCTCGCCGTGGGCGAAGATGGTGCGTTGCTGGTCGACAACGAGTTCGCCGAACTCAATGAACGTCTACAGGAAACCATCAGCAAGCTCTCTCCAAAACCGTTGCGTTACGTGTTCAATACCCATTGGCACTGGGATCACACGGGCATGAACGAAGCGCTCGCCGCGACCGGAGCGGTGATTCTCGCGCACGACCAGTCACGCGAGCGGATGCTGACTCCCCAGCATCACCAGTTTTTTGATCGCACCTCGCCACCGGTTGCCAGGGCTGCATTGCCCGTGATCACGTTCCCGCGCGCCATGTCGCTGCACCTCAACGGTGAATCGATCCAGTTCCTGTACACGTCCGACGCACACACCGATGGCGATGCCATTGCCTGGTTCCCGAAATCCAACGTCGTGCACCTGGGTGATCTTTACATCAGTGAGTTGTACCCGATCATCGACGTCAACAGCGGTGGCGACGTCAACGGTTATGCGCCGGCCCTGGACGCGGTGCTGGCCGTGATCGATGACGATACACGTGTGGTCCCGGGACACGGACGAGTGGCGTCCAGGGCGGATCTGCAGATCTACCGGAACATGATCGTGACCACCCGTGACCGGGTGGCGGCGCTGATGGATGACGGACTCCTGCTCGAAGCCGTGCTGCTGGCCAGACCCACCCGTGAATTTGATCAGGCCTGGGCCAGTGACCGTGTGGGTCCCGATGACTGGGTGACCATGGTGTTCAACAGTCTGACGCGTACCCGACAGGCCGGTGCGGTCCGTTCCTCCCCGTGAACCGGGGTTCACATCAGAGGGCAGGGTAGACCCGGCCCGCTAATTTCCGCAGACTGGCCTTCGCAGGAGGGAACTATGCGACTTTCCGGTACTGATGCGTCCTTTGTCTACACCGAAACGGCCAGTGGTCCGACTCACGTCGCCAGCCTGTTTGTGGTGGATGGTGAACTCGCTTTTGACGAGGTCTTTGCACATTTTGATGCCCGCATGCATCTGCTTCCGCGTTTTTACAAGCGGCTGATGTTTGTCCCTTTCAATCTTGCGCACCCCAAATGGGTGGATGACCCCGATTTCAAGCTGGCCAATCATGTGCAACTGCACGAGGTGCCTGCAGGCAGCACCCTGTGGGATGGCGTCGATGCGGCCATGGTCCTGAACCAGCCGATGCTCGACCGCAACATGCCGATGTGGAAGTTCTACGTCATCAAGGGTGTGGCCGGCAAGACGCTCATCCTGCAGATCGTTCACCATGCAATGATCGATGGTGTTTCCGGCGTTGAACTGTCGACCATCATCTTCGACATGGATCCCAAGGCCGGAGCGCCACCACCCCCCGCAAAGCCCTGGCAGCCGGAGCCCCTGCCGTCTCCCGCTTCGCTCATGACAGAAGCGATCCAGGAGAACATCGACCAGATGACTGCGCGGTTTGCACGTCCTGAGCCGCGTCCCTCCGGTGATCGACGTGAACTCATGGCCACCGCGACACAACTGATGATGAACTTCATCCTCCGCCCGGCCATCACCGCACCGTTCAACGCCGGCATGGTCGGACCGCAGCGCCGCTTTCGCTGGATCAAACACGACTTCGCGACGGTGAGGGAAGTGCGTCGTGTGCTGGGTGGGACGATCAACGACCTGGTACTGACAGTCGTATCCGAGGCGGCCGCGCGTTACATGCAGGCAAACGGGGTCGAGGTCGCGGATCAGTTCCTGCGCATCGCGTGCCCGGTGAGCGTACGCCGCGAAGATGAAAAAGGTGCCGTCGGCAACCGTGTCTCGGCGATTTTCCCGATCATGCCGGCGTGGCCCATGGATGTGGTCGAACGACTGAACCGTGTGCGACGGGAAACAGACCGAATCAAGAATGGCAATGAAGCGCAGGCACTGACGCTGATGATGGAACAGTCCAACGACACGCCTCCGCTGGCCATGGTGTCGAGTCAGCTGATCGGCACGCCGCTGGACCCAACCGCAATGGCTGCGCGCCAGCCACCACCGGTGTTGCCGCTCATGGCGGCGAGCATGCCCAACAACGGCATCAACTTTACCTGTACCAACGTGCCCGGTGTGCAGGTCCCCCTGCATATCCTGGGTCGGCCCATCGTGGACAATATTGGCGTGCTGCTGCTGACCGGAAATCTCGGTCTCGGCATCGCCATCCACAGTTACAACAAACAGCTGTTTTATGCCTTTCTCTGCGAACCGCGGCTGCTGCCCGACCTGGAAAAGCTCATCGAGGCCACCGATCAGGTGTTTCTCGAACTGCAGGCCGCGGCGCAACGACTGGACAAACAGGTGAAGCCCTGATGAATCGGGGATCGGCGAACAGACAGCACTGACCGGAGGAACAATGTCACTGGAAAAGGTTGCGGCGCAATACCCCAGAGCAGTCACACTGCCATCGGGCGCCAACATCGAACTGCGATTGATGACGTCGAGTGATCGCGACGCCGTACTGGCCTTTGCGCGAGGCCTGCCGCAGGAAGACCTGCTGTTCCTGCGCGTGGATCTGACCGAACCGGACGTGGTGGACGACTGGATGGTTCGGGTTGACAAGGGACAGTCGACCACGCTGGTCGCCTACGACAAGACCGGCCTCGTGGGGTACGCCACGGTCCATCGGGAGACGGCACCCTGGACGCGGCGCATTGGCGAGATTCGTGTCAACGTCGGCCCGACCCATCGTGGGCAAGGCCTGGGACGGGTGCTCACCTCCAACATTTTCGACGTGGCCCACCTGCTGGGTCTGCGCAAGCTGGTCGCCCACATGACGGTTGACCAGCACGGTGCACGGGCGGCCTTCCGCAGCCTGGGCTTTGTGCCCGAGGCATTGCTGGCCGATTATGTCGAGGATCGCAATGGCAGGGTACGTGACCTCGTGATCATGTCCCACGACATCGATGGCTTGAACGAGTTTGTGTCCGCACCGCTGCGGGCCGTCTAGGAGTCGGCAGAAGGGACAGCGACCAGAAACTGGACACAAAAGCCAACGTGGCCCTGAGTGGCTACTGTAGAGGTGTTTGGCGATTACGGATGACTGCCGGGTGCCACGGCGACCAGGTGGATCGAAAGCCCACGTCCCAGTCGTAGTAGCGTTCGTTCAACTCGCTGTCGCCGAGCCTCTGGTTCGCCAGGAATCGCTTGTAAGGCGCGCGTGGATCCTCTCCCTTCGCAATCGCGCCTGCATCCCAGAGGCAGCGCCCGAGCCAACCCTCCAGGTAGGCGTAGGAATTGTCGCCGTACGGTAACTTGCCGTAGCGGCGCTTTTCGGCCTCGAGTGCCTGCCTGGCAGCGATCTGCACGATCGGGAACGCGTACTGGATAGGCGTGGGAGCGCCGGCCTGCTGCGCTGTGCTGCCAAATCGATCCCACCCCGGCGTCGTGTAGTCCGGAAAATGCGGGTGCAGACACTGTCCGATGGCCGTCTCGAGATTCGTGCGCCCCGGCGCATCGCCTTCGGGTTGCCGGCCGGGTCCGGGAACGCGCTTGATGCCCCTGCTGCCGTCCGAATCGGTTCTGGAATAACCAGGAAGCGGGCCTCGCGCGCGGCCATAACATTCTGTGTAGGTTCCCCGGCAGGTGAGATCGACGGACCCGTCCAGGACCTGCGGATTCGTGGGCGTCGGGTTCGCGGGGGGCGGGGTGTCCGAAAACACAGGCTCCGGCGGTGTCGGTGCTTCGTCCTGGCTGACGCCACCCGCCAACGGGCGCTTCACGATCAGATAGATCTGCAGTGCGGTATCCCCGCACGACCCGAGTCTTCCCACGCCACGGCCGGCATCGCTTGCGTCGGACAGTACTTGCCTGGCGTCTTCGCTGGCGGGATCAAGGACATGCACCGTGACCGTATTGCCGTCTTCCTCCAGGAGCCTGACCTGCGGCGAGGCTCCGGCGCGCGTGCGACATTCGTCGACCGTTTCCGCCATGGCCGTTCCCGACCAGAGAAGAAGTAGAACGAGTGCCGGTAGAGCGGGCATCATGCTCCGGGTCCGATGTGCAACGGGGGATCAACGTTCTTTCAGGCGTTCCGGCCGATGGCGCCGCCGCCACATGCCGACACTGGCACTGGTGCCGGCCTTTTGCAATTCCCTGCCACCGACAGGATGTGATGCGCATCCGCGAGAGGCCCCTGAACCTGCTCGTTGGCAGGTGCCGCCGTGTTCAGCGGCTGCCTGATCCGACCAGGAACTTCGAGTAGGTCTGATTCGCTGCAAGGATGATGTGGGCTTCGACACCATTTTCACGGTCGACATTGATGCTTGCGTATTCGGGTGAAGTCATCATGTCGAGGAAGGCAGCGCGGGACGGGTAGTGCGCCAGCACGACCCAGTCCCATGGCCCGTCACCGGTCTCACCAAGGGCAACACCTTCGACATGTCCGGCCCAGAGGACTGTCCCGCCAACTTTTTTCAGCAGTGGCATGTCACCCTTGCTGTATCGACTGTAGGCGTCCCAGCCGGTGCCATTGCCGTCGAGAGAGTGCTTGCGAAACCGCACCAGATTCACCATCACGACCGGGCCTTCATCGGGAAGGTCACGCAGGAAGTCCTTTTTCAGTGTTTCGGGTTCGGTCATCAGCTCTGCTTCCCGATGGTGGATGTCCTGAAGAGGCGCACATCCATGTGCCGCACTTGGAGTTCCGGTGGCGACCAGAACGTCAATCGATGCCGAGACGCTTGAGCTCTTCAGGCATGCGCTTCGAATCGGCCTCAAGCAATGGCCCCCGTTCTTCCTCAGCGAGCTGGCCAGCGGTGTCCTTGGACATCTTGTCGCTGTCGAGCTCGATGAACTTCACCGGCACCACTTCCACGATCACGCGCAGTGGGGAGTCCAGTCGTTCTTCGAACGCTTTGGCCTGCGCTTCCGCCTCGGGCGTCATAGCTCCACCGTTGCGCCCGTAAGGACCCCTTGCCAGCGCGGGATAAAACCAGCGCTTGGTGGCTTCGTCGTCATGAATGATCGCGCGCCCCTTGATCGTGATGGCGCCATTGGGGCCGTCGGGTGCCGCAATTCCGCTCACGACCACCGAGCAGCGCGGATCCCGCCGCAGCGCAGCAATGCGATGTCGATGGGAACCGCACGTGATCCAGGCGCGCCCTTCGTGCCAGACAAACGCATGCACTACCCCGACGGCCCAGCCGTCCTTGGTGGTCCAGTTGAAGACACACTCCCGCGCCTTGCGGAGGAGTTCCTCGCGTTTTTCGGGCGAAAATGGATAGATCGAAACCTGTTCGTGGTCCTTGGTGGACATGGTGATGCTCCAGTGATTGAAAATGGTTCGTTTGGAAAATGCCGTGTTGGCAGTGTTCGCCGGCGGGCTATTGCCTGATTGTCGGATCAACAGGCCCCTCACCCGGCATCGGGTTGTCAACAAAGAGATCCGGCTGTACCGGCGGCAGCAGCTCCATTTGCATGGGATTGCTGGTTTCCCGCTCCAGATCAAGTTGATTCATGGTCCGGTAGGCTGCGGTAAAAGGTAGCACGGGTTGTCGTTCGTTGGCATGCAGGCGTGGCGTGGCGTCGGAGCGTTCTGTGCGCACCATGGTTCGTATCCCTCCCTTTGGTCTACCCGGTCTTTTTATTTTCTTCGCCGGGGGTTCAAGCGTAATCTCGGTGCAGGCCTGCTGTAAATGTCACTGCGGACACGAGCTGCGCTGAACTGTGCGGAGGGAAAGGCTACGGACAACTCCGGGTCCAAGGATGTGGCAGACGCTGTGGAAAAGCGGCGGGGCTGGCTGCGCCGGCGTTTTGATTCGATCGTTGCCACCGCGACGCGTATCCGTGCAGATCCGCGCCAGATCGGCAACATCATGGGTGAGGCGACCGTCGCGTTGTGGAGCTCTCGCGGTGGCGGGTTTTATGGGCTCGGTTATGTCATCACGTTCATCGTGCTGGAAGTGCGGATGCTGTTCAGCGACGTGGCTACCAGTGACACGATCGTCGGATTCATTGGCCAGGAAGTGACCCAGGTCTTTTTCAGGTTGGCCTTCGAGTCACTGCTCAATTCCTTTCTTGCGTTCCTCTGGCCGCTGTATGTCCTGCAGGTCCTTTCACACTGGGGCATCGTCGTTTTGGTTCTTGCCTGGTGGAGTTACGGCAAGTGGGCGGTGCCTTATGTGGCGAGCCTCGGCGTTGAACGACGACAGCGCGTGGGCAAGAAGAAAAAAGAAGATCTCTCGTCCTGATTGTGCGGGGGACAGAGACAACACCTTCCAACCTGGAGCAGGAGAGCTCATGCAGATCTTCAATGGCCGCCATGGCGCTTCGCTCGATGGCGACTTTGTGCTGTTCCTCATCGGTGCACGGGTGAACCGTCTGCGCAGCGCATTTTCGTTCCTGCCTGTTGCCCGCGCGATGGGCCGCATGCAGGCCGAGTTGCTGGCGGATCCGGCACATGGATGTCTGCACATCGAGAACTGGTTTGGCCGGAACACGATTTCCCTGCAGTACTGGCGCAGTTTTGAACACCTCGAGCGTTATTCAAGGCGTGCAGATGCACAACACCTTCCGGCCTGGGCGGACTTCAATCGCCGCATTCGCGACCACGGTGATATTGGCATCTGGCACGAAACCTACCTGGTGTCGGCCGGTCGATATGAAGCGGTGTATGGGAACATGCACCGCTTCGGACTGGCTGCGGCCGGTGATCACGTCAAGCTGGGGAAACAATCGACGGCCGCACTGCGGTCCGGGACGCGACAGGTGGATGAACCGCCCGTCGAGGGATATTGAGCGGCAGTGGCCATCGTTGAACCGACCTTTCCGATCATCTCCCCAGCAATCTCGGCGGGAGGCGATGAACTTCCCCCGTTGAAACACGACAACGTGCACGAATATTCGTAGTATCCGCCGCGCTCGAAGGGTGGTGTCTCTTTTTTTGTCTGGGGGGTGAATGCGGCGTCGTAGTCAGAAAGGCAGCATGCCATATGCTGCAGGGAGAGGTTTTGGGCGTTTTTCGAGACTTGTTCTGGTCGTGGGCCTCGGCCTGTGCTCGTTGACGGCCCGCGCGACTTGTGAAAACACCGATCCTGTGCCGAACATGCAGTCACCCTACGCGGAAGGCTGGGGCATCGATCATCGCAATACTCGCTATCAACCTGCCTCGTCGATCGATGCGAGCAACGCATCGACCTTGACGTTGAAGTGGGTGTACGGGCTTGCCAGTACCACACCACGCGCGTATCCGTTGATTACCGAAGACACGGTCTTTGTTGGTGATGGGGGGCGTGGACTGGTCGCTCTGGATCGGGCCACCGGCTGTGAACGATGGGTTCACGAACACACGGGAGCCATCGCCAGTGCCATCCTGCCGGGCCGGATCGATGAACGTGACATCCTGATCTTCAACGATCGAACCCAGGGCATGTATGCAGTTGACGCTCGCGATGGCCAGCTCATCTGGCATGCCGTGGTCAAGGATGAACCGGTGCCGTGGTACTCAGGTACACCGCTGGTGACTGAGCATGCAGTGTTCCTGCCGGTTGCTTCGCTGGAAGTCGGCCTGGCAGCCAATCCGTTTTATGGCTGTTGCACCACGAGTGGGGGCATGGCGGCCTTTGATATCCGGACGGGCAAAAAACTCTGGTACCTGCCGACGATTGAAGCGCAGGCCCAGGTCACCGGCAGTCACTTCTTCGGATTTGTGCAGAAGCACGGACCGAGTGGTGCAGCGGTGTGGGGTGCACCCAGCTATGACGCGAAGCGTGACTGGCTGTTTTTTGGTACCGGCCAGAACTTTACCCATCCCACCACGGATACCAGCGACGCGATCTTCGCAGTGGAAGCAAAGACCGGCAAGATTGTCTGGGTGCATCAGTTCACAAAAAACGACGCCTATACCGCAGCCTGCAATATCAAGGCGCTGAACCACCCCAACTGCGCCGAACCCACAGGGCCGGATGTGGATTTTGGTGCCGCGACGATGTTGCTGCAAACCAGGTCCGGGCGGGAACTGCTGATCGGCGGGCAGAAATCTGCGGATGTGCATGCAATGGACCCGGCTACCGGAAGCACGGTGTGGACCACCAGGCTCGGGCGTGGCGGTATCATTGGCGGTGTCCATTGGGGGATGGCAGCCAACGAATCACTGGGGCTTCTTTACGTGCCCATCAGTGACAAGGAGGTCAAAGGTTTTCCAGCGCCCGGTACCCCCACACCGGGCCTCTATGCGCTGGATCTGGAGACCGGCGAAAAACGCTGGACCTGGACTCGCGAGTCCCGTTGTGCGGAGGAAGAGTGCGTATTCGGTCTGTCGTCGGCCATCATTGCAGCCAACAACATCGTCGTCACCGGCAGCATCGACGGGTACCTCGACGTGGTTGCAGCCGATACCGGCAGATTGTTGTGGTCCCATGATGCCTGGCGGGATTACAAGGCTGTCAATGGTGTGGCAACCCGCGGTGGCGCATTTGACGCGCACGGCCCGATGCTCGCTGACGATCTGCTGGTGGTGACCTCAGGTTACGGATATGTGGGACGGCAGCGTGGTGGCAACGCGCTCCTGGTGTTTCAAGTGGAGGCCGACAAATGAGTGATGGACTGTTTCTTGCGGGACGATTTCGCCGCCTGGTGGCAACCGTGATCGACGCCATCCTGGTTCCGACACTGACTGTGGTGCTGGTCATGATCGCAGGAGTTGTCGAACACGCGGAGGACTACACCGACAACTGGTGGATGCTGTGGGTGTTCCTGCTCGCGATTGCGAGTTATCTGCTGCTGAACGGTTATGGCCTGTGGCGTCATGGCCAGACCGTGGGCAAACAGGTGATGGGTGTTGCCATCGTGCCGGCGTCGAGTGGCGGCGATGGGCAGTATGGTCGCGAACCGGCGCCTCTGTGGAAGCTGATCTGTGTCCGGGCCCTGTTTTTTCCGCTGCTGTTTGTGTCGGTTGTGCCGTGGATCGCCTTGTTGCCGCTTGTCGACCAGTTGCTCATCTTCATGAAGAGCCGCCGCTGTTTGCATGATTTGGTCAGTGGAACCGTTGTCGTCCGCCTCAGGCCTCAGTAACCCATCCCACTTGCCATTAAAACCAGGTCAAGTCCCATGAAAACCCTGTTCACCATCGTTCTGGTCCTGAATTTCCTGACGGAAACACTCGCTGCCGCCATGCTGATCGGTGGTCCGGAGGGTATTGCGGCAGCAGGCAAGGGTGGCATGTGGTCGATGCACTATGGTTTTGCGGCGCTGGCCATTGCCAGCGCTTCGCTCTGGATCTGGCCACATCGCAGCAATCTGCGTGTGGTGACTACCGTGCTCGGCGTGTTGCTCACGTTCCATACCGGCCTGCTGATCTCGCTGACGCTGGCAGGTGACCAACCTGCCGGTGTACTCATTCATGCCGTCATGTCAGCGCTCTGTCTTGTGCTGTTCACGCAGCGCAGGAAGTGGTGCGCGGACTGATGCAGGCCCGCGCCTTGCCGGACAGCCTGTGTCAACCAGGCAGGCGTCGTACCCGATCAACCAGGCGGTCAGGATGGGCGAGGTGAAGAAAGTGTGCCTCTCCAGCGTGGATCTCGATGATGGCTGATGGAATCGTCCTGGTCAGCCACGCCAGATAGTGCTCGTCAGGGGTGGTGCCGAGCCAGACGAGATAGGGCATGGTGACCCCGGTGGTCATCGTGTCAATCAAACCCTGAATCCGTTCGCTGTTTCCTTCCAGCAGATCGGCCCAGATTCCAAGCACGACTTCCGGTCTGGCTTGCCAGGCGCACCGATCCAGTTCGGCTTGCAATTCGGTACCAAGTCCCGGTGTCTGCTCATCGGAGAACATGGTATCCAGGGTTGAATGGAAGGTTGCCGGGTCTCGCAGGCGGTCTGCAAATGGGCGGATTCGCGTGGCGGTGGCATGGAGATCAAGGCTCTGATCGATGTTGACCACGGCGCGGGCGCCGCTTGCAGCCGCCGCGCCGGTGACGATCAGTGCACCTGTGCTGTGACCAATCAGCACAGGCGCTTCCAACCCCAGGTCCTGACAGACTTCAACGACATCCGTGGTCAGTCGCCCAAGCGAAAGGTCACCGTTGCAACCGGATTCGCCGTGTCCACGAATGTCGATGCTGACGACGTCGTGCCACACCGAAAATCGACTGGCAAGCGGTGCCATCAGCGATCGGTAATCCGTGAATCCATGCACCAGAACCAGCGGTGATCCGCTTCCGGTACGGTCCCAGGCGATCTCGACACCATCGCTGGTTGTGGTCGAACCAATCACCTCATGGCTTGCTGGTGAAGAATTGCCCGCGCGCAACACCGGTCGAATCGTAGACCGGTTCTTCATGGTCGATGCGGTACTTCTTGATGACATTGTTGCTCGGTTTGCGCGGGTATTTTGAGAGGTGTGCACCCATGTCCCGATACCAGTGATCCTGCAGATGGGCTTCCAGCGTTTCTGAGGAAGTCCATTCTTCATACACGTGCACACGGCCTGGTACCAGATGGTCTTCGGTCCAGTCGTAGGCAATGCAGCCGGGCTCCTTCAGTGCACCTTCGATGTGGGCGCGGGCAGATTGCAGCATTTCCTTGACCTGTCGCGGGTCGACGAGATCCAGGGTTCCCGAGATGATGACTTTCATGTTTCTCCTGAGCGGGTTTGACGATTGGTCTGAATCGTACGATGACGCAGCACGCGACGCGACCGCGTTTTGCGAAAGGGCTGCGTGCAGTTCGTTCCATCTAGTGGAAATTGCCTAGCCAATGGATGGTTGATAGCCGTTCGGAAGGCCTCATCATCGATGGACAGTACGCAGCGTGCATCCCGCAATACCGATGTAACCCTTCCAGACGACCCGATGGAGATGAGCTGATCATGAACAAACACACCCGAAGCGCGTTCTCCCGGATCGGCGAGGTGCTTGAGCACAGCATCGATTACCTGTCGCGTGTTGGCGTTCAGCTGGAACAAGCCCGCCCTCGTGAACTTCCTGAACGGGTCCGCATGCTGCTGGTGAGTTTTGAAGCCGATCAGCGCAATCTGCTGGCAGCCCTCGAGCGGTATGTGGAAGACGCTCCAGAAAGCATCACGGAAACGTTCATCAATTTCCACGCCCCGCTGCCGGAAGAGGTGGCTGGTCCGGACGATCCGTTGACCACCGTGAGCCTGACGCTGTGGCTGGAGGAAATGAACCAGCGCCTGATCGATATGTTCACGGAGCTCGCGGCGATTGCGGCATCGGCAGATGCTCGCGAAGCCATGACGGCACTGGCCAATATGGTGCAGGCGCATGATCGGCGACTGTCGAAGGAATATGCGCGGGGTGAAGATCTGTGATGCATCGCTGCTGAAGACTTCTCCGGAACGGCCCGATCGGCGAATGTCGGCATGCACATGCGCACCACAAGGAAGCAGACTCCAAGGAAAATCTGCTGATCGCCAACCTCACGAACGGGGCTGGCTGTCTCTTTCGTTTCGCCACCGGTGACTTTTGCTCGCAAGGTTGGGCCAGCGTGAATACACTTGTTTTCCCCAATGCACCGATGACTGTTCTTCAACGTGCCCATTCGTCTTGTTGCCCTCGATATCGACGGTACCCTCATTCCACCTGGTGGAGGTCATGTCGCGTTGCCGGATGCCGCGATCTCCTCAGCCATTGCTGAACTGGAGCGTGCAGGGGTGGTGGTCGTGCTGGCGTCAGGTCGGATGTATCCCGGTACCGCCCGGATAGCACGCCATCTTGGCCTGGTGAATCCGTTGATCTGTCAGCAGGGTGCCTCGATCCATGCGCCCGATGGTGCGATCGCCCACCGTTTTGCGATCGACCCGGAAGTTGCGCACGAACTGGTGGCCTACGCGCGTGAACATCAGCTGCCCTATGCCTGGTTCGACGCCGTGCGCTACATCGCCTCTGAACCCAACCACGCGTCGACGGAATATGCCCTGGTGTCGGGCATCGAGCCGGAATATCACGATGCGCCCCATGAATCGGATGTTGTCCCGACCGGAATCGACGTCATCAGTTCAGCGGCCGATGCCAACCGCATCCACGGCTTCCTCGAGGCACGCTATGGCGATCGGGTACACCTTCTCGATTTCCCATCGGTCACCGCAGCGCACTCGCCCGACGCCAGCAAGGGCAATGCGCTGGCGATGCTCGCAACCGAACTGGGCATTCCCCGTGATGCCGTAGTGGCGATCGGCGACAGCGTCAACGATGTGTCGATGCTGCGCTGGGCCGGCCGCGGCGTGACCTTGCCACATTGTGATCGTTACGCCCGGGCAGCCGCGGACGAGATCCTCTCAGGAAGCGGCATCGATGGAGTCGCGCCGCTGCTGCGCAGCCTGCTGAAAAATTGAGGACACACACCTCCAATTTGTAGGAACCGGCTGACAGTTCCCCAGGCCAATCTCTGCAATTCACTGGAAATCCCGACTCCCCGAGTCCGATTCTCACGGGATCAAATGTTCCCCCTCGCCAATTTCGGCAGTGCATACGATCAGCCCCCTCTGACGGGATAATTAACTTGACCATATTATTTCTACTGCTTAACTTAAGCATGGTTATGATGACAATTGTATTCAATTAGATCTGACTGAGGCATCCGATGGCCGAATCGCTGGATCGGGATCCTTTGGTGCTCTTGCATGACGTGGCCCGCACGATGCGAACCCGTTTTGACCAGCGTGCCCGCACACGAGGGATGAGCAGGGCGCAATGGATAATCCTGGCGCGGCTGGAGCGTCAACCCGGGCTCTCGCAAAATGAACTCGCGTCGATCTGTGAGGTAGAACCGATCACGGTCGCCCGGCTGGTCGATCGCCTTGAGAAAAATGGTGTCGTGGAACGGCGCCCCGACCCGCGGGACCGGCGAATCTGGCGGTTGCACAATCTGCCGGGCGCTCAACCCATCCTTGACGAGATATCCGAGTATCGACGTCAGCTGCTGATCGAGATTGACGACCAGATCGGGCGCGTCGACCGCGAAGCCCTGGTCGAGGCGCTACTCGGCATCAAGGAATTGATGAACAGAACGGGAATTGGTGCGCTGCCGGCCGCCGACAGCGCGGCCTTGCCATTCGCGGCACAGGAATAGACCCATGTCAGCAACCCAGGCCAATCCCGCAGTTGCGCTTCACCCGGCAGCACCTGAACTGCGGGTCGAAGCACCGATCATTACGCCGATGGTCTCCAGGCCGAACAATAACCGGTTGCGCCGGTTCCTGATGCTCAGTGGTGTTGCGGTGGTGCTCGGGGGGGCAGCGGCAATGTATCTCGTTGGCGGTCGATACGTGGGCACGGACGATGCTTACGTGAAGTCCGCGCAACTGACAGTGACAACAGATGTCTCGGGCATCGTGGCCTCGGTCAGTGTTCATGAGGGTCAACGGGTAAAAAAAGGTGATGAGCTTTTCAAGATCGACGATGAACCTTTCCAGATCGCGCTGGCCAATGCGGAAGCGACCGCCCTGCAGGCGCAGATGACCGTAGGCACCCTGAAGGCCGACTATCAGAATTCGATACAGCAGGTGCGAGCCCAGGAGGCGCAGGTCAATGTGGCCAGGACCACCCTTGATCGTTACATCGCACTGGCCGATCGTGGTGCCATAGCGAATACACTCATTGACCAGCAGCGCGCAACCTGGCTTTCAGCCGTTGCAACCCTGGATTCACTGCGCCAGGCCGTCGCTGCCGATCTTGCTCGCCTGGGTGGAGATCCTGATCTGCCGATCGACCGGTTTCCGGATTACATGAAGGCTCGCGCGGCGGTGCATGAAGCAAAGCGTCAGATTGACCATACGGTCGTGCGGGCACCTTTTGACGGTATCGTTGCGGCAGTTTCATCACTTCAACCCGGCGCGTTGATCATCTCCGCGATGTCCGGCTTTTCGACGACCAGTGCGGTGGGCCTGGTATCGGACAAGGACATGTGGGTCGAGGCGAACATGAAGGAAACGGACCTCACTCGCATGCATGAAGGCCAGAGCGTCGACATCACGATCGACAGCTACCCGGATTGTCGGTGGACAGGTTCGGTGGAAGCCATAGCCGCGGCAAGTGGCTCGGCGTTCTCGCCGTTGCCCGCCCAGAACACTTCGGGCAACTGGGTCAAGGTCGTGCAGCGAATTCCGGTGCATGTGACGCTCGACAAAGGCCCGTGCGATGTTCGCCTGAGTACAGGCATGAGTGCTTCCGTGAGCATTGACACAGGACAAACGCACTGGCAACGGCTGGGTAGCTAGCCCACATTATTCATGAATTCCCTACTGCGAACGCCGATAGTAGCGAAAACACCGGGCGTGCTCCTTCCGCGTGCTCGACGTGCTGTCAAGCACGCCTGCGCGCTCGCCAGTCCGCGCCACCCAGTCTTTTCACTACTCTCGGCGCCCTCGTTACGGTCCTTCATGAATAATGCGGGCTAACAACATGGCCAAGACGGCGGGCACACAAGTCCCGCCAGCTGCAGTCCCGTCTGATGGACTCAAACGCAACATAGTCGTTGCTTGCGCGATGGCGGCGATGTTCATGCAGACGCTTGATCAGACGATTGCCAACGTCGCACTCCCGAACATGCAGGGTAGCCTCGCCGCGTCACGCGATCAGATCACCTGGGTCCTGACGTCCTATATCATCGCCTCGGCTATCATGACCGCGCCAATTGGCTGGCTGGCATCCAGGTTTGGCAAGCAGCGCTTGATGGTGGTTGCGATTGGCGGCTTCACACTGTCGTCAGCACTCTGCGGCGCGGCCCAGACTCTGGAACAGATCATTCTCTTTCGGGTGCTGCAGGGTGCGTTCGGCGCGGCGTTGGGCCCTTTGTCACAGACGATCATGATCGACCTGTTTCCGCCGGATCGACGTGGTTCAGTGATGGGCATCTGGGGCATGGGCGTCATGCTTGGGCCCATACTCGGGCCGACGCTGGGAGGACTTCTGACGGACTCCTTCAACTGGCGTTGGGTGTTCTACATCAACGTACCTGTCGGCATCGCTGCCGTGATCGGCATTCTGGTTTTTTACGATGATGCCAGGAGCGACCGTACATTGCGGTTCGACTGGTTCGGATTCAGTCTGCTCGCACTTGGCCTGGGCGCGCTGCAACTGTTCCTGGATCGAGGTACGCAGCAAGGCTGGCTGGATTCCACCGAAATCGTGATTGAAGCGATACTTGCGGTGCTCGGCCTTTACCTGTTCACGGTGCACGTGTTGATGTCCAGGGACCCGTTCATCCGAATGGACATCTTCAAGGATCGAAACTTCGTCTCGGCCCTTGTGCTGATGTTCATTACCGGTGGCATGCTGGTGGCAAGTTCTGCGCTGCTGGCCCCTTTCCTGCAAACGCTGGGTGGCTATTCTGTAACTGACGCCGGGTTCCTGATGGTGCCGCGCGGAATTGGCACGATGTTGGCGATGGCGTTTGTCGGACGGTTGGCGATGCGATTCGATCCTCGCCAGGTCATCACCTTTGGTGCGGTCGTTTTGTTGTGGACCTCATGGGAGATGTCCACATGGACACCGGCAGTTTCGGAGTGGACGATCTGCTGGGTTGGTTTCCTGCAGGGGTTCGGCACCGGTTTCATTTTTGTGCCGGTCAACCTGGTGGCGTTTGCGACCATCGCACCGTATTTGCGCACGGATGCATCCGCCATCATGAATCTGCTGCGCAATATCGGCGCTGCAATTTTCGTTTCGGTAACGACGACGGTACTTGGAGCGAGTGTGCAAATCGTGCACTCGGAGATGGCCGCCAACATTACGCCGTTCAATCGTGCGCTTGGCGTGAATGAACCCGGCATGATGTGGAATCCGAACATGCCTTTTGGACTGCAGCAACTCGACGCGGTGATCAACCGCGATGCACTGCAGATTGCCTATGCAAATGACTTCCTCTTCATGTTCTACGCGTCCCTGCCGGTGCTGCTGTTCATCTGGTTGATGCGCAAGCCGCAGCTCCAGATGCAGCCCAGGCCAGAGGATCTCCACGCATCCGAATGAAATTGAGGACACACGCTACCAATTTGTGGGACCACGCTGCCAGGACCCATGGCCAATATCGGCTACAGGTGCGTGATCTCGCACAGGCCATTCAGAGGTTTGCCCGTCCAGCCTGATTTTTCAGTCGCTCGCGGAATTTCCGAACCTGGGTCGACTCACCCGTCGCAGATCCTGTTGTCGAGGTTTGTCACGACCTGTGACTCGGACCGTTGCTCCGGGAGCTGCTTTCTTTCCCGTCGTTTGTGCCGTGTAGGACACCGTCCACGATCAGGGCGTCCCGGCTGACTGGAGCGTCATGTCTGCAGTTCTCGGAAGCTCCACAGAGGCGGTGCGTGCAGCAGCACCCGGATAACCCTGCAGTTGTTGAAAAAGGAACGGTGCCAACCACGCAGATTCGGCACAACGCGCCGGTGTAGCGCAAGGTGCACGCTGTTATGCTCGTAACGAAGCTCAGTCACCGATGACGCCTTTTGATGTCCTTGTCTCGAACCTCGAGCCCTGGAACCCCTTTCCATCGAAAAAGGGACCTGCAACTGGTACGCCCGGCATACCTGTATCTTGCCAGCTATGTTGAAGCGCTTCAGCAGGGCTGGTCCGCCGATACCCTTCGCGGTACCTTGGCCGCCCACGAGGAATTGCAGTCGATTGCGCGCAATGCCGGTCGATTCCTGGCTGCGCTCGATGACCCGGAAGCCAAGGGGTCGCCAATCACCTTGCCTGATGGATCACGAGCGCCAAGATTGCCAGGCTTCCGGCGCTGGTTGTGGGACGGTGAACTGTGCGGCAGCATCGGTTTCCGATGGCAGAATGGTACGGCCGAGCTTCCGGAATACGTATCCGGGCATATTGGCTACAGCGTTGTGCCCTGGAAACGCAGACTGGGCTATGCCACCCGTGCCTTGCAGCTTTTACTCGAAGATGTCCGACAAACGGAACTGCCGTGGGTCGTTCTCAATACCGATCCTGAAAACAGGGCGTCCCAACGAGTCATCGAAGCGGCCGGCGGTGTCCTGATGGAACGATATGCCAAGGCAGAGGTTCACGGAGGCAGCGAAGGCCTTCGCTACCGCATCAGTCTTCGCTGATCGACTTCCTGAGTGCATCGATTTCCCGATGGCGACCCTGATCCGCCAGTTCCCGTCCGGGACGGGCCGGCGCGTTGGCTGCTTTGTCGAGGTAGGCCAGCGCTTCGGCGTTCTTTCCGGTTTTGAAGAGCAAGTCCGCCATGAAGTAGTTCGGGTCGATGCCATCCGGGTTCAGCGCCAGTGCCTGTTCGAGATGGTTGTGTGCCTTGTCCTTGTCCCCGAAACTGATGGGCCATCCCGGTACCTGGTAATACAGACTGCCAAGGCTGGTGTGGGCGGATCCCTGCAGCGCGGTCGGGTCGATCTTCAGTGCAGCCTCCAGCGCGGCCCGGGATTCCTTGATCAGGCTGAGCGCGCCAATACCCCCTTTTTCGCCGGCCAGTGTGCTGAGCACGATGCCTTCCCAGATCAGCACGTCGGGATTCCGTGGTTCTGCAGTCGCAAGCATGCGCGCTTGATCGGCGACCAGAACCAGAGCTGCCTCCTTCTGATCCACAGGTGTGTTGTACATGGCTTGGGCCCAGTCCTGTTGAATGGCAGCCACATCAGCGGAGGTGATGATCGGCAGGCCGACAGAGGCGACCCATAGCAGGGTTGAGAACAATGTGGTCATTCTGGACATGAAATTACTCCTGCGGCGAAGGGTTGGGCAGCGCCGCCATGATGGTGGACAGATTTGCGTTCAATGCCTTGTCGACGATGCCAGGCATCAGTTGATTGATGAGGACAAAAAGCCGTTCGGGCCAGCCGAACGTCGTCAGCGATCGACAGCGCTGCATGGCGTGGATGATCTGGATGGCAACCCGTTCCGGCGAGTCTTCCCGATTGCCCAGACGTTTGTTCAGTATCCGCGCGCTGCCGTCGTTCATGGGGGTGCGAACAGCTCTGGGGGCCACGTGGACCACTTTCACGGACGAATCGGCCAGTTCCCGGCCAAGCGCCTGGCTGAACCCGCGCAGGCCGAACTTGCTGGCCGAGTAAGCCACATATCCCGGATGACCGATGCTGCCGAACACCGAGCCGACATTGACGATCATCGCCGACGCCCTGCGTTTGAACGAAGGCAACAGCAATCGCGACAGTGACATCGGCAGCAGGAGGTTGGTCAAAACCAGGTGGCTGACCTCTTCGGCGCTCATGCGGTCAAATGCCTGCAGCTGATTCACGCCGGCAAGATTGATGAGCACTTCCGCCCGATAGTCGTTCGAAAGGCTTGCCAGTGCAGCTTGTGTCGCGGTATCGGTGAGTGATCCGGCACAGGTATCCACCACTCCCCCTGCCGGTAACGTGGCGGCCAGCGTTTCAAGCTGGATTTCACTCCGGCCGCAGAGAATCAATCGACATCCTTCGGCAGCGAGGGACGTTGCCAACGCCTTGCCGATACCACCGGTGGCACCGGTCAGCACGCAGACCCGGCCGGCGAGTTCAAATGTGTCGCTCATTCACAGGTACCTGATTGATCCAGCACCGCGCCATAGAGGCGGTACATTGTGCGGGTGACGTGGACGATGCTGTCCCGGTCCGCCTGATGTTCGATCCGGTTGACCAGGGTGGCAAAATGGACCACGTGCTCCTGGTCGAGATCACCGTGGCTGCGCAGGTAACTGAAGGCCGTATCCGGCAATTGCAGCGTCTGCTGGACCAGGGCGGCCATTTGGGTCGCCAATGAGGTGCTGGTGCCTTCCAGCACGTGCACCATGCCGAGAAATCCCACCGGGTTCTCCCGTGCGATGTAGTCGTACATGTAGCGGACCATCACCTCGACTTCAAAAGAGGCTGGTGCACTCAACAGTTGATCCGCGTCCGGCGCAAAAGCGCGCAGATCGTTCTCGATCCACGCTTCGTGGCCGATTTCTTCGTTGATGTATTCCGTCAGGCCCGACAGCATCCAGCGTGTGGTTTCCGACAACCGCGAACCCATGGCCATCATCAGCGGTACGGTATGACGCACGTGGTGCCAGGCATTGACCAGGAAGGCCGCGTAGTTGCCTCGCGAGATCGTGCCGGTTACCACTCGACTGAGGATGGGTCGTGACAGCAGCTGCTGACGATCGCAGGCGGTTGTAGCGCAGAGGTTTGCATGAAAATCCATCGGGTGTTTTTCATTGAACTGTTTGTTCATCTGTCCGTTCATCTGTCCGTTCATTTGGGGGGAGTGATTCCTGCAATCGCAATGGGGGCTTCGGTCATCAGTCTCTGGGCAGCAGACTCGAGCGCTCGGGCATAAACGTCTGCGACCTTGTCGCGGCGTACCTTTCCGGTAGAAGTCAGGCAGCCGCTGGTGCGAAATTCAGCCGGATCGGCAATGCACCACTGGGCAACCCGCGCGTAATCAGGCAGTCGAAGGTTGGCCAGTTGGATCGCCTTGGCGACGGCACCCACATCAGGGGTTCGGGGCACGACGACGGCGAGGTTGCCTGGCAGTGCTTCGCCAAACACGGCTGCAACAGCAATTTCTCCCTGCGCCATGAGTTCGCTTTCGACCCACTCCGGATTGACGTTGCGGCCGTACGAGGTGATGAAGCAGTTCTTTCGTCGACCATCGATGAACAGGTAACCTTCTTCATCGAAGTGCCCGAGATCTCCGGTAGGGAAGGTGGCAGGAGCGGCTGGTCCACCCAGGTAACCCAGCATGCCGGACCCGGTCACGTGGATCTCTCCATCCCGAATGGAAATATCGACATGATCGAGCGGCTTGCCAACGCTCCCGGGCCGGCTGTTGTTGGGCATGTTCAGTGCGACCACCGAACCACATTCGGAGAGTCCGTAACCTTCGTGTACCGGCAAACCGGCACCCTGTGCAAGGCGCAGCAGATGGGGAGCCACGCGGGCGCCACCGACTGCAATGAACCGGTAGGACGCTGGCAGTGCAATACCCTGCTGGAGTGCACCCAGCAGAGCCAGCAACAACTGGGGAACCAGGATGATGCTGTGCGGTTGGGCTTCGTGCTGGGCTGCAACAAATCGAGGGATATCGAGCGTACTGGAGCCGGTCATGCCGATGTCGCTCAGCAGGGGTACCTGCAGTCTGCTGCCGTTCAACAGGTTGGCGTACACACCCGCAACGTTCTCCAGTAAAAGCGAAAGGGGCAGGACACATAGATGCGAACGTATGTCGTCGTCCGCAAAACGCTGCTGCAGCACCTGCGCCGTGCGCAGGATCTGGTCAAGACCCAGACACACGCCGCGCGCGGCACCGGTTGATCCGGAAGTGAACGTTATCTTGGCGGTCCCGGAATGCACGGGAGGCAGTGAGAGGATGGTCCTGGTGGTTACGGACTGCGTATCGCTCGAGTGCGTTTCAGAAAATGCAGCAGGATTGCTGCCTGGACCACCAATCCAGGTATCAACACCTGCAGATTCGATGACGTGATTCACCTGATCCGCCGTAAAAAAGTCAGGCACGGGAACAGCGATGCGACCGGAAATCAGCAATGCCAGGTCGATGGCGATCCACTCGGCGCTGTTTGGCAATTGCCAGGCGACCCGTCGAGAGGCCAACCCCTCGAATCGTGCAAGCCAGTACTCGATCTTCCTGCGCATGAGATCACCGGGCCAGATCCCGGTGGAATCGGTGATGGGAGACGTGTTCCCATCGCAGAAGGCAGCGAACATCTGTTCGACGAGTGGATTCATCGGTGAGCGGACTCCCGCACCCTGCCATGGGCCAGCCTTCTGGCCTCGGCGATGTCACCGACAATCACTGCGGGCTCCTGTGCGTAGTACCCGCCCCAGGCCGCCGCCTCTGCGCCCAACGCGGTCGACTCTGCCTTTGCCAGCGTCACGATCGACCAGCCGCGCTTGCGGAAAAAGCGCTGCAGACATCGGGTAGCCGTGCACACGAGATACTTGAAACCTGCAGCGCTCAGGTGATCGGCCAGAGCCTCGAGCAGTGGCGTGACGATGACTGGGCTGGCAACGGCGAGATGAACCACCTCGACCACTTCGGTGGCCTGCGGGCCTTTGGCTGCGGAGAGTGCTGCAACCTTACCGACCATCACTGGCTCATCCATTACCTCGTTGCCGACCAGTCCATGCATGGCCTGAACCAACGGCTGTTGCAGGTATTTCTGGCTGAAAAAGCCGTGTACGCTGGACCGTAATCCCAACGCACCCACCAATTGACGCTGGCTGTTCCAGGCGCCAATCAGTATCGGGGGCTCGATGGTGGCCTCGGCACCGAAGTGAAAGGCAAACTGGCGAGAGATGAAGCTCTTCACCTGTGCCCGCTCTGAGTCGCTCCTGGCTTCTTCGAGTGTCAGTACTGGTCGTCGGTTCGCCGAACAATGATTCAAGTTCAGTTTCCTGATCGGAGTTATGGTCTGAGTGTGGTGTTCAGCGAAGAACCAATCGCTGGCAACACACGCGAAGGTGCTTACTACGGTCCGAACCGTGATCTGAGGCACAAGAGCAGCCGATGCGATTGATTTTCAGCGGCAAGGCACACTCACTCCTGTAAGCGCATTGCTCATCCCGGGACACTACGAGAACGACAGCCGACAACGTGCAAGCACCTGTAACCAGAACCGGTCACATCACGGGAGCGCCCGTACCCGCTGCTACGCGACGGGTGCCACTCCCGAACACGTCGCTCCGGCGATTTTTGCGGTATTTGAGGAGCGGCGAATGACGGTCCGGACGACATGACCGGCGAACTGCATCTGTTGCATGCCGCTGACCGCGCGCTGGCCAGGCGTGTGGCCAAAGGGGACGAAGATGCCTTTCGCGATTTTTTCGAGGCTTATTACCCGAAGGTGTTCCGCTTCAGCGCCAGACGCATGAGTGACGCAGACGCGGAAGAAGTGACCCAACAGGTGTTTCTGGCCGCGCTCAAGGGTCTGGCGAAGTATCGGGGTGAAGCGAGCCTGTTCACGTGGTTGTGTCAGATTGCCCGATTTGAAATCAGTGCGCGCTATCGACAGGCACAACGTCAACCCGTGACGGTCGCGATCGAGGACGACATCGAGATGCAGTCGGATCTCGAGTCGATGTTCGAATCCCCTTCGCAAGCACCGGAGTCTTTGGCGATGACTGACCAGCTGCAGGCGATTGTCGAGGTCATCCTCGATCACCTGCCGTCCGACTACGGCAACATACTGGAATGGAAGTACATGGAAGGTTACTCCGTCGAAGAAATAGCGAAGCGGCTCAACACGTCGGTGACCGCTGTACAGTCCCGGCTGGCAAGGGCAAGAGAGTCATTTCGCAGCCAGTACGTGGCTGCAGGCGCGCGTCTGACACAGTTGGCTGTAACCCCCAACGGGGTGAGTGGTGGTGGGAGCATTGAAGATGGCAAACGACATGAATGAGCCAGTCGATCCGCTTGATGGGCTGCTGGGTGGTCTCAAGCCACGCCGGTCTCCACCTGCGGACGCCCAGGCGCGAGCCTTTGCGAATCTGAAAGCGGTGTGGCAGGCACAGCGCCGACCGGCGTGGCAGCGCTACGGCGGCGTCGCCGTAGCCGCCGCCGTTGCTACCTTTGCCGTGAACATCCTGATGATGAATCCGACCGCTGGGGAACTGTGTCTGGAACTTGCACAAGGGGCAGATCTCTGGGCCGGTGGCGAGCATGTTTCCGGTGCCCGTGGATCCGTCTGTGTATCGCCGGATACCGTTCTGAAGGCCGAAAAAACCAGTCGCTTTCAGAGTGCCGACGGCGTCGAATACCGGCTTCGGGAAGGGGGTGAACTCCGCTGGCAGTCTGCGGACCGGGTGAGCCTGACCAGCGGGGCGCTCTATGTCGCAACCCATGGCAAGGGATCGCTCGTCATCAGTACGCCGTTTGGTGAGGTAGCCGATATCGGTACGGTGTTCACGACTCAAGTGGATGCCGACCAGATGGTGGTGGCGGTGCGCGAGGGCAGTGTGCAGATTGATTCCCCACGTGGCCGACATGTCTCGCAGGCGCATGGTCGGGTGGGAGAGCGTGTTACAGTCAATGACCAACGAGTTGTCGCTGAACCGTTTTCCGGTGTCGACAGTACACTGGAGTGGATCTTTGCAGCGCACCCTGGTTATGAAAACGCAGCGCCGACACTTGTGCTTGAGCAGATTGCTGACGATCTTGGACTGGCACTGACGTATGCTTCACCGGCAATCGAAGCGCGGGTGGCAGGCACCGACTATGTGGGGAGTGTTGCCAATCTTGGTCCTCGAGAAGCGCTGGCAGTCATGGCTGGAGTCTGCGATTTTTCAGTGTCCGAGATCCCCGGCACGCTCGAGATCAGGGAGCCTGTCCAACAGAACTGATGTATTCGCGCACCTGGTCCAGCTGCGCCTGAAAACAGTCTTGCGCTGGTGTCTGGTCGTGCTGCCCCTGTTGGCGGCAGGCATGTTCCCTGCCGCACAGGCCGGTACCAAGTTCGTGCCCTTGAGACAATTGCTTGACGAGTATTCCAGGCGGGGTCTGTCCCTCGTTTATTCCCGGCAACTGGTGGCGGGTCTGGCCGTGCAACAACAGACCATCGCACCGGACAAGCCACTCGACGTTCAGCTGCAGCAGACCTTGTCGGGATTTGGCCTGGGTCTGCGTTTCCAACCGCCCGTCACCTGGTACATCGTGCGTGCTGCTGCCTCTGACCATCCGCCTGCGGTCACGGAACGGGAGCAGGCGATGGTTTCAGTACCCATGGTTTCAGTGATGGAGGAAGTCATCGTGACATCTCCGCACCAGCGCCTGGAACGAAACCGCTTCAGCGGCAACCAGCTTGGCCAGCGTGAACTGGAAAGTTATCCGACCCTGGGCCGGGATGTTTTCCGCACGTTGTCCTCGCTGCCCGGGCAGCAATCGAGCGGTGTTGGCGCCAGGCAGTACACCCGTGGTGGCAACACCGATGAAGTTTCCTACTTCATTGATGGCGCGCCCTTGATCGAACCGTTCCATCTGCGCGACTTCGAGGCTCTGTTTGGCGCCGTCAATCCGGATGCCGTACAGGCGGTAAACGTCTTTCATGCCGGCTATCCCGTGCATTTTGGCTCTCGGCTCGGCGGGGTTGTCGACCTTGAATTGCTTGAACCTGGTGCTGATATCGAAGTCGGCGCGGACCTTAACCTGCTGCTTGCCAGCGCACTGGTTGCCGGGGGTGGGGAGACGTGGAACTGGCTCATCTCGGGGCGGCGCAGCACCGTCGATCTGGTGCTCGAAAAAACAAATGATGATTATGGGCGACCGACATTCAACGACCAGCTGGTGCGCCTGGGTGGCCAGACGGAAACCGATCGTTGGTCCTCAGGGTTGCTGTTGACCACAGACGAACTTGAACTCCAGCAGGAAACTGTGGGCGAAGAGGCCAAAGCAGATTTTCATGCGCTGCAGAGCTGGGTCGCCTGGGAGCGGACGATCTCCGATCGCCTGGCACTGGCTACCCGATTAGGCTTCTCGCAGGTTGAAAATTCGAGGGAAGGGCAGCTGGACAACGCGGTCGATGCCCACGGGGTGCTAGCCGAAGAGCGCAACTTCACGGTCTGGTCAGGCAGCTCTACGTTGACCCTGTCCGGATCGTCACCCTGGGTTTTGCGACTGGGGGTGGATGGGCAGCATCAGACCGGTGATTTCGATGTCAACATCCGGGCCGACTACGGGCCACTGGCAGAGCCGTTCCAGCCATCTGCAAGCTTGTTGAGGCAGGTCAGCGATGAGCGCAGTGGAAAGATCGGAGGCGTCCATATCGCTCTCGGTCGTGTGGTGGACGAGGGACTCGAAGTCGAACTGGGCCTTCGCTACGATCTTCAGGATATGGATCCGGTACATGATCGTGTCCTCAGTCCGCGACTGCAGGTCAACTACCATCGTGCAGACAACTGGTCGTTTTATCTGCATGCAGGGCGCTACGCACAGCTGCAGAATCTGCATGAAATCCAGCTCGATGATGGTCTGCTCGAGCTCAATCCGGTGCAGCGACTCAATCACCTGAGCGCCGGGTTCACCTATGAAGATCCGCAGGGCTGGAGCGTGGATGCAGCCACCTACTGTCGAGTTTCCGATTCACCCGTCCAGCGCTTTGAAAATGTGTACAACCGTTGGGTCCTGTTGCCCGAACTGCACGCGGACCGGGTTTCGTTCGAACCCTCGCGCAGTCGTGCCTGCGGTATCGAGACGGCGCTGCGCTGGACAGTGAAGGACCATCTGTTGCTGCGTGCCCATTACACGCTGGCGCGTACCGAAGAACGTATCGAAGGAGACTGGCAGCCCCGACCATGGGACGCCAGGCACCAGGCGCATGCGAGCCTGCAGTGGCAGGATGCACGCTGGAACCTTTCCATCGCCGCCGCATGGCATAGTGGCTGGCCGACCTCTGATCTTCAGACAACTCAGGATGCTGATCCTTTTGGCAAGACACGTCTGAACAACTTTTTTTCCCTCGACTTTCATGCCGGTCGCTAT
This sequence comes from Pseudomonadales bacterium, assembly GCA_041752315.1. Lineage (GTDB taxonomy): Bacteria > Pseudomonadota > Gammaproteobacteria > Pseudomonadales > Azotimanducaceae > SYFY01. The sequence goes on from JBGSHJ010000076.1 coordinate 38,279, forward strand.
TTTTCAGTGGGCACCAGTCGCCTCGAAATCTATCTGGATGTTTCCAACGCCACTGGCAGGCAGAACGATGGCGGTACGATTTACTTCGGCGAACCGGGTGCGATGAAATCGCGGCGCCAGCACCTGCTGCCGACCATCCCGAATATTGGACTGCGGTTGCAGTGGTAGCCTTGAAAAACGATGATCCGCAGGACTTTTCCCTTTCGGGCCGATTGATTTTCCGATCCATGGACTCCAAGTGCGCATGACCTCTCCAAATCTCGATATCGACAAGTACACCCCGGAGCGCGCAAGACACTACGAAGCACACCATCGCAAGAGTCTGCGCACGACCCTGACCACCTGGCGGGAGCGGTCCTTGCTCCTGAGAGCGCTCAGGATGGCCGGACAATCGGACCGTGCACTGGATTTGCCCTGTGGAACGGGCCGGTTCTGGCCTGCGTTTGCGCAAGCCGGCGTCAAGGAACTGCTGGCTGCGGATAACAGTGAAGGCATGCTGAGCCTTGCCAGTGCCATGCAATCGACCGTGTCCATTCCGGTTCGGGTATTCAAGACCTCGGTCTTCGATATCGATCTTCCGGATGCATCCGTCGATATCATGGCCTGCATGCGGTTTTTCCATCACCTTGCGCGCAGTGAAGACCGGTTGAAGGCGCTGGCCGAGATCCACCGGGTCGTTTCCGGTTATACTGTCATTTCCCTGTGGACCGATGGTTGCCTTCAGTCCCTGCTCCGCTCCAGGAGCAAGCAGAAGGGAGAAAGTACCGAAGGGTATGGCAAACGTACCTGTATCGATCGCACCCGGTTTGAAGAAGAAGTTGCAGAGTCTGACTTTGTCATCACCGGGCGATGGCGGGTGTGGCCGGGACTGTCTATGTGGACCTTCTATCTCCTTCGCAAGGCATGATCGAACCCGTCAAATTGGCCAATGAACGGGGTGATGGCCGCAGTTGGGTCTATCGCTCCATCGACCCGGCCTATACCCAGGGACGTTGTCGCGAAGCCTTCATCAAGGTGCAGAATGGTTACACCTGTCGCACGCTGTGGTCGTTGGGTCGAAAGATACCGACGCTGGTGCGCGAGTATCGGGCACTGCTGCGACTGAAGGCTGCTGGTGTTTCCGTGCCGCAAGTCCTCGAGTTTCATGCGGATGGAGACAAGGCGCGTCTGGTCATGACTGGCGTGGAAGATGCGCTGCCATTGCATGAAGCACTGGAGGCATATCCCGGCAGTGCGGAGCAGATCCTTTGCCATTGCGCGACCGTCATTCGAAACATGCATGCACACGGGTGGAATCATGGAGCGCTCTATCCGGACCACATTTTTGTAGGCCCCGCGCCGGAATGTCAGGTTACCCTGATCGATGTCGAAAAGGCTGACAGGAGCCCATGGCACCAGCATGACCTTGATCGCCTGCTCCGTTATCTGCATCTCCGGTCACCTGATCTCGCACGCTGGTTCACGTTCTGCTACGAGACCGAAGTGATTGATCTCCAGGGGAACGGTGCATTTCAGAAGAGTGCGCGATAGCCCGCGCGAACAAAGAGTCCGGTGATGTTGATGTCGTCCTGGATCATCTCGCGGGTGGTGTGCTCGTAGCCGACTTCGAATTCGAACCGGAAACGTCGATCAAACTGATAGTCCATTGCGAATGACGGGATGATGCTGGTCTGTTGCTGGCCGCCCATGTCGAATTCACGCAGGTCGATGCGCACCCGGGGGTAAAACCAGAAGCTTGAACCCAAACGAAGGCGATTATTCAGGTAAAACGATGTGGTGGACGAATCCTCTCCTTCGAGACGTCTGATCAACAAGCCGGAGTAGGTGCCTGTCCCCAGCAGGTCAAGCGCCCGAATCTGGGCTGAGTAGGAAACATCCTGTCTTGACTCAAACCCCGGGACGTTCATCGAGCTTTGTGTGCTGGACGTGTCCATACCCAATACGTCGGCCGAAGCCTCCCATCGTTCGTTGAACTTGTGATTCACTCCCAGTTGCACGGACCGATTGACGGACGTGCGATCGTTTGCCAGTTCCCGCAGGGAAAGGTCGACCAGTTCCTGCTCGAGGTCACCAAGCGTTTCGAACGGTTGGCCGATCAGGGCATTGCGTGTTGTCAGGTACGGGCTGCGGCTTTGTTCAACGGACAGGCTGAAGGATGTTGGTTTTCCCATGCCAAGATTGGCAGCGAACAGGACGTTGTTCAGGGCGGAGTGAAAGATGTCGTAGTCCACCAGCGTTCGCAGGAAGGTTGAAGTACCGATGTACTGGGCCTGCACACCGATGGCCCGTCGATCGGTAAGGCCCTCGAAATTCTGTTGTACGATGAATGGTCCGAACCCGAAGTTCCCTTTTGCCGAAGTGTAGTTTCCGTACGCACCAAAAAAGGGTCGATCGGTGTCTGGCATGTCGAATGAAGAGTCGACCAGATAACCAGCCGCAACTCCCAGTTCCATCTGCTCGTTGAAGTCGTGCGACAACACGGCACCATCGAACCGGCCAACCACCCCGGCGTCATATTTGGTCTGGCGTCCGACGCGCAACCCCGTGGACCAGTCTGTCAGATAGCTGCCCCAGTAGGCACGGGAGATCTGGAAATCCCGGCCGCCCAGAGTGCCCGTGAAATCCTGCAGGTGCGACATCGAAATTCGAGCGTCATGTTCGAAGTATTTGCCTGACTTCTGCGCGGAAAGAGTCATGTCCGAGAAGATTCCGTCGATCGGGACGCTTCGGTCGTTGCTGATCTCCAGCATCTGTCGTCGATAGAACTGCGAGATGCTGGTGAAATGGGTCCAGCCTGAGTCATCGCGGCTGTCTGGCTGTCGCAGCGCCAAGGGTTGTTTTGCATCGATCGCACGCAGGGTGGCCAGGCGCTGTCGGACCCGGGCGCTGGCTGCTGAATCAGGGTAGCGAGCGAGGAAGTCCATATAGACCTTGTTGGCCTGGGCGATCTGACCATTCAACTCGCGGGCAACGCCGAGTTTTTCGAACGCTTCCTCGGACTGCACCCCGGACGCTGTTTGCGCTGCCCGCGTATAAAGACTGATTGCCAGCGGATAGTTCAGCTTCTGCATGGCACGATCCCCGGAACTGATCAGCTCATCCAGTTCAGATGCAGCAGCCTCGGAAAGTGGCGGCGTGTTGGGCAATGTCGGGGAGGCTGCTGCGGCGGACGATGCTCCACCTGCAGGCACTCCGGATGTTCCGGGCTGTGGGGAAGACTGCCAGTTCAGTGGTCTGCCCGACGATGTTTCAGGAGCAGGTGTTTCACTTTCTGCTGGACTGGCCTGGCTGATGCGACCAGTGGATGCGGGTGTCCTCTGGTCCCAGTCAAACGCCCTTTCCTTGTGAACTCCGGAATCGATGTTTGACGGCGTGACGGCGGCAATACGCGTGCTCACACTTTTTGGCTCGACAAAATCGGGCTTCGCAAGGTCCACTCGTTTGAGTGCGATCTGCGGATTGAGTGCAAACGAGGTACCGAACACCACTTCCTGTGCAGAGACTTGTGACACGGCAGCGGCTGGGTGCACTTTGCGCAGTGATTTCAGTGCCGATTCTGCAGCCACCTTGTCCGGCCAGAATCCCACCTTCAGTTGCTGCCAGGGTCCTGCTTCGTTCTCCACGGGAAGGGTATAGACGACGTGGTCTGCGGCCAGTGTTTTTGGTATGTCGCCGGGTGCGGGCAGTGTTTCCCGTCTGGACTCCAGTGTGATGGCGAAGCCTGCGTTATGCACCTCCGTCACCGATGCCTTTGCCATTCCCATGTAGGTCTCGGTCGGGGCGGTGGTCAGAAGGATATGGTAGTTCGAGTACTGCGGAAGCACCTCATAGTGAATGCCATCGCGAAAAGTGATGGTCATGGTGATTCCACCACTATCGCTGCCTTCGAGCAGGACTGCGGACAGATCATGATCTTCGTCGTCAACGTCGATCCGATTGGAAGACCAGTTTTCAAACGAACTGTCATCGAGTGACCGCAGTTCAAGCACGAGGCGTTCCTCAGAGGTGCCTGGCAGGAGCCGCTGCACTTGCAATGGCGCGGACACCCGGATCTCGATCTGGTTCGAGTGCTCTCCGCGAACGAGTTTTATATCCGAGATGTCGGCGCGCACCAACCCCGGATTGACGAGGAGGCAGCAGAGCAGGCTGATCAAATGGACAAGGTAGCGTTCGGGAGATCTTCGGAAGTGCATGGTCGTGACTACCAATCGTTGCTCTGCACACTATGTTCGGGTCCCGAACGGAATCTCGACACGGTGGACTGGGTCGAATCGGTGTACTCGTGACAGGCTCCGGTGCAATCGCGCAGCTCAGACACGACGTAGTTGGTGTTGGGATTGCCGTGTTTGCGGTGTTCGTTGGGTTCGAAGTCGTTGGCATGGCAGCCTGCACAATCAGGTTGCAACGCAGGAGTCGTCCATGTCACGGCTTCCGCATTGCTGCCATGACAATCCGTGCAATCAAGATTCTGCCGGTGATCGCCGGGATAGCCTGGTGACGAATGGGTAAAGGTGAGGGGCGACCAGGTGAACGTGGTGTGGCAAGTGTCGCATTCACGGGGTGTGTTGAAGTGACCGTTGTTCCGCCCCGTTGCGGTGACACCGTCATGACAGCCGGAGCAGGTGCCCGGTGCAACCGTTGTGTGATCAAACGTGGCGGGTACCCACGCGACCGTGGAGTGGCAGAGATCGCATTGGCCGTTCGTGGGCAGGTGGGTCGGGTTTTTGCCGGTGGCCGTAGTGCCGTTGTGGCACGTTTGGCAGGTACCGGGTGCAACACCGGAATGGTCAAACACCGCCGGCGTCCAGGCGTTGGTCATGTGGCAGTCATCACACTGATTGTTGCTGACAATATGCGTGGGATGTTTACCGGTGGCCATGGTGCCGTTGTGACAGGTCGAACAGCTGCCGAGTACCTCAACGTGGTCAATGGTGGTGGTCGGTGACCAGACGTTGACGGAGTGGCAACTCTCGCAGCGGTTTGTCGAAGCGATGTGTGTGGTGTTCTTGCCGGTCGAGGTCGTGCCGTTGTGACAGCTCGAACAACCGCTCGTGATCGTCGCGTGATCAAAACTGGCCGGGACCCAGGCAACCGTTGAGTGGCAGCTGTCACACTCGCCGCTGGTGGTCAGGTGGTTTGGGTGCTTGCCGGTGGCCGTCGTGCCGTTGTGACACGACTGGCAGGTGCCCGGTGTTATGCCTGCGTGGGAAAAGACGGCTGGTGACCAGGCGCTGGTCGTATGGCAGTCATCACACTGATCGTTACTCGGAATGTGTGTGGCGTGTTTGCCGAGCGCAGTTGTCCCGTTGTGACAACTTGCACAGGTACCAATCACCTGGGTGTGGTCAACCTGGGTCGATGGTGACCAGAACTGGACGGCATGGCAGGATTCACACTGACTGGTGGTGTTCACATGACTGGTGCCCTTGCCGATTGCAATCGAGCCGTTGTGACAGGTCGAACAGTTGGCCGTGATGCCTGCATGGCTGAACGTGGCCGGTTCCCAGGCGGTGGTCGAATGGCAGTCGTCGCACTCCGATGTCGTTGGCAGGTGGAGCGTGTGTTTGCCGGTTGCCACAAGTCCGTTGTGACAGGAACTGCATGTGCCTGGAATGACACCGGCATGGTCAAAACCGGAGGTATTCCACGTCAGATCGGAGTGACAACTGCTGCATTCGGCGCTGGTTGGAAGATGATCGGCCGGCAGACCTTCGGCAAAGGATCCGTTGTGGCAGGACCGACAGGTTCCCTTGACCTCGGTGTGATCGACCCTGCTGATGGCAACCCAGCTTGCAGTGTTGTGGCAGGATTCACAGTTTTCTGTCGTCGGCGGGTGGGTCGGGAGGCGAAACGATTCGGCACGCAGTCGCGATCCATCGTGACAGGTTGTGCATTGACGGGGAGTGCCGGCAAAAACGGCGTTCTGGTGACAGGATTCGCAGGCCACGCGGGCATGTGCGCCGTCCAGATCAAACCCGTGTACGGAGTGGTCGTAGAACCCTTGCTGAGCTGCTGCCTGACTGGTGCATATGAGGAACACCATAGCGCAGCACCAACGAAGCACTGAAGTCACTGTGCCCTCCTGATTTCGATCGTCGAGAAGGACGAGGTCACATGACAGGCCGCACAGTCTCGTCCAAAGCCACCTGCGTGAATGTCGTCGGAACGATGACAGGCATTGCAGCTTTGGCTCGGTGACTTCCAGGTTCCTGGTGGATGGCAGGCGGCGCACACCAGATCGGTGTGTGCACCTGTCAGGGGGAAATCTGTTTTTTTGTCGTGTTCAAACTCCCAGAGCGACCACGCAACGGGATTGTGGCAGCGTGAACATCGACTACCCAGCGCGCCTTCGTGAGGGTCGTCATCGGCATGACAGTCACGACAGCCAATTCCGCCGGACTGGCCACTCCCCTTGGTTGTCGCGACGTCTGCCGGGTTGCGAGGAAAGGAGAACTTCAAGCCATCATGACATTGCTCGCAGGTGGCAAGGCGGTGGCCACCCAGCAGCGGGAAATCCGTAAGCTCATGGCTGAACGAGATGTCGATGGCCCAATCAGTGGTCGAGTGACATGTTTCGCAGGAGCCCAGGCCCTGTCCGTTTGCATCCTGATGCGGATCATCCTTCTCGTGACAGGAGGAACATTCAGTTGGCAGCGCTTCCGTCACCTGCCCCGTGTGACATCCGGTACAGGCGAGTTCGGCATGGGCGCCCAGCAACGCAAATCCGGTTTTTGCGTGGTGATCGAATCGGGTTTTCCAGCTCGCCTGCGTGTGGCATTCGGAACATTCACTGCCATTGCGGCCCTGGTGTGGATCGTGACTGGCGTGGCAGCCGGCGCAGGTCGTTGGGGGCTGCGTCAGAGCCATGTCCTTGAGGTGGCAATTGCTGCACTGGAGGAGCTTGTGTGCGCCCAGCAGGGCGAATCCCGTCTCGATGCGGTGATCGAAGACGGACTCTTTCCAATCCGTCACGTTGTGGCAGGTGGAGCAGCGGTCTCCTCGACTGCCCTGATGAACATCATCTCCCTTGTGGCAGCCGATGCACTCACGCGGAGTTCCCTCATAACGCGAACCGTCGTGACAAGCGGTGCAACTGGCTGTCTGGTGCGCACCCTTGAGGGCAAAGTCGGTGGCGAGGTCGTGGTTGAATGTCGTCTTCTTCCAGCCATCCGTCTGATGGCAGGTGTCGCACTCGGCACCCAGTGCATTCTGGTGCACGTCATCGGCTTCGTGACAACCGCTGCACTCAACCGGTGTATTCCGGAAAGGTGCGTCGTTCTTGTGGCAGGACTCGCAGTTCAGGCGCTCGTGTCGGCCGTCAAGCGGGAATCGTGTCTTGTGATGGTCAAAGAGTTCCGGCACGAGACTGAGCACGTCAGCGTCCCGTCCCTTGTGTTCCGTATGACATTGACGGCATTCAGCGGTGCCAGCCTGTTGGTCGAGACCATGAAAACCGGTGTGTGTGGTGATGTCGGCTTCGATCCTGTCGTGGCACGACAGGCATAACGGCCGCTGCAGTTGTTGTTCGAACGGTGAGTGGCACTTCTTGCACTCCGACTCCAGTTCCTGGTGTGCCTCGATCACGGGGCCCGGCATGACCAGTGTCTCTAGGCTCGCACCATGCACGGTCGCGATCATCGCGGCTGCGACAATCGCGCCAGCGAGCAGCCTGAACACCAGATCGCGATAGTTCATCAATACATATGGACGGAGATCACGTGAACGAGGGCCGCCACAACCAAGACCATGAACAGTGGATAATGGATGACATGCCAAAGTGAAAACAGCCTTTCGCAGGCTCGAAGCTGTGCAAATTTGCGCAAAACCGACAGACGACGGTCCAGATAGTTCAAAGCGTTATCCAGTGCACGTTTCCGGTTTTCCGCGATGACTCGCGAAGAGTCGGCCAGTTTGTCGAGCCTGGCGCGGACCAGACGCCTGATGCGAAAGCGCAGGAAGTAGAGCTGCGCGGTGACCTGTATTGCGAGTGCAATGGAAGCCATCATTCGGCCATCTGCGTTGATCGTCCTGGCTTCCAGCACAGCCAGAGCCTCATCCACGGGTGACACGATCGCTGCCAGGACCGAGCCGTTGTCACGGCTGTGTTCGATCTCCTGACGCATGGATTCGAGAGTGAGCTTCTGCCCATACAATCCGTTGTGGGTTTTTGCATAGAGGTACCTCCCAAAAATTCCACTGCCTGACACCACCAGTGTGCAAAAAAGCGCAACCCTGCTGTTGACCGAACCGAGCGTGAAATTACTGTGAATCAGTACCAGTAAGGGCCCTAACAGCCCAAGGATCATGTGCACACGAAACCAGTGGCGTACCGGTCCGGCGTTGCGCAACCAGCGGGCTCGCTTTCGCAGGGGATACAGCAGCAGCAGGATCATCATTGATGCGCCTGCCACACCGAGCCAATAACCAATGCCTTCACCCGCGTCGATGAGGCGCAGGTCGCTGACGGACCAGCTGCCATAGATGGCGAGCCCGATGGAGAGGTATCCGATGGCAGTAAGCCAGGGACGATGCTGGCCGCTTTTCCGGCGGGTTGTCGTCGTGTTCATGACAAGAAACTCAAGGCAGGTACCGATTGATTTTCGATGGAGTATCCACTAACCGGAGAATGAAAATTGCGAAGTGCCCCTGATCCAGGATTCCGAACGTGAATGATCTACTGACAATCAGCATATACGTTGTACCGTTGCTGCTGGTCTATGCGTACTTCGTGCAACGACGCGCGCGGTTCGAGAGGATCAGTCAAACGTTGCTGAAGGATTCCCAGGACGCAGGACTGATGCAGCCTCCTTCGCTGCATCCCGTCATTGACACGAACAAGTGCATTGGGTGCGAAGCCTGCGTTCATGCGTGCCCTGAATTTCCTGCGCATCAGGTACTCGGGATCGTCAATCGCAAGGCACACCTGGTATCTCCTACGGATTGCATCGGACATGGTGCCTGCCAGCAGGCCTGTCCTGTGGGTGCAATTTCGCTGGTCTTCGGTACCAAGGAGAGGGGCGTTGAACTGCCGAACGTCAATCCGGATTTTTCTACCAACGTTCCTGGTATCTAGATCGCTGGAGAGCTGGGCGGCATGGGATTGATCCGGAATGCGATAGAGCAGGGTCGCCAGGCGATCGGCTCGGTGGTCAAGGCCCTCGAACGAGGGACGCGCTCCGAAACCGACATTCTCGATGTCTTCATTGTCGGGGCTGGCCCTGCAGGCATCGCGGCAAGCCTTGGCGCAAAGGACGCTGGAATCCGTTTTACAACCATCGAACAGCATGAATTTGGCGGTACGGTAGCCCGTTTTCCTCGCGGCAAGCTGGTGATGACGGCTCCGGCAGAATTGCCGTTGGTGGGTCGGGTCGAGTTCAGGGATGTGCAGAAGGAGGAGTTGATCGCCTTCTGGGAGAACATACGTTGCAGTACCGGGATACAGGTGAAGTGCAATGAACGACTGGAGACACTACGGCGCACGGCCGGGGGTGTCTGGGAATCTGTTACCAGTCGTGGTTCCTACCGAAGCCGCAATGTGCTCCTGGCCATCGGGCGTCGTGGCACACCGCGGACACTGGATATTCCCGGCGAGCACCTGTCCAAGGTCACGTACTCCCTCATTGATCCGGTTCAATACGCTGGCAAGTCATTGCTGGTGGTCGGTGGCGGAGACTCCGCACTGGAAGCGGCCTGTTCACTGTGTGAGGAAGCGGGCACCGACGTTGTGCTTTCGTATCGGGGTGCTTCCTTCGACCGGGCGAAAAGAAAGAACAGGCAGCGCCTGGAGATCCTCGAACAGGCAGGGAAGCTGCGTGTGATGCTGAACTCCCGGGTAGTGCGAATCGAAGAGCATGCCGTCACGATCGATCAGGATGGCTCGGTGTGTGAAATACCCAACCAGACAGTCATTGTCTGCGCCGGCGGTGTGTTGCCGACGGCGATGCTGAACGAAGTGGGGATCACCATGGAGACCAAGTATGGTTCTGCCTGAACGACTGGTCGCGCTTTGTGTGGTGGTACTTGCCAGTTTTCCGATCCAGGTCCTGTCATCGGTGGACGAGATTCCGCTGGAGGTCAAGCAGTCCCTGGCCGCTGGCCGTACTGCTGAAGCGCTCCCCTGGTTGACGCAGGCAGCGGAAGGAGGCAGTGCGCCTGCCGCACTTTATCTGGGCAAGCTCTATCTGTCTGGAAGTGGTGTACCCGGAGATCCCGATGTCGCACGACACTATCTGCAGCAGAGCGCGAGTGGTGGAGTCGTCGAAGCGCAGTTGATGCTGGGACACCTGTTGCAGCAGGCGGGGGATCAACCAATGGCGCGTAGCTGGTTCGAAAAAGCCGCCGCGTCAGGCAGTACCAGGGCAGCGGCCTGGCTGACTGCCAACCCCGCCGACAGCAGCAAGGCAGACCCTGGTGACCTCTTTGACAGGATCGAGACCGCAACACCTGATCTGACAGGCGTCGGCGAGGACGAACTCAATCGTCGTGACGCGGCTGGTGCGACACCACTCATTCGTGCCGTGATGGTGCAGAACTCCGGGTGGGTCAGTTTGTTGCTTGGAAGGAAGGCTGATGTTGGCGCGGCAGATCACGCCGGCAACTCTGCACTGCATCATGCGTCCATCCGGGAATCATCGACGATTCTTGAAGCCCTGCTGAAGGCGGGAGCGCCTGTCAACGCAAAAAACAGGATGGGGAGCACGCCGTTGCATGCCGCGGTCAGCCAGAAACAGTCGGCCAACGTTGAGCAGCTGGTCACTCATGGTGCCGACCCGGGGATCAAGGATGGCACTGGCTGGACTGCGGGCATGCTGGCGGAACGGCTTGAACTGGGAACATCGTTTTCAGGTCGGAAAGAGAACGCCACCGGTCAGCGATCCATTCCGGAACAGGGCCGGGAGGCCGACCTGTTCCGTGTCGTTCACGCAGGCAAGGTTGATGTACTGCAGCAGATGATCGGACAAGGTGTCGAGATGAAAGTGGTCGATGCCGATGGAAACTCGCCGTTGCAGATCGCCATCGGTCAAGAACACGCCGACCTGGTTGGACCGCTGATTGCAGCCGGTGTGGACGTCAACGTGCGCAATGCACGTGGCCTGTCCGCGTTGATGATCGCCGGACAGGCAGCAGACGCCAGGAGCCTCGCGTTGCTGCTGGACAGTGGTGCAGATGACGTGCCGGCTGATGCATGGGGACGAACGGCCCTCCATCACTCTGTACTGTCAGGTTGCGATGCGTGCGTGAAATTGCTGGTGAAGTCTGGATCCGATGTCACCCGACAGGATCGCGATGGAGCAACTCCACTGCTGTTGGCACTGCGCGAATCCCCCGCTCTTGCGGCAGTCTTGCTGCGAGTTTCCGATGCTGCCCTGCAGCTTCGCGACAAGAACGGCCGGGATGCACTCTGGTTGGCTGCGTCGACGGGCAATGATCAAATGGCGGGCAGCGTTGCTGCATGCCGGCCTGGTGATGCGCGCCGATCACGACGGTGTCACACCGCTCCATGAGGCTGCCCGACTGGATCAGGTGGATCTCGCTGTCAGCCTGTTGAAGAACAGCGAACCATCGGTCTTCCTCAATGCGAGGACCGCCGCTGGCAACACACCGCTCATGCTGGCTTCCTATCATGGGTCCGGCGGCATGGTGCGATACCTGCTCGATGCCGGGGTGCCCGTCGGGGAACAGAACGCGGTAGGTGATACCGCATTGCATCTGGCCGCACGACAGGGCAACTATCCTGCGGCGTTGTTGCTGGTTGAGGCAGGTGCGTCTCTAAACCAGCGTAACGGTGTCGCCCAGAGTTCCCGATCCATCATCGAGTCGACCAACGACCCCAGGTGGGTTGAGCTGCTCACACGGGGTCCTTCCGACATGCAACGCCTGTTGCAGCGAATTTCGCAGAATTGATGTTCCCCATGAGTGTCTTCCGGTGATCGACCGCAGTGCTGTAGTCAGCACGGTCCGCAGATTCCTGCGACCGATGGTCAGACTCATGACCCGGCAAGGTATCAACGCCCGGGACTTCATTGAAATCGTCAAGATGGTCTATGCAGAAGTGGCGCTGCGGGAAGGCGGGGATCAGGGTCAGGCGGCGACGTTGTCCAGAGCCGCAAGGATCACGGGCCTTACCCGTCGCGAGATCACGCGCCTGCACGGTGTTCTCGAGAAAGTTCCGTTGGACACGGAAGTTCTCCGGGCTCCTGCGGAACGTGTCCTCGAAGCATGGCACAGCGATCAAAGATTCGTCGCGCGCGACGGGCACCCCTTGCCACTTGATCGAACCGGGTCATTCGCCGAACTGATCAATGCGCATCGTGGTGTTCTATCGGCGTCGACGCTGATTGCTGAACTCGAAGCCCATCGGCTGATCAGGATCACCGGAGACGACGTCACGGTTCAGTGCCGCTACGTGCCATGGGACTCCGTGGGGTCCTCGGTTGCAGAGCGTCTGGGTTACCTGGTCGAAGCCATCGGCACGCGGATGAGCAGCAAGCCAGCGACCGACTCGATGGATGGAGGGCTGCTGGAGGGGTGTTATGTCTCCGAGCAGAGAGTCACTGTCTCGGCGGACGAGGTTGGCAAGTACATGGATCGACAGGCCGCAGAACTTCTCGAACGCCTGGATGAAGGGGCGTGCGGTCAGATCGAATCCGACGTGCCTGCAGGAAGTCGATTGCGGATCGGTATCTACGCCATGCTCGAGCAGTCAGGGATCCCGAGGCCGGCGACTCACAAGGATCGTCGCCCTTGATCTCAAGGCCGAATGCAGTTCCCGTAATCTGACGGCGATTGATTCCCGTGCGCGGCACACACTCACGTTGGCCAGAACCCTCTGTCAGGCATTCGCGGAAACACTCCGGGTGATGATGGCGGGCAGGCGAACCGGATTGGTCTTTCCCAGGAAGTGTAACGGTATGAAACATGGGCTGGTGGTGCTGTTGGTACTGGTTGGCCAGGCGTTCGCCGGCGAACCCTATGCACCACCTCGGCTCAGTGATGGCAAACCCGACTTCAATGGAGTCTGGCAGGTATTGAATACGGCGAACTTCAATCTGGAACCACACGCCGCGCAGGCGGCGATGGCGTTGCGGGAGGGGCCGGTCGTTCCGGTACCTGCCAGGGAAGTGATTGCGCTTGGCGCGGTGGGTGCGGTACCTGCGGGACTCGGTGTCGTGCAGGGTGGGGACATTCCCTATACGCGCAAGGCACTGGATCAACGCAACAGGAACCGGGTGGACTGGTTGAAGTCTGACCCTGAGATCAAGTGTTACCTGCCTGGGGTGCCACGGGCCAACTACATGACTCATGGCTTCCAGATCGTGCAGAACGCGGATGCGTTGCTGTTTTCGTATGAGTACGCAGGGGCGGTGCGCAATATCCACGCGGCCGATCCGGGGCCCGCACCCATCGACAGCTGGATGGGTCAGTCCTGGGTGCGATGGGAGGGTGACACGATGGTGATCGAAACCACCGGATTCAACGGCCAGGCGTGGCTCGACCGGTCCGGAAACTTTGGCAGCGAGCAGTTGAAAGTCACCGAACGTTACACGCTGACCAGTCCGAACACGATCCTGTATGAGGCGACGCTTGAAGACCCCCAGGTTTACACCAGGCCATGGACCATCAGCATGCCGATCTACAAGCGTGTACCGCCGGATGACCGGCTGATGCAGTTCAACTGTGTCGAGTTTGTTGAGGAGTTGATGTATGGCCATTTGCGCAAGCGGCCATTGAAGTAGCAGGAACAACACCGAGTAGCGTTGCATGTCCCAAAAAAAGGAAAAGAAATCCGTCGTCGTGGCCCTGGCTGTCTTTGCAGCCCTGCTGTTACCTCCCGGGGTGTCGGCCCATCACGCATTTTCTGCCGAGTTTGATTCCAGCGCGCCAGTGACCGTTCGTGGAACGGTCTCCAGGGTCGAGTGGATCAATCCCCACGCCTGGGTACATGTCCAGGCGATCAACGCTGACGGCAGTCTTACGGAATGGATGTTCGAAGCCGGCACACCCAACACACTGGTTCGTGCCGGTCTTGACCGAAACTCCCTGCCCATAGGCAGCGAGATCGTGGTACGCGGTTACCAGAGCCTGGGACAAAAATGCGAGACCGTCTGTCGAGCCAACGGCCGCGACATGGCGTTCAGCGATGGGAGAAAGGTATTCATGGGCTCTTCGGGAACCGGAGCGCCACGCGATGGTGCCGACCCCGATGAACGCTGAACCAGCGTCAGGCGGCCGGGACACCGGGGTTGCCTCATGAAGCAGGTGTTGTCGATCTTCATTGCGCTGTTGTCTGTTTCTGCGCAGTGGACACACGCAGAACCCTGGCAGGCACCGAAGATGCCCTGGGGGGAGCCTGATCTGCAAGGCGTCTGGAGTTCCTCGACGCTGACGGGCCTCGAACGATTCGAGGGCATCGACGACCTGGTGCTCACCGAAGCGCAGGCACGCCATCTCGAACAGCGGGATGCTGCGCTGATGACAGACATCGATAACCTGCCCGAAGGGGATCTGCCGTCCGGCAAGGTCGTTGGCGGGTACAACACCATCTGGCTGGATCGTGGCACGCAACTCCTGCGTATCGATGGTGAACCCAGGACCTCCATCATCAGTGACCCGGGCAACGGCAAGGTGCCCTACACCGTGACAGGCTGGCTGAAGTTCTGGCTGACGATGCTCAGTACCCAGAAACGGAACAATCCGGAAGAGCAGTTGCTGGGTGACCGATGTGTAGTGGGATATGGATCGACGGGTGGCCCGCCGATGATCCCGGTGGAATACAACAACAACTATCAGTTTGTGCAGTCACCTGGCGAGGTGAAGATCGTCGTCGAGATGAATCACTCCGTGCGAAGCATCCTCATTGGTGGCAAACCGCTGCCGCCAGGAATCCGACCCTGGATGGGTGATTCCATTGGTCACTGGGAAGGCGATACCCTGGTGGTGGAAACGACGCAGTTTCATCCACAGCAGAGCCTGCGAGGCGCCATCAAGTACCAGTTTTATGTCGGCAAGGATACGCGGGTAACAGAACGCTTCACACGAACCGGCGCTGATTCGATCCACTACGCCTTCGCCATGGAGGATGACCGCATCTACCGACGGCCATGGCATGGAGAGCTTGTGTTCCGGCCGAGCGATGGCGGGATATACGAGTACGCCTGCCACGAGGGCAACTACGGCATGGTTGGCATTCTGTCGGCAGCGCGGGACCAGAATGTGAATGGCATCCGCTGGCTGTATCGATTGCTGACCAACATGCCTGAAGAGGTCAGCCACAAGCAGTTGAGCAACTCGCGCTTTGCCGACCAGTAACACACGGGGACTTGTGTGCAGACGCTGACGGCTCAGGAACGGACGCGTGCACCCAGGTCTGTCCCTTGAACGGGCAAGGCCAGATCTTCCAGAAAAAAAGCCGCCAGTTCGCTTCGCCCGGCAACACCCGCCTTCCGGTACACGGTGGTTGCCTGTTGTCTGGCGGTTGCGTCGGAGATTCCGCGCGCTTGCGCGATTTCCTTGTGACTCAGGCCCTTGAGCAACAGCAGAGCCGTTTCCTTTTCTGCCTCGGTCAGCGTCCAGCGAGTGAACTGGAGGTTGATGGAGACTCCCAGGCCGCGGATCAATGCCTGCGCGTCCTGCCGCCATTGCTGCGCGTCCGACTGCGCCTGCGCAAGATTGCGGCTCAGTTCGCGGCGACGCCGGATCAGCAGGCGCAGGAGCAGCACAGCGCCACCCATTGCGACGAGGGCGATGAGAGCTTCGATGACAACGTGGAAACCGACACCCACCTCTTCGAGGTCGGTCGCGATGTCCACGCAGGCAAGGACTCCGATGGCAACAAACAGGCTCGCCAGTCCAAGTTCCAGAGGTCGGGTGGGTGATTCAGGTTCGCGCAAGGGCTTGATTTCCGGACGTTTCACATCTGTAGGATGGCGCAATTCGCGCGTGGGTCGAGAGTGTAGGGCACTTTCCAAGAACGAGAATGTATTCATGACGCGGGATAAAATGGAGTCGACGGGTGTGGTGCGGGTCTGGGATGTCGGTGTGCGCCTCGCTCACTGGTTGCTGGCGCTGGGCTTTGTTGTCGCCTATCTCACCGAGGGCGAGGACGACGTCCTGCAGATTCACGTCTGGGCGGGTTACGGCATTACGCTGATCGTGCTCTGGCGGCTGGTGTGGGGACTTGTTGGTCCGGAGCATGCGCGCTTCGTGAATTTTGTACGTGGCCCGCGAGCCATCTGGAGTTATCTGCGGGGGCTGGTTTCGGGTGGGGGCAGACGCTATCGCGGTCATAACCCGGCGGGTGGTGCCATGGTGGTCATGCTGCTTGCAAGCCTGCTCGGTACGACGCTGAGCGGCCTTGGATTGTATGCAGTGGACGAAGGCAAAAGCCCGCTGGCTGGATGGCTGACCGAGACCCGACCCGCGGCTGCGCCGCCGGCGGCTGGCTCGAAGATCGCCAGGCAGCCCAAACGAAAGTCGAGCAAGAATGATGATCTGGAGGACATACTGGAGGAAGCGCACGAGTTCCTCGCCAACTTCACTCTGTTTCTGGTGTTGTTGCATGTCGGGGGTGTGGCAGCATCCAGTTTTGCACATCGGGAGAATCTTCCCCGCTCGATGATTACCGGTGACAAACCCGCCTAAGCCGACAGCGCCGTATTTCGGCGCACGGCCACCAGGAATTCAGACATGGCTCGCCCGATTCATTCCGAGATTCACAAGGTTCATCGCATCGGCTGGCTGCGTGCTGCGGTGCTGGGTGCCAACGATGGCATCGTTTCGACAGCCAGCCTCCTGGTAGGCGTGGCGGCTGCGGGTTCTGCTCGCCCGGAAATCCTGATCGCGGGGCTGGCCGGTCTCATCGCCGGTGCGATGTCCATGGCCGCAGGCGAATACGTTTCGGTCAGTTCGCAGACGGATGCGGAGGCTGCGGACACCGAGCGCGAAAAGCGCGAACTGGCCGACTATCCCGAGTCCGAGCTGAAAGAGCTGACGGGTATCTATGTCGCGCGTGGCCTGGATGAAAACCTGGCTCGCCAGGTGGCCGTGCAATTGACGGCGAACGACGCTCTGGCCGCCCACCAGCGTGATGAACTGGGGATTTCCGGAACGATGACGGCTCGTCCGGTCCAGGCTGCCGTGGTCTCGGCGCTGACCTTTGCCTGTGGAGCGGCCATACCCCTTGGACTCGCCGCTATTGCGCCGGAATCCGGTATCACCAGCTGGGTTGTGCTCACTTCGCTGGTCTCGCTCGGAGTGCTGGGTGCTGCTGGCGCCTCGACCGGTGGTGCCGGCCCGATACGAGGCGCAATCCGTGTCCTGTTCTGGGGGGCACTGGCCATGGCAATCACCGCGGCCGTGGGGGCAGCGTTTGGTGTCGCCATGAGCTGATGGCTGGACGCGTGGGTCATGGAGGCCGTCAGTTGCACGTCGTGCTGGTTCTGGTCTTGTTCCCTCGGTTGCGTTGATACTTGCGCAGGACGGAAAAACCATCAGGGGGACGGGGATGAGTCTTGCGGGGAAGCGGGCGCTGATTACCGGCGCAGGTTCTGGGATCGGTCGAGCCAGCGCGATGCGGTTTCACCAGGGTGGCGCGGCCATCATGTGTGCGGACATCGATCTTGCGGCGGCCGAGGATGTGGCCAATCACATCGGACAACTGGGCGGCCGTGCCGAGGCCATTTGTGTGGATGTGGCCGATCGAGACGCGGTACAGAGGGCACTGCATGCGACGGTGGATGCTCTTGGCGGCCTCGACGTGCTGTTCAACAACGCAGGCGTCGGGAGTGGTCCCGGTTGGGAAACCACCATTCGCATCAATCTCGAAGGCGTCTACAACGGGCTCTATTACGGCAGTGAAATGATGGCCGAGCGGGGGGGTGGTTCGATCATCAATACCGCCTCGATACTCGGACTGGTGGGCATGACCTCATTTCCCGGTGAGCCGATTGTTCCTCGTGATTACGGCATGGGTGCCTATGCCGCCAGCAAAGGCGCGGTGGTGCAGTTGACCCGCCAGTTTGCGGTGAGTTACGGCGCCCGTGGGGTGCGCGTCAACGCCATTGCGCCCGGGTTCATTGTCACGCCGATGACGGCTTTGTTCAGGGAGGTTCCGGAAGTCGACCAGTTCCTGATCTCGCTGCATCCCATGGGCCGATTCGGGCAGCCGGAAGAAATTGCCGCTGCTGCGGCTTTTCTCGCCAGTGATGAGGCATCCTTCATCAATGGCGTGATCCTGCCGGTGGATGGTGGATATACTGCCCGATGACAACAGCCGACAGCCTCGAAGGCTGAGGCATACTGACGTCAAACCTGGAGGAAGGGGAATCATGGCACTGCAGAACATCAATCCGATCAATGATCAACTGGCCGACATCATCGTCCGCGCCGATGAACCGTGGATCGAAACCGAGCCGGGCAAGGCCTGGATGAAGGTCCTTTGGACCGGCGCTGAAACCGGTCGTTGGGTAGCGCTGTTCCGCTGGAACAAGGGTTATACCGCAGCACCGCACAAACATCTCTCCGATGCGCATACCTACGTACTGAAGGGCAAACTGCAGGTACGCGATGGCATTCTCAATGCAGGCGACTATGACTACGAGCCCAATGGCGTGTTGCATGGTGCGACCATTGCGCTGGAAGACACCGAGTATCTGTTTGTCTGTGAAGGTCCGGTCATATTCTTCGGCGAAGAGGGCCTCACCAATTACCTGAGCTGGGAAGAACTGGCCCGCATGCGTGATGCAGCCAAGGCAGGGCAGAAGGCATCCATGGGCATCAGTGTCACGGCCGGTGTTTCCGCTGGCTGATGGTCACCCCAGCTGATATCGCGCCCGTCCGGCCAGGTGAAGAACTCGACTGGCCGGCCATCGACCATTACGTGCGTGCACATGTTGACGGCCTCACCGGGAAACTGGACGTGCTGCAGTTTCCTGGCGGCAGCGCCAACCTCACCTATTTGCTGCAGTATGGCAATCAGGACCTGGTCCTGCGTCGGCCTCCGTTTGGAGTGATCGCGCCTGGCGCGCATGACATGAAGCGTGAGTTCAAGGTGTTGTCCCGTTTGTGGAAACATACGCGACTGGCGCCTCGCGCCTACGCATTCTGTGATGACAAGTCGGTGTGTGGTGCGGACTTCTTTGTGATGGAGCGCCGCACGGGTGTTGTGGTTCGTGGAGAGATGCCGCCGGAACTGAAGCGTCATGCGGATGTGGGCAGGCGAATCGGTTTTGCCGTGGTTGACGCCATGGCCGAATTGCACAGTCTGGATCCGGTGACGTGTGATCTGGCTGACCTCGGCAAACCGGCCGGATTTGCAGGTCGACAGGTGGCTGGCTGGCACAAGCGGTGGGATCTGGTGCGGCCTGTCAACGATGATGGCTTGATGGATCGAATTGCCGAACGTCTTGCTGCACAGGTACCCGCGAGCGAGCGAACGGCCTTTGTGCACAATGATCTCAAGCCAGACAACGTTCAGTTCGATCCGGACGATCCGGATCGGGCGAAGTCGATTTTCGACTGGGACATGACCACCCTGGGTGATCCGATGATCGATCTGGGGACGCTCGTTCAGTACTGGCCCGATGCGTCGGATCCGGATTTTGCCAACATGACCAGTCAGCCGGGCATGCTCGAGATGGGTCTGCCTTCACGGCGGGAAGTGGCCATGCGTTACGCGGAAATGGCGGGGCTCTCCCTGGATTCGTTGCCCTGGTGGATCGGTTTTGCGTACTGGAAGACGGCGGTGGTGGTCACCCAGCTCCATACCCGTTATCTGCGAGGCGAAAGCAAGGATCCCCGCATGCTGAGCATCGGCGAGCGTGCACCCCTGCTGGCCGGCAAGGCGGCCAGGGTTCTGTCAGAGGCAGCGCTCTGATCAGTGGATTCCTGTCTGCACGGTTGCCGTCTCGGATCCGCGCGTCGACAGACGCCCATTTGACTTCCAGACACGCGTTGGTCGCCGGAGCAGGGCGAGGTCATGCCAAATTGTGTATTGTCTCGGCATTCCCTTCCCGGAGCGTGTCATGGCCAGACCCTTCCCTGATCACCCGCAACTGCGTGGCAACTATGCGCCTCTGGGCATGGAGTGCGACGCGCCCGATCTCGTGATTGAAGGCGAGATTCCCCGTGCTATCGCAGGGACTTTCTTTCGCAATGGTCCCGACCCACAGTACGCGCCGCGTGGTGGTCATCACTGGTTTGCCGGTGACGGCATGATCCACGCGTTCTGCATTCAGGATGGACGGGTCGCCTACCGCAATCGATGGGTGCGGACACCGAAGTGGGAGTGGGAGCACGCCGCCGGCGAAGCCCTGTTCGATCCGTTCAACCCGTTCAACAACGACCCGCGCGTGATGGGCAAGGACTCCACAGTCGCCAATACGAACATTGTCTGGCACGGTGGCAGGCTGCTGGCCCTCGAAGAGGCTCATGCACCCTTCGAGATCGACCCGGTGACTCTCGAGTCCAGAGGTGACCACACGTTTGGTGGCAAACTGGTGGGTCCGATGACTGCACACCCCAAGGTGGATCCGGAAACCGGCGAGATGCTGTTTTTCGGCTATTCCACCAATGGACCATTTTCGGCCGGTATGTCGTATCACGTGGTCGACCGCGCAGGAGAGCTCACCGAGTCCCAGACGTTCGAGGCACCCTACGCCAGCATGGTGCACGACTTCATCACAACCTCCAGACATGTGCTGTTCCCCATTTTTCCGTTGACAGGCAGCATGCAGCGCGCGATGAACCGGCAGCCTGCCTATGCCTGGGAACCTGACAAGGGTACACACGTGGGTATCATGCCGCGTGGTGGCAAGGTCAGCGAGCTGCGCTGGTTCAAGGGGGCGGCGTGTTATGTCTTTCACCCCATGAATGCCTGGACCGAGGGCGACAAGGTGATCGCCGATGTCATGAAGTTTGAAGCCGCGCCGTTGTTCCCCAATCCGGACGGTACGCCGGGTGACCCGGAAAAGTCCCAGGCACGGCTGGTGCGATGGACCTTTGATCTCGCCGGCAACTCCGACGACTTCAAGGAAGAGCAACTCGATGACCTGGTGGGCGAGTTCCCCCGTCTCGATGAACGCAGAACCGGCTTGCGCAATCGTTATGGCGTGATCGCCGGCAACCTCGCGAGGGAAAAAGGTGATGGTGGTGGCATGAATGTCATCGCCTGGTATGACCTGCAGAAAAACACCCGCCAGGTGCATCGTTTTGGACCGCAGGATGGCACTTCGGAGCCTGTTTTTGTTCCACGCAGCAGCTCGGCCGCAGAGGGCGATGGTTATCTGATGTCAGTGGTGTATCGCGCGGAGGAGAAGCGCAGCGATCTGGTGATTCTGGATACACAGGATGTCGAAGGTGTGCCCGTTGCGGTTGCCAGGCTGCCACACCGCATTCCGTTTGGATTTCATGGGAACTGGAAAGGAGCGGACTGACCGACGGGGTCACGCAACTTCGTTGGCGGGCTGGGCAGGGTGTCCTGTCGGGGACCGATTGTCATGAGTCCAGGAGAGTTGACCCGATGCGATCAACACCCCACCATCCGGTCAGGATGGAAAACAACAAGTAGAACAACAATAAAGGGAAGGGGATACGCATGCAGACCGGGCAAGCTGAGCTGGACAAGCCGCTGGAACGGCGGCCGATCTTCTGGTTCTACGGTTCTGCGTCCATCGCCTACGGCATCAAGGACAATGCTTTCAGCTATCTGCTGCTGATCTTTGCCAATCAGGTCCTCGGCATACCCGGCTACCTTGCGTCCATTGCGCTGGCGATTGCGATGTTGTGGGATGCCGTATCTGACCTGTTGCTCGGGCACTGGTCCGACAAGACCAGCACCCGGCTTGGTCGAAGGCACCCGTTCATGTACGCCGCGTTGCTGGTACTTCCCGCCTGTTTTTACGCATTGTTCAATCCGGTGGTTGATATCACACCTGACAATGGCTTCTGGTATGTACTGGCGATGGCGCTGCTGATCCGAACGGGCACGACGCTGTTCGAAGTTCCGTCCACGGCCTTGTTGCCGGATCTCGAGAAGGACTACGAGCGACGCAACAAGTGGCTTGCATTGCGGCATGGCTTTGGCTGGTATGGTGGCAACGGGATACACACCATCAACTTCTTCTTCTGGGTGGGCGCGTATGGCGTGGCCGTACCGACCGGATACGCCATCTACGGAACCGTTGGAGCGATCGTCATCCTGCTGGCGATCCTGGCCTCTTCACTGGGGACACAACGTGCTGCAGCCGCTTTGCCACGGCCAGACGATACCTTCAAGTTGAGCGAGATCACCCGGGAAATTCGCCAGATCCTGCAATCGGTTCGCAACCGGCACTTTGCAGCGCTGTTTGGCTTTGGTCTCACCGTCGGCATAGCGAGCGGACTTGGTACTGCGCTGTATCTTTACAATACGACCTATTTTTTCGGATTCACGGGTGCTCAGATCGCAACCACGGGTGTGTTTGTACTGATCTCGCCCTTGATTGCCTATTGGGTCGTACCGTTGCTGTCCCTGCGTCATGGCAAGCCCCGTACGGCGATTGGTGCATTCACGTTTCGTCTGATTCTGTATCCCATGCCCTATCTTCTGCTGCTCAACGGATGGTGGCCGCCGATCGGCAGTTGGGACAGCCTCGCAATCTACAGTGTATTCATCGTGCTGGAAGTGGTCGGAGTGGTGATAGGTGGAGTGATGGTGGACTCGATGATGGCGGATGTTGTCGAAGACAGCGAAGTGGCCACCAAACGTCGTTCCGAGGGCCTGTTTTTTGCGGCCAGGGGGTTTGCCGCGAAGGCGGTCTCTGCGGGAGGGATCATCGGTGCGGGAGTCATCGTCTCTTCGGTCGGACTGGATTCGATCACCAGCGCGGCACAGATGACCCATGAGATCCGTGTGGACATCGCCTCCACGTTTCTGCCTGTGTATCTTGGCTTGTTTGTCATCGCGCTGTTTGTGATCTCGAGATACGGTATCAATCGCGACCTGCATGCTGAAAACCTGCGCAAGCTGAATCAGCGGGTGGGCACGCCGATTGACGAACAGATTGGTACATCGTGAGGGGAAACACGCAATGAACAAACCGGGTGAGGGGCACGCGGGCAGACAGCGACTGGATCAGTCGTCGCCTCTGATGCAGGACCTCATCGTGGCCAGGCTTTCACGACGAAACCTGATCAAGGGTGCTGTGGCGGGAGCAATCGTCGCGGCAACCGGCTGCTCACCAGCGGCGAAGGAACGGGTTGCGCCGTCTGTTCCGGTTGAACCCGGCAGATTCCTGTTTCCCGAACTGTTGCGGGCAGTATCGGAGGATCAGGCGGTTGCCGATGGGTACACCGCCGATGTGCTGATCCGCTGGGGCGATCCACTGTTTGCGGATTCACCGGTGTTTGACTCGCTGCATCTGTCAGCAGCGTCCCAGTCCCGGCAGTTTGGCTACAACAACGATTTCATTGGTTTTGTGCCCCTGCCGGTGGGTGACAATGGAGTCCAACGCGGCTTGCTGTGTGTCAACCACGAATATGCAACGTCGAACCTCATGTTCCGGGATTTCTCCTGGATCTTCCGCGACTGGATCACCAGGGAGACCTGCGATGTCGAGCTGGCGGCGCACGGTGGCAGTGTGGTTGAAGTGGAAGAGGTTGAAGGGCAGTGGCGGGTGGTCGTTGGGTCTGCGTTCAATCGTCGGCTGATGGCCAGGGGCACACCGATGTTGCTCACCGGTCCGGCCGCCGGGCACGAGCGCCTGCGCACGTCGCTGGATCCAACCGGAACCCGCGTGGACGGCATGGTCAACAATTGTGCCGGGGGGATAACAGCCTGGCAGACCTGGCTGAGCGGCGAAGAGAACTTTGACGGCTGTTTCCTCGGAGAAGTGGATGCGACCCATCCAGAGGCTCGCAATCATGCCCTCTACGGAATTCCGGATGCCTGGTACCAATGGGGTCGTTTCCATCCGGAATTTGATGTCTCCTCCGAGCCCCGCTCGCCGAATCACTATGGCTGGGTGGTGGAGATCGATCCGCTGCTTCCTTCGTCCATGCCAAAAAAACGTACCGCGCTGGGCCGACTCAAGCATGAAGGTGCCGAAAGCATCGTCGCGCGCAATGGTCAGGTGGTGGTGTACATGGGTGATGATGAAATATTCGAGCATGTGTACAAGTTTGTGACCACAGGCACGTTCAACGCCGTTGATCGTCAGGCCAATGCCGACTTGCTGGACGACGG
>JBGSHJ010000077.1:0-45456 GCA_041752315.1 Pseudomonadales bacterium
ACAGATCGACGGCGAAGTGCTGGACGAGGCTGTGCAGGCGGTCGATGAGCCACTGTTGACGATGACGGTAGTCCTTGCCGGTGAGGGGATCGATGCCGCAGAGGAACGCCCGCTGCACGCACCGGGAGACCAGGTGATAGAACAACGGGACCTCGGGGTCGATGAGGAGCTTGCGTGGAGTCGCCATGGGGGCAGTGTGTCGGAGGGGCGCGTCCGTGGAAGGCGAAGAAGGCGGTCTGTCGTGCAGGCGGGTGGAGGTCAGAGGTGTAGGAGGGTGACCCGAGTGGATGACGCCGTTGGAAACCCGGGACCAACCCTCTGATCACGAAGCGTTTGCAGATTCTCGATGTGACCGGCCACCGGAGCAGTTCGATTCGAGGGTGGCCTGCGGTTTCCTACAAGGTGTGTCCTCGTAGAGGAGGTGTTCTCGAGGTGTGTCCGTTATTGATTATTGAATCCCTCGAGGTGTGTCCGTTATTGAAGGGTTCCACGGAGGTCGTTCGAACAAAACGGCTGTTTTGTTGTCATAAAAGGGGGAGTAAACTGACGTAGTTTATCGCTACAAGGTTGTCTGGCGTGCTCCATCGGGTGGTTCTCATGGTGCTGGTTTCCTGCCTCGCTGCCTGTGGTGGCGGTGGCGGTGGCAGTTCCGCTGCAACACCACCGTCCGGCGGAAACAATCCTCCACCTGCAACAACGCCCTCCCCAACCACAACACCACCGGCTACCACCCCTCCGCCAACCACTACCCAACCGCCGACCACCAATCCACCGCCAACCACCTCACCGCCACCTGCGTCGACTTCACCCCCGGTACCTCCGGTCGGCGTCACGTCTCCGGCCCCATCAAGTTACGGATTCACGCGGGTCCGGTTCATTGATCAATCCCTGGCGCGGGACTGTGCCGGCGATTATTCACCCACCGCGCGTGCCTGTGGCGGCGGCGGCGATACCGCGTACAAGACTTTTGCAGCCGCGCAGGCCGCTGCGGCACCAGGAACACAGTTCATTGTACGTGGCGGTGAGTATCGGGAGGCCCTGCGACTCCGGGTGTCCGGTACCGCGTCTGCGTATGTTGGTTACACCGAGGAAGCAGGCGAAAACGTGATCATTCGCGGGGTGGACTCTCGGGACGCGGGTGAGGATTACGGCCCGATCTGGCTCGATCATGTCAGTTACAACCTTGTCCGTGGTTTCACGGTGCGCGATTCCGTGGGGTTCCTCAGAGCCGTCGACTCTCACTTCAATGTGATCGACGATGGTCTGTTCGATGGTTCCCTGCTGTATCCGGGTGCCAGCAAGCGTGGTGGTCTGTATTTCGCCTGGAGTACCCATAACAAGGTACTGAACAGCAGGATCAATCGTGGTACGGACAGCCTCTCGCTGATTCGTTCAGACTACAACGTGATACACGGGAACACCTTCAACGAAGCCGGTCATGATGTCTGG
This sequence comes from Pseudomonadales bacterium, assembly GCA_041752315.1. GTDB lineage: Bacteria > Pseudomonadota > Gammaproteobacteria > Pseudomonadales > Azotimanducaceae > SYFY01. The sequence goes on from JBGSHJ010000077.1 coordinate 1,450, forward strand.
AACATCAAGTGCGGCAGCTTCAACGTGATCCGCGCGAACATCGTCACCAATCCAACCCAGAAACTCGGATCGGTATTCGACTGCGAAGCGTTGACCACCAACTGGCCGGGAAATGCCGAGTTCGCCGAGAACCGGACCATTCTCGACAGCACCAAACGCAACCTGATCGAAGGCAACGTGCTGCATGACTCCATCGAGTACTACAGCACATCGGGCGGGAACGGCATCCAGTATGCCGGTCAGCAGGGGATCATCCGCCGTAACGTTTTTTATGGAAACAACGTTGGCCTTGGCATGACGCAGTACCCGGATGAGGCGCTCTACAACTATGCCAATCGTGTTTACAACAACGTTTTTCACGACAATGCCTGTGGCGGCATAGCGGTCTTTGGTTCAAGCGGCAGTGGACGCGTCGAAAACAACATCTACAAGAACAACGCGCTGTGGGACAACAAGGGTTGGCACCCCAATGGCAACTGTGCCGGTGTCAGTGCCGCGCAAGTGTTGTATCGCACGTCGTTCACAGGGCATCTCTTTCAGGCCAACCTGATTGCCAGTCCGCTCGGCAGCAATGTGGTGCGCGAGGAGTTTGGCGCGGAAGCCGATGTCAGTGCCTTTTCGGATGGTGGCAATTTCAGTCGCACGATCCAGACCAATCCCGCGTTCACGTCTGGCGGCAGTCATGACTACACCGCGACATCCACCAGTCCGCTGGTCAATGCTGGAGATTACCTGACGTCTGCCCGGACATCCGGCAGTGGTCGTACACTGGAAGTCAGTGATGCGAGCTGGTTTTACGATGGCTTCGGCATCACAGGCGAACAAGGTGATCTGATCCAGCTGTCGGGACAGGATGTCAGCGCGCGAATTGTCCGGGTTGACCTTGCCAACAACCGGCTCACGGTTGATCGCGATCTCTCCTGGACGGCCGGGCAGGGTATTGCGCAGGCCTACTCCGGAAGCGGTCCGGATATTGGCGCTTTCGAGCGATGACAGGCTCGCGCAGAAATCTCCCGCTACATCGTTCCTGACGGCTGGCCACGCCTGGCGCTGCGCTCGCCTGTTACCATCACGCTTTTCCGACAGGAGCTGCAGCGTGCTTACCCAGGCCGAGGATTTGCTGACCGAAACCAGATCGCTGGCATCCATCCTCGTCGATCTGCGGGATGACCAGTTCGAGACCGTGACCGCATTCAAGGGCTGGACCATCAACGACGTGCTCAGGCACCTGCATGTCTGGAATCGCGCGGCTTACCAGTCCTATGCCGAACCTGATCGGTTTGATGCGTACATGCGGCAGGTCATGGGTGTGTCCCGCGCCGGACGTTCCATGCGGGACATTGAACTCGAGCACTCCGAAGGTCTGGGTGGTCATGCTCTGGTTCGGGCCTGGACGGACTATGCCTCCCATATGACAACGGCTTTCCTGGTTGCTGATCCGGCAAAACGGGTGAAATGGGCGGGTCCGGACATGAGCGTGCGTTCTTCTGTCAGTGCAAGACTGATGGAGACCTGGGCCCATGGGCAGGAGATCCACGATGTACTGGGTTCAGTGAGGCAGAACGCTGATCACATCCGCAATATCGTCGTGCTCGGGATCAATACCTATGGCTGGACCTTCCGCAATCGAAAGCTCGATGTGCCGGAACCCATGCCCCACGTCCGACTGATCGGACCGTCCGGTGCCGAATGGGTCTTCAATGAAGGCGAGACGGAGTCTTCGGTGTCTGGCTCCGCTGAAGAATTCTGTCAGGTGGTCACCCAGGTGCGAAACCTTGGCGACACACATTTGCAGGTGACTGGCAGGAATGCACAGGCCTGGATGGAGATTGCCCAGTGTTTTGCCGGGCCGCCCAATGATCCGCCCCCCGTCGGATCGCGAGCAACGGCAAGGGAGCGGGTGACTGCGTCGCGTCCAGCGTGAGGAGTGATCAGTTGGCGATCAGCTGCCTGTCTCTCAGGAATTGGCTGCCCCGAATTTTTTTGAGCCGCCAACATGCTCCATCTCCCAGTTCATGATCGGCCTGATTGGCCCGGTCCACGAACCGGTGGTCATGCCCCCCGTGGCCGTCGGACCGTCCAGATGGTCCAGCATGTGGACACAGACCGCGTCAATCTGGTGCCACTCGATATGGCGATTGGGTTCCCATACCCAGAGGATAGCGTTGATTGGATAGGTATCCACCTGCATGAAGTTCTCCGGTACCCACATGCGAAGTAAGTGGGTGCCAACCTCCCAGGTCTTGTTGTTCCAGGTAGGATTCTTGGTATCCGTGGAAGAAAACGCGCCAACGTGGTCGGAGGTCTGCAGATCGTACTTGAGCAACAGACCGTGTCCGGGTTTCAACACCTCGATTTCCGTCTCAACGCAGAAACTCTCACGGACATCAATGTTGTTGGTGACCTCACCGCGCGCGTTGCGGATGCGCATGGAACGTACCTTGGCAATCTCGCCACCATTCCTCTCGTCGTCGGCCCAGATGCGTTGGCCGGACAGGCCGATACTCTGTGACAGGTACTTGGTGACCACTTCGGTAGCCGGGCCATCGTCGACCAACTGACCGGAGCTCAACCAGATCGCCCGCTCGCAAATCGATGTGACCTGCTGGGCGTTATGTGACACGACGATCACCGTGGAGCCACCCTGGGCTATGCTGCGTACTTTCTCCAGGCATTTTTTGCGAAACCCGGCATCCCCCACCGCCAGAACTTCGTCGACAAACATGACTTCAGGTTCCAGGTGTGCTGCCACCGAAAACGCCAACCGTACCCGCATGCCGCTGGAGTAGTGCTTGGTCGGGGTGTCGATGAACTTGGCGATCTCGCTGAATTCGACGATCTCATCGAACTTCTGCTCCACTTCCTTGCGGCGCATGCCAAGGATGGAGCCGTTCAGAAAGACGTTTTCCCGACCGGACAGTTCCGGGTGAAAGCCGGTGCCGACCTCCAGCAGGGAGCCGATCCGGCCCTTGATGATCGCACGCCCGGAAGTGGGCTCTGTAATGCGCGACAGCACTTTCAGCAGCGTACTTTTGCCTGCTCCATTCCGACCGATGATGGCGACCACTTCGCCCTTGTTGATGGTGAACGAGACGTCGCGCAGTGCCCAGTAGACCTCGTCCAGATCCGCTGCCGCGGTCGAATTGCCGCGCAGTAACCCGCCGATGCGGCGGAAAGGTGCGGACAAGCTCTTCGCCAGCTTTTCCTGCAGCGTCATTTCCTGATTTTTCAGGCTGCCAACATGGAACTTTTTCGATAGTTGCTCAACCTGAATTGCCTGTTCTGTCATCGCCTAAGATCCTTCTGGATGGTGCGAGCCGAGCCTGGATATCCAGTCCGGGGTCGTCGAGGGACTGTATGCCAGAGACCGCCGGAAGTCTGTGATTGATCTCCCGGGCTCTGGCCGCCGTTGGGGCCTGGCTCGCTGATTCGGCAGACTAACCTAGTCCACTCACATTCATATGTATGACTTCGTAACCAACACGGGCACGCCGACCGATTGGCCCCAATATGTTAACTTAATTACCAAAAGCGGCGCGAATCTCTCTGTTTATGAACTGTAGCCATCGTCGCCTGGCCCCTAGTCGGGACATCATTGGGTTACCGGGGTGGCGCAGGGACGACGCATAGAGTTCTGCCCGATAGCGCTCTTTCAGATTCCATTTCTGCCAAGGCCGCAGCGCAAGCTGCCAGGGATAGATCGACGGGTCCATCGCGTCAGGGGGCGGACCGAGCACCTGTTTCAAGTCGCCGGTAGAATAGCCGATACTCGCAAGCGTCGAAGGCCCGACGGCGTCCAGATACTCGTGCGCAAAATGCAGGCTTTGGGGATCTTCGGCCAACTTTTTCCAATTGTCCGAGCTGTCGGTTTTTGGCCTGGAATGACGATGCACGCCCACCGGATCATTCATCCCGCCTTTTGGCGCGGGTGTGCTGGAGTAGTCGACCATTGATGCCTGCATGTCGATTCCCAGGTAACGGCACAGGTCTGCGGTCTGCCGTTCGGGATCTTCGACAAACGACTCATAGCGCACCACATGACCATCCTTACCCAGTAATTCGATGCCCTGCTGGATGAGTAATGGCGCCTCGACAAGATCCGGCTTGAACCAGCCGAGTATCTTCCAGTCGTTTTTCACGTAGGTCGTCAGTTCGGATTGAAGAACTGCCAGCGGATTTCTCAGCAGAAAGATGAATTTTGCTTTTGGAAACAGCCGGTAAAGTTCGGGAATGATGAAAAAGTAGCGTGGCGTCTTGTCGAGAAACAGACGTTTGAAGTTTTTGCTCAGCACGTGCCCGTAGAGTACATTGGCATAGGCCCGGATGGCATCGTCGAGCACGTCGGTGCTGGTGGCATAGTTTTCAAGAAACTCCAGCATGGCCTGACGACTCCAGGTGGCATTGTATTCGGTCTCGATTCCGGAGGTACGCATGCCGTAGATCGGGTGCAGCATCATCCAGGTTTCTGCTGTCGTTTGAATGTCGGAGTGACCCGACAGTACACGTTGCAGCATCGTCGAGCCGGAACGAGGCTGCGAGATGATGAAAATGAGGTTGTCGCCCAGATACGGTTCCATCCGTAGATCCTTGAGTGAATAGAAAGTCTGAATAAATAAGCGCTGCCAGTGTTGGTTCGCAGGCTCAGCTTTGTGTGCAAGCTATCATACGCGGAACATAAATCTGCCGACCCTGCCGGCTTTTGGCATCATTCGCGGTGATTACCCGCAAGGACACGAAGTTGTCGACAAGCGTGCAGGATCGCACATGCTGAAGGACTGGACCAAACGCCAGCTACGACGTGTGATTACCCGACTTTCGGGTGATCATCCAGTGCGTGGCAACATGCATAAACGTGTTATCGAACTGCAGCCGGACGGGTCACCCATAGGCAGCGTGCTGGTGGCTTATGTGATCGATCCATTCCTGCTGGCCCCAGGGGTCCCGATCTCGAATGCGCATACACATCACTGGGAAACCTGGCGGATCGTGCAGTCATTCCTGGCCCGTGGTTTTTCGGTTGATGTCATCAGTTACCTCAACCAGACCTTTGTCCCCCGCAAGGACTATGCGATTTTTTTTGCCGCACGTATCAATTTCCAACGTATCGCCGAACATCTTCCCGGACGATGTCTCAAGGTAGTTCATCTGGATACGGCCCACTGGCTCTTCAACAATGCCGCCGCCTACCAGCGCTTGCTGGATCTCCAGCGTCGGCGCGGCGTTACGCTTGCCAATATCAAGATGGTGGAGATGAACTGGGCGCTCGAACATGCCGATCGAGCTACCATTCTTGGCAATCAGTTCACCATCGATACGTACGTTTACGCCGGCAAGCCGATACACCGCATTCCCATCTCCGCACCCGAAACCTACGACTATCCAGAGCGTCGGAATATCGAAGCAGCCCGCAATCACTACCTGTGGTTTGGCAGCACCGGCTTTGTGCACAAGGGGCTCGATCTTGTCTTGGAAGTGTTTGTTGGCATGCCTGACAAACATCTGCACGTCTGCGGGCCGTTTGACGAAGAGCCTGCCTTCATGGCGGAGTACGACAAGGAGCTTCATCACACACCCAATATTCACGCCCATGGCTGGGTTGATGTCGCCGGTGAGGAATTCCGCGAGATCTGCGCCTCCTGCGTAGGTCTGGTTTATCCCACTGCTGCAGAAGGTGGCGGTGGCAGCGCCCTGTCCTGCATGCACATGGGCCTCATCCCGATCCTCAGTTTCGAGGCGAGTGTTGACACGGAAACGTTTGGCGTGATCCTGAAGGAAAACTCCATCGATGAAATTCGCCGGGTCGTCAACGACATGAGCGCACGACCTGCACAGGAACTGACCGAGCGAGGCAGAGCGGCCTGGGACTACGCACGCCTGCATCACACGAAGGCGTCCTTTGGCGCGGCTTTCGACGACTGTGTCGACAAAGTCCTGCTGCCCGCGATACAGACTGGTGCTGGTACTTCAACGGGGCAGGCAAGCTCTTGAACCTCGAACAGTTTTCTTCAGCGGCGCTGGTGGTTGCTCACCCGGATGACGAGATTCTCTGGTTTTCCTCGATCTTCCAGCAGGTTCGGAAAATCTTCATCACCTTTCTCGAAGCACCCGGTCAGCAACTCTGGAGCGAGGGGAGGCGATTGGCCAGCGCCGAGTTTCCCATGTCCAACGTGCAGTTCCTCGGGCTTCGGGAATCGATGACCTTCAAGTGTGCGGACTGGTCAAACCCGGTGGCGTCTGCCACGGGCCTCCTGCTTAACGGATACCCATCGAACGACGCGCTGCCGGGTTGCGATCCGCTGCAATACGACGCCAATTTTCATGAATTGCGCGCTTGCCTGAAGACTGCATTGCAGGGCTATGAAACCGTGGTCACGCACAATCCCTGGGGCGAGTACGGTCACGAGGATCATGTCCAGGTGTATCGCGCAGTCACAAGCCTGCGGAAGGAACTCGGATTCGAAGTCTGGTTCGACAATTATGCCAGCGACCGGTCCTCAACCTTGATGGCGCAGATCCTGGCAAAAACACAATTTCACTACGAGACACTGCCCACCCGCCCGGAAGCAGCGTTCCCGATCGAATCATTGTATCGCCGACATCGGTGCTGGACGTGGCCCTACGATGACTATCGCTGGCCCCGGTACGAGTCCTTCGTGCTGGATGTCGAAGTCAGTGAAGGTGTCAACCACCCCGGGGCGACGTTGCCCATCAACTACCTCAACGTTGACCAGGCGGCCCAACAATCCTGGCAGCCTGGTCGGCTCGAACGCCTCGCCCGACGCTTCAGTCGCTGGCGACGCCAGACCTGATCAGGCATCGACGGCCGCTCAACGCGGCGCGAGCTCAAAGATCCACAACGAGTCGCTGCGCACCTGTTCCAGAGCGTCTTCCATCAGCTTTGCCCGGGTCGCAGGATCGGCAGACGTGTCCGGTGCCTGACCCAGATACTTGCGGCCAAGTTCGCTGACGATGGTTGGCAGGGCCGGAGACTCCTTGACCCGTACCAGTGTCCGCTCGTAGATCCTGCCATCTACGCGCAACAACGCCCGACCGTCCTGTTCCGCCTCCTTGGGCCACTGTTTCCAGATCTTGCCGAGTGTGCTTTTCATGTAGCCGCTGGGAATGTAGATCCGGCCTTCGTGCTCCACGATCCATGTCGTCCGTGAGCGTTCGGGGTCGAGCAACTGAAATTCAACCTCCTGTCGATCCTTGAGGAACGACCAGTCCGGCTCCGGACCTGTGTACCGTTCGCCGGTTGTGAAGGCACCCCCGGCGATGATCTCTGTAGGACCGTCACCAAATCGAAGGGCAAACACCGTGATGCTGGCCAGGGCAGCGAGACCGAGCACCGCATAGAGCAGCCATTTGAAGATTTTCAGCAATACCGACATGGGGGTTGCCTCTGTGGAATCGGAGGTCGGCAGTGTATGCGGCGACTGTGGTGGTCGTCACCTCGTGCGCAAAAGCGCAGAGACATTCGTCTGCAGTGCTGGTAATTTTTCGGTCTTCGCCCGGGAAAGTTGATGCTGGATCGACTGGATACCACCGCTGAAGCGGCAACCTTGCTGCTCCGCTCACCCCGCTGGTCTGTCACCCGGGTGATGGAACTGCTGGAGATTGGTGACGCCGAGTTCCGTGATCTCATTGCAGCGGACACCCGGCTTGCTCGGGTGCTGGCGGCTCGAAAAGCCGAGATAAGCTTCAATGGTGTGGTCGAACGCCAATGTGCGGTCTGCGGCGAAACCTTTGCCACGGGCACCTTCCGCAACCACTGTGGGGATGCAGCCTGCAGCCGGGTCCGCAAGCTCAACCGCTGAAGGGTCTACAATCAGGTGTTTGCGACTCTTGCCTGGTGGCAAAACCGTGCCGTGGTTGAATGACGTGACACACACGATCGATCCCAATCAGTTCAGTCTGCGTTTGCTGCCGCCGGAATTTTACGCCAACCCCTTCCCGACCTATGCCCGGCTGCAACGGGAAGTCCCTGTCTTGAGGTGTCCCGATGGGAGCATCTTTCTGACTCGACATGCCGATCTGCTGGCGGTCTATCGGGATACCCGTCGTTTCAGTTCGGACAAGCGGGTTCAGTTTGCGCCGCTGTTCGGGCCGGGATCGCCGCTGTTTGAACATCACACCACCAGCCTCGTGTTCAATGACCCACCGCTGCACACCCGAGTCCGGCGTGCGATCGGTGATGCATTGTCCGCCCGCGTGGTCGGTGCGCTGGATTCGGCCGTCGAAACCCTGGTCAAGCGGCTGCTTGATCAACTGGAAACCGGACAGTCGGCTGATCTCATCACCGACTATGCTGCCGCCATTCCGGTGGAAGTGATCAGTAACCTGCTCGCCATTCCGCCCGAAGAACGCGCACCGCTCCGCGACTGGTCATTGCGCATCCTCGGGGCACTCGAGGTCTCCGCAGATGCCAACGTGCTGGCCGCGGGACAGCGGGCTGTCCAGGAGTTTCTGGTCTATCTCTCGAAACTCGTCGAACAACGGCGCGGTCTCCTGGCCGGAGACGACATTGTCGCCAGACTGCTGCGTGCAAGTTTTGCAGGCGACGGTGGATCGACGGGTGGTGATGCTGCGGTTACCGGCGCGCTGTCCCTGCATGAACTGTTGCACCAGTGCATCTTTCTGCTGAACGCTGGCCATGAAACGACAACCAACCTGATTGGCAACGGCATTGTCCTGCTCAGCGAGCGGCCCCAGGTGGTTGTACAATTGCAATCCGATCCTGCAATAATGGATGCCGTCGTGGAAGAAGTGCTGCGAATGGAAAGCCCCAATCAGCTTGGCAACAGAACGGCCACCGCTGACCTGACCATCGATGGTGTGGAGATCGGAGCGGGCACCATCATCACGTTGTGCATCGGCGGTGCCAATCGTGATCCTGAGGTGTTTGCCGGTCCCGATGAGTTCCAGTCCGGTCGGACGCCCAATCCGCACCTTGCCTTTGGCGGTGGCATTCACACCTGTGCGGGGCTGGCGGTTGCGCGCCTGGAAGGACGCATCGGCTTGTTACGGCTGTTCCAGCGATTTCCCGACCTCAAGGTGGCGTCTGCGCGGCGAGCGGCCAGGGCCCGCTTTCGCGGCTACGAAAGTCTGGAGGTCGTGCTCCGTTGAAACTGCGCAACACGGTGGTCTGGCTGGTGCTCATGTGCGGCTGCCCGGGTGCGTACGCCGGGGAAGTTGTCGTGGCCACGGCGAGCAATCTCCTGGCCACGATGAATGTCCTGGCACCCCGGTTTTCCGCCGAATCCGGACACGCCGTCACCGTCACAAGCGGGTCCACGGCCAAGCTGTATCAGCAGATCGTGCATGGGGCACCGTTTGATGTGTTTTTGTCGGCCGATCAGATGCATGCAGCGCGTCTAGTCAGGGAAGACAAGGCGGTGGCGGCCAGTCAGATCACGTATGCACGTGGGCGGCTGGTGCTGTGGGCCGGTGGTAAACCGCTGGCAGGAACACCCGATCTTCTGCTGATCCAGCCGCAGTGGAAGCGTATCGCGATCGCCAATCCTGCGGTTGCACCCTATGGATCGGCTGCCCTGGAAGTGCTGGCTGCGTTATCCCTCAGGGAACGCATCACTCCGCAACTGGTTTATGGCGAGAGCATTGCGCAGGCTCATGCCATGGTTGCAACCGGCGCGGCCCAGCTTGGCATGTTGTCCCGCTCGCAGGTGTACTCCGCTGATCCAGGCACCTGGGTGGCCATCGATGAAACACTGTATTCACCCATCCTCCAGGATGCGGTGCTGCTGAACCGGGCGGCCAGCAACGAGGCAGCCCGATCGTTCATGACCTTCCTGCAGGCACCTGCAGCCAAAAACATCATCCAATCATTCGGATACGGGGTTGATGGGTGACTTGCTGACCGCCATATCCCTGACTGCGAAGCTGGCGGGTGTCACGACGTTGTTGCTGCTGCTGATCGTCACGCCGCTTGCCTGGTGGCTGGCCCGCTCAAAACGCTGGTTCAAGCCCTTTGTCGAAGCGGTGACGGCGCTGCCTCTGGTGTTGCCACCGACGGTACTCGGCTTTTATCTGCTGCTGCTGTTCAGCCCGGAAGCACTGCTCGGCAGCGCGTGGGTTGAACTCACTGGATCGACGCTGACCTTCTCCTTCACGGGACTGGTGTTTGCCTCCATGTTGTATTCCCTACCATTCATGGTGCAGCCGCTGCAAACCGCGTTCGAGGCCGTGGATGACGAACTCATGCATGCTGCGGCGAGTCTTGGTGCATCGCCACTCGATGCTTTTTTTTCGATTGCCTGCCCGCTTGCGCTACGCGGTTTCCTGTCTGCCGGCATCCTGACCTTTGCACATACCGTCGGTGAATTTGGTGTGGTACTGATGGTGGGTGGCAGTCTTCCCGGGGAAACCCGGGTCATCTCCATCGTGCTGTACGAATATGTGGAAACACTGCGCTTCGACGAAGCCCACGATCTGGCCTTGCTGCTGGTTGTATTTTCGTTTGTTGTCCTGTCGACGGTCTACCTGCTGAATCGTCGTCTGCGGTTTCGCATCACATGACGCTGCAGATGGACCTGACGGTATCGGCAGGAGACTTTTGCCTCCGGGTTGGCGAATCGATTCCTTTGGCGGGCTGCACCGCGGTGTTTGGTCCCAGTGGTGCTGGCAAAAGCACATTGCTGCGCAGTCTGGCCGGCTTTCAACCCGCTACTGGCAGAATCCGGTTCGACGATACGGTGTGGCTCGACTCCAGCCGTGGTGTTGACATGCCATCGCACACACGCCGGCTTGGCTACGTGTTTCAGCATGGGCAACTGTTTCCCCACCTGGATGTGGAGGGCAACCTGCGTTTTGCGCAGCGGCGGTCCCCGTCGACAGGGCCAATGCAGTGGGATCGTGTCGTGGCCGAGCTCGATCTGGGCGCAATGCTGGTCCGGACGGTGCAATCACTGTCCGGGGGTGAGCGGCAGCGAGTTGCGTTGGCACGAGCATTGTTGTCGTCCCCACGCCTGCTGCTGCTGGATGAACCGCTGTCGGCGCTCGACAATCAGCGCAAGGTCGAAATCCTGCCTTTTCTTGAACGCGTGAAACACGAATTTCAGGTGCCGATGCTGTACGTCAGCCATTCGCTGGATGAAGTGGCGAGGCTGGCAGACCGGGTGCTGGTGCTCGCCGAGGGCGAGGTCAAGGCGCTGGGTGAAACGGTGTCGGTGCTGGAAAGACTGGATGTCCAGTCGGTCACCGGACGTTTCGAGGCTGGCGCCATCATCACGGCAGCGGTGACAGGCCATGACCATGCACGGATGTTGACCTCCCTGCGATTGGGTGACGCGCTGATCACCATGCCGCTGTTGCCACATCTCATCGCCGGACAGGTGGTCCATCTGCGCATCCGCTCGCGTGATGTAGCCATCGCCTTGCAGCGTCCCGAGGGCATCAGCATCCGCAACATGGTGCCCGCTCGAATCCTGGATATTGTTGCCGATCCGACCTCACCGTTTGCAGAAGTCCTGCTCCAGACCGGATCCGAACACCTGCGTGCACGAATCACTCGTGCGGCCGCCGAAGACCTGGGGTTGACTCCAGGTCTTGACGTCCATGCGCTGATCAAGAGCGTGGCGTTTGATCACTAGGCGCTGTATCCAGCGCTCCACCGAGTGCTGTAACCAGCACCGAGCAGTCAGCGCTCAGGGAAGGTTCGGGCGCAGTCCATAAAACTCGCGCTTCGGCCAGAGGAAATCGATGCGGGTCCGGTGAATCTTCCAGTCACCTTCGACCTTCCTGTACACATCGTCATAGATGCCAAAGAGGGTCAGCGGATTGGCTGCCCCTTCACTGACGTTGAGGTTGAGCTGATACCAGCGCCCCGAGGCTTCTGTGGGGCCGAGCAGGCGAATCCAGGGATTGGTGACGGCATGCATCTGTGAATGCACCGCACGACCGCTGCCGTACAGGAAGTCATGGTAACGCGCACGGATCTGCGGCTTGCCCACCCAGTCACCGCCGAAGTTGGGTCCAAACTCGCAGATTGCGTCGTCGGTGAACAGGTCGATGAGATCATCGAGCCGGTTACCGTCATAAAAGTGCGAGTAGAGATAGCGCACTTCCTTGATGGCTTCGATCTCCAGTAGCTGTTCGATTGTCCGGGTCATTTTTTTTCCTTTTCGTGTTCCCTGGGGTCTGGTTCGCTGGATGGCTGCGGGATGTCGCAAAAATACTGGTGCAGGGTCTGATATCGATGGAAACACGGTGTGGGGTAACCTGCAATCTGGTGTCAGCGAGTGCCTGCGCGTTATAGTCGGCAACGCTCGACGAATGCCGGATTCTGTCGGCACCCGCCAAAAGGACATGAGGCAGACCATGCGTAGTAGCCGTAATGCAGTGTGGACGACGACCCTGATTCTGCTCCTGGGAGGATTGTCCCCGCTGGTTCAGGCCCGAGAGACGGAACACTTTTTTGATGTTGCCCAGGCGTCGGAGTCGCCACTGGCCAAAAGTCGGTTGCTCGGCATCCCTTTTTACATGAAGGGCCAGGAGTCGCCGGTGGCCGTGAAGGTGCTGTCGACCTGGACCCAGGAACGCGCCACGAGCGGCGTCATGCGCACCGACAAAAAAACCTGCGACATCGCTTTTCTTTCCGCCTTGATCGCCCTGCAGGAAAGTGCCACGACGGAAGGGGGTGACGCGATCATCAACATCGTGTCGACGACCAAGGGCAAGACCACGGAAAGCGCAACACAGTATCGCTGCATTGCCGGTACCACCATCGCGCATGTCGCGCTGAGTGGTGAGGTGATCAAGACACAGTGATGACTGGCTTTCGATTGACCCCGGCATTGGCAGTTTCAGGCATCGGACGCGTCAACAGTCGTGGCTGATCCAGGCAGCGAAATTCTGGTCACCGGTTCCAGTCGTGGAATAGGCCGTGCGATTGCCGAGCGGGTTGCCCGCGATGGTTATTCCGTGGTGGTGCACTGTCGAAGTCGTGCCGAAGAAGCTCGATCCGTGGTCGAGGGCATCACCGGTAGCGGTGGAACGGCGCGGTGGCTGCAGTTTGATATCGGCGATCGCGATGCGTGCAGGTCCGTGCTTGAGGCCGATGTGCAGGAACACGGGGCGTATTACGGCGTGGTCTGCAATGCCGGTATTCATCGTGATGCAGCCTTTCCCGCGTTTACGGATGACGATTGGGATTCCGTGATCGAGACCAATCTGGGCGGGTTTTACAACGTCCTGCGTCCACTGGTCATGCCCATGGTCCGGCGGCGCAAGCCAGGACGCATCGTGACAATGTCGTCGGTCTCCGGGCTGATGGGCAATCGTGGTCAGGTCAACTACAGCGCGGCCAAGGCCGGCATCATTGGCGCCACCAAGGCGCTGGCGCTGGAACTCGCGAAGCGCGAGATCACCGTCAATTGTGTAGCCCCCGGTCTCATTGAAACCGATATGGTTGAAGGTACGATGATCGAGCAGGTGCGAGAGATGATTCCAATGCGTCGCCTGGGCAAACCCGCCGAAGTGGCCGGACTGGTCGCCTTCCTGCTGTCGGCCGATGCCAGCTACATCACGCGCCAGGTCTTTTCCGTCAATGGCGGCATGATGTAAGCCCATGACTCACCTGACTGGGATGAAGCGGGTTGTTGTCACCGGGATGGGCGCGATCACATCGATTGGCCAGGACTGGTCCACCGTGCGCACCAGCCTGGAAAACCGGCGAACCGGGATCCGCTACATGGCTGATTGGGAGCGCTTCGAGTCACTCAATACACGCCTTGCTGCACCAGTGCCGGAGTTCACCTCTCCGGCCCATTACCTGCGCAAGAAGATCCGCAGCATGGGGCGCGTAGCCCTGCTTGCGACCCGCGCGAGTGAGCTGGCGCTTGAAGACGCAGGGCTGCTGGGTTCAGAACTGTTGCACTCCGGACAGATGGGCGTTGCCTTTGGTTCATCAACCGGTTCGACGTCTGCCATCGCGGATTTTCACGCCATGCTCATCGGCCATGACACGAGCAACATCAACGCCAACACCTACATCAAGATGATGCCCCATACCACGGCCGTCAATGTCGGGGTATTTTTTGGCATCAGGGGACGCATCCATACCACATCCAGCGCCTGTACATCCGGCAGTCAGGGGATTGGGTATGCGTTCGAGGCGATCCGCTTCGGACGACAGACTGCCATGATTGCCGGCGGGGCCGAGGAACTCTGTCCTACTGAAGCGGCCGTGTTTGACACCCTGTTTGCGACCAGCACCAGGAACAGCACACCCCATGCGGTTCCCCGGCCATTTGATCGTGATCGGGATGGCCTCGTGATCGGCGAAGGCTCGGCTGCGCTGATCCTCGAAGAATACGAACATGCCCGCGCACGTGGCGCTCACATTCATGCGGAGATCATCGGTTTTGCGACCAATTCCGATGGCATGCATGTCACACAGCCCGACTGGGAGCAGATGCGCAATGCCATGCAGGACGCCATGCGTGACGCCGGAATCAGCCCGGACGTCGTAGGTTATGTGAGCGCCCATGGTACGGCCACCGATCGTGGTGACATCGCCGAAAGCCGGGCGACTCTGGATGCCATGGGCGCAGCAGTGCCCATCAGCAGCCTGAAGAGTTATCTCGGCCACACGCTGGGCGCGTGTGGCGCGATCGAAGCATGGGCCACGCTGAACATGATGCGCGAAGGATGGTTTCATCCGACGGTGAATCTGGACAACGTGGATCCGCTCTGTGCACCGCTCGACTACATTGTCGGGGCTGGCAGAGAACTGCAGACAGATGTGGTGATGAGCAACAACTTCGCGTTTGGCGGCATCAACACGTCCCTGATCTTCCGGCGGCTGTAACACCAGGGCGGTGCACTGCCGGCTGGCCTGGTGCTCTATGGCCTTTCGTTCCGGGGCGTGATGCCTTTCGCGGTGGCGGGCGGGCATAATCTCCATTCCTTCTGAATGAGCACAAGGCATGGTTACCACGCGACCGGTCCTCCTCATCACGGGCGGCGGTCGTGGCATTGGGGCTGCCACCGCAGTGCTGGCTGCCCGCCAGGGCTGGGCGGTTGCGCTCAATTTCCGGCAGGGCCGTGACGCTGCCGAATCTGTCGTTGCGTCCATTGTCGCAGCCGGAGGCGATGCGGCGATGTTCGCGGGTGATGTTGCCGACAGTGATGCGGTAACGGCGCTGTTCGCGGATGTGGATGCCCACTTCGGAGCAGGTGCCTTGCGTGGGCTTGTCAACAATGCCGGCATCGTCGGTAGGGCGCAGCGTGTGGACGGGATGTCGGCCGAACGACTGCAGCGGATGTTCGCGGTCAATGTCCTGGGCACGATGTACTGTGCCCGGGAAGCGGTCCGCCGCATGAGCACCCGTGCAGGCGGACATGGTGGTGCCATCGTCAATCTGGGGAGCGTCGCATCGAGGCTCGGTTCACCTGCCCAGTACGTTGACTATGCAGCGAGCAAGGGAGCAATCGATACCTTCACGCTGGGTCTCGCCCGCGAAGTGGCCACGGAAGGCATACGCGTCAATGCCGTGCGTCCGGGCATCATCGACACCGGGATCCATGCCTCGGGTGGGGAACCGGATCGCGCGCAGCGACTGGCACCGCAGATTCCCATGCAGCGGGCTGGAACGGTGGACGAGGTGGCGCGTGTCATCCTGTGGTTGCTGGCCGATGAATCGGCGTATACAACCGGTGCCCTGGTCGACGTGAGTGGTGGCCGATAACGGGAATCCGGCAGTTGCAAATATCGGCCGCTGGTGTGGACAGATGCTGCAGCTGCGCCGGATCCTGCGGGTGTCCAGCCGAGAGAGGACGCAGAGGACCGTGCACGGTTGGCGGGTGATTCGGGTGGTGCCTCGAAACTGTTTAGACTGGTGGTTGGCAAGCAAGGTCAGCGCTTCATGATCAACTTTGAGCAACACACCGCCCAGGGCATCCTGCAAGGCACCTTTGAACCTGAATTCAAACCGGTTGTTGATGCTTTCACTCACAACTTCGAAGCCAACGGTGAAATCGGCGCGTCACTGTGTGTAACCCGCGAGGGCGCCAGTGTGGTCGATGTCTGGGGTGGCGTGGCGGATGTGAAAACGCAATCGCCATGGCAGGCGGATACGGTCTGTGTGGTCTTTTCGAGCACCAAAGGTGCAGTGGCCCTGGCCGCGCACACGCTGGTTGCCAGCGGTGAACTCGATCTCGACGCTGCGGTCAGCCGGTACTGGCCGGAGTTTGCGACCAACGGCAAGGAAGCAGCGACCGTTCGCATGATGCTCGATCACTCGGTCGGGGTCCCTGCCATGCGCGAGAAACTCAAGGAAAACGGCTGTTGCGACTGGGGCTACATGGTGGAACGGCTGGAGCGCGAAGAGCCGTTCTGGAAACCGGGAAACCGCAATGGTTATCACATGGCCAACTTCGGCTGGACCGTGGGGGAACTCATCCGCCGGGTCTCCGGTCAGTCGCTTGGCACCTATTTTCGCGAGGCCATTGCCAAGCCGACTGCTGCGGAATTCTGGATCGGGCTCCCGGAGGCGATGGAAAGCCGGGTTGCACCGATGATTCCCTTCCGGCCGGTGCGCGGGGCACCCCAGGGTGCGTTCACCCAGGCATTGATCAAGGACCCGAACTCGATTCCTGCGCTCGCCTTTTACAACCAGGGTGGATTCAATCCCAACAGCCGTCACTGTCGGGCGGCGGAAATCGGTGGTGGGGGTGGAGTGGCCAACGGCCGCGGGCTGGCGAGGATCTATGCGCCGTTTGCCTGTGGTGGCGAACTGGACGGCCGGCGATTTGTTGATGCCGATACGCTGGCTGCGATGGGTGAGGTTGCGGTGGCCACACACGAGGATGCAACCCTGCTGATCCCCACGCGGTTTGGTTTGGGTTTCATGAAGTCCATGGATAACCGCAAAACACCGGGTGTCGACCGGAGCAGCGTGATACTCGGTGGCACGGCATTCGGCCACGTGGGGGCCGGAGGCAGTATCGGTTTTGCCGATCCATCGGCGCGCATGAGTTTTGGGTATGCGATGAACCGTATGGGGCCGGGCATTCTCCTGAACGAACGAGGCCAGGCGCTGGTGGATGCAACCTATCGTGTCCTGGGTTATTCGAGCAATATTTCCGGGGTGTGGCGTCGGGGTTGATCGACAAAACGTGTTTTCGCCCGCCTTTTTTCACCCATCTTTTTTCGCGCGTCTTTTTTCACCCTTTTTTGGCAAGGCGGCCCGGAGCCGGTGACACCGCGTCACTGCCGGCAACGTCCTGATCAGCGCAGTCGAACCGGGAGCGCTGCATGGCCGCGAAAGAAGGGCAGGCGACGGCGTTCGGGTCTGGTCGGTGCGTAGTGCACGCCGGGATATGCGGCCAGGAAGCGTGACATGCCGATGCACGCTTCCAGTCGTGCCAGGGGTGCACCCAGGCAGGCATGTATGCCACCGCCGAACGCAAGATGGGGGTTGGTGGTTCGACGCAGATCAAAATCGTCAGGCCGTTCAAACACTGCAGGATCCCGGTTTGCCGATGCCAGCGACAGCGTCAGCGTATCTCCTGGTTCCACCGGACAGTTGCCGAAGGACAGTCGACGGGTTGTTACGCGGGCAGTTTCGGTCAGCGGACAATCGAACCGCAGCATCTCTTCGACCGCCTGCGGCATGAGATCCGGGTCTGCCTGGAGCAGGGCCAGCTGTTCAGGCCGGTCAAGCAGTGCAACAAGCCCGTTGCCCATGAGATCAGAGGTGGTCGCGTTACCCGCCACCATGAGCTGCACGCACAGACTCACGACCTCGAGATCACTCAGACGGTCGTCTGCCTCCTGCGCCTGGACCAGGCGGGTAATCAGGTCGTCGCGCGGTGACGTCCTGCGGGCCGTGACGGTCTCGCGGATCATGCGGGTGAGCGCAAGGTAGGCGTCGCGCAAGGCGCGCTGGATCGAGCTGTCGCGCTCCGGGTCGTAGCCCATGAGAATGTCTGTCGACCAGCGGTTGACGTCGTCGATGCGCGTGGTCGGCAAACCCATCATGTCGGCGATGACCCACGTTGGCAGGGGTGCCGCATACGCGGTGACAAAATCCGTTTCGTCGCAACCGCGCAGCCGGTCGATCAGCGTGTCCGCAATCGTCGCGATGCGCGGTGCCATGGCATCGATCGCAGCCGGCGTGAACGCCTTGCTGACCAGGCTGCGCAGCCGGCGATGTGCCGGATCGTCCAGAAGCACGAGCGGTGGTGTGTACGCCGTGTCGCCCATCCGTTCGGCAACGCCGGTGCCGGCAATTCGTCTTGTATAGGAATCCGGATGGCTCAGGGTGGCATCGACCGACAAAGAGCGTTCGCGAAGCGCCATGCGTACATCATCGTGGCGCGTCATCAGGATGCGCCCGTAGGCGTGGTCGCGAAAGTGTGGTGCAAACTCGCGCAGTCGCCGGTAAAAATGCTCCGGCATTTCCCGATAGGCGTCATTCCTCGCCGTGAGCTCCACCCCCTGCGGCCAATCGGTTGGCTCCGGGTTGTCCACATCAGGTCTCCTTGCGGTCTCTTCCGTCTGCTTCCGGTTTCTGCTTCGGCGCTGATGCCGGAAGGGGTTTGATGCGGATTTCGTAGTTCATCAGCCGATGCTGAAGGACTACCGCGTAGCCAGCCTTCTCTCGCATTGGCCGATGCGCCACGGCTTCCGGCCACCGCGCCGTGGCGACGATGTCACCGTGTCGATGCAGGGTTCTGCCTGCGGCATCCTGAGCCATGGTCCAGGGTTGTTGGTACGCTTCCCGCAGCTGTGCATCCGGCCACAGACAGAACTGCAAGTCTGCCAGGACCCGTTCCGGCTCGAGATTGGTCGCCACCTGTTGGGTAACGGTCAGTTCGCCGCCCTGCAGCAGGGAAGCAGTGAAGAGCGGAATGCCAAGCGGTGACAAGGCGATGAAATGCAGCTGCTCACCCCTGCGTTCAATTGTCAGCAGGGCGCGGAACGTCCGCATCGTCTGACCCGTTCCGAAGGTTGCCGTGAACTCGCTGCTGGCACGCCAGTTTGCCACCGGATCATTGGCGAGCGGCCAGGACGTTATGGCCGTCGGGAAATCGGCTGCGGGTGGCGGGGTCACACCACGTGTCTGGCATCCGCAGAGAATGCCCATACAGATCAGCACGAGTAACCAGGTCTGCAGACGTTGGGCTGCGGTCATCCGGGGTCTCCGGACTGGTGTATTCGAGCCGCGCCTTCAGGTCGTGCGAGCGGGGACAGCAACCAGCAGCTGGCGATGCCCATGGTCAGTGTGCTGCCAAACGCCGAGATGACGGTTGTTTCGCTCACCGCCAGCAATCCAAATGCCAACAGTGTGGTGATCGCAGAAAGCAGGATGGCAAATTCCGTTCGGTTGAGTTCGGCACCGGAGTCATGTGCGTTGACGTGCTGGAAGACTGCGTAGTCGATGCCGATGCCAAAGACCAGCAGCAGTGCAAACAGATTGAAGACACTGTAGAGCGTTCCGGTCAGACCCAGCATCCCCAGCGCGATGGCGAGACCCAGAATCGGGACGAGCGTGATCCGAAGCGCGGCCAGTAGACCGTAGGTGAAGGTCAGCACGACGATGACCAGCACAATTGCACCGGCCAGCATCAGCGACGCGGACGCACGAAACTGTGCAAACTGGCCGGACAGGAGCGACACCTGGTCAACGAGTCGGGCGCCGGGTGAATGGACGGTTTCGAGCGCGCCCTTGTCGCGCACCTTGTCGAGCAGGACGATGCTGCGACAGCGCAGACCTTCACATCCCTGCCAGAGGAGCGACCATGGTGGGGCCAGGTGCCGAGTGAACTCAGGCAATTCCAGGGTCAGCGTGGACGCGCGCTCCCAGCGTTCGAATTCAGCACCCGCGGCCGATTCGCTGTAGCCAATGCGCTTGAAAAAACCGGCAGCCAGCCCGGAGGCGCCGAGTTTTTCCTGGAGCAGGTGCACCCCCTTTTGCTGGTCGTCTGGCAAGGAGACTATCGAGGAGAGCGCGATGGGAGTGGCCGTCCGGGTTGAGTCCAGTTGCCGTACCAACGCTGCTTCGTTGGCCAGAAGCTCGGAAACTGTGTGACCTTCAACCAGGAAAAACTGACTGGCAATGCCCATCGGCAGATGTTCCCGGATGTACGCATCATCCAATGCCACAGGAGTGTCCCTGGCCTGCAGTGCGGTGATGTTGTCATCGGGTTTCAACAACATCAGCCCCGGCAGTGCCAGCAGGAGGACCAGGCCGATCACGAGCCAGCGTCGAGTCATGCATCGATCCCGCAGTCGGGCCAGCCTGATTGCGAAGTCGGCAACCCACGTGTCAGCCGGCGCCTGATAGTTGCGCAGGATCGGGGTGGCCAAGGCGATACACGTGAACCATGCCATTACGAGGCCGGTGATGGCAAACGCAGCGATCTCGCGCAGCACCGGAAACGGAGTGAACAACAAGGCGACAAACCCGAGCACGCTGCTGGCAAGGCCAATGGCGGTCGGCTTGAAGATTCGTTGCAGGCCCAGTGCCGGGGTCCAATCAGGCCGGCCCTGTGCGGTGGCAAGCAGATGCATGGAATAGTCGATGCCGATTCCGATCAGCGAAGCGCCAAAGACCCAGGTCAGCATGTGGATCCTGTCGAAGAGGAGCAGACTGATCGTGGCGCCTGCAAATATTCCGGCACTGATGGCGAGCACGACAAAGGCCAGCGGTCGCAAGGATCGAAAGGCCATCAGGGCCAGTAGCAGCACTCCAACCAGGGAGCCTGTGCCGACGGTGGAAACCTCGGCACGAGCGCTGACAGCGTTCCAGGCGGCGTAGGCTGGCACACCACCAACCCGTAACGTCAGGCCCTGCGCGGCAAACTCGTTGTCGAGAGAATCCATGAGTTCAGCCAGCCTGAACTGGGTATCGAGATCGAACCCCGAGGTTTGCAGAGTGGCCGGCAGGATGATGGTCTGAGCGTTGACGACGATCGCGCCGAGACGCGTTTGGGGGTTCAAGGTGCCTTCGTTTCTGACCAGTGTCAGCAACCATGCAGCAAACAGGTCAAACGGGTCATCGAGCAGATTGCTGGCACGTGCCATGCCGCCCGGCGCGTAGAGGTCCCGCGTCCTGGTCTGTATGAGTTCGTCCGGATTGGTTTCCAGCAGCTGCCGGATGGGGGTCGGCATCAATTGATACCGCCAGGGAAACAGCGATGCTGCCATCTGCCGGAAGCCGGATGCGTCCACACCAACCGTCGCAAACAGCGTTGATTCCATCAATCGATCACGCAAGACGGTGATCGATTCATCCGGTAACGGCTGCCCCTCGGTTTCCAGCAACCAGAGTGACGTCTGGCCACTCTGCGTGCTGACCCGCTCAACGATGCTGCGTTCGGCAGCATCGAGTTCGGAGTCCGGCAGGAGTTTGAGGAGACTTGATTCGCTGAGCGTGACATGCGGCAGGACGATCCAACCGGCCAGTGCCAGTGCAACCATCATCAGCACCCACACCCAGGCCAGCCAGCGATCACCGAGGGCGATCAACGGCGTCAATTCCCGGACGGGTCGGCAGCGAGGTCTGCAAACCTGAATACCGTTCGATCACCCGAGTGGGCCACCAGCTCGACACCCGACAGCAGGTGGCCGCCGTTCGCATTGATATGTTCGAACAGCCCCTTCAGCAGCTCGTCGGTTGGCGTCAGGTGCAGTGACCAGTCCTGGTCGTTGCAGTTGCCCGTGATCACAAACGTGGCGGCCAGTGCTCGGGTGTCCATCGTGAGCAGCATGCGCACCAGGCGCATGATTGCCGGGTGATCAAACGTTGCACCGTCGCTCGACGTGACCATACCATTCACATCGATGAACAATTCGTAATCGATGGGTTCGATCACGTGCCAGCGGATACTGCCCGCGGGTTGCAGTTCCACCTCGCCGCGAGAAATCAGTGGGGTGCTGAGTGCGGCCAGGTGCTGCAACTGTTCAAAGCCCATGCGGTAGCTGCCTGCAGACTGCAACTGGCTGGCCGCACAAACGGTCAGCTCATCGGTGGATTGTTCGGCCGCGGCCGGTGCACACAGGAGCAACAGCACGTACCACAGGCCCGCCCAGCGCAT
This sequence comes from Pseudomonadales bacterium, assembly GCA_041752315.1. Classification (GTDB taxonomy): domain Bacteria; phylum Pseudomonadota; class Gammaproteobacteria; order Pseudomonadales; family Azotimanducaceae; genus SYFY01. The sequence continues at coordinate 23,512 of JBGSHJ010000077.1, forward strand.
CAAACACCTCCAGCGCGCTGTCTGCCTGGCAGACCTGGCAGTCTCAGCAGCATTCTCAGGAACAGCCGGATGTGCATGCGTGTGATGAACCAGTTGTCGAGAACCATGCGAAAGTGCGATTGACCGTCTTCCGGATATCGTACCTTGGTATCGATGGTTTTGATGGGCAGTTTCCGCCAGTTCCAGTACACCAGGATTTCCGGATCAAAATCCATGCGATTTCCCGTGCGCTCCTCTGTCACGATTTGCAGCATGGTCGCCACCGGATAAACACGATAACCGCACATGGCGTCGTACATCCTGCCAGACAGGCTGTTGATCGCAACCAGGCCGTGGGTGAGATAGCGGGAAAACTTGCGCAGTACCGGTATCGAAGCATCAAAAACAGGCTGCCCACACACCATCGCGGTAGGTGAGGCCGCTGCTGCTGACAGCATGCGTGGCACGTCATCAAGATCATGTTGCCCGTCGGCATCGATCTGCAGCGCATGGGTGAAGCCGAGTTCCGCTGCGCAGATCAGCCCCGTCTTGACAGCGCCGCCCTTGCCCTGGTTCTGCGCGTGACGCCGGAGGCTGATGCCGGGTTCGGTGGCGAGTTGATCCAGACACGCGGCGCAGGATGCCGTTGAACCGTCGTCAACCAGAATAACGGCCAACCCGTGGGCGCGCAGGCCGTGCGCAACACGAACGACCGGCGCCTCGTGGTTGTACACCGGCACGATGGCACAGGCCTGGAAAGCGCGACTTGTCATCGATACCACTGCCTCACGTGCAACTTCGTTCCAGAGGGCTGGCGCTGCGTGTCATTGCACAGCATGACGCGCGCGGTACCAGCGTCGCACAGGATATTCGATGGCCATCAGCAGTCCAACACAGGCATAACTGATCACGCCGTTGTAGAGCGCCCACGTTTCCCGGCTGGCCAGAAGCGCGGTCCAGATGGCAACCGATGCGTTGGCGAGCAGAAACAGAGCCCACACTGCTGTCAGCGCCCGGGTGTAGCGGATTCCTTCCGGCGGGAAATCCGGCTCGCTGAGGCGGGCAATCCGCTCGATGATGGGTGGCGGTGACCAGAACGAACCGATGAAGACTGCGGCCAGGGAGAGGCTCATCACCGCAGGGTAGAGGCGCACCACCCATTCTTCGTTGGTGACCACGCTGGCGATGAGGTAGGCGGTGATCGGCGCAAGGAGCAGTACGCCGCTGAAGGTCCGGGAGAATGTGGATGGCCCGGCCAGATGGCTGAGCAGCAGGGCTGCGATCACGACCAGCGTGAGGTACTTCGGCTCGAAGTGTGCAAAGCCAAGATAGATGAGGCCGGGATAACAGATCAGCAACAACACGCTCAGCAGTTTCAGCATTCACATCGCCCGGCTGTTAGACGTTCGTCAATTGCGCAGGAGTTTCTCGATGGCGGTGATCACATCACCCACTGTGCGCACCGCCTTGAATTCTTCCGGACTGACCTTGCGGCCGGTGAGGTCCTTCAGCCGAATGATGAGGTCCACGGCGTCGATGCTGTCGATATCCAGATCGTCGTACAGCAGTGCCGCCGGGACCACGGCATCCGGATCGGTTTCGAACATCTCTTCCAGAATGCCACGCAGCGTCGCGAGTATCTCTTCTTGCGAATTCAGGTTGTTGCTCGTCATACCGGTCAAGTGGGTCCTGTTGCTGGTGTGGATGTTGTCGGCATGCACGGGTCAGGGTCGTCCGGAGTCGACCATGCGAGTAAAAAATTCCATCACCCGCGCCTGCTGCCGCCGAACAAGGATGCTGACCGGTGCAGTGCCCTGCGCGGCATCGATGACCGGGCAGGCTGGTCCGACGATGATGGTGTAATGCATTGGTTTGTATGGTACTTGGTACCAGGATTCATTGCGCGTCAAGGTCGTTGGCTCGCAGCGGATGAACACCGGGGTGATGGGGCATTGGGCGCGTACCGACAGGTTGGCGGCGCCACGTCCAAACTGTGGCCGCTGATCGGGTTCGGTACGGGTGCCTTCGGGGAACATCACCACCGGTGAACCCTGTGCCAGGTTGCGGGCGGCCGCGTCCAGCATCTGCATCGGATCGTCGTTGCCGATGTACCCTGCAGCGGTCAGGGCACCGCGCATGAAGGGATTTCTGAACAACGATTGTTTGACGATGCAGCAGGCATTGGGGATGAGCGACACCAGAAACACGACGTCGAGCAGACTCGGATGATTGGCGACGATCAGCGTCCCCTGCCGGGTGAGTGGCGCAGGATTATCCACTGACCAGGTCAGTACCCCGAGACCCTTGATCATCCGGATGAACAGCCGGAAAAATCGCTGCACTCCATGGCGGACCATGGCCTGCTGGCGCGCCTGATCCCGTATGCACAGTCGCAGGATGGGTATGCCCAGCAGGCCTGCAAACAGCCCGGCAATCCCAAACGTCGCGAAGCCGAGGCCGGAGGCAAACACGCGCCAGTAGTAGTTGCCCTGCCGCTTGGGGTGTGGAGGAGCGGGTTGTTCAGATGACATGTTCATCCACCACAGAAATTGCGCTGGAGTTGTCGAGCCTTGGCGAGCCGTGAGGCCACCGACGAGCCATACCCCCAGGGGGTGACCGGATGACTGCGCACATCCACGTGATAGAAGCGCGGCGAAACACCGAGGCCAACCTGGCATCCACACTCGAGGTAGACGGCCACCGCAAACTGCTCGACCGGCGTTGTGGTCACCACATCGGCCGCCGAACCACTGATGTGGTAGCTGCTTTTTGCGGCACCGTCCCCGGCTCGTCGAATCCGTTCGTTGTAGGCAAAGGATCGGTAGGCGGAAAGTATGCTCATGGGCTTGTCGGTAGTGTCCTGCACACGGCTCAGGCACTCGACCAGTGCCGCATCAATACGGGCGAAGCGAAACGGCGTGTGGCCAGTGCGGGCAAAATCATCGACCTTGAAGTAACGACCCAGCGGCTGATTTTCCAGACCCCGGGTATCAAACAACGGCACGCCGGTTCGGTTCGGGTCGAAATAGGCTTCACCGACGCCCTCCGGTTGGCCTTTTGCAATCGGCAACGGCAGCACAGGGCCAGTTGACACCACCCGGTCCGGTAGCTTGATTCGCGGCGGTTGCTGGGCGGGCTTGCTGGCACAACCCCACACCAGAAGCAGCAGCACCGCCAGCAGGGGCAGGCACGGACCTTTCATGCCTCGCGGTACCCCTCATCCATGCCGTCATCCATGCCGTCATCCATTTCCTCATCCATGCCGTCATCTACGCCTTCATCCACAGTCTCAGGCACGGGAAGCACCCGTTGCGGAAACCAGCTGCTTGCGCAGTTCGAACTTCTGGATCTTGCCAGTACTCGTTTTGGGCAACTCGCCAAAGATCACCCGGGTTGGACACTTGAAGTGAGCCAGCCTGTTGCGGCAGTGATTCAGAAGCTCGGCCTCCGTTGCTGACCTGCCCGCGGCGAGTTCGACGAAGGCAACAGGGGTTTCTCCCCACTTTTCGTGCAGCGCCGCGACCACGGCGACGGCGCCAACGGCGGCGTGCTGATACAGCGCGGCTTCAACTTCGATGGAGGAGATGTTTTCACCGCCGGAAATGATGATGTCCTTGGAGCGATCCTTGATCTCCACGTAACCGTCGGCATGGCAGACGGCGAGGTCACCCGAATGGAAGTGGCCACCGGCAAAAGCGGCTTCGGTGGCCGCAGGATTCTTGAGGTAACCCTTCATCACCACATTGCCGCGAAACATGATCTCGCCCATGGTTTCGCCGTCGCGCGGAACGGGTGCCATGGTCAGCGGATCCCGGACCGACATTTCTTCGAGCACGGCATAGTTGACGCCCTGTCGGGCCTTGCGCACAGCCTGGGCGTCGGCGGGCAGTGCATTCCACTCTTCGTTCCAGGCACACACGGCGGTGGGCCCATACACCTCGGTCAGTCCATACACATGAGTGATCTCGAAGCCGACCGCCGCCGCACGCGCAAGAATCGCTGCCGGCGGCGCTGCACCGGCTGTGGTCATCAACAGTTTTGGCGAAAACTGCAGGCCACGCGCCTCCGCTTCGGTAGTCAGCAGGTTGAGGACAATCGGTGCCCCGGAGAGGTGGGTCACTTTCCACCCGTCGAGGTGATCCAGTATGAAAGTGGCGTTGACGGCCCGGATGCAGATGTTGGTGCCCGCGTACGCGGCGATGGTCCAGGGGAAACACCAGCCATTGCAATGGAACATCGGCAGGGTCCAGAGATAGACCGGGTGTTTGGGCAGCGCCCATTCCAGGCCGTTGCCCAGCGCGTTCAGATAGGCACCACGGTGGTGATAGACCACACCCTTGGGATTGCCGGTGGTACCCGAGGTGTAGTTGAGGGCAATCGCCTGCCACTCGTTGTCCGGCATGATCATCTCGAATGCCGGATCGCCTGCAGCCACCAGCGCTTCGTACGTCCAGGCGCCTATCGGCGCGGCATCGGACGCCGCGTCGTCCGCGATGTCGATGACAAGCGGCCGGACGCTGGCCAGAGCCAGAGCCGCCTGGGCCACGGGCGACAGTTCGGCATCGACGATGAAAACCCTGGCCTCGCTGTGGTCAAGAATGAACGCCACCGCCGGGGCATCCAGACGAGTGTTGATCATGTTCAGCACGGCGCCGGCGGCCGGTACGGAAAACGCCATTTCGAGAGCGGCCGGTGTGTTGGGTGCAAACACCGCAACCGTGTCATCGCGTCCGATGCCCAGGTGCCGCAGACGTTCCGCAAACGCAGCAACGCGACGTGCCACCTCACCCCAGGTGCGCTGCTGGCTGCCATACCGGGTGGCCACCCGGTCAGGCCAGACTGCCGCGGTGCGACGAAACAGCGAGAGCGGCGTGAGGGGTGTGTAGTTGGCCGGTTGTTGCCCCAGCCCATCTTCGTAAATACTCATGGAGTCATCCGGCACAAAGAGGCAGCATTATCGCAGACCTGTCTGCCCTGGAGAGCGTTCTTGCATCCGCTTCGGTTTGGCCTGTGTTACGACTTCCGCAATCCTTCCGACTCAGGGATCACGATGCCCGATCTGTATCGTGACGCCCTGCAGCAGATTGGATGGGCAGATCAGGCTGGTTTTGACCTGGTCTGGTTCACCGAACACCATTTTGTCGACGACGGCTATTTACCCAGCTGGGTGCCGGTGGCGTCGGCGGCCGCTGCATTGACCCGCCGGGTCCGTTTTTCAACGGACATCTGCCTGCTGCCTTTCAATCACCCGGTACGACTTGCGGAAGATCTTGCGGTGCTGGACAACCTGTCCGGCGGCCGGGTTGAAGTGGGTGTAGGCATGGGCTATGCACCACACGAGTTCCAGGGTTTTGGCATTCCGGTCGCCCGTCGGGTATCGCTGATGGAAGAGGGTATCGAGATCCTCAAGCTCTGCTTCGCCGGCCAGCGCTTCAGCTATCACGGCAAGCGTTATCAACTGAAGGATGTGCTGATCACACCGGGCTATGTGCAGCCGGGCGGTCCGCCGCTGTGGGTGGCGGCCATGTCCGAGGCCGGTGCGCTGCGTGCTGCACGATACGCAACAAACTTCCTGCCCCAAGGGCGCAAGTCCGGCAGTTTTGACCCCTGGGTGCAGGCCGTGAAGCTGGCGGGCCGGACGCCGGAACAACATCGGGTGGGCATCATTCGCGGCGTTCTGCCAACGCCCGATGCGGCTCGCGACTGGCCGCCCATCCGCATGGCGGAACGATACCGCATGGCATTGTACAACCGCTTTTTCCAGGAAAGTGGCGAAGGTCTGGGTGGCCAGGGTGAGCCCATTCCCCAGACGTGGGTCGTCGGCACGGTGGACCAGTGCGTGGAGGGACTTGTCAGCTTCATCCGCGAATTTGGCATCACCGACATTGTCACCTGGGGCTTGCCACCGGGTATTCGCAGCGCCCGGATGCAGGCACCGCTCGAACTGCTGATCGGCGAAGTGATTCCGCGGGTCCGGGCGGTGTTTGGCCAGGACGCAGGTACCGTGGCTGGCTTCGCATGACGGGACCTGTCGGCGTTGAACGATCTGGCGAAGAACGTCGACTCATTCGAATTGCGCGTTTCTGCCTGAAGGGATTTCTGTGGCTGCTGCCGGCGCGGGAGAGGGCAAAGCCACTGGGCCCACCGGATCAACTCAAGGTGCTGCTGACGGGTACGTTTCATTCCGCCAACTGGGCGGTTGCCCATCTGCATCCCATCGCCCAGGCCCTTCGTGGTGGGCAACTGATCATTGTGACCACGTATCCACTGCTCGAGCGCACCGGGCTGGTCGTTGTGCAACCACCGCAGTGGCTGAGGAAGCTGGCCGGCGATGTTGGCGCCAGACTGCTGATGTTTGCGTGGACGGCGATTCGTGAGCGACCGGACGTCGTGGGCGGGTTTCATCTGCTGTTCAACGGCATGGTGGCCGCGCTCGTGGGGCGCCTTGTCAACGCGGCCACCATGTACTTCTGTGTGGGGGGTGAAGCGGAAGTGGTGGGCGGCGGTATCCGCTCCGAAAACCGGATCCTCGGCAGACTCACCGCCCCGGAAGAGACTCTCGAGCAAATGCTGGTGGACGTGGTCAAACGTTTCGACATCATCGTCACGATGGGTAGCGGCGCGGCCGACTTCTATCGCAACAGGGGCATTCGCGGGTATCTCTATCGCAATGGAGGTGGCATCGACACCTCGCGATTCCTGCCCGGACGACCTGCCGACAAGGACATCGACGTACTGTTTGTCGGCCGCCTTGCACCCATCAAGCGAGTGGATCGCCTGCTGGATGCCGTGTTTTCAGCGCAGGCCAGCCGGCCGATGAAAGTGGTCATTGTCGGTGCGGGTGAGTGTCTGGAAGAACTCGAGCGTCGTACCCGCGAACTCGGCATCGAAGGCCGTGTCACGTTTGTCGGCCAGCAGGCCGATGTGAGCAGCTTCCTGCGTCGCAGCCACGTGTTTGTGTTGACCTCGGACTCGGAAGGCGTTTCGCTGTCGATGCTCGAAGCCATGATCTCCGGTGTTGTGCCGGTAGTCTCCGATGTCGGTGACCTGGGGGACGTGGTACAGGACGGCGTAAGCGGATTTCTGGTTCGCGATCTGGACCCGGTGAGCTTTGCGCAGCGCTTCCTGACGCTGCTGACCGACGAACAGCGACTGCTGGCGATGTCGGAGAGGGCGCAGGAACGCGCGCGGGAGTTTTCGCTCGAAGCCAGCGCCGCCAGCTGGCAGGCAATGTTCAGGACGCTGGCCTGATCCGATCCCCCGGACAGACTCCTTGATCCGTTGGCCCCGCACCGTGTCCTGTCAACGAGCCCGTTGGTTGAACGATGAAGCAGGAACCGCAGGGGTCTCGACGCCTTGCAGGAGATTACCCGCCTGGGTCAGTTGCTGTGGACTGAAGCCCTGGCTGCGCAACAGTTGCAGGATGCCCGGCTCACCTCCGAAGTGTCCGGCACCCACGATCACCAGCGTCGTGGATGGTTCGTCGAGATAGATGCGAATCCGTTCTGCCATCTTCAGGTTGCGCTCATCGATCAGCCGCTTCCCCAGCGTTTCCATAACGGGTGAACCCATGAAGTCGTTCAGCATCAGCTGATGCAGGTGATCGGCGTCACCGGAGAGCCAGCTGGAAACAAGCTCACTCACCGCTGCCTGGGCGTTGGTCAGTTGATCGAGTGTCTGATCCAGCAGCTTTGCCTGTACCTCCAGGGGCATTCCCGTGAGCGCCTGCATCTGGCTCTCGACCGTTTCCAGTTCGAGGATCGGCAGACCCCTGCGGGTCGCCGCTTGTGCAAAGTGCAGGTCGACCCCGTACTGGGGTGCATACCCATACGCGGCCATTTCCTGCATGGAAAGCTGGGTCGAGAGAATCGCCGGTTTCAGGTGCAGCACCGATTCCAGCGCGATGCCCTGTCTGGCGAGATAACCGGTCAGTCGTTCACGCAGCGCAGCCCCCAGCGCATGGCTGACATTGTCCGGCGTTGCCACCATCGCAGCCTGCATGACCGCCATGCGGTCGGGTTGCACGATGAGCAACGGGTTCAGTTCAAGTGCCAGCCGATCCGCCTTCGAAAAGGCATGCTCGAAGGCGGGTGCCAGCGGATAGAACGAGGGTGTCAGGACATGCACCGATCCCGCCAGGTACACCACGCCAGCCTTGCCCTGGACTCGCCAGACCGACGCGGCACTGTCGGGGGTCAATTTCTGCGTCAACTGCCGGTGGGTGACCACCCATTCACCCCCCTGCAGGATCAGTTCACAAGGGCTGGTCAAAACGGACATCAGCGGCTGTCGGGCGTTTTCGCAGGCCGCCAGCGCCTGGACTGCGGCCGTACCCCGAGTGCCTGCGGCGGAACTGAACCCGGTGACCACCCGGCCATCACGATTGTGTGCGATGGCGACGGCCTTGGGGGTCGCGCTGCCGGTGTAGCCGGACAACCTGGATGCGAGTGACGCCGAATCGGCCGAAGTGACCTGGATACCCAGATGCCTCTCGACCCCGGCCACGTTGATGGGGTGTGACGGCGCGGCGGTGACTGGTCCGGGCAACACCGACACGGCCAACAGACAGATCAAGCTGCCAACCAACCACTGCATGCGAATCATGGCCGACGCTCCACCCACATTGCGCGCCCTCTCAGCCCTGACAAACCGAGTGGTTCCATCAGAGCCAGTTGAACCCGATGGCGTTCAATGTCCATAAGATCCAGATGGTGACACAGGCGGCTGTCAACACGAGCACGTGACGGATGCGGCGGCGCAATGTCCAGGTGCCATTGCCCAGTGCCGCAGGAGTGAACGCGATCGCCAGCACTGTCAGCGCGACGGCCGCCAGTATCGCCCACATCCCGGCCAGGAACCTGGCGCCCGGAAAGTTGAAGAATATGTTGCGCGGATCACCGATTGACAGCGTACCCATCACCATCAGCGTCAGCGCTATCAACCAGACTCCGGCCATGGCACCGGTGAACCACATGGCCCGTCGTTCCTGTGGAGAGGACACCAGGCCCCTGCCACTACGATGCCAGATGCCCAGCAACACGCCAACAAACACCAGCGCACACAGGACCAGAATACCGTACACGGTATCCGGCCGGTCCAGAGAACCGGCGGGCATGCCGACCATGATGGGTATGGAGGTGAGCAACCGCGCAACGTGGCCATCCTTGTCACGCTCGAAGATGATCTGACTGCCGCTGTCGAGGACCGATCGAAAGTGATCTGCGGAGAGAGCGACAAAACGAACCGGTTCACCTCCCAGGCCACCAAGGAGCAGATCTCCATTCCTGGCGGGCTGCACGCTCACCACCGGAAAGCCCAGCCTTTCGATGGTGGTGTGCGCGCGCCGCGAGAGAATGTAGCTGCCCGACAGATCCGGGCTTGCAGCGATCTGCGTGGCAGGCAGTTCGATGTAGTCCGGCCCGGGTGGGAAAAAGCGGGTCACGAGCGCTCGCACAAATCCGTTCATCACCTTGCCGCCGCCGAGCGATGTGTTGGTCGAGATGAACACGCCCAGCCCGAGTTCCGGAATCATGATCATGTCCGACAGGAAGTGGGCCGTACCACCACTGTGCCCATAGGACGAGTAGCCATGCACGTTGGCTTCGATGAAACCGTGCGCAATTCCCGGCAACCGGGAATCGAGTGTCTTGTGCCGGGAGTGCATCAGTTGCGCGGTCTGCGTCTGCAGAATCCGCCTTTCGCTGCCGTCCGATTCAACCAGTGCTCCATTGCCAAGATGGGCCAGCATCCACAGCGCCATGTCGTCTGCGGTCGTCGACAGCGCACCAGCCGGCCCCAGATGACCGATGAACTCGAAGGCGGTGTGCTCGTACTCGCCACCCATGCGGATGTATCCCTTGCTGACGTTTTCCTTCAGGGATTCGGGCATAGCGCCCGGGCGCTGGTCGCCCCAGGGTTCGCGGAAGGTGCTGTGCCGCATGCCCAGGGGCAGCAACAGCTTCTGTTCGATGTAGTCTTCGAACGGCATGTCCGACACATTGGCAACGATCAGACCAGCCAGGCCAGTGCCGTAGTTCGAGTAGGCCGGTACCTCGCCAGGTGGATAAACCTGTTTGGGCTGATGCGAGTTCAGATACTCGACGAGTGGCAATACCGCCTCGGGTCGATTGCCGATGAGATGCCCGAGCGCCGATTCTTCAAAGCCGGGACGATGGGCCATCAGGTCCAGCAGCGTGATGGGCTTGTCAAAGGCTGACGGGATCTCGACGTTGGGCAGGTATCCCTGGATGTCCGCATCAAGATCCAGCTTGCCCTGTTCGTGCAACTGCATGACGGCAGTCCACGTGAAGGTCTTGCTGATGGAACCGGGCCGGAACAACGAACGGCTCGAGTCGACATGACGGCCTGCTTCCAGATCGTCGTAGCCGTACCCCCGGGAAAGGATGCGCTGCCCATCCTTGACGATGGACACGGTGACGCCGACCACTCCTTCATCCAGCATGCGGCCAATCACGAAGCCATCGACCCAGGCACCGAGTTCATCCGGCGCAAGCTCGGTGGTTCGTCCGGTGGCAGCCACCAGCATGCAGACCATGAACAGGATCAGTGATGCCTTCATCGGGGAGCTCCGGTGGGGTGTCGCGCGGAGATTCTACTCCCGGCACACTCTTGGTAGGGTGCGAGATCGAGCACCATCCTCACCACCTCTGAACCACGACTACACCACCACGACACCACCACCACGGAGAATCACATGACCGTCGAGGTCAACGGCATCGCCCACATCCAGCTGACGGTCCGCAATCCGGACGCCTGCCTGCCGTTCTGGGAAAAGCTCTGCAACTTCCTGGGCATGAAGACCCTGATCAAGGGCGACAACGTGATCTATTGCATCGGCAGCCGGACCGGCATCCTGGTGCGCGGGGCTCCCCCGGAAAAACGCGCCAAAGGGTTTGATCAGGATACCTCCGGCTTGCACCACTTCTGCTTTCGAGCCAGATCAACCGCGGATGTGGATCAGATCCACGAATTTGTGCGCATGGAACTTTCGGCCAGGATCATCCATGGCCCGGAAGCGGGTGAGCACTTCGCGCCGGGTTATTACTCGATCCTGTTCGAAGATCCGGACGGCATTCGCGTGGAATTCAACCATGTGCCCGGGCAGGGGCACTTTGGCGAAAAAGGGCGCCTGGGGCCGAGTGGCCCCGGGCCTGCTTCCCGTTACGGCGAGTTCGGTCTCACTGACGACTGAGCTGTGCCCGGTGGGACGAACAAGCCGATGAACACGTCGTGTTCCCGCGGGATCAGCTCGCGGCAGCGGGTTCTGCGGCTGACTCCGCGGCGACAGGGAGCTTGCGAAACTTGAGCGTCATGCGGTTGGATTCGCCGATCGCATCCATGGCCGCCTTTTTCTCGGCGTCATCTCCCGACGTACGATAGTTGGGTGGCAGCCGCCAGACAAATTCCTCGGTGGTGGGCTTGTCATTCGGGTTCTGATTGAACTCCGCGGCTTCCACCAGTTCGAAACCTGCGGCCTGCATCTTCTCGATCACGTAGCTGCGCTTGACGTAACCGGCGTTGCCGTTGGCCCACTCATCCGGCATGTCGGCGCGGGCCTCATGCTGGACGATACCGACGATGCCACCGGGCTTGAGCACGGCATTCACGTCGGCCAGTGCAGCGGTGAGAAAACCGCCGTCGTTTTCGAAGCGGGCGAGGTTGTGCATCGCGCGAATCAGCAGCACGGCGTCTGCGGTGCCGTGCATCGCTTCCGGCAGGGCGCCAAACACAAAGGCATCAACCGGCGCGCCTGTCTCGCCTCGCCACTCCTGTGCACCGGCGGTGAAGTCGGTGGTCCAGGTCTTGATCTTGGCCAGCTGTTCTTCGTTCATGAAACCGAACTTGGCCCACATCGTGTCAGGGTAATTGACACCAACAAGCTTGCCGGAGGCGCCGAGGTAAGGCAGCAGGATCCGGGTGTACCAACCGTCACCGGGCAGGGCCTCGATCACCACCTGACCGGGCTGGACGCCGAAGAATTCGAGGGTTTCCCTGGGATGTCGCCATTCATATCGGGCTTTCATCGCGTCGGATTGCGCCGCCAGGATTGCGTCCAGCGATGCAACCGGCGCAGGTGCCGGAGCAGTTACTTCCGCGGTCGAAGTCTCAGTCGCGGCCGCCGCACTGGCATCTTCTGTATTGGCCGGTTGTTCCGGTGTACCGCAGGCGGTCAGTAAAAGGATCAGGGTCAAAGCGCCGACAGGATGCTTCATGAATTCTCCGTTGGGGTAGAGGTGACAGGACGGATAATGGCATCACTATAACCGAAGCGGCCGTGATGCCAATCTGTATACACAAACAGGTGAGCCTTGCTGCGTTTTCACAACCTTTGCCGACCTGGCCATTCATGAACATTCCGTTAACGCGGCCTTCTTGCCGCCACCGTGCGAGTGATGGGACAAATGTTCATGACTATTCGGGGCTGGAGTTATGCTGTTCGCGAAAGGAGGGGAGAATTGATGGCTGAAATCACGTTCAGCGCCGAAGAGAAGGCGCACATCGTTCGCAAGATCCGGTTGTACTTCGATCAGGAACTTAAACAGGATATCGGACGCTTCGATGCGGAGTTCCTGCTGGATTTCATGGCCGAGGAGGTGGGTGCCTACTTTTACAACCGCGGGCTTTATGATGCCCAGGCCATTCTGTCGAAGCGCCTGGACGACCTGGGTGAGGCGATCCTGGATCTGGAAAGACCCACGGAATTTTCTGCAAGAAGCTGACGGCTTGCGATGACAACAATTCCCACCACTGTTAAACCCGTTGTACCGCGTCTGGCCTGGCTGTTCAGGGTACAGGACCGTATGCAGGTGTCGGCATTGCGATTTGGCGTGTACGCCACCGGGCTGTTCCTTGCCATCTTCCTCATCAACCTGATCGCGGTTTACACGCAGGTTCAGCCGACCGCCCGCACCTTGTGGACGGTGTCCGTCATCGCCGTGGTGAACTGTTGCGCGATTGGTTATGCCACGGGATTCATCATCTGGTCTGCACGTCGTGCCCGTGAGGAACTGATTGCGCTGCGCCCCCTGACACGGGCAAGCCGACACGCGGTGGCAGACACCGTCCTGCGCCCGCTCTCACCACGTGCCATGACCCTGGTCGTGCTGGCGACCATCATCATCTGGGTGCTCGTGAATCTTGTCTTTGGCAGCCTCGGTCGACAGCTGCGTGGCACTGAGCCCCTCAACAAACTTTATTACTGGAACCTGCCTGTGTTCATGACCTTGTGGCTGATCATGACCTACAGTTTTGCGATCATGGTGCGCCTGGCCAACGAACTGGCTCAACTCGGCCGTCACGGCATTTGCATCGACCTGCTGGCCACCCACAAACTGTCGTCGTTCATGGAGATCGGCCAGCGCATCATGCTGATTGCCGTTGGCGGATTTACGTTCCTGCTGGTGCAGGCAGCTCTGGTGGGTGAACTTGCCACCGTCGACTGGCTGCCTCCAGTGCTGCTGATCCTGCCGCTGGCGATCTGGTTGTTTGTGCGACCAATGTGGGGAATCCGCGGCGCGATCAAGGCCGCGCGGGATGCAGAACTCGAACGGGTAGACCAGGCGCTGGGACATCGCGAGCACTGGTCCACCGAAGCCATCGCCAGTCCAAAGGTGGAAGCGCTGATCCGCTTTCGTGAACGCATCCTTGCCGTGCCGGAGTGGCCAGTGACTCGTTCGGCACTGTGGCGGCCACTGCTTTATTTCGTGATTCCGCCACTGGCCTGGTTTGCGGCAGCGCTGGTCGAGAACTTCGTCGACACGGCGCTTTGATCACCAGCGCCGTGGTAGGCGTGCGATGACGCCTATTGCAGTTCGATGGTGCCGCTGATGTCCACCCGCAGTTGACTTGAGCCACCCGCGAATTCGGGCGCCACGGCCTCATCAACCGCCATCATCATCGAACTGGCGCGGGCATACGGCACGACAGGTGGCTGATAACCGCCATCACCGACGTTTACCGCCGCGATCACATAACTGGCCTTGCCAAAATTCCGCGTGATCATGGCCGCGCGCGCGCGAAAGATGGTGATCGCCGCCGTGGTGAGTTCGTCTTCCAGCTTGAGTCGGGTTTCCCGGGACACCGTGAAGTTGATGTTGCGCAGCATCAATCCCTTGTCCTGCAGGGTGCCCAGCAGCTTGGCGACGGTGTTGGTATCCCGGCTCTCCAGCACCAGATCCTGGCTGGCACGCCAGCGAATGATGCGATTGCCGTCACCATATTCCGGATACGTGTTGTAGCTGGCACTGGTGACTTTCACGCCACTGACCTTCTGCGCAATGGCCAGCGCTTCGTTCATCTGCTTGTTGATGCGCGTGGCCAGTATTGAAGGGTCGGCATCGGCTGCCGTGGTGCCAATGGTGGCCGTGGTCCAGTCGTTGGGTACTTCCCGTTCGGCAAACACGTTGAAACTGATCTGGTTGTAGGGCTGCGCAGGGCTGTCGGCCTGCGAGAGCGGGGCAACGGTCAGCAGGGCAAGGACGGTCAGCCTGGCAAGGAATCGCAACATGATCTCTCCATGAGAAGTTTTGAAACCTGGTCGATGTCGGACGGATCGGGCTTCGAACATCGTTGGTATCGGGATATTGGGATCGCAGTTTAGTGCGACAATGGGCAATGAACCATCGGCGATTGACAATGCCGCCGACTTTTACGTTTGAGAGGAGAAGTACCGGATGACAGGCTGGACAACCGATGCTGCGGAGGCGACCTACGCGGTGCGTACCTGGGGCGATGGCTTCTTTTTTGTCAATGAAGCCGGCCATGTGGCGGTTCGCCCCCAGGATGATTCCGATCTGGCCATCGACGTGATGGACGTGATCGCGGAAGCGCGGCGCCAGGAAATGACCCTGCCGCTGATCATCCGGTTCCAGGACGTGCTGCGTACGCGGGTACGACGGCTGAACATGGCGTTCCGGCAGGCCATCGCCGAAGCCGATTACGAAGGCACCTACCGCAGTATCTACCCCATCAAGGTCAACCAGTTGCATGAGGTGGTGGCCGAGGTGATGGACGCAGGCCGCGAGTTCGGGCTCGGCCTGGAGTGCGGTTCGAAGGTGGAACTGATCGCCACGCTGCCACTGATTGGCGATGAACTGTTGCTGCTCTGCAACGGCGTGAAGGATCAGACCATGCTGGAACTGATGCTGCGCGCCCAGGCCATCGGGCAGTCGGTACTGCCGGTGATCGAGAAGTACAGCGAATTTGAGCACCTGCTCAAGCTGGCGGACGAGATCGGCGTGAAACCGCGTCTGGGTGTACGCGTGAAGCTCTCGACGAAGGGTTCGGGCCGCTGGTTCGAATCTGGCGGCATCGGATCAAAGTTCGGGCTCACCATGCCGGAACTCATGCAACTGGTACGCGAACTCGAACTGCGAGGCATCGGTGACAGTCTGGAACTGCTGCACTTTCACTTGGGCAGCCAGATCGCGGACATTCGCGTGCTGCGCAATGCGGTCCGCGAAATCGGCCATATCTATGCAGACTTCCGCGCGCGTGGCCTGACGATGCAGTTCCTGGACGTTGGCGGCGGGCTCGGCGTGAACTATGGCGGCGAGTACGGCGACACGGAATCGAGCGTCAACTACAGCCTGGCCGAGTACGCCAACGCCGTGGTGTACGCGATCAAGGAAATCTGCGACGAACGGCAGGTGACGGCGCCAACGCTGCTCTCCGAAAGTGGACGCGCGATCACCGCCCATCACTCGATGCTGGTGATTCCTACTCTCGGTGTGCATCGGCAGGATGCATTGCCCCTGCAGACAACTGGTGAGCGCACACCGCCGGTGGTACTGCATCTGCGGGAAGCGTTCGCCGAAGTGGAAGTGAGTACCGCGCCAGCCGTGCTGCTCGAGATCTATCACGACGCGCAGGAAGCGCGAGCCCAGGCGGATCAGCTTGCCCGCCTCGGTTACCTGGGTGTCGAAAGCCTGGCTGAGGCCGACGCGCTGTACTGGCGCACGTCACGGGCAATCCTGCATAAACTGCGGGCTGCCAAGCTCTCACCGGTGCCCATCGAACAACAGCAACTGGAAGAACATCTCACCGACCTCTATCTGTGTGACTTCTCGGTGTTCCATTCCATTCTCGATCATTGGGCCATCGGCCAGATCTTTCCGGTGATGCCGCTGCACAGGCTGGATGAAGAACCGGTTCGACGAGGCATCGTGGTGGATCTCACCTGCGACTCCGATGGCAAGATCAGCCGTTACGTGCGTGAGGACACCACTGCACAGTGGCTGCCGCTGCATCCGTTCAAGGCAGGCGACACGTATTACCTCGGCATCTTCCTGGTGGGCGCGTACCAGGAAATCCTCGGCGACTCCCACAACCTGTTCGGTCGTGTAGGAGAGGTGCATGTGTATGCCAGCGCCGATGAACCCGGCAACTTCTGGATCGAGGAGCGCATCAAGGGCATCACGGTGAGGGACATGCTAGCGCAGGTGCAGTACTTTCCCAATGATCTGGATCGCCGTATGACTGAACTGGTTCGCCGCAAGATCGACAGCGGTGTAGTGAAGCCTAACGAGGGCATGCGGCTGCTGAACTTCTACACCCAGTTGTTTGAAGGCAGCACGTATTGCGATAGCTGACAGACCGGCGCAGCACCACGATTCTGATCACCTGAAGACAGGCTTACTTCTTCGGAGTGAGTCTGGGTAATAGACGATTGAGGGGGCTGATCACCGCGTTGCCACCTCGTTCGAGCAGATGGGTATAGATCTGGGTGGTACGAATGTCACTGTGACCGAGTTGCTCCTGGACCGTGCGAATGTCCGCGCCGCTGGCGAGCAGGTGGGTTGCGAAAGAATGACGGAAGGTGTGACAACTGGCCTTCCGGACGATGCCAGCCTTGAGGATTGCTCGCCGTACCGCTTTCTGGAGGTTGCTCGAATCGACATGATGTCTTCGGATCACGCCACTGCGCGGATCAGCCGAACGATTCCCGGACGGGAAGAGGTATTGCCAGCCTGATTCACGACTGGCGTTTGGATACTTGCGGTCGAGCGCATGGGGTAACCATACAGAACCGGAGCCTGCAGCGAGATCCCTCGTGTGCAGGGTCCTGACCCGCAGTATCTGTGAGCGAAGCTCCTCGATCAACGCATCAGCGAGTGTAACGACACGGTCCTTCTGCCCCTTGCCATCGCGAACAATCAGGCAGCGATAGTCAAGCTCGACATCCTTGACACGCAGACGGACACATTCCATCAACCGCAACCCGGAGCCGTAGAGCAGGGCGGCCATGAGCCAATACTGGCCACCAAGCTCCGCGAGTACCTTCATCACTTCCTGCTCGGTGAACACTGTGGGCAGGTTGACCGGACGTTTCGCCCGGACTATGTCCGCGCCGATGCGCTCCAGAGGGTTGTGAAGGACATTTGCATAGAGAAATACCAAAGCATTCAGGGCCTGGTTCTGGGTTGATGCCGCCACGTCGCGCTCGGTAGCCAGCCAGGTGAGGAATCGCGACACATCGTCCCCGGACAGTTCGGAGGGATGCCGCATGCCGTTGAATCGGATGTAGCGGCGAACCCAGTCAACGTAGCTCTTCTCGGTGCGGATGCTGTAGTGCCTTACCCGTATGGCGTTACGCAGTGATTGAAGCAGTTCGCTTGGCATGTCGATAAGGGTCTGGGCGCGCGCTAGGCGAGGTTGTGAGGATTCCCCAACGCGGATGGACACCACAGGGCGAGTGACTACGGGAGTGCTAAGTGGAAATCCGCGACACTTGTGCGTGATTGCGGAAAATGTCCTTGTTACAACATGGAACGGGCAAGCTGAAGTGGTAAGCTTTTGATAAAGAGGGAGAAAATGGAGGCGGCGGAGATGGGTCGGAACATGCTAGATGGCGAATCGCCGTCGATTTGTAGTTGGGCTGCTCAGAGAGGTCCCGATGCGATCTAAAAATCTACCCATCACACTTTTTGCAGCCTTTGTAATCGGTGTCGTGCACTACTTGATCGTTTTACCTGCTTCTTGGTATTTCATTTCTTTGTATTTGCCGATCCTCGGCTGGCTCATGGCGCTCGACTTTGGGGCCGCTGTGGCGATATACACATCGATATACGTCATCGATCCAGTCATCAATGTCATGTTGGCTGTTCCTGCAGCCATTTCGATTTGTCTGCTTCGCCCAATCAGGCTCGTCTCGCATCTCCTGTTAGCGGTAGTTCCCGGTGTTGTTTGGCACTATCGCCTGATTTTCGAAGATACAATGACAATCGAATATTGGGCCTATCTTTGGGGACTGACTATTTCCCTTTTTTCTTTACCAATCGCTACACTTTTCACCCAACGAATAGTCTATTCGCGTGCGTCTCACTAGCGATTGGAAGGCTGACGTGAGCACCTTGAGGACAACGAAATGGGGCTGCCCAACAACGCGGTGCATCGGACCCGCTGAGGTTTGGCGTTGGGCGGCCAGTAGATCGGAGTCATCGAACTGAATCCCTATAAGATCGTAGAAGAAGACAGCTCTCACATCACTTATCAGTACTCTCCTGGGTATGCATGGTTCACCTACGCCATCATTCTCGTTTTTATAGTGTGCATGTTTTATCCGAGTGATTTTCAACTAACCCTAGGGTGCATCTGGCTTGCCATCTACTACGTGGTAACGTTGGTTCCTGGACGAGCTATCGAATCGAATATTAGAGACGCTAAACGGAAGGACACGATACAGAAACGTGGCAACAGATATTCCTTCTCAAACCCGCTGACGTACAAAGTCCCCAAGCAAGCCTGATGTAGTGATTGCTCGACTCATACGAGAGCGTTGGCGCACTTCAAACCGTTTCCCGCCTTTTCACTTTCCGGCAGCTAGGTGTAGCATCCTGCATATTAGCTGTGGCAGGGAGCAGCAGTCTCATGGGCTCGAGGTCTTCGTCGTCTTCGGTATCCGTTGCGATTGGTTTACGTGGTTGTTCCTCCCCCGGGGTTCGGTCTCAATATGCTTTCCTTTGTCGCAATTAACTTCCATGACTCACCGCCCAACAATGTGTTCCAGCGGACCGCTTCACTCGTCACGCCTTTTGCTGGCGCAAAATCCGCGCCGAGATTCCGCGTCCGCTGAACACCAACGTTGGGCGTCAGAAGCTGCTACGGCGGTCCACAAGATCTAGAGAGAGGAACCTATGCAAGACACTGTAGAGAATCTCGTTACTCTGTTCGAGAACGGCACACTAAGTCGACGGCAATTGATTCAAGGGTTGCTCTCTGCTTTGGCACCACTCAGCCTGGCGACGCACGCCCTGGGCGATACTTCAAACACCTCCGCCTTTCGCGGTCGATCGTTGAATCACGTGACGCTGAGCGTTACAGATGTTGAAAGATCGCAGGCGTTTTATTCCCGGTTGCTCGGTGGAACGATCTTCCGCGGACCAATCCCAGCCGAGAACATGGGGGCGAAAAGCTCAGGCGCCACTCGGGCTCTTCAGGACGGCTTCATCTCTCTAAACCAGCTTGGGGCGCCTCGGGTTCACCACTTTTGTGTGGGTGTCGAGGACTTTTCTATCGACTCTGCTTTCGAGAAGCTGCAGAGCGAATTCCCGGAGTCCAAGCCGACCAACTATCGAGGCGAGGAGCTCTACTTCCGTGATCCCGACGGAATTCTGGGGCAGATATCTCAGACGGATTATCGTGCGCGTGGAATGACACCCTGAGTAACGCCCAACAATGCAGTGCATCGGACCCGCCGGGTGTTCACGCCTTTTGCTGCGCGCAAAAGTCGCGCCCACCCATCGTGCCGCTGACCGCAGGCGTTGGGCGGATATATACAGATCTCAGTCGGCTCGAGAAATCGTATGACACATACAACCTGCCCTGAGTGTGGTCATCGCTTCTCTCGAAGAGAAGCGGTTTGTGAAGATCGGTCCATGCCAGAACGGGCACACGGATGCCCCGGCTGCCGCACGTTTCTCATCCGCCGTGCGAAGCAGCCACCGTCGCTTTGGGCGATAGGTGTGCTCGCCGGAGGCGTGATTACGCCATCGCTAATCATCTCGCGCGAGGCTCTTCACGCAGGAAGGATGGATCACGTTATCCTTTCTGCATTCGCAGTCGTTTCGACATTTGTGGCAATTGGCCTTCTTCGTCGTGCTTTCGAACCAGCCTACGAAAAGGTGAGGCCTCGGGAATCTGATAGTGAAGATGTGGCTACCTCAATGAATCCAGGTCCGGCGGGCCTTTGATTAAAGCATCCTCTACAACACTATCCGAACCCGCGTCGCTCGAAGCTGAGGCAGCATCCTTTCGAGCTCAAGCAGATGGTGCGCGTCACTTCGAAACTCTCGGAGAAAAGCTCACGCTCTTTCGACATGAATCCTGCAGTTCCTTGCACATCCGCCCAACAATGCAGTGCATCGGTCCCGCCGTGAATTCACGCCTTTTGCTGCACGCAAAAGTCGCGCCCCCACATCGGTCCGCTGACCGCAGACGTTGGACGACTTAGGAGCGCCGACAGCATGACAAAGTGCAAAATCTGCGGAACGAAATTCAAGGTCAGCGAAGCTCTTTGTGATGACTGGCGTGACCCACTGAAGTCGTTTGGATGCCCCAAGTGTGGAACGTTTTATAAAAAGGAGATGAGACCTAAGCTCGCCGAATTACTCATCGGTGGGCTTGTTGGAGCCGGAATACTTACACCAGCCTCTCAACTCTATATCTATGCCCTTCGCTCCGATGACATCAGGACATTGGTTCTTACAAGCATCATCATCGTTTCGGTCTTCACGATTCTTGCCGCCTGGCACTTCACTCTGAAATCGGAACTTGACACTTCCCCCTACAGAAGAGCTTCAGGTGTGCTCTAGCGCTTCGCTGGTTCGGTCCGATTCACCTTCGGTTCGGAGCTCGTGCCCAGTTCCTGAGGTAGTATTGCAGGTAGGCAACGCAGCCAGTAGGGTTACATTGGTTTCGACCAAATTTTGCCGTTTTGGCCCTTCTTCGTCGAGCGGTTCTTCCAAGAATCGTCGCCCAACAATGCAGTGCATCGGACCCGCCGGGTGTTCACACCTTTTGCCGCAGGCAAAAGCTGCGCCCACCCATCGCGCCGCTGACTGCAAGCGTTGGACGGCTGGCGTGACGTGTACGAACGGCCAAGTAAGTACCAGGACATAGGCTTAGTTCGATGCTCCCAGATGTAATCGAAACTACCCGCATGGTGATACGTCGATGGCGATTCTCAGACGTGCCCGAAGTGTTTGCCTATTGGCAAGATCCCAAAATCAGTCTTTATTTGGAGGGGCCCGCAGAACCGCCCTCTGAAAGCGATACTTCCATGATCATAGCGCGACACATATTGACCGATGGGGAAGAGCGAGATGTTTGGGCCATAACGATTGATGATCGCGCTATCGGAGGAATGCTCCTCAATTACACTAAGGGACACCGGGTTGCGGAGATCAACTACCACATCAAGAAGGCACTTTGGGGGCAAGGACTGGCAACTGAAGCAATTTCTGCCGTGGTTGGAGTCGCATTCAAGTCGAGGGAGTCACTTCAGCGAATTGAAGCCACGGTGCATCCGATGAACATCGGTTCTTTCCGGGCGCTCAGGCGGGTTGGATTCAGCCACGAAGGAACGCTTCGTTCAAACGCTCTCGTTCGGGGGGAGGTTTCGAACGAGGAGATCTACTCCATACTCAGAACTGATTGGAACAAGCGAAGTGGATGATGGACAGTGGTAGTTGGAAACCTGGGAAACCTGGACGCCGCCCAACAAGCAGGTGCACTGGACCGTTCTACTCGTCACGCCTTTTGCTGTCGCAAAAGTCACGCCGAGTTTTCACGGCCAGTGACCTGCAGCGTTGTACGGTATCTGCCTGATCAGTCCCCCGAAGGGAAAGGGAGGGTTCGAAATCTCAAATTCAAAGCGCTGTTCATAGCGATGGGGTTCTCTTCTCGGAGCGATTGCCCATTACAGCGAGCTGGCAGTGGGCTTCTTCC
>JBGSHJ010000078.1:0-13319 GCA_041752315.1 Pseudomonadales bacterium
GCCTGTGCGACAGCGGCGTCCGCCGCATCGAGCAGCGTGGCCGCCTGGCGCAGGGCGTCGTTGATTTCCTGCCGGGTTGGTCCATCGGGTTCCGCGGTCCCTGTCGGGGTGCGGTCTTCCGGTTTTGATTCATCGTCAACCCGGGCATCGGCGCAGCCATAGCCATCCTTGAAGTAGCGGCTGAGTTTGGCGATGTGCACGTCGCCCTCGACCCACTTCATGTTGTTGCCCACGAGCTCGTAGTTGACGTTGCTGGTGTAACGCGTCGTGCCGCACTCGGCCATCGCGAAGCTGAAGCAATTGGGCTTGTCACCAAAGTGCTTGTACCGCCAGACGCAGTACTTGCCGCCAGAGCCATTGACCACGCCTGCAGCAGGACGGGTACCCACGCCACTGCTGGCCAACTGACCTTTGGGCAGCACCGACACGACGGTGGTCACCGTCACCGAACCCACACCCGCCTGGGCAACGGTGATGCTGACCGTCGTCTTGCCGGGCTTGGCTTTTTCTGCAGCCCGAAAGCTCTCCGAAAAAACATAACGGTCGTTGTAGTCGCTGACTCCGGCGGTGAACATCAGGTCAGGTGGTGAAGCGGTATCACCCGGAAAGATCTCGACGCCGCTGCCTGCGTCCCAATCCACCGCGACCGTCACGTCCGGTCCACTCGTGAAGCCCCGGACGGTGAGGTTGCAGATGCGCCCGACAAATTCTCCTGCCGTGATTTCGAAGCCCGGCGAGCAGTCGAAATCGACCGTGAATGGTGTGGTCGAGGTGGTTGCTGCCGGCTTCTTGCCCTTGGAGAGCCACAACTGGACGTCGGAACCGGGATCCACACATTCATCCGCTCCCGGGTTCTGGCTGATCACATCACCGCTGGCAATCGAGTCGTGGAACAGCCTCGCCGCGACCGTGCCGTTCAGGCTCTTGCCCGAGATCGCCGTCATCGCCCCGGCTTCCGGCAGTCCGACCACACCGGGAACCGTAACCTTTGGCGGGGCACAGGGTGGCGGTGCAAGACTGACCACCACGGTATGGCTGGCTCTGGCTCTTGCGATCGCACCTGCGGGATCGGTTGCTTCTGCGGTTGCGACGTTGGTGGTATCGGCGGCAAGTGTGGTCGAGCACTCGTAGGACCAGTTTTCATTCGCGTCCAGCCGCTTGTCATTTCCGGTGTCACCACCGATCAGGCTGAGTTGTCTGCACTTGTCATCGTCAAGCTTCACGTTGGTCAGCGGTACCCTGCCAACGTTGGTGAGTTCGTAGTAATACGTCACGCGGTCGCCTGGACGAACCGTTGTCTTGTCTGAAGTCTTGTACAACTGCAGCGCACCGGGTGTTGCGGTGACGGAAACGGTCGCTGTGGCAGTGGCACGCACCGTATTGCCTGCCGGATCGGTCGCCGTGACGGTGCCGGTATTGATTGTATCGGCGTATAGCGTGACCTTGCACTGGAAGGACCAGACTTCCCCCGGGTCGAGCTTGCCATCTCCGTTGGTGTCGCCACCCACGGCAGTCACGGGCGAACACTTGTCATCCACCACACTCGGAGCGGTGAGTGGCATCGTGCCGGGATTGGTGACTTCATAGGTGTACGTCACCTGGTCACCACCATTGACTGCAGCGCGGTCAGCGCGCTTGGTGAGCGCGATATCGGCTTTGGCCCTGGCTTTGACGAGCACCTGGGTAGTGCCCTTCCAGGTCGCGCCACCGTCGTCGGCAGGGGCATCGTACGTAGCGATCACGTCGAGCCGGTGTGGAAGGGTGTGATTGGCCGCGACGTCAATGCCATGAACCGCACCTCCCAGTTGTTGCACGTAGTCCGGGGACCATCGGTCGGAGGCGGCGGAAATGTCCGTCGTGCGGCCAGATTTGTAATGCAGCACCGCCTGACAGTCTGCCGTGCCGTCCGCTTCGATTTCTGCCTTGGCACACTTCACTTCGAGCCTGTCGATGGGGTCGCGCTGGAGTTCCAGCTCGAGTTTGACAAAACCCTGATGTGCTATTTCGTTCTGCAAACTGGTCGGACCGACCTGTATCTCCCTGGCGGTGTACCCTTCCGCCTCGCCCCGAACCGGAATCTCCAGCAGTGCATTGAGGTTGAAGAAGCGCGAATGCTTGACCGTGAATTCGGCGACACCCTGATCTGCTTTTTCGGTCTGCCCGTCAAGTCTCACTTCACCGTCGGCCTGAATCAGCCTTTTGTTCCGGGCATCAACCAGCCACACGCGGACCTCTACGTCGCGCGGACGCAGCATTTCGGCCCGTATGCTGTATCGGCGTCGGTCTGGGGTCAGTGCCTGTTCAATTGTGCTCGTGTCTATGTCAAGGTCGAAGTCAAGATACTCCGCAGCCGACACTGACAAGCCCAAACTTGGTTTGCGCTCCAGGGTGCTCAGTGGCAGCTTGTAAAGAGCGACTCCATCCTTCATGGAATCAGGCGGTCTGCTTTCAAGCTTCACCTGGGACGGGATTCGCAGGATATGGCGACGGTCCTTGTCCACAACCGTGATCTCGATCTCGAAGTCCTGGGGCTCACTCCAGCTCTGCTCCAGTATGTCTATCACCTCGTCCTTTTCAGAGTCGAAGATGAGCCACCACTCGCCGAAAAAACCCTCCGCGAGTTGTGGTATCACCTCCGTCGCCCGCTGTTTGACGACGTTCGTGAAACACTTTTCGAGATCGGCCCTGAACGCGGCGATCGTCGGCCTGCCCGCCTGCATGGCCCTGGTGGTCGAGTAGGACCAACCCGACAGCACGGCAACATCTGCCAACGGCATGAGTATGCCGCTCTGGCCATTGCTGGCGGTCCAGGCTTCATCGGGTGAACGGCTCAGTTTGCGAATGGCGACATATTGGTCGCACCAGTTTCGTTGGGTGCCGTCGGCCAGCGTGAAGGTTCCGAAGTAGTCCCGTGTAAATTGCGAGAATTGTTCAAGGGCCTTCATTTCATAGTGAAGCGCCAGTTGGTACCAGCCGAACAACTTGCCGGCGTGTACCGGATCCAGAACGTCGCTGAAGAGTGAGGCAACCTGCTGCGAGGCAAACTCGGTGGAACGTTTGGTAACCTCCTTTTTCCACCGGTCGACAAACACTTTTCCGGCGGCAGCGGCATCCCTGTTGTAGGTCGCCTTCATCAATGCAGTGAGGAGTGCCTGCTCCTTTTCCATCATCTCGTACCAGGCGACCGCCTCGGGACCACCACGCTTTTGTACTTCGGTGACAAACTTCTTCCGGGCGCGGGTCTTGACGTCGTCGATCCAGCCTTCGATCTTTGCATCGATCAGTCGTTGGGCGAAGTTGCCGAAGTCGCCGTTGACCGCGTCGGCCAGATCAAGCTTCAGGTCAGCCGTGGAACGACCCTTCAGTATGCCTGCCTGGGTATTGTAACCCTTGGCTTCCAGTCGTGCAGCCGCAAGGTCCCTGAATCGTTCGACCGCAACGTCAGGGATGTCCGCAGCCTGTACGGACCAGGGCTGCAGCAGCAACAGCAGGGCAAGGAGGCTGACCCTGATCACTGGGCGTCCAGCACTGCCACGAGGTCCATGCGTCCGGCGCTGACTGCCGTCGGTTCAAGCCGGAAGCCGGTGAATTTCCTGCTGGCTACGGCCCGGCTGATTGCCTCGATGGTGGTGGCGTGTGTCAGCCGCATCACCGCGATGCCTTCGGTAAAGCTTCCCATGGACACGCTGGTGATCCCGGGCACCTCTTTTTCGAAGTAACTCATGATGAAATCCAGGTGGCGGATGGACACCAGGCCGGAGATGTTGACCGTGAGGCTCAAGCCGGTCGCCGCATTGGCAACGGCGGCCAGTTGCGTGGTCAGCTGGTCAGCAACCGACTGCGCCGCGGCCTCCAGGGCCATTCCACCACCCGTGACTTCGTCGATGTGGGCCTTGGTGGCGGAGCCTGAAGCCTGTGCGACGGTCTGGGCGTCACCGTTGCGGACAACCCGCACGCTGATGCTGGCCTGCAGGGTCTGCATGCGGGTCCCGTAGAGCTTGGTGGCTGCGGGTTTGCTGAGCGCGGTCCCAAGCACGGAATAATCGGCTTCGTGCTGCAGGCCAACAGCGACCGCGGCCTTGTCGTCGCCTTCCAGCAGGCGAAGACCCTTGGTCTGCAGCAGGTTGGCACGCACCGTTGCCGGATCAACGACGGTATAACCGGCGGCGCGCAATCGCCCGGCAAGTATGTTTTCGGCATGCCCGAGCGTTTCTGTGGCAGTGGTTCCGTAGATGCCGGAGATGCGTTCGTCCAGCAGGACCATGATCGTTGCGGCGGCAGCGCTGTGCGATGTGCACCCGACAGCGATGAAAAACGCGACCTGGCCCAGGAACCCCGGAACCGGTTGGCGTTTTTTAAGGGTGGTGGCCCGGTGAACGGCGCCGGTGTGTCGGCAGGGATGCCCCTGTAAACTCGGCAAAATCCTTGCGGATTCGGTCAGCCCAGGGATAAGGAGAGTATTGGTACTGGTACCGGTGGGACGAGTGATATCCGTGGTTCCCCCGATCACCGTAGTGGATGAACCAGGGATCTGCGGCCGGGGTTTCAGCGTCCTGCCAGACAACGGTGTCTGCATTGTAGTAAGCAGGGATTTCGAACGCCGGGTCAGCCATTGGCCCAGCCACTTCGGGCCTGACTCTGGATGCCACCGACCAGGATTCAGCCTGAGCCACTTGAGCCTGTGAACCGGCAGGCAGGTGCCTGTCCCGAAGCGGGTTGTAAGCGTCATTGGCCAGGACCACGGCACTGGCAAGCGCCCATCCGA
The DNA here is from genome assembly GCA_041752315.1 of Pseudomonadales bacterium. GTDB lineage: Bacteria > Pseudomonadota > Gammaproteobacteria > Pseudomonadales > Azotimanducaceae > SYFY01. The sequence continues at coordinate 4,766 of JBGSHJ010000078.1, forward strand.
GACAAAGAAGTGTCATTGTTGGCCGGACCATGAGTCTTGCCTGCAAAATCCGGGCATTGAAGCCGATGCCGCATTCTCCCTCCCGCACCCTGAACTGTGTCTGAATCGGGCCGATCCCTGGTGTCAGTGACCTTTCCCTGGCGCCAGAGCGTCTGCACCAGAAAGGGACGATGCGGAAAACACAGCCGCTGCGCATCACCCAGACGGGCTATATTTTTCTCCCTGGGTGGATTGTTGCCCTGCATGGTGGCCCGCGGCTGCCTGCCCCTGGCCGCGCGTGGGTGCGTGCGTGATTGGTTGATAGAGGCGTTGAAGGTTCTCTTCAGGGCGCGCTGGAGCACGCTTGACTCCTTCTGGCGGGTAGGTGTAGTAATTGCCGTCAGGGGTGGATTGTGAACAACAAAAATGTCGATATTGCTGACTCGAGCGATGTACTCGACAGAGTGATCGTGTCTGCCTATCACATTGTTACCGGCAACTTTTCCTGGACTCAGTGGCTTGATCAACTGATCGAAATTGTTGGTGCACAGGAAGCCTGGATAGAAAGCAGGGAGGCTGAAAGTGTTGTCCGGAAGGTGGCGCATGCCAGCCGGCCGGGCGAGCGGAGCATGGAATTTGTCAGCTGTGTCGTTGTGCGCAACGGCGACGACAGTGATGTGATGGTGCTCCGTGGGCAGAATGTGCAGGCCGCCATGCCGTTCATCGAGGAATTGCAACCGCACGTTGGCCGGGTGCTGCAGCTGCGCAGATATCTGGATGCCGGCCGAGAACGGCTCAAGCTGATGGCGACTGCGTTGACGGACAGCATGAGTGTCGGTGTGCTGGTGTTGCACGCATCCAGTCACATGGTTGCCAGCAGCAACGCCGCTGCCCGCCATATCGTCGGCAGGAACAACATCCTGGCCATCGTCAACGGACGCCTCGTCCTGATCCGGCACTCCGAAGCAGCCAGGTTCAGGGATGCCGTCGAATCGGCGCTGGATCCGGCCAACGGGCTGGGTCGACATGTGATTCTGGGCGCCGGTGAGCATGTTGTTTCGTTGCTCTGTTACCGACTGGATCGGTTTCGGGGCAGCAACCTCAGCGAAGACCTCAGGGAGTTCGTAGCAGTATTCATCAGTTCCGCCGAAGATCTGCCGGCAATACGATCGGAATACCTGAAGACAGAATTTTCACTCACCCCAAAGGAGATTCGGCTGTCCCTGGGTTTGGCACAGGGCAGAAGTGTCGAGGTGCTGGCCACCGACTTTCATCTGAGTCGCCACACCCTGCGCGCGCAACTCAAGAGTGTACTCAGGAAAACAGGCGTACGATCCCAGTCCGGACTGGTGAGACTTCTTCTGGAAGATCCACGTCTGCTGTTTGCACCGTCTGTCCACCAGACGCAGTCATCGTCGTGGAGCTGATGGCCGACGGCACTGCAACAAGACCCTTGCAGACCTGGCGCCTCATCGATCTCATCTACGAAACGGGTTTGCACCCCGAGACCTGGCCGAACCTGGTCAATGCGTTACTGAGTGAATTTGCTGCCAACCGGCGTCTCGCCGCCAGCGAACCACGGGCCGGGCATGCATCGGAAACCGACTATGGCATGACCGGGCATCTGGTGCAGGCATTGGCCTTGAACCGGTATCTTGGCGAACAGGTCGGCATCGCACATTCGGTGGAACCCTTGCTGTCGGCGCTTGCTTTTCCCTTGCTGGTGGTTGAATCGTCACGTCGGGTTCTCTACATCGGCGCCTCCTGTTCAGAGTTTGTGCACACAAGATCAGAGATCCGACTGGAGGACGGTCATCTGACGATCATCGATGCACGTGTGCGGGCCTGTTTCGACGGGATCTTTGTTGATGGCCGTACAGGCAAGCCAGGGGCACAGGAAATTTTCCTCGACCAGCATGACGGCATGCGGGTCTATCTGCTGCCATTGGCGCTGCCCGATGGAACCCGCCTTTGCCTGCTCGCGTGGTTCGCGGCCCAGCAGCCGGCCCGGCGACACGGAACCGAACTGGCGGGGGTTTATTCGCTCACCCGGGCTGAAGCCGATCTGCTGGACGGGTTGTTGTCGGACCAGAGTTACACGGCTCTGGCCGCGAGCCGTGGAGTGATGGAAAACACCGTGCGTTCGCAGGTCAAACAGATCTTTTCCAAGACGGACTCCCACAGCCGCTCGGAACTGGTCCAGAAGGTCCTCTGTGGGCCGGATCTGCTCCGGCGGATGGTGTCGTCGCATATCGCGCATGTCACTGGCAGTCCGGTCGTCCTTCTTCGCCGCAATCAACGGCTCCATCATGCGGCGGGTCGCTACATCGGCTTTGCCGAATACGGCGCTCCCGAGGGACTGCCCGTGCTGCTGGTGCATGATTTTGCCGGGTCCAGGCTGCAGTTGCCGGTGCCGGAGAGTCGTCTGCTCGAGCAGGGTATCCGCTTGATCGTGCCGGATCGTCCCGGCGTCGGATTGTCCGATGCGGCTGCTGATTCCATGGAAGATGCGGGCATGGGCTACTGGATGGAATGTGTTGAACATCTGCTCGATCATCTCCGCCTGCCCAGGACGCTGCTGATGGGCGGGTCCATGGGTGGGGTCTATGCCCTCGCCGCCGCAGCGAAGCTGCCGACGCGATTCGAACGCCTCAGTCTGGTCAGCACCATGGCCGAGATGCCCGATGAAACGGAAGTCGGCCTGATGGACGAGGATCTGCAGAAGATCATCAGGCTCGCTCGCCTGTTGCCACCGAAGCTTGCCCGCCACGTGCTGCAGCTGATCCTGCGAGGTCTCTTCGGGAACCACCTTGATCGACGCATCAGGCGGTTACCCGAAGCCGATCAGGCCCTGTATCTCGATGCCGCGTTTCATGAGATGTCCATCGGTGCGCTGCAGGAGAACCTTCGCCACGGTGGTTTACCCATGGTCCGCGATCTCCTGATGCTGACCAGGTCATGGGATTTTGCGGTCGAGGAAGTGCGAATACCGGTACAGTGCTGGCATGGGTCCCACGATGTCACCTCGCCGCTGTCAGGCGTGGAGCGCCTTGTCAAGCGACTGCCGGACTGTCGGCTGCGCATCGAACCCCGGGAGACTCATCTGCAGATCTACCGGCAGTGGAACCCCATACTGGCCGCACTCGTCAACCCCGACAGCTTTATCGAAGATCTGCCCTCGGCCGGGACGGTGCACGCGGCCAGTCAGTGAGCGATGCCACGGTCGGCTGATCGTTAGCCCAAATGGGGGATGTTGCTGTCTTGCTGCACGCTCAGACTCCGTTTCATGAATGCTTTCCAACATCTTGCCGGATGGTTTCTGGGCCTGGCTGCCGCGGTCGGCTGCGTCGCACCGCTACAGGCGAACGACAGCCCAACCGGCGGTGCCGGTACCTCGCTGATCGACTATGTGCAGAGGGTCCTGGTGGTCAGCGACGAAGCCCAGGCATTCCAGGAAGATCTGGTCCTGGCTGAGGATCAGGTGGCCGGGGAAGAGGATCAGTTCCGCACGATCATCCGGCCCGTTGCCAATCTGGCGGTGGACTCCAGCACCCGGCCACGTACCGGCATCGAATTCTCCCGGCGTACGCGCCTGGGCGTGGACCTCAGTGCCGGATATGCGACCGACGGGTTTGGCGCCGGGGCAAACGCCCGCAGCTTTGCCCGCCTCGGTATCCCGGTATTCCAGGGTTTTGGTCGCGACGCCACGGAACTCGGGCTGGCCCGAGCGGAACTGCGATTGCGACGCAGCCAGCTTGATGTCGAACGTCGGCTTCAGCAATTGTCCGCACAGGCCATTGGCAACCATATCGAACTGGTGCTGGCCCGGCGGTTGCTCACACAGTCGGAGGCGGCGCTGGGTCGGGCCGCGCGGCATGCCTCTGCGGCCGCGGCACGTCAGCGGGTTGGTCTGGTCTCGAGAATCGATGTGCACCGCGCAGAACTTGCCAGGCTCGATCGGCAGAACGCGTTCGAACGAGCCGGTTATGCGGCGGAACTTGAACGTGAAGAGTATGCGGAACTGGCGCACCTGGCGCTTGCGGAGGTTCGTGTCGCAGATGTACTGCCTCGGCTGGAGATGGCAGATACCACAACGTTCCTGCCTGAACAGCGCCCGGAGTGGCACATGCAGCGGCTCGACCAGCAGTCGGCGAGACTTGAACTGGAGTCAGCCGAGCGACGGATGAAACCGGATCTGCGATTTGAAGTGGCCTGGCTTGGCAGCCAGTACGGCAACGAATTCGAGGACTACGCTGCGGACAGCAGTGATACGTATTTTTCCCTGCGGATGGACTCCGACCTCAATTTCATGGCGAATCGACGGGCTGTCCGGACGCAGAAGATTGCCTACGACCGTTCCCTGCGAACGGGCCAGATGCTCGAACGCCAGCTGGAAAGGGAAGTCCGTCAGGCGGAATCGAGCCTGCAGGCCGAGGTGCGCAACATGAATGTGGCGGCGCAGAAACACGCCGAGGCACAACGGGCGATGGCGGTTGCACAAGCGCGCTTTGAGCGCGGCATCGCGTCCAACCTGGATGTCGTGGATGCGGAAGCAGAAATGGTTGACGCCGAACTGGGTGAGCTGATGGCGTCTGCGGCGCATGTCAGTTCGGTGGTGCAACTGGCACTGGCCCGAGGCGTGTTGTCGGTGGACTGGCTGGAACGCTCGCTGGCGATGGGACGGCAGGCGAATGATCTATCATCGTTGGAGCAGCGTGATGAGCAGGAAGGAGTTGCGTTCGCAACCAGCGGAGTCAGAGCGCAACAGCGCTGATGTCGTCCCGATTGCACCGGCAGACCAGTTGGCAGAGCCAGGTGGTGTTCGCCGTCGAGTCACGCTTGCCAATGCCGGTCTCGTGCTCGCGGCGCTGGCATTGCCAGTGATCGGGATCTGGCTGCTGACGAACCCGGACGTTTTTTCCGAAACAGCCTATAGCGGCGTCGTCACGGTGCAGCCACAAACGCTGGAACTGACGGTGTTGGGCAGAGGCAGTGTCGAACCGGCGAGAGTCGTGCCCATCCGCTCTCCCATTGAAAGCAATCGCGCAAGAATTGTCTGGCTCGCCCCTGAAGGTGAACGTGTGGCTGCCCAGGAGCTGATCGCCCGGTTTGACAAGCATCCGTTTGTCGAGGCCCTCGAGTTGGCCGAACAGCGTGCCAGGGAGGCTGCTGCGAAGGTCGTGCGTGCCGAAAAGGCGTTGGCTCTCACGGGCGAAGACAACGCCGGCAAGCGCGAGGCGGCACAGCGCATGCTTGAAGTGGCGGAGATTGAATTCGAGGACGCCGAAAAAGGCAGTGGTCCGATCGAGTTGCGCCGACTGCGTGCTGCGGTGGACAAGGCTGCCCGTGGCCTGCTCATCGCAGAAGTCGAACAGCAGGATTACGCCTCGCTGTTTGCCGAAGGCCACATCTCCCGCAAGGAACTGGAGGTTTCGGTGGATGGCCTGCGTAATGCGACCGACACACTGGCGCTCGCGCGGGATGAATATGCAGGGTACGAACGTTTTGAACTGCCCCGTCGAGTACGCGAAGTTGCGCTGAAGCTCGACGGCGCCCGTGCGGAACTGGCAAGGGTGGATCGTACGGCGTTGCTGGATCAGCAGCGTCTGGAAGCCGACCGGGCACAGGCTTCGCAGGAAGCCGCAGTGGCCGAACAGATGGTGCAGAAAGCCAATCTGGAATTGAGCAGCATCGAGGTGCGTGCACCCATCGCCGGAACGTTGTTGTACGCAGAAGTCCCTGGCGACGGCGAACGGCGCAAGGTGCAGGTTGGCGATGCCGTCTGGCTGGGACAGACGTTCCTGCAGATTCCTGACACCTCGGATCTTGATGTTCATCTGCTGGTGCGAGAGATCGACGTCGCCAAACTCGCACCAGGACTCGGCGCAGAAATCGAGCTGGATGCTTTTTTTGGCCAACAGCTGGGAGGCGTGCTGACTCGTGTTGCGAGCATCGGTGAAAGTGCTGACCAAGGCCCGCGGCAGTTTCTTGCAGAAGTCAGGTTCAACCAGCCACCGGCGGGTGTGCAGGTCGGCATGTCCGCCAATGTGGCCATCGTTCATCGTCGTGTTGATGCGGACGTGGCTATTCCCGTGCAGGCCTTGCGTTTTGCGGATGGACGTCCGCTGGTTGCGGTGCGCAATGACTCGGGCGCCATCTCCGAGCGAATCATCGAGCTCGGGGAAAGTGACGGCCAATGGGTCGGTGTGCTGAAAGGTCTCGAGCCGGGTGAGCGCATTGCCCTTCGCTGACACCCCTTATCTGGTCGCCCGACGGGTCAGCCGCGTAGTGTGTGTTGGCGGGCGCCAGATGGTCGTCCTGCAACCCACCAGCCTGAGTGTCAAACGGGGCGAGTTTGTTGCCGTGACGGGTCCTTCCGGATCCGGCAAATCCACGCTTCTCAACCTGCTCTCCGGTCTCGACCGCCCGACATCGGGCCGTGTGCTGGTGAACGGGAAGGATCTGTGGGCAGCCAACGACTCTTCACTGGCGCAGCTTCGCAACGCGGAGTTCGGGTTCATGTTCCAGATTCCGCACGTGCTGCGCAGCCGCAGCGTTCGCGACAACCTGTCGTTACCCATCCGTTACGCCAGACTGGCCGCGGTTGATGCGGCAATGAAACGGGTCGATGAGCTGCTGGACTACGTCGGCCTGACCTCGTTCGCCGATCGTTCTCCGGCCACGCTGTCGGGTGGCGAACTGCAGCGGGTGGCCTTCGCCAGGGCACTGGTGCTGGATCCGGCAATCATCTTCGCCGACGAGCCGACTGCCGCACTGGATGATGTGAACTCTCACCTGCTGTTGTCGTTGCTGGCGGATCAGGCTGCCAGTGGCAAGGTGGTACTGATGGCCACACATGACCCTTTCGCGAGGGCGTTTGCACAACGGGAGGTACGAATGCACAAGGTGACCGATGCGCTGGCGTGAGTGGTCACTCGACGTGCAGGATGCCTGGCTGGACGTCTGTTCGCGGCCATTCCGGTCGGCACTGTCAGCCATCGGGATCTGTGTCGGTGTGCTGGCACTGGTCGCCATGATGTCCATTACCGGTGGCGCCCGTGAGGAAGCGCTTGCCGGTGCACAGTCGCTGGGGCTGGACAAGATCCGGGTGGAACGGTTGACATCGACCGAGTTCACCCGCTCCGGTGGCCTGACGGTCCGGGATGCCGATACCCTGAACCGGGAAAGTGGTGTTGCCGTCCTCGCCACGTACTTTCACCGTCAGGCAGATTTGGTGGTGCAGTCGGCGCTGACCCAGCGGCAGGTCACGCGTCTGGCGGTACCGCCAGACTTTTTTGCAATGGAAGATCTGGACGTGCTGTACGGAGCTCCCTGGCTTGCAGGCACGGAAGCGGGCACCTGTTGCATCGCCGGATCGGAACTGGCCCGAGATCTGGGACTGCAGCTGGGCCAGTCGATGCTGGTCAACGGGCAGGCCTGTACCGTTGCTGGCATCCTGGCAGCCCACGCACCCCTGGTGACGGAAGGAACCGGGTTGAGCGCGATCGACTTCGATCGAAGCATTTTTGTGCCGTTCATGTCATGGGCGGGGAGAGACTCGGGTGCGCCGGTATCCGGCCTGATCGTCAAGGTCAGCCCTGACCAGGAGTTCCACGAAGCAGTCACTGCGATTACCACTGCACTGAGACAGGCCCATTTTGGGGAGCAGGAGTTTCTGGTGGTCGTCCCCCGGGCACTGGCGGCGCAGGTGGATGAAACACAGCAATTGTTCACGCTGATCATGAGCGCCATTGCAGGGCTTGCGTTGCTGGTAGGTGGCATTGGCATCGCCAACAGTCTGCTGGCAACCGTCGCTGAACAGACACGCGAGATCGGACTTCGCATGGCGGTGGGTGCCAGTGCCCGAAGGGTCCTGACACTCTATGTCTTGCAGGCCATCTGGATTTGTGCGATCGGTGCGGTAGCGGGTGCGGTGGCCGGACTCCTGGTGGCGGTCACGGTGCAGGTCATGGCCGAATGGCAAGTGCATCTGTCGGTGCTGTCTGTGCCAGTGGGGGTTGTCTTTGCCTTGATCACGGGGATGATCAGCGCCTCTTATCCCGCACTCCGGGCCTCGCGCATGAGTGCGGCAGAGGCGCTGGTGGATCGTTGAATTCGGTCCTGATCTTGTGAGGCAAAAAAAAGCCCGGACAGCAGTCCGGGCCTTGATCGAGGGTCGACAGGGTCAGCGTGGCAACGCGATGAAAAAGTCGCCCGCATTGCCATTGAATGCACCGGTAGGCAGCTGTCCACCGCCGGTTCGGAAGTGACAGATGAACGAACCACCGGTGACGTTTTGCGTGAGGATCAGTTCCAGACGCCCACCCACCGCCGAAAGCGGGAAGCTCTGGGTGACGGTGCCATCCCAGGTGCCGATGTCCGAGCCGTTGTAACGCAGGCGCAGTGGGGATACGGCAGCACCACCAATCGGTATCAATTCGAAGCCGATCGGTGCCGCCTGGTTGCCGTTGGGTGGCAAGGCGTCGGCACCGATCTGCACACCGGTTGGGCCGGGTGACGAGCCACCACCGCCGCCACCGCCTCCACTGGCGGCAGCAATGCCCCCGGCGACGGC
>JBGSHJ010000079.1:0-24918 GCA_041752315.1 Pseudomonadales bacterium
AGGTTATTCTGATCAATTCGCTCCTGCGAATTGATCAGAACGGAACACTGCGTGTTCCTCTCATTTTCCTTGCGTTTCACGCAGGGAAAATGGTGGTGCATCCCTGCACCACGCAGGAAGGTCTGATAAATCAGACCTTCCTTAACGCAAGGATCGTGCGTTCGTGTTGTTGAAAGGAACTGCCGCCAGCCGACAACTGAACAACCTTGTTTCATCCGGGAGAATGATGTTGCGCGTGATGGTGCTTGTGAAGGCGACGGAAGACAGCGAGAAGGGCACTTTTCCTTCGTCCGAGGCTTTTGAGGCCATGGGCAGATTCAATCAGGAACTCATCGACGCCGGCATCCTGCGCGCTGCCGATGGACTCAAGCCGTCTTCGCACGGAATACGTATAGCGTTCGACGGCCCCAACCGTTCAGTCATCAACGGGCCTTTTACCCAGGTCCGGGAACTGGTCGCGGGCTTCTGGCTCTGGGAAGTCAGGGACATGGACGAGGCGGTCGCCTGGGCGAAGCGCTGCCCCAATCCCATGCCTGGGCCCAGCGAGATCGAGATTCGTCCGTTCTACGAAGCTTCGGATCTGGGCTGATTACCCGAGTGGACCAGGGCCAGACACACTTGTGTTCAAATTTGGCTGCGGTGCAGACTACTGACCCACTTTCCCGCAGCAACCGGGGGCGACAACCAGGTGATCCGAGTCAAGGTTCTGGGCAGAGACGACGACCTCCAGCAACTCGTGAACGACATCAATTCGGCGTCGTGGGACGAGGCCAACGAGATGTCCACGTACGATGCCGATGCGCTGCTGGACTATCTTCATCATCAGGGTACGGTTTTTGTGGTTTGCCACGACACGACAGGAGATCGCAGCACCCTCCTGGGCATTGGCTCTGCGAGGCTGGAATTCAAACCCTATGGCAGGGAACGATGGCTTTACGTCGATGAGGTCGACGTGTGTGCCGACCAGCGCAAGAAGGGCGCTGGCAAGGCGATCATGACGAAGTTCATCGAGATCGCCAAAGAGTCCGGATGCGATGAAGTCTGGCTGGGTACCGAATCGGACAACCACGCAGCCAATGCGCTGTACCGATCCCTCGATCCCGACGATGTGGGCCAGGTTGTCGGTTATACCTACGAAGTCCTGGAGCAGGTGACCGATCAAGCCTTGCGATAGCTGCGCGTGGCAGAAGGGCAGAAGGGGAGATGGAGGTGAAGGAAACACAACACCGTCAGAGAGAGGCGATGCAGCTGGCGTCAGGTGGTGTCAAACCTGTTGCACCCGAAGAACGTGGCGTACGTTCCGGCGCAACATATCAACTGCGTTAGAACTCCTATGTATACTCTGACAGTCAAGGATCTTCTCGAGCTGATTCTGGCCAGCGAACTGTTTATTGACGATCAACTCGAATTCTGGATCACCGTCACCTTTGCGACCATTGTCGCCAGTGTGGCTGGTGGTGAGCATCTGACCGGCATCACGTAAACAAGGTCGGAGCTCCTCTGTTCCCGACTCTCTCAAGACAGGGAGGTCCACGTTGAACATATTCATGGCCGGAGGTTCCGGTGCAATCGGTCGCCAGCTCGTACCGATGCTCATCCAGGAAGGGCACCGGGTTGTCGCGATGACACGCACGCCGGTGGGCGCTGCACTAATCGAATCCATGGGCGCGACGCCGGTCATTGGCGACGTATTCGACACGGTTCGACTCACCGAGCTGGCAAGGCAGGCGCAGCCGGAGATCGTCATGCATCAGCTTACGGCGTTTGGCGCGACAGATGCCAATCCACTCGCTGAAACCATTCGCATCCGAACCGAAGGCACCCAAAAGCTTGTGGCTGCTGCGCAGAAGGCCGGTGCTCGCAGATTCATCACGCAGAGCATTTCGTTCATCTGCAAACCTGTCGCCAGTGGATTGACGGATGAAGATTCGCCGCTGTATCTCGACGCCCCGGAAGCCATTCGACCGCTTGCGCTGGCGGTGTCCGAACTGGAACGGCGGACCCTCGTGGGCAATGGCATGGAAGGTATCGTGCTGCGTTACGGATGGTTTTATGGACCAGGAACAAACTACGATCCGGCGGACAACATCCCGCGTGCCATCCGCAAAGGTAGGATGCCGATCATCGGAACCGGCAATGGGACCTACTCATTCATTCATGTCCGGGATGCAGCCACGGCCACGATGAAGGCGCTCTCGAAAGCAGAGCCAGGTATCTACAATATCGTGGATGATTCGCCTGCGAGGCTGGGTGAATGGCTGCCTGTCGTCGCAGAACTGCTGGGTGCGCCGCCCCCGTCGACGATGTCGGAGACGCTCGCCCGCGAAAAACTTGGCGACATGATGGTTTACGTCTACAACGAACAATCCGGCGCCTCAAACCGGAAGGCGAAGACAGCGCTTGTTTGGCAGCCGAGCGTCCTGTCCTGGAGGGAGGGCTTCAAGAGCCTGTACGGACAGATCTGAATTGCCCGCCGTTGTGAGCAATCATCGGGTAACCTCCCACCTTCAGATCCAAGAATGCACCGATGTCCACCAAAGCCCAGCCAGAGCCCCAGCAGAATCATCTTCTGGCCGCGCTGCCGCCCGACGTTCAAGGCCGCCTGTTCCCGTACCTGGAACTGGTGAAACTGCCGTTGCGTGCGCTCCTGTACGAGGCCCGCCGCCCCATGCGGCACGTCTACTTTCCCACCGACTCCATAGTCTCGCTGCAATATGTGATGGAAAACGGGGCATCGACCGCAATCCTCGTGGTTGGCAACGAAGGCCTGTTGGGCATCACCCTGTTCATGGGGGGTGAAAGCACACCGAGCCGGTCGCTGGTTCAGAGCGCCGGTTATGCCTATCGACTCCCCAGACGGCGGGTGAAAGAGGAGTTCAACCGTCATGGCCAGTTGCTGATGCTGATGCTGCGCTACACACAGGCCCTGATTACCCAGGTCTCCCAGACTGCCGTTTGCAACCGGCACCACTCCATCGACCAGCAGCTCTGCCGCTGGCTGCTGCTGTCCATGGATCGTCTGTCGCACAACCATCTGACGATGACCCAGGAGTTCATTGGCAACATGCTTGGTGTTCGGCGCGAAGGAGTTACCCAGGCGGCGGTGAAACTGCAGCAGATGGGCGTGATCTCCTATTCGCGCGGATTGATCAAGGTGCTTGATCGGCCGAAACTCGAGGCGCTCAGCTGCGAATGTTACAAGGTCGTCAAGCAGGAAACGGATCAACTGCTGCACTACCTGCCACAGCGCAGCGTGATCACGGATCCGGAATCGATTCCTACTGTGAAGCTTGAAGCGGTGCAGGAAGCGACCCCTCAACCGTGACGGGAAGACTCACACGATTTCCCGGATGTCGAAAGTTCCCTGCACCATGATTCGTGACCCCAGGCTCGCTCTTTTCATCGCGTTCGCCATCGCCTTCTTTGCCATCGGCTTTCCGTACTGGCAGATTCCCTACGCGAAGATTGCCCTGCCGGATTCCATCGTCAACGCTGGACTCCTCGCCCCATTCCTTGCTGCCGCTGCGCTCCGGACCCTCCATCGGGTTTCCTTTCGATCTGCGTTCCTGGTACCCGGAATCGCTGCGCCGTGTGCAATCCTGTTGCGAGTGATCGTCGACGTCTGGAGGGATCCGACCTCGCATAACCTCTGGCCACTGGAAGTGGTCCTGGCTTCCATGGTGGGTTTTTCATCCTCTCTTTGCGGGGCACTTGCGGGCAGTGGCTGGCTGCTTGTACAAAGGCGCCGTGATTCGGCGTAACCGTGTCTTGCCTGCCGGCTCACTCAAGCGGAGGAGCGTCGGCAACACGGGGCAGGCCGCTCATCCGGAACACTTGCCGTTGGCAGGGGGCACGTCGTCGTGAAAACTCCGCAGGATACCCAGCCCGGGAGCTGGCATCGTTTTTTTGGCTCGTCGGCCAATAATCGGGCCTGGGAACTTGCTGAACTGCCGAGAGATCAGGTTGACCTGCGTGAACTGCTCAATGCGGCTCATTCGGCTGCCTGGCACTGGCAGGACATAGGCACGCCCCTGCATCGCATGCGCGCCTTGATGCTCCTCGCGCTGGCGCATGCACAATCCGGACTCGGCGCCACGGCCCTGGGTTACGCTGAAGAAATGCACGCGTACTTTCTGGGTACACCGGACACCCCCGATTGGGAGATTGCATTTGCTCATGTAGTCCGTGCCCACGCTGCAAGTGCAGCCAGGGCCGAAAGACAGCATGCCCATTTTTTTGCTCTGGCGGTGGAAGCCATGGCGGTCATTGGAGACGAAGAAGACAGGGACCTGGTCGAGCGCGTGTTCCGACACGTCCCTGTGCCGTAGTGGACGGGAGCATGTCTGTCCAATCGGTTCAGCTACCTTTGTGCCCCGCAAGGAGCACGTCCGGAAACCGTTCGGTTTGGACAGGTCAGCACGGATGCGATTAATCTACAGTATGGATCTTCCATCTGTCCGGGCAGTTTGCACTGCCATGGTCGGGCGCGATCTGCTCGACCGTCATCGCCAGGTCACCGTTGTTGCGGCGAGGCTCCCATGACCTTGCAGGATCTCAGCGCGATAGGCGAGGTGGTGGGCTCACTCGCCGTGGTTGTTTCCCTGATCTATCTGGCTCACCAGATCGGCCAGAGTTCTCGACAACTCGAACAGAATTCCCGTCACATCGAAGCATCCATGTACCACGCGACCAACGATGCGTTCATTCGCTGGTATGCCCTGCTGGCCCAGGACGCCTCTCTGGCTGAGCTCTGGCGACGCATGCTTGCGGATGAATCTTCCCTGACGGACGATGAAACCGTCCGTGTGAATTCGCTTGTTGCCATGCTCTTCCTCTCCTACGAGAACAACTTTCAGCAGTTTCGGCTCGGCGCCGTCAAAAGAAACACGCTGGAAATCGCCGGATCGGATATCGCGGCGCTGTTCTCCCGCTCCATGGTTCAGGTGTGGTGGAAGCGACAGGGAAAACGAATCATGGCGCCGGAGTTCCAGCAAGCTATTGAATCACTTGTGGCGGAAAGCCGGATCGCACGGGAAAAATCCAGAAAAGGCGCCCCGGCTGCCGACGTTTCGATCAGCCAGACCGGGACATAAGGCAAAGAAGGTTCGTCACTTCACCCATCACTACCGGCAACCGCACGCTGCGGGACTGAATTCGAGAACCAGGAGCCATGCAGACTCACGCCATAGCCTTGCTCGACGATGCTCAATGCCAGGAGCTGGAAATGTTTCTGGATGAACGCATCTACGAATTCAACGCCTCGGCGACCGGTTATTTTGACGGAAGGTATCTTGGCGCAGTCCTGCACGGTGAAACCGGTGCAATCATCGCCGGTCTCAGTGGACACACCTGGGGAGGATGTTGCGAGATCGAAAACCTCTGGGTTGAGGAACATCATCGCGGTCGAGGCCTCGGTGCGGCGCTGCTCCACACGGCAGAGGAGGAAGCGCTGCGGCGCGGTTGCCTGCAAGTGGTTCTCACAACCCACAGCTTTCAGGCTCCGGCGTTTTACCAGCGTCTTGGCTACGAGCGAAAATACGCAATCGAAGGACGGCCGACGGGCTATTCCAACATTGTCTTTGTCAAATCGCTGCAAGGTGGGCACGGTGCCTGAGTTTTCCCATGGGGAACAGGCAACGGTACTGCGCGACTGTTCTGTGCAGCGCTGGACGGTGATGAGGTGATGCAATGACATTCGAACTCTGGATACTGCTTTGTGCCGCACTGCTTGGCCTTGTCCACATGACAGCCGCATCCTTCACGTTCAAGGCGCAGGTGGGCAATCGGTATTCCGTCGGCGCGCGGGACGAAAATCTCCAGCCGACCGGTATGGCGGGTCGCATGCACCGTGCGCAGCAGAACTTTCTGGAGACCTTTGCGATCTATGCGACCTGCGTGGTGCTCGTCCATCTCGACAATGCCTACGGATCCTTCAGCTATTGGGGTTCGATTCTCTATCTGGGTGGCCGTATCCTTTTTCTTCCGCTTTATGCTGCCGGGGTTCCCTGGCTGAGAACATTCAGCTGGAATCTGGCCACGCTGGGGCTGGTGCTGGTCGGTGTGCAGATTGTGGTGAGCCATTGAAGGCGTTCAGTGATCCTGAATGAAACGCCTGGAGCAGGGGTGACGTGAAGATTTCCGGCGGGTGCTTCTGCGGACGAATTCGATACGAAATAGGTGCGCCCCTGATGAACGCGAGAAGCTGCCATTGTTCGCGCTGCAGGAAGGCGTTCAGCGGTGCTGGATCGGCTTATGCGGAAGTTGAACCCGCATCCTTTTCCTGGACACGCGGTGAGGACGAACTGACCCACCATGGGTCCACTCCTGGCTGGGGGCTGGTGTTTTGCCGTACCTGCGGAACCACACTGTGCGGCGTCCATGAAGGCACGGTGCACGGCATCACTCTGGGCAGCGTTGATGGTGACCCGGGTGTTCAGATTGGCATGCATATCTTTGTTGATTCGAAAGCGCCATGGGATCACATTGGGGGAGACGCCGAGCAGTTTGCGGAACATCCGCAATGAGTCGACCGGACGCCGCTCCCGTGTACACGTGCAAACTCAAGAACCCATCGTCCCCCACTGATGCCGGGCGTTAGAACAGCCGTCCGGGAACCGACATGCAGCACATTCTGGTCTACTCCGATTCCTTGTCCTGGGGAATTGTTCCTGCCACACGACAGCGGCTGGCCTTCGAGCAGCGCTGGCCCGGTGTCATGGAACTGTCCCTCTGCGCAAGTGGGCTCAAGGTGCGTGTCGTCGAAGATTGTCTGAACGGCCACCGTACGGTATGGGACGATTCGTTCAAACCGGGACGGAACGGAGTGGTCGGCCTGGCTCAACGGATCGAAATTCACTCGCCGCTGGCACTGGGAAAGGCCGTGGCCGAAACGATCAAACCACTGCTCTGAAAAAAAGCTGCACTCAACCGCCAACAGGTGGCTCCCCGTCCGGAAACGCAGTACGGCGGCATGAATGCGCAACCGTCTGTACGCCATGAGTCGCAGGGCGTATAAACCAATCGCGGCCAACAATCCGTCCAGTCCATTCGAGGGGTTCAGATGAAAAAGCGCCTGGTCAATCCGCCCGACCTGTACGACGGCTCACCGATGGGTTTGTCGCAAGGAACCATCGACGAGGAAAATTCGTTGCTGTTTGTGTCCGGGCAGGTGGCCTGGGACGCGCAGCACCAGACGTCCTACAACACGGTGGCAGGCCAGTTTGGAGCGGCCCTGGAAAACCTGGGCAAGGTGCTGGCGGCGGCCGGCACTGATGTCGACAGCCTCCTGCATCTGAGAATCTACGTCCGTGGCGAGCTTGAAGACCATATGGAGGCGATGACGCCGCTCCTGGCGGGTTTCCTTGGCAAGTCGCGAACGGCCATAACGGGGATTGGTGTTGCTTCGCTGGCTTCCAGAGCAACACTGGTGGAAGTAGAAGCGGTTGCCAGTTTGCGACGAGCATAGATTCGGTCCGTCACCGTCAGCAGGTTCCGTAAGATCCGGGCCATGCATGCTCGGACGAAGAACCGAGTGGTTTTGTGGCTGGAGTCAGCGGGCTGGTGGCGCGTGTCTACCACGAGATCACCAGCGACCCGCAAAATCGCCTTGATCCATCTGTGCAGAACCTGGCGTCGGCAATCGCGATCCGAGTGGCCGGCTTGCATCCATCGCCTGCGAACTGCACCCTGAGTGCTGGCCAACCGCGTCGATCGATGATGGAACTGCTCCCGGAACACGACATCGAACAAACTCGCGCAATACTCGAGCGGACCGGGACCCATGCAGACCTCCTGCTGCCCACATTGCTCGAGGTGCAGCGCTGTCTTGGCCATGTGCCCAACTCCCTGATCACCGAGATCGCCGAGCACTTCAATCTTTCCCGTGCAGACGTCCACGGGGTGGCGACGTTCTATCACGATCTGCGAGCCTCACCGCTGGGGCGTCGGCATGTTCAGATCTGCCAGGCTGAAGCATGCCAGGCACAGGGCTCTCGGGCGTTGACGGATCACGCCGAACGGCGTCTGGGCGTCACGCTCGGCACGACACGAGCCGACACCAGCCTCACGCTCGGAGCGGCCTACTGCCTTGGCAACTGTGCGTGCGGACCGACGGTCCGGATTGGCGACGAGGTGTACGGCCGCGTCACCGCCGAACGGTTTGATGAGTTGATTGTCGGGGACAGCAGTGCGGAGCCGCGGACGTGACGACACGCATCTTCGTGCCAAATGATACGGGCGCCTGTTCGGTCGGTGCCGACGAAGTCGCGTCGGCGATTCAAATGGCAATCCATCGGGAAGGGCTCGATGCACAACTCGTGCGCAGTGGATCACGGGGTGCTTATTGGCTCGAGCCACTCGTCGAGATTGAATCGGACGAGGGGCGGATCGGCTTCGCTCGTGTCGAACCGCGGCACGTCTCGACACTGTTTGTCGGGTCACCGATGCCGGATCGCCAGCACCTGACGTGTATCGGTCGCGTTGAAGATCTGCCTTTCCTCAAGGACCAGCAGCGGCTCACGTTTGTGCGTGCCGGTGTGATTGATCCAGTTGATCTCGATGCCTATCGTGCCAACGGCGGCTTCGAGGGGCTTGTACGGGCGTGCACGATGACATCGGCGCAGGTCGTCGGCGAGGTCCGGCGTTCAGGCTTGCGTGGTCGCGGTGGTGCGGCGTTTCCGGCCGCCATCAAATGGCAGAGCGTGCTTGATCAGCAGGCGCCGACAAAATACGTCGTCTGCAACGCCGATGAGGGTGATTCCGGTACCTTCGCTGATCGGCTGCTGATCGAAGCCGATCCGTACCAGTTGATCGAAGGCATGCTCATCGCCGCGCACGCGACCGGTGCAAGCCAGGGTTATGTGTACCTGCGCAGCGAATATCCACGTGCACGTGCTGTGCTGACCCAGGCACTTGCCCATGCGCGGCGTGCGGGTGTGCTGGGGCGCGATGCCTGCGGACCCGGCCGGTCGTTCGATGTTGAACTGCGCATGGGGGCCGGAGCCTATGTTTGCGGCGAAGAAACCTCACTGCTCGAGAGTATTGAAGGCAAACGCGCGCAGGTGCGATTCAAACCGCCCCTGCCTTCCATCCAGGGTCTGTTTGGTGCCCCCACGCTGGTCAACAACGTTCTGACGCTAGCGGCGGCGACGACCATACTGGCGAAGGGCGGTGAGTACTACGCGAGCTTCGGCGCCGGCCAATCGCGAGGCACGATGCCGTTCCAGCTCTCCGGCAATATCCGCCGCGGCGGTGTCATCGAACTACCGTTTGGTGTCTCGTTGCGCAGCCTCATCGACACCTTTGGCGGTGGCAGTCTCTCCGGACGACCGTTGCGAGCGGTTCAGGTCGGTGGACCGCTTGGAGGATATCTTCCATCTGCACTCTGGGACACGCCGCTCGACTACGAAGCCTTCGCGAACGTTGCCTCGATGCTCGGCCACGGTGGCATTGTTGCGTTCGACGACACGGTTGATCTGGGTGTGCAGGCCGAGTTCGTGATGCAGTTCTGTGCCAACGAATCGTGTGGCAAGTGCACACCGTGCCGGATCGGTTCGGTTCGAGGTGTCGAGGTCATTCAACGTATCCGGCGCGGCGAGGCAATCGCTGCCAACGTTGCGCTGCTCGAGGATCTGTGCGAAACGATGGAGGCGGGCTCCCTCTGTGCACTGGGTGGACTGACACCCATGCCGATACGCAGCATACTGAGGCACTTTCGTTCGGATCTGATCCACACGGAGCGATGAAGATGAGCCATGTGAAGCACTGGCACCGCGATCTCGGCACGCCGCCCAGCTCTTCCACACAGCAGGTCACGCTCACGATCGATGGCATGGAGATCACCGCACCGGCCGGTACGTCGATCATGCACGCGGCACTCGACTCGGGAATCGGCATCCCGAAGCTGTGCGCCACCGATTCCCTTGCCCCATTCGGTTCATGCCGCGTGTGCCTGGTCGAGATCGAGGGTCGCAATGGCATGCCTGCTTCGTGCACCACACCGATCGAGGCCGGAATGAAAGTGCGCACCCAGACTGAATCGTTGGCGCGGGTACGCAAGGGAGTGCTCGAGCTGTACATATCGGACCATCCGCTCGACTGCCTTACCTGCGCCGCGAACGGCAATTGCGAATTGCAGGAGGTTGCCGGCGCAGTCGGACTGCGCGAGGTGCGTTATGGCACGTCCGGCGCCAACCACCTTGATCAAGCCAGGGATACATCAAATCCGTATTTCACCTTCGATCCGTCAAAGTGCATCGTCTGCTCGCGCTGCGTACGCGCGTGTGACGAGGTCCAGGGCACCTTTGCGCTGACGGTCGCCGGACGCGGCTTTGACTCCGTCATTGCCACCAGTGCGGGTGACGCGTTCATCGATTCCGAATGTGTCTCCTGTGGCGCCTGCGTGCAGGCCTGTCCGACCGCAACGCTCATCGAAAAGAGCGTGCTGGAACATGGACAACCGGATCGCATGGTCAAAACGACCTGCGCGTACTGTGGTGTTGGCTGCTCGCTCAAGGCCGAACTGAAAGGCGATCAGCTGATCCGTATGGAACCCGATCCGGACGGCGGTGCCAACCACGGTCATGCCTGCGTAAAGGGCCGCTTTGCCTGGGGTTATGCGACACATCGTGACCGGGTTCTGACACCCATGGTGCGCGAGCATCGTGACCACGCCTGGCAAAAAGTGAGCTGGGATGACGCGATCGCGTTTGCGGCGAATCGTTTTGGCGCGATTCGTGATCGTTACGGCCGTCACGCGTTGGGTGGCATCTCGTCGTCACGCTGTACCAACGAGGAAGTCTTTGTTGTCCAGAAGCTGGTTCGGGCGGCATTTGGCAACAACAACATCGACAACTGTGCGCGCGTCTGTCATTCACCAACGGGTTACGGACTGAAGCAGACCTTTGGCACTTCGGCGGGTACGCAGGATTTTGCATCCGTGAACACGGCGGACGTGATCCTCGTCATCGGGGCAAATCCAACCGATGCCCATCCCGTGTTCGCGTCGCTCCTGAAGAGGCGACTGCGCCAGGGAGCCCAGCTCGTGGTGGTCGATCCCCGCCGTATCGATCTGGTTCGAAGCGCCCATGTCGAGGCGCGCCATCATTTGCAGTTGCGGCCGGGTACCAACGTCGCCCTCATCAACGCGCTGTCGCACGTCGTGGTGACCGAAGGGCTGGTCGATGAGGCCTTTGTCAGCTCGCGCTGCGACCACGAGTCATTCAATCGCTGGCGCGCGTTCATCGCGCAACCGATCCACGCGCCGGAGTTGATGGAGCACGACACCACCGTGCCGGCAGATCAGGTGCGCCGCGCCGCGCGTCTGTATGCAACCGCCCGCAATGCAACGATCTACTATGGCCTGGGTGTCACCGAACACAGTCAGGGCAGCACGATGGTGATGGGGCTGGCGAACCTCGCGATGGCAACCGGGCACATCGGCCGCGACGGTGTTGGCGTGAATCCGCTGCGTGGCCAGAACAACGTGCAGGGGGCGTGCGACATGGGCTCGTTCCCCCACGAGTTATCCGGATACCGTCACGTGTCCGATCCCGCCGTGCGGGGCCTGTTCGAATCACGCTGGCAGGTGCCGCTCGACGCCGAACCAGGCCTGCGGATTCCGGGCATGTTTGCTGCGGCGCTCTCCGGCAGTCTCCGCGGGCTGTTTGTGCAGGGCGAGGATGTTGCGCAGTCCGACCCGAATACCCAGCACGTGGCCGATGCGCTGCGCGCGCTCGACTGCCTTGTTGTACAGGACCTGTTTCTCAACGAGACAGCCGCGTACGCCCATGTGTTTCTGCCTGGCGAGTCCTTTCTCGAGAAGGACGGGACCTACACTAATGCCGAACGGCGTATCAACCGGGTGCGTCCTGTGATGGCGCCACGCGCAGGACTTACCGAGTGGGAAACCGTCTCCCGCCTCTCCACCGCCATGGGTTATCCCATGCACTACAACTCTGCCGCAGAAATCATGGACGAGATCGCCGGTTTGACGCCAACGTTCGCCGGCGTGTCGCTCGCCAGACTCGATCGTGATGGTGGCATGCAATGGCCCGTGCCGGGAGTCGAGTCGCACGGTACACGGATCCTGCATGAAGGCGAGTTCGTGCGCGGCAAGGGACAATTCATGCTGACGCAGTATGTGCCCACGGAAGAACGCACGAGCCGACGCTTTCCGCTGATCCTGACAACCGGACGCATCCTGAGCCAGTACAACGTGGGAACCCAGACCCGCCGCACCGCCAACGTGGCATGGCACGATCACGATGTGCTGGAAATTCACCCGCATGATGCGGAAACCCGCGGCATTGCGGAGGGTGACAACGTAATGCTGGCGAGCCGCAAGGGGTCCACGATGCTGCCGGCGCATGTCACCGATCGTGTCCCGGTCGGTGTTGTCTACACGACGTTCCACCATCCCGGCACAGCGGCCAACGTGGTCACCACGGAAAATTCGGACTGGGCCACCAACTGTCCCGAGTACAAGGTCACTGCCGTTGACGTTCAGCCGATGAGCGTACGCGAGCGTCGCGACGATGCCTGAGTCATCCACGCGGTCATCCACGCGTCGGCCGATGGTCGACCGACAGGTGCATCCGTCCGGAGGAGACAGACCGGCGACCTGGGCCATCGCCGTCGAGACCCCGGTGGAGATCGGCATCAACGCGTCCCCATGGACGGTGATGATGGCCACACCAACCGATCTCGAAGACCTGGCCGTCGGGCTCGTGTTGACCGAGAGATTTGTCTCGGATGTCGACGCAATCGAGACGATCACGGTCTCGAACACCCTCGACGGCATCGTGGTCGACGTGCATGTTCCGGACAGCGTGGTGAATGACTCCGCACGCCGCCAACGGTTGCTCGAAGGCCGCGTCGGCTGCGGACTCTGCGGCATCGACGCACTGGCCGGCCTCCCGACGCGCCCCAATGCCGTTGTTGGCCAACGTGCAGCGATCGCCAGATCCGCAGTGCACAGGGCCTTCGAGATGCTTGCGTCACGGCAACCGTTGAATGGTGCCACGCACTCGGTACACGCCGCCGCCTGGTGCCTGCCTGATGGCGATATCGACCTCGTGCGTGAAGATGTGGGTCGGCACAACGCGCTGGACAAGGTGATCGGGGCGCTGGCCCGTGCCCGGCGTCTGGACGAACCCGGGTTCATTGTGCTGACCAGTCGCTGCAGTTTCGAGCTTGTCTACAAGGCGGCAGCAACACGCGCAGGGGTACTCGCAACGATTTCGGCGCCAACGAGCCTTGCACTGGAGTGGGCGACGGCGCTTGACCTGCCGTTGTTGTGCCTGGGCCCGGATCGGACGATCGTCGGCTTTGCACCGGACAAAACCGATGCGGCATGATGACCTCGTCAGAGGGGTGAACCAGATTGCGCAGTTCTTCAATGCGTATCCCGAAACGGAAGCGGTGGCCGGAGTGAAGGATCACCTGCAGAAGTTCTGGGATCCAGCCATGCGCAAGGAACTGCTTGATGCACGGCAGGTGCTTGCACAGCGACTACACCCGCTGGCATGCGCGGCGCTGGATCAACTCGCCGTGCAGGCCGCACCGAAAGAGGAATAAGCGCGTGACTGTTTGAAAAGTCCCGCAGTCTCCGGGTGGTTCAAGGGGAGAATTCTCGTTGTTCCGGTGTAAAACCAGAGTTGTTCAGTTCGTTGGTGATCCCGCCATGCGTAGTTTCCCGGACACGATCTGCACCTTCCGTGGCATACAGACGTGACAGCCTGTGGTTTTATACTGCAGGAAACCCGCTGGACCACCACCTTATGGAGTTGTCGGCAGAACAACTGAGACGACGCGCCGATGCGGCCCGTTTTGGCTTCGAGACGACGGCGCAACTCGACAGCCATGACGGTCGACTGGATCAGCACCGGGCGCAGAGTGCCCTTGACTTCGCGATGTCGATGCGTTTCGACGGCTACAATCTTTATGCCATCGGCTCACCGCAGACCGGGATGCTTGACTACGTGCGGGAGCATCTGTTGACCCTGGGCAAGGCAAACGCCATTCCCGAGGACTGTTGTTACCTCGGCAATCCCGATGATTCGTCGGTGCCACTGGTCTGCATTCTGCCAGCGGGCGTAGGCCATAGGTTCAAGACCGATGTGACACAGTTTCTCAAGGACGTGCGCAGCACGCTGCCAGGCTCCCTGACGTCGGAAGAGTTTCGCAAGCGGAGCGAAAGCCTGGCTGACCAGCTGGCTTCACGTCAGAAGACCGACGTCGCCGAACTGCAGAACGAGGCTGCGGCTCTCGGACTCACCATGTTATCAACGCCCAATGGCTTCGCGTTTGCTCCGGTCGTTGAGGGCAAGGTCATGGAACAGGCTGCGTTCATGACGCTCCCGGAAGAGAAGCGTCAGGAGATCAATACAACCATCCAGTCGATGACGCAGAAACTGGTTGAGCGGCTGCGGCAGTACCCGAAGATCCAGGAAGAACTGGTCAGCCAGCAGCGTGCACTCATGAAAGAGACTGCCACTGCGGCGGTCAATATCCATGCGTCCCGACTGCGCGCCCGTTACCAGACGTATCCAGTGGCCATCGGGCACGTGAGGGCGATACAGCAGGGGCTTGTTGACAACGTTGATCGCATCCTGATGTTCGATCAGGGTCAGGCGGGCCATTTGAACGTGTCTCCTGTCGAGGTGGGCGCGGCGGCAGACGAGTTCTTTTCTACCTACGACGTCAACCTGATCATCGACAACCAGGATCTCGTCTCTGCGCCGATTGTCTACGTCAGTAACCCCAGCCTTGAAAACCTGGTGGGCAAGATCGAGCACCGGTTCGAGAACGGCACCCAGGTCACGGATTTTTCGCGTATCCGCGCCGGTGCCCTGCACCGTGCCAATGGTGGTTTCCTGATTGTGGAAGCCGACCGCCTGTTGCAGAAGCCGTTTGCCTGGGAAGCGCTGAAGCGGTGTCTTTCCGATCGTGAGATCCGGATCGAGTCAGTCAGCCAGATGATGAACCTGGCCTATTCGGTCTCCATGGATCCGCAGCCCATTCCACTGTCCGTCAAGGTGATCCTGCTGGGCAATCGGCAGCACTATCACCTGCTGCGGCACTACGATGCGGAATTCGATCCATTGTTCAAGATCGTCGCGGACTTCGATGATGAGATTGAATGGGATCAGGAGCATGAAAAAGACTATGTCGCGCTCATCGCGTGGCTGGTTCGTGATTCGCGCCTGCATCATCTGACCGCGGCTGCGGTGGGACGACTGTTTGAACACTCGTCACGTCTGGTGGAGGATCGTGGTCGGCTCTCTGCTCGCGTCAAGGACATCGAAGACATCCTCCGTGAGGCTGACCAGCTTGCAACACTGGGCAACGAGTCGCTGATTCAGGACAGGCACATCGATGCGGTGATGGTCCAGCGGGCGTATCGAGTCGATCGCATCCGCGAACTTGTGCACAAGAACATCACCAGTGGCATCACCGTGGTAGAAACGAGGGGTAGCCGGGTCGGCCAGGTCAATGGTCTGTCGGTTGTGCAGATCGGTCACCTGGCGTTCGGGCAACCTTCACGCATCACCGCGACGGCCCGTATCGGCAGCGGTGAATTCATCGACATCGAGCGCGAGTCCGGGCTCGCTGGCAACATCCACACCAAGGCAGTGATGATCGTCTCCAACTTCATTGGTGCCCGGTATGCACGCGAGCAGCCGATGTCCCTGCATGCAAGTCTCGTGTTTGAACAGTCGTATGGTGGCATCGAAGGTGACAGTGCATCTTTGGCCGAAGTCTGTGCGTTGATCTCTGCCATCATCGAACGACCCTTGCGCCAGGATCTCGCCATCACCGGGTCCATGGACCAGCATGGCCGTGCCCAGGCCATAGGGGGCGTCAACCAGAAGATCGAGGGCTTCTTCGATATCTGCAAGGTGGAGGGAATGACGGGGACACAGGGTGTGCTGATCCCGCGAAGCAATCTGGACAACTTGATGCTTCGTGAAGACGTCGTGCAAGCGGTGAGCCAGGGGCAATTCCACGTGTATGCAATGGATACCGTGGATGATGCACTTGGCCCGTTGCTCACCGAACCCGGTTCACCACCACCGACACGTGAGGAGATCGACGATGCGGTGATCTCCCGATTACGGCAGTTGCATGAGATACGGCTGAAGGCAGGCCGTCCGCCACGGAGTATCGATGGACAGGAATGATTCCACCGCACCGCGCGTTCTGGTCGTCATCGAAGGCGCGGAACCGAGGAGTGACACGCTCGCACAACTCTCACGTGTACTCGGAACGGATGCTCTCGAACTGGTGGGTCTGTTTGTCGAGGATGAGGACCTCTACAGGGCAATCCGTCTGCCCGTGTTCAAGGAAGTTTCCCTGACCGGCGAGGTCCTGGAGCCCGACCACGACAGGGTCCAACGGGATATTGAAGGGGAACATCGGCGGCTGAGCCTGAATTTCGAAACAGCCGTGCGGGCGCTTTCGTACCGGTGTCACATCAAGATCGTGCGCGGGTATTGGCTGGACACGCTGAGCGAGGCGGCCAAGCAGTCTGCATTGGTGCTGGTCAGCCGAACCGATCGGGCAAAAGGGCTGCGACACCGGCCCGTACCAGCGTTTCAGCCGCTGCTCACGTCCGTTCGAAACGTTCTCATCGTAAACGAACCGTGGACCTCCGGTCGTTCAGTGGTGCTGCTGGGAGCTGATCCACAGGCCTTGCTGACAGCCCACCGAATGACCCAACCCGAACACCTTGATCTCGTGGTTGTGCTGCAAACCGGCTCGCCGGTGCCTGAGGCACTTCCTGATGGGGCCATTGTGGTGGGGGTGGACGACTGGTCCGAAGGTGTCGTCAGACGGATCTGTCAACGATGGGATGCTCGCCTGCTGGTGGCGCGTGACGACACCTGGGACCCTTCAATGCTGGTTGGTCTTCTGGACCAACTGCCCTGTTCGCTGTTGCGGCTGGGTTGACCGACGCCTGAACGGGGACAGCCCATCAGGTTTGAATCCGCCGCGCTCAAGGTTTGATGGTGTTGCGAAATCGTCTGTAGGCGTTGGCGATTTCTTCCGCGAGCAGGTTTGTCGCAACTGCGACGTCCTCTGAAGACTCCTTAACGCTTGAGCGAAGGTGCGCAAACCTGTCCTCGACGCGCTGGAATTTCAGTTCAACTTCTTCCCACTCCTGTTTGAGGTCTGCCGTCAGCAGATGCGTGCGAACGCGAAGGTGATCACGTTCCTGTTTCAGCTCGTCCAACAGGTCATTGAGTCGCTTTTTGGCTTCGTCTTTCATTCGTTTACCCTCCTGTCAGTGATCGGGATGACTATTCCCGATTTCAAGCCCCATTGGCAGCCAGGGATTGACTCCGCAGCGCCTGATCCCCCTGGTTGATTGCACGAAGCCATCCACGAGTGAGTTGTTCAACTTGTTTTTGGCAGATACTCGACCAGTGCATCGGGCAACGACCGTGTCAGATCCTTGTCAACAGTGTGAAAGATCATCCTTTCACACGAAGCGCTCAGCTTCGAACGGATCTGACCGAGGCACTGCGGTGGTGCCATCAGCACCATCCTCTTGACCTGGTTCGCCGTTCGCCCCTGTTCCATTCGCGATGCCACATGCGCCGCGAAGATTTCCCGTTCATGTTCCTTGACACCCTTGTCGTCACCGATGCCATGGCGCCCCCCGGCACTTGTGCCGATGCGACCCCGTCTGTCGGACACCAGTTCACTTTCATGGAGTCGCTGATCGGGACTGATCAGGGTTTCGAATTCCAGCAACTCACCGTTTTTGTGCCAGTTGAAAAAGCGGGCGCGGGCATTGTCCGCGACGATGACCCAGGTAGCTTCCATCCGATCCTCCTGACCTGTAGCTGCCAATGCTGCTCGTTAAAGCGGTCTGTCAAAGTGGCCTGACAAAACGCCGGTGCCCTTCATTTGACGAAGTCTGGCCACAATAGCTGTGGATGTACAACGCCCTCGGGTACGTAGTTACCGCGATCGGCGTCGATGACACCTTCATCAGAAAGTCTGCAGCCATGCCGGTGGCCGTACGCCGACACGATAGGCACCTGCGATGATGATTTCATTCAGGAAGCGAAGACGTTCGGCAGCGTTCCGGTACCGCTGCTGTCGTACGCCGAGTTCACCTGCGAACCGCATGAACTGTTCCCGATCCACGCGGTCCATGAGGTTGGCCAGCGTGACCGGCAACTGCGGGGAGACGCGATACCAGGTTGCGCCGTCGACCATGCGCACGAGCAGATCCTCGATGGTCGCGAGCGTGATCGTGATGTCGTTGTCGACGGCGAGTGAGTGCCATGGTTCCTGATCAAGGAATTCTTCCAGGTGAAGCCGGGTGTCCTCGCCGAGTGGCACCACACCGGGTATGGCGACCGCACCTGCAAGATCCACCATCGCGCAGAAGTCGACCATGTCACCCTCGGCCATTGCCGTCAGCGCTTCCGCGGCACCTTCGGAGAATCCCTTGGCGAGCAGGAACGTCACCTGGGAGTGGACTTCCGCAGCACGTGCAGCAAAGGCCACGGCAAGTGTGGCGTCCTCGAGGGCAAGTGCGCGGGATTCGCGCCAGCGGAGCAGTTCAAGATGATCCATCGTGCAATTCTCCCCGCGTAACGGACTGTGGACGGGTATGCCCTTGTCAGATCAGGGGTTCTCCCCGGACATCACTGCGATGCCCGCTCACCACTGTCTGGGTCGGCCGATGTCGAGGTGCACAAAATCCGAAGCTGCGTAATACCCGACTCCCCCGATTCCGAGACGCGCCGCAGTTTCGCGGAGCTGGCTGGTGCGTGTATCGGACAGTCGCACGTCGATGGCCATGCCCTGCATGTGCAGGCTCCGGGTCGCCACGCCACTCGAATCGTTCCGCAGTCTCTCGTTGGTCGCCGGCGAGCGATAACCGGAAATCACCTGAAAGGGTGACTGGCTGCCAATGGCCGCCTGTACGCTATGGAGCAGATCGAGAAGTCGCCTGTCGATGGGATGAACATCCCCGGTTCTGAAGTCGCGCAGGATGGTGTTGATGCTCGAAAGGGCGTCGTCGTCGTAGCTGCCTTCCCTGAAATAGGCCAGGGAGAGCTTCTCGCCGGTATGCAGATTATCGAAGGCGATCTCGCGTGTGCTGGCAAGGCTGGCCCACGCCGGCGTGGCTGCCAGGGCCAGACCGGTTCCAGCAAAACGCAACCAGTTTCGTCGGGAGAATCGGGTTCCGGGCGTTGTCAGGTGGTTGCGTTCATCCGGCGGGTTTGCCATGACAGAGCCAGTCCATGCGGTGCTGAAGCGCTAGTATAGGTGGGCACCTCCGAAAAAAAGCAAGGTCGTATGCCAGGTCCGGCTCAAAATCGATACGTCCTTGGTACGTGGGTTGTCGCCATGGTGCTGATGGCGGCGTGCGCTGAAGCCGCGGGCCACGAAGAAATTGAAGCGTTGCTCGCGGGCGAGGCGGTCCAGACGCAGGTCGAGGGCGAGCGCCTGTGGTTCACCCCCTGGCTGCGGGAACTGTACGCCGATACGGCGACCATGCCCCGGTGGCGTTCGGCGCAACTCGCGGAATTGCGCGTCCTGATCGATCGCTCACGCGATGAAGGCCTGGACCCGGACGATTTCCTGGCTACCCCACTGGCCGATACCTCCAGCCTGCCTGATGGCGCAAGGCAGCTGCTGGCTACGGAAGCGCTGGCGCGTCTGCTCTTCAGCCTGCGTCTTGGCAAGATCGATCCGAGGTCGCTGGATCCGAACTGGAATTACCCGCACCGTCTTGACGATGTCGATCCAGTGACCTGGCTTCGCAGCACCATTGGTTCGGAGTCGATCGAAGAGGCGTTGGCTGGTCTTCGTCCGACCACATCTTCCTATCGTGCGCTGGCGCGGGCCTTGCGCAGCTATCGTCAACAAGCGGAGCGGGGCGAGTGGCCATTGCTGCCCGATGGGGCCACGCTCAAGCCGGGCATGACGGACGCCCGCATCCCAATGCTGCGTGCACGTCTGGCAGACAGTGGTGACCTGGGTGCCGATGTCGCGATAGCCACCGACGCTGTGAATGATGTCTACGATGACATCCTGGCAGTCGCCGTGCGTGGGTTCCAGGAACGACACGGGCTGGCCGTCGACGGCGCTGTTGGACGCATGACGCTGGCGGCTTTGAATGTGCCCATCGCGATACGCATCGACCAGTTGCTCGTCAACCTCGAACGGCTTCGCTGGGTGGCTTTTGATTTCGAACGGGAGTTTGTTGCTGTCAATATCGCCGCGTATGCCGCGAAGTATGTCGTTGATGGCAAAATCCTCTGGCGAGGCCGTGCCATCGTCGGCCGTGCGAGCCGTCCGACACCGATTTTCAGGGACACGCTGAGTTACGTCAGACTGAACCCGTCCTGGACCGTACCACCGACCATCCTGCGGCGTGACGTCCTGCCTGCGATGAAACGCGACCCGGGCTACCTGCAAGCGCACAAGCTGCGACTGATTGCCGCTGACGGTTCGACCGTCGATCCTGCTTCCATAGACTGGCGCCGGGTCAAGGCCTCCAACTTTCCCTTTATGCTGCGTCAGGACCCGGGTGCCGAAAATGCGCTGGGCCGCATCGCCTTCATGTTTCCCAATCGGCACTCGGTGTACCTGCATGACACTCCGACGCGCGAACTGTTCGCAAAACCGGAACGGATGCTCAGCTCGGGCTGTGTACGTATCGAAAATCCGGTTGCAATGGCCGAATTGCTCATCGACGACCCTGTACGATGGAATCGCGAGATGCTGGACACCGCGATCGCGACCGACACGACGCTGCGGATCGACCTGCCCCGCAAGATCCCCATCATGCTGCTCTATTTCACGGCGTTTCCCGACGTGAAGGGACGCATCCACTTCAGGCAGGACCTGTATGGTCGGGACCAGGCCATACTGGATGCGTTGAATGCACCCTTCCACAGGCAGGCATCGGAGATACTCAAGCTGTCGCCACCAAAACCGCTGGGTGTACCCGATTCCGCAGACGTTTCCATGAATAGTCAGCGAACATCGGCACCTCCTGAGCCGTCTGACGCAGTCGACGGAGAGAACGGTGTGCCTGATGGCCGAAACGTTGCCTGCAGGCCGGCATGATGGTCTGGGCGTCTCGGGTCGTGATCCGGCGCGTCGCCTGACACCCGCCGAGTGGTTATGCTGCTGCAATAGGTTGATGCCGGTTCGCTTGTGATGCTTCCCGCAGAGGAGAGAGAGTGACGAGTAACCTTCAGATCATACAAGCGTTCATCGGGGCGTGGAGTCGCCTAGATGCCAGCGAGCTTTCTGGCTACTTCGCAGAAGATGGTGTCTATCACAATATCCCCACCAGTCCAGTGGCCGGGCGGGAGAACATTCGTCAGTTCATTGCGGGCTTCATCAAGCCATGGACCCACACGGATTGGGTGATCTCCAACATCCTTGCAGAAGGCGATACCGTGATGGTGGAGCGGTTGGACAGGACGAGAACCGTCGCCGGAGATGTGGACCTGCCTTGTGTGGGTGTATTTGTGTTGAAGGAAGGAAAGATTGCCGTGTGGCGGGACTACTTTGATATGAGTACCTATCGAAACGCGCTCACAGGAACGTAGTTCTCCGTTGACGGCGCGTGACAGTTACCCGGTTGTGTCCTGACATCGTCATTTAACAGCAGAATGTGGAGACGAAGCTGAATTACCTTGTCGGAGTAGGCGGTGTCCTGTTGGTGCAACTTGCGATTTCCTGGGGGACGATCGTTGCAGGAACCGGGAATGGTTCGTTTGTCGGTTTGGGGGCGATGCTGCTGGCC
The DNA here is from genome assembly GCA_041752315.1 of Pseudomonadales bacterium. Taxonomy (GTDB): domain Bacteria; phylum Pseudomonadota; class Gammaproteobacteria; order Pseudomonadales; family Azotimanducaceae; genus SYFY01. The sequence goes on from JBGSHJ010000079.1 coordinate 21,788, forward strand.
CTGTTCGGGATTCCCGCAACAGCCATCGTGAATTTTGTGCTCGTGCAATCGCAGCAGCGTAATCCGGGCCGATCCAATGTGTCGCGGATCATCGCCATTTCCTCGATTCTTCCCGTGCTGCAGCTGGCGCTGCTGATGGCACAGATCGTTTTTGATCTGTAGCAGACAGCCCATACTGGTGCAAACCATGAATACACCGGCAGTCTATTCCCAACGTCTCGGTGCGATCAGCAATTCCCGGTTCCAGGCCGTGTCGACGCGCCTGGGTCTGGGCCGTTTCCTGGAAGCGAAGGCCATCGCCAGCGGACTGTTTGGTCAAAACGTGTTCATGCACACAACGGCTGGTGAGTTTGTGCTGCGCGGTGCGCCACATTGGGTCAGGGGCGACGGTGATGCCACGTACCGGCAGGAGGATCGCTGGCAGTTCACGAAGGAACGGTTTTTTGCGCAGCAGCTTCATGAACGTACCAGTGTGCCGGTACCCTGGCCCATGCGTCACGATCAGTCCAGCGATTTGCTGGGTTGGCCCTATCTGGTCATGCCGCGCATGCCTGGAGAGTGTTTCGACGAGCGGTCCATCCTGAAGGCGCTGTCACCTGAGGACCGTGTTGAGGTTGCCGGTGCACTCGGCAGGATGCTCGCACAGATGCAACAGTTCCACTGGCCCTCTGCAGGGGATGTCAGCCCGGTCTCCATGATGTTTGAACCTGTTGCTGCCGGCAACACACCCTGGGTGATCAACGAAACCCTTTTCTACACCGCGATGGCCCAGGCCAATGGTGCCATCACACCGGCAGATCGTCTGCTGGTTGAATCGGTCTGTTCCACGGCTCTGGAGTTGGCGCAAGCCCGCCCCATCACGTTTGTGCATGGCGACTACAAACTCGACAATCTGACCCTGTTGAAGGACAACAGGGGTTGGCGGGTCGCCGGCGTCTTCGACCTGCATACCGCCAGATTTGGTGATGGCGCGCTGGATATCGTCCGTCAGGCCTGTTCGTATCTGGATACCGAACCCGCGATGGTGACCCGGTTTCTTCAAGGCTACCTCGATCATGTCGAGGTGGATGCAAGCATCACCCAGGTAACACCGTTGTACGTCGTCAATGAGCGCATGAAGATCTGGGAATATTTTTCACGGTCGGAAACTGCGAGCCAGGGGAGTCAGCAGTGGCGTCATGGAAAGACCTTCACTAGCTGGGCAGACAGGTACGTGAATGGTGTGCTCGGAGCACTGGACGAGGCGGGATTCCATGTCTGAAGGCGGGCTGACCAGTGAGAGTGTGATCGAATTTCTGGGACGATTTGATACCGTCGCCGCGGAGGAAGACTTCACACTGCTCCAGGACATGATTCATGAGCATGCGTTCTTTCGTTTGCATGATGGTGACCATGTCGGCAAGTCAGCGATCCGAAAGGTGTTTGAAAGCATATGGCAAGCCGCATCGGGTGTAAGGCGGGAGCGCTTCCATCTCTCCGACATTCAAGTGGTTACTGTTGATGACAAGAGCGCCACAGCGACCTATACCTACCACTGGGAAGGCTCATTGGGCAGGCAGTCACTCCACATGCAGGGCAGGGGCATACGGGTGATGGTCCTGGTGGACGGACAGTTGCAGATCATCCATGAACATCTGAGTCTGTTTCCGCAGGGGTGACAACCGGTTTCGGAATGGAGGGATGAAAAAAGCGCCGGAGTTGATCGACTCCATGCTGCATCTCCGGCCGAGAGACGGTGCATGCCTTTCCCCAGGGATGTTGCCAATGAGCGATCCAACCTCAAGATATCCGGTCCTGACAAGTACGCAGACACGGACGACGGGTTTGCATGAGTTTTTCATGAGTGCCAGGCAGTCAACCCGCTCCACAGGAGCAGTGACCAGCTTTCTGGCGGATGGCGTGCTCGCCATCGATATGGACACCTGACCCGTATCTGGCGGCAAATTGTGGGCCATCGCCTCGATTTTCGAGCGAGAGCAAAATTGAACAGTTTCGCCTTCCTGACACGCCTACGCTCGATCCAACGTCATGAATCCCTCAAGACGTCAGATTGAGGAGTGGATCGTGAATCTTCCGCAGCAAGTTTTCGTAAACGTGTCGGGCGTGGATCTCAACGCCGGCGCGGCCATAGTGTTTGTGTGGTGCCGCAACAAGGGCCCGACGGACTACCGACTCGTCGGTTCCGGCCATATCGTCGATGTTCCAGCTGATGTCCGGCCACCCGGAATCCAGCACGGTGAATACAGCGTCACCTTCCTGCTTCCTTCGGGATGCTCCGTCGACGATGTCTTTGTAACCGATGACAAAAACGGCAATGAGCGATTGACCGGAGTGACCGTAACCGCAGGACTGGGTGGTTCAAAAACTCCACTCCTGGAGGGTGTATCTATCGCCGATGCCCCGTCAGGTCCTCGAATCAGTCCTGCTTTCCGTAACCCCGCGACCGCCAGCGGGAGGAGTTAGTCATGTTCCTCTATGTTCAAGGAAACGACGTCAGTGGTACCACCGAATTCATTTACTACAAGCATAACGCCAGCGACTACACGCTTCTGGGCAGCGCTTCGAATACAACCGCTGCGGCCACGGCAGCGACTGCCGGTGTTCCGTTATTTTCGTATGCCAGTCTTGTCTATCTTCCGGACGGCCTCGACCCGGCGAACATCGTTGTGCACAACCAGGCCGGAACGGTTCAGGTGCATGGACAGCATGAGGTTTCCGGGCAATTTGAAGTAACACTGGTAACAGGCGGCACAGGCGCGACCGGTGCGACGGGTGAGACAGGCCCGGCCGGTGCAGACGGTACCGATGGAACGAATGGCACAAATGGCACAGATGGAGCGACCGGTGCGACCGGCCCGGCGGGAGCCGATGGAGCTGCGGGTGCCACGGGACCTGCAGGTGCAGACGGCACCAATGGAACGAACGGTACTGATGGAGCGACCGGTGCTACAGGAGCGACCGGTGCGCCTGGCACTGCGGGAGCTGATGGAGCTGCGGGTGCGACAGGTCCTGCAGGCGTAGACGGCACCAATGGAACGAACGGTACTGATGGAGCGTCTGGTGCGACCGGCCCGGCGGGAGCCGATGGTGCTGCGGGTGCGCCTGGCCCTGCGGGAGCCGATGGTGCTGCA
>JBGSHJ010000080.1:0-15393 GCA_041752315.1 Pseudomonadales bacterium
GGCAGCTCAGAAATGCATCCGCGCAAGTATCGAGTCGTTAGGGGAGTTCACTGCCGCGTAGGCAGCTCAGAAATACTCAGCGGCGATGGCGGCGGCACAGTCGAAGTTCACTGCCGCGTAGGCAGCTCAGAAAATCGACCCGATGGTCCGTGACTGTCCGGCCATGTTCACTGCCGCGTAGGCAGCTCAGAAATGACACGCGGCCATTCTTGTGCGCAGCAGATCGTTCACTGCCGCGTAGGCAGCTCAGAAATCTGAGCGTCAGGCTCGATGCAGGATAGGGCAGTTCACTGCCGCGTAGGCAGCTCAGAAACATCCGATACGTTGACCTCGTGACCGGCATGCGTTCACTGCCGCGTAGGCAGCTCAGAAATCCACATAGCGTGGATCCTTCCAGTCGTGGGCGTTCACTGCCGCGTAGGCAGCTCAGAAAACACGCCCTCAATAGCCGTGAGCCCTTCCGTTGTTCACTGCCGCGTAGGCAGCTCAGAAACTTGTCTGTGCGTTGGACAGGGTAGTGAGTGTGTTCACTGCCGCGTAGGCAGCTCAGAAAAGCATTCCGATGACGCTAACGATCAAGGCGCTGTTCACTGCCGCGTAGGCAGCTCAGAAAGACGGATGAACGATGCCGAAGCCGCCTATGCTGTTCACTGCCGCGTAGGCAGCTCAGAAACGGAGACGCTGAATTTCACGGCAACCACAACCGTTCACTGCCGCGTAGGCAGCTCAGAAATTCCTGAGTGCATTTAAACGACCGGGTACGGTGTTCACTGCCGCGTAGGCAGCTCAGAAAAGCATGAAGAACAACGCTGCCACTCATGCGCTGTTCACTGCCGCGTAGGCAGCTCAGAAAACAGCGACCCTGCGGTTCGCGCCACCGGACGACGTTCACTGCCGCGTAGGCAGCTCAGAAAGACTGGAAGGAAGTCGGGCTATCGTCGCCGTCGTTCACTGCCGCGTAGGCAGCTCAGAAAAAGAATGGCCGCTGTTGTGCTGACAGTTCCCGGTTCACTGCCGCGTAGGCAGCTCAGAAATTGACGCGTGACCATGCGGACTCGAAGCCCTCGTTCACTGCCGCGTAGGCAGCTCAGAAATCAGACTACATCACGGTCATTCTCAACCTCACGTTCACTGCCGCGTAGGCAGCTCAGAAAAAGTCCGTCAACGGCACGCCCTCCTCGATTGCGTTCACTGCCGCGTAGGCAGCTCAGAAATCGAGCGCGCGGGGCTTGCGGATCCGCGCCAGGTTCACTGCCGCGTAGGCAGCTCAGAAATTGTACGTACAAGGTGCGCCGCGTGGTTGGGTGTTCACTGCCGCGTAGGCAGCTCAGAAATGCGCTACTGCGTCTGCAGTCTGTGCCTCATCCGTTCACTGCCGCGTAGGCAGCTCAGAAAACCGATTCTGCGGCGATCACTTCAGTCACTCGATGAACTTCCGCGGAATCAACGCAGAAAAGCGCATCTGCGCATAGATCCCATATCAGGATCTTCGAGCACTACAACGGAATCGTCGGCTCCATCCCGAAGGCGAGGCGTCCCGCCTGTTCGGCGATCACCTCCATGTCAAAAACGGTATGGGCCGCGATGGTGTGCACATCCCGATGGATGCGCTGCATCGGTTCATGGAGGTGATGTGCACTCGCGCCGCTGGCTTCGAACAGATCACGGACAACATCGCGGGCGATTCGTACGGCCTGTGCCATCAGCAGTCGGTGTCGAACTCGCTCGGACAACGGGCAGACCTCCTTGTTTTCTCCCCACTCCATCGTTTCCCGGGCGACGTTTTGTGCGATCAGCACCGCCATCTCGAGTTGTGCCGTTGCTTCGCCGACCCGAACGTGGGTCAGGTTTGATTCGGATTGTCTGGTGCGTGTGCCAAATCTGGTCCGGGCTGATGCCCGCTCGACAAATCGTTTGAGCATTGCCCGCGCGGCACCAATTGCCGGCGCGGCGGCGGCGAGGTAGAGGATCGGCATCATCGGCATGCAAAACATGGGCGATTGATGCACGAGTGCACCAACACCGCGGCCAATGGTCATGGCACCGACGGACTGGCTGAAACGAGCGGCGACAAAGATCTCGTGGACCTGCATGTCATGGCTGCCGGTGGCAGCCATGCCGTCCGGGTCCCAGTTGTCCAGGATTTCGACCTGGTCGATGGGAACGGCGAACAGACGAACCTCGCGGGTCTCCTCGACAATACCGGAGAGCAGTGCCCAATCGGCATGCATGACCCCGGTTCCCCACTGCCATCTCCCGGTCAGCAGATAGCCGTCCTGGTGTGTTCTGGCACGCCCGTTGGGTGAGATCACACCAGGTGCGATGATCCAGGGCGAAGCACCAAACAGTTCGTCCTGGGTGTCGATGGGAAACTGCGCCAGCATCCAGTTGTGTTCCATGCAGAAGGTCGTGACCCAGGCAGTTGACGTGCAGGCCTCGCCAAGCAGCAGGCCCACTTCGACAAAGCTGGTCAGTGGATACTCCGCGCCGCCATACCGCTTCGGTACGAAAAAACGGTACAACCCGGTATCCGCAATCGCCTGCATGTGTTGATCAAGGGGTTTTCGTTGTCGTTCTGCTACTGCCGCGTCCGCTGCAATCCGCGGCAGCAGGGTCTGGATATCCGCAAGCAGCGTGTCAACGTTCACCGGTCTGGCTGCGGAGGCTGTCTTGTCGAGAATTGTCGACTGCAGGCGCATTTCATCTCTCCCTTTCACGTATTCCGGCATGAAATCACAGGGGTGTCCAGACAGTTTTGGCTGGGCAGGCTTACCGCGCCGAAGTAATCTTCCTGACAGGCGCGACCATGAATGATCGGGGTCAGCTTTGGGAGGCGAGGGGTGCAACGATGAGTACACAGGCAATCAATCGACGCAGTATGCTGCTGGGCGCCGCAGGACTCGGTGCCGGGGTGCTGGTATCCCGTCTCGGACTGCCCAGGGTGGAAGCAGGTTCACATGGCGAACTGGTCACCGGCTTTGCTGCCTCCCTCTCGCCTGCACAATACGCCCAGGTTTTTCTGCCCTGGGACCATCCTTCACGTCAGCTGGTGAATACCCTGGCCATCCGCAAGTCGCCGCACATCGGCACCTTGTTCAATGCGCAGCAGATGCCTTATGTGTGGCGTTTGTGGGAGTCGATGCAGTCCGATGCGGGGGTGGCACGATTCCGCGAACCACTGCGGGCCGAGGCGGGCGGACTGGATGGTTGTGTGCTGACGATCTATGGCGATCCTGCGAGTGGTCCCTGCCAGTCCGTGATCAGTGGTGGACACCTGGAGCTCCGCGCCGGCACACAATTGAGTGGTGCGTTTGGTGATGGGGTTGCTTATGGCCACCAGGTTGGCAATCAACAGCTGCGGATTCCCGGCAATGTCTGGGCGCACCACAGTGACGCCATCAACCTGTTGGCCGGACTGTGGACCGATGAACAGCTGACCGGAGCGGTGGTAACCGACAAACCCCATGAGTTGCTCCTGCAGGTCCAGGGCAGGGGTGGGCGATTTGATGGTCTGCCGGTCTCGACATTCAATGCAGAACAGCGTGCAGCGTTTTGTGAACTGCTGGCCACGATGTTTGCCGCCTATGCTCCGCAGTATGTGGAGCAGGCGACCAGCGATCTTCAGCATCTGGGTGGCATCGATCAACTCAGCATTGCGCTGTATGCACAAAATGGCTTCTATCGTGATGGTGCAAGGTATCCGGACGTTGCGCCGCGAGGCGATGAGCGGGCGTATTTTCAGGTGTGGCGCATAGAAGGCCCCGGATTTGTGCTGCACTTCGAGGGATATCCCCATGTGCATGCCTATCTTCGTATCACGAAGGATCCGGACCGGCAGCATGTCGGTGAGTCGCTGGCGCAGACATCACGGCTCATCGACGGTGAGCCCGTGCGTCGATTTGTCGAAACGGCGATGCGGGAAACCATGGATGCGGATGTGGGCATCATGCTCGACAGGCTTCCCGGCCGGTTTGTACCCGGTACTGTTACGACGGGTACGCTGTGGTCGCTCGATCCTTATGGCAACTCGGTGGTTACCGTCACGATGAAAGGATCCCGGCTGGGCAGTGTGGTGCGGCAGCGACTTGGTGAAGTGGACCCGGGGCGGGAATACCGCATCACCACCCTCGACTATTTCCTGCGCGAACATGCCGAAACAATCGGTGCCGTCGAACAGGTCGAGACGTCAGGACAGCTGTTGCGCGACATACTCGTCGCACATGCACGCGGCGGTGGGCTCGAGTTGTTGGCAGGCTGATCAGGTGGCTTGCTGGATGGTCTGAATCACAAAGCCACTGAACAGCGCAGCACCGACTGCAATCAGAACGGCCAGTATCCTCCCCAGCAGTTTTTTCCAGCGTTGGTTTGACAAGCCTGCGCACCACCACAGGTAAATTGGCGTCCCCACCAGCGCGAGCGGGAGATTCAGCCCGAAGCCATAGCCGCCAATGAACCAGCGCTGCATGGCGTCTGCCGTGATCAGGACCACACCACCGGCAAAGGCGGTCATCAACAGCCTTGCTGCCCCCGCGAGCCGGGTGAAGCGCGCTTCGGCGAGTGGCACCCACCAGGATAAAAAGGCGACCGGTCCGACCAGTCCGATGCCGATGCCGAGTGCGACCGGTCCCAATGCCTGCGATGAGCGGAAGAGGCTGCTGCTGATGAACAACAGCACGATGGCCGTCAGACTCATCATCAGGGTTGCGTGTCCCGTGTCACCGGCGGCAAAAAACACGAGGCTGCGTGCCACACTGGGTTCTGCCTTCACCATCGAAACACCAAGAATGCCCAGCCCGGCGAGTGCAAGACAAGCGAGTGCACCTGGAATGCTGTGACGTGGGAGGTAGTTCAGGGCAACCATGGCCAACCCCGTACCCAGCAAAAAACCGATCCAGCTCCCGGTTGGGCCGAAAGAGAAGGATCCGCCAACGGCGCCGAGGATGCCTGCAGTTGAAACACCGAGCAGCCACAGGGGGCTCACCAACCGGTTCTGCAGTTGCAGTCCGGCCACGGCGAGAAACCCGCCACCCGCAAATGCCATCAGCCACCGCGGTGCGTTGGTGGCGATGGCAAAGTCCGCGATCGCGCCGAAAGGCAGCCTGAATTGAAGGCTCATCGCAAGCAGGGTCACCAGCAGCCCGATGGCCGCCCACAAACCGGTGCGAAGTGTTGCGCTCATCGAGTGTGCCGATCCTCCTCTCTGTTTCCCGTTCACCATCCCCCGGACAAAACCAAGCTTATCTCCGGATGCAGGTGGCAGGCACGTCAGAAGTGCGGCGCGCTGATAGACTGCAACTCGCCCTTTGCCAGTCATTGCAGACGGGACTTCGAATCAACCAGGGAGTGATCTTGGCCTCCGATCATCAATCGCCACGCGGATTTGGCTTCGATACCCTGTCGGTGCATGCCGGACAGGCACCTGACCCCACCACCGGTGCACGCGCGACACCGATTTACCAGACGGCTTCGTTTGTCTTCAAGGACGCAGACCAGGCGGTCGGTCTCTTCAACATCGAACGTGCGGGCCATGTCTACTCACGGCTCTCCAATCCCACCAACGCCGTGCTTGAAGAGCGGATTGCCGCGCTGGATGGCGGAGTCGGCGCGATTGCGACAGCCAGCGGCCAGGCAGCCATGCATCTGGCCATCAGCACGATCTGCAGTGCGGGTGATCACATCGTTGCGTCACGCTCGATCTACGGAGGCACCCACAATCTCCTCGCCTATACGTTGCCGCGCTTTGGTATCCAGACCACGTTTGTCGACCCGCGGGACGCGGATGCACTGGTGGGCGCAATCCGCCCCAATACCAAATTGGTGTTCGGGGAAATTCTCGGCAATCCCGGCCTGGAAGTCATGGATGTGCCGGCGGTCGCGGCTGCAGTACATGCACACGGGTTGCCACTGCTCATCGATGCGACGTTTGCAACGCCCTACCTGTTCAAACCTCTGGATCATGGGGCGGACCTGGTGGTGCATTCCGCGACGAAGTTTCTCAGTGGGCACGGTGTGGTGATCGGTGGTCTCGTGGTTGACGGGGGTACATTTGATTGGGAAAAAAGTGATCGTTTTCCCACCCTGACCGAACCCTACGCCGGCTTTCATGACCTGGTTTTTGCTGAAGAATTCGGACCTGGCGCGTTTCTCATGCGCGCGCGCAAGGAAGGCATGCGTGACTTCGGGGCCTGCATGGCACCGATGACGGCGTTCCAGATTCTGCAGGGGCTGGAAACCCTGCCTTTGCGGATGGCGCGTCACGTCAGTAACACGATGGCAGTTGCCGAGTTCCTGGCGCAGAACAGGATGGTGAGCCACGTCAACTATCCGGGCCTTGTGTCCCATCCTGATCACCTGCTTGCCAACAGACTGATGCCCCGCGGTGCAGGTGCCGTGCTCAGCTTCGAGATCAAGGGAGGGCGTGCGGCAGGTCAACTGTTCATCGAGAAACTGGAGCTGTTCAGTCACCTCGCAAACGTGGGTGATGCCAAGTCGCTGGTGATCCATCCGGCCAGTACCACACATCATCGGATGGATGCGGAAGCACTGCGTGCGGCCGGCATCGGTGAAGGACTGGTTCGCCTGTCCATCGGGCTCGAGGATCCACGTGATCTGCTGGACGATCTGGGTCGTGCACTCCGAGCGGTTGAAAAGAGCGCAGTTGAAAAAACGGGAGGTCGCTGACGTGCGTTTGCTGGTTGATGGCGAAGAAGTTTTTGTCGGGCAGGGTAGTGGCCATGGTGACGGCAACGCGATTGTGCTCCTGCATGGTGCGGGGATGGATCACACCGTGTGGACACTACCGGCCCGGTACTTTGCGCGTCATGGTTATCGGGTCATTGCCCCGGATCTGCCGGCACATGGTCGATCTGCTGGAGACGCGTTGACATCCATCGAAGCGATGGCGGCCTGGGGCTGGCGACTGCTCGATGCCATGGGTGTGGTGGACACCGTGCTCTTTGGCCACAGCATGGGTTCGTTGGTGGCAGGTGTCATGGCCAACCAGCATCCGGAGCGTGTGCTCGCGCTGGGTCTGCTGGGTGCCTCGTCACCGATGCGGGTTTCCGAGCCACTGCTCTCGGCTGCGGGTGACAATCATCCAGCGGCATTTGACATGGCCAATACCTGGAGTCATAGCGCGAGAGGACGCCTGGGTGGCAATCCGGTTCCTGGCATCTGGTTGCTGACGTCTGGCCGGCGCCTTCTGGATCGCAACGAACCCGGTGTTTACGCGGCCGATCTGAATGCCTGCAATGCCTGTGAACCACCTCCTGCAGATGCAACGTTCACCGCGCCGGTGCTGGTGCTGGCAGGCGAGTCGGACCAGATGACACCACTGAAAGCGGGGCTTGCGGTCGCCGGCCGGTATGCGGATTGTGTTGTCAAACGTCTGCCTGGCAGTGGTCACTCGATGCTGGGCGAGGCGCCCAACGAAGTGCTGGAGGCGATGGCTGGTCTGGTGAAACGTGTGGGCGCGGTTACGGCCGCAGATCAAGCGCGCTCTTGATCAGGTCCTGGTCGTGGTTGTCGAGATCAAGAGGATCACGTGGTAACAATCGGTGCCGGAGCACCAGCTTTGCCTGCGCCAAACGTTGGGACGAGCCGATCTGTGTGGCTTCCCAGGCCATGCCGATCGACGTGGTCAGGTGATACAACACTGAGGCGAGTTGCCGGGCGTGCTGGTCCTGGCCCGACTGAAGCCAGCGTTCAGCTGTGTCCACCGTTTTGTTGAAGGCGAGCTGGAATGGCGTCACTTCGGCAGGTTCGATAGCTGACAGTTGTTGTGTCAGGTGACGTTTCAGGGCGATCAGCGAATGGTCCCGACGCATGGCCCGCATGACATCCAGGGCGACAATATTGCTGGTGCCTTCCCAGATCGAGCCAAGATGGGCATCGCGAACAAGTCGTGGATCGCTCCATTCCTCGATATAGCCACAACCGCCGCGAATTTCCATGGCGTCGCCAGTGACCCGCCTGGCATCACGACACGCGCGGAACTTGATCAGCGGGGTGAGGATGCGCGCCAGCGGGGCCGCTTCATTGTCGCCCGCATCCGCCCGTCTGAGCGCTTCTGCCGTCTGCAGCATCATCGTCCGGGCCTGTTCGGTCGGCACCACCAGCTTGCAGAGTTGACGCTGCATCAGCGGCATGTTGATGAGCTGTTGACCAAAGGCCTGCCGGTACGTTGCCACATGCAGGGCTTCGGCACAGGCACGACGCATGATGCCGGCGGCACGCATGCCATTGGACAGCCGGGAGTTGTTGATCATGTCGGCCATGATGTTGAAACCACGACCGGCCTGCCCGATCAGGAAAGCCTGTGCACCTTCAAACCGGATTTCGCCGCTGGCCATGGAGCGTGTGCCGAGTTTGTCCTTCAGGCGCAGGATGCGGTAGTGATTGGCCGAGCCGTCAGGTCGGGTTCGTGGTAACAGGAAGAGCGACACACCCTGCATGCCAGCCGGTGCGCCGTCGATACGCGCCAGCACCATGGCAAGCTCCGCATCCGCATTGGAGCAGAACCACTTGTCTCCATACAGGCAATAGCTGCCATCGGCGCTGCGTTCAGCCCGGGTTTGTGTTGCCGCCACATCCGAGCCTGCACCCTGTTCAGTCATGAACATGGCACCTTGATAGAGCGCATCAAAATCCTGTGTCGTCAGGTGCTCAAGGTACCGCTGGATCAATGCTTCACTGCCAAACCTGCGCAGCGTTCTGGTCAGCGAGTCGGTCATGGAAAGAGGGCAGCACACCCCGAATTCGGCTTGTACAAAAAGGTAGGTGAGTGCGTATTTGGCAGCCGGTGGCATGGGCTCCGGCCAGTCCAGTACACCACCACGATGCGACAGTGCGGCCAGGCCATACTGCGAAAACGCGACCCGTTCGAGTTCTACATACGCGGGATGTTTGTTGATGCGCTGCTGATCGATGCCGGTACGTGTACGGTGTTCCAGTGTTGGCGGGTTCTTGTCAGCCAGGACCGCAAGTGTGTCGAGCACCCCGCCCGCCAGTTCACCAAGGTGCACGAGGTGTGGTTCCAGATGTCTCCTGAGCGGCGCCGGGAGATACAGTTCGAGCAGGCGGCCGAACATCGGGTCGGCAGTGTAGAGATTGATCCCGTGCCGATCAGGAATAGGATGAACGTCCATCAAACGATGCCCAGACGCTCGAACTGATCACTCGGGGCTGCCATGGATTGCAAGGCTGCCCGCAGCATTCCCTTCATGTGCTCCTCCTGCATATCACCCACCCGATTCTCGGTTTCTGCCGGATCGTTGTGCAGGTCGTAGAGATGGTGCTGATCCGGCTTCTGACCAAGGGCCCAGAAAGGCAACGGATCACCAGCTGCAAACGGCTGCCGGATGACTGGCACATCGGAACCCGGCATGAAGTCGAGCATGGCACGACGGTCGGGCCTTGGCAGTTCGTAAAGGTGTTCGGGAACGATTGGCATGGTGGACCAGCGATTGGACCACATGGAGATCGGCATGTTGTCGGCACGAACCGGGCCACGGGCGTATTTGTGTCGACCATCGTGGATATGCACCCATCGTCCCCAGACCCCGGCCAGTGCCCAGTCCCGAACGTGTGTACGTTCACCTGTCAGCAATGGTCGCAGCGAAACACCATGGTTCACGTGTTTCGGGGTGATGCCAAACAGGTCGTAGAGGGTTGCATTGATATCGACATTGGTGGTGAGCGCGGCGGTTCGACCCGGCCGCTGGCGAGGCAGGCGGATCATCAGCGGGGTATGTCCCAGTGCTTCGTAGTGCGGCACACCGGGTTTGCCAAAGATGTCGCGTTCGCCGAGGTAGTGACCGTGATCGGTGCACAGGATCACGGCGGTGTTGTCGGCGAGACCCTTGCGCTCCAGGGTATCCAGCAGTTTGCCAAACCAGTGATCGATCATGCTGAGCTTGGAGCCATAGTTCGCCCGTACATGATGAGCCTGGCCTTGAGTCAGTATCCCGCGGGCCACCGTATCGACGCTGTAAGGCGGCCAGATGATCAGTTCATCCTTCCAGTCCGGGTCATAACGACCGACCCATGGTGCCGGAGTGTCAAACGGTTCATGCGGATCGAATTCGTCGATGAACAGCATGAAACGACCATGAGCGTCGGCATTGTCGTCCAGCCATTGGGCCGCCGTGTTGAGTGTGCGGGGGCCCGGAAAATCCAGCTCCTCACGAAACCAGGTGCGTGTGGTGTTGTAGTACTGGCCTCGGCTGTTGCCTGCAGGGAGCGCAGGAGCGCCTGCCCAGGTCGGGTCAGGACGGGTTTTCCAGGGATCATTTTCGTGACCACGCAGATATTCCCAGCCCCTGAACTCGGTGTGGTAGTTCTCGCCGCCGGTTTCGAACAGATGGGGATGATCCGAAACCAGCATGGTGGTAACGCCGGCGCGGCGGAGCGGGGCGGTGATGGCCTCTTCCCAGAGTTCTATCGAACCCCACGGACGCCAGAGGAAATCCATGGCACCGACCAGAATGTCATGCCGCGCGGGCATGCACGGCAGTGACCCCACAAAGTGATTGTCGAAGCACATGGCGGTGCGCGCAAAACGATCCAGCGAAGGTGTTTCGAATTCACGGCCACCGTAACTGCCCAGCATGTGGCGATTGAGACTGTCGAGCAGGACCACGACGACGTTGGTGGGCAGATCTTCTCTTGTTTGCTTAAGTTGCGGGGTTTGGGTGACTGACTCTCGTTGAACGCTCATGGGTGACACCGTGCCTTCAGTGCATCGACGTTAAACCAAGGTCGTGAACGGCGCCAGAAGTCTGCGTTTCCCAAGCGGCACAACCGCAGTACGGATTCACATGTGCCGGAAGAGGTGGGCGTATGCCTCACTGGTCCGGAGCACCTCGTTGCGGCCGCGAATCTTCAGGACAAATCTGCCCCGCAGATCCTTGCGGGCCTCGACCACTGCGCGTGCATTGACAATCACCCCACGATGAACCCGCCAGAACTGTTCAGGGTCGAGTGTGTCTTCCAGTTCCTTGATGGTCATGCGGACGACGTCTTCCCGCTGCACGGTCACCACAGTGGTGTATTTGCTGTCGGACTGAAAGAAGAGCACATCATCCACGTCGATGAGTCGCGTTGTGTCGGCGTGCCCGACCCGCAGCCACCGCAGCCGCTGTGGTGGTATCGGTTGCCTGCTGGTCAACTGACCAAGCAAACGGGCGATATCGACGTTCTGGGCCCGGGACCGGTCGACAAGTCGGCTCACGCAGGCACGCAATCGCTCTTCGCTGACCGGCTTGAGGAGATAGTCGGTGGCCGCTGCTTCAAACGCATCGATGGCGTATTGATCGAAGGCGGTGACAAAAACCACACGGGTCCGGGCTGGCAATTCACGCGCAACTTCGATCCCGGTCATGCCTGGCATCCGGATGTCGAGAAAGGCGACATCGGGCTGATGCTGCTGGATGAGGGCCAACGCCTCCGGGCCGTTGTTGGCGATGCCCTGAATCGTCAGTGCGGGCCAGACGTTGGAAAGCTGTCGTTGCAGGTGATTGGCCAGATTGCGTTCGTCATCGGCGATGATGGCGGTGGTCATGCCTGCTCCAGCGGCAATCGCAGTTCCGCGATGATGCCACCTTCCGGGCGTTCGATCAGGTTGAGCGCTGCCCGATTGCCGTACAGCGCCTGCAACCGCTCCCTGATGTTGCGCAGGCCGATGCCGGTGCCACGGGTGTTCTGCTCAAAACCGACACCATCATCCGTGACACGAAGCAGCAGTTCCTGGTTGACGAGGACAGCAGTTATCGAAACCGAGCCTGGCGCGAGTTTTGGATCCAGCCCATGCAGTACCGCGTTTTCCACCAGGGGTTGCAGGAGGAGTGGTGGCAGCGGCATGCCCAGCAGGGTGTCGGCTACGTCGAGGGTGGTGCGGAGCCGATCGCCCATGCGTACTTTCTGGATGTCGAGATAAGCCGAGATGATCTCCAGTTCCTCGCCAAGTGTCGTACGCTGGTCGCGAGTGCGCCTGAGCGAGGCGCGGAGCAGCCGTGCCAGATTCTGCAGCATCGCTTCAGCGCCATCGGGATTGGAATGAATGAGACTGGCGATGTTGCCAAGCGTGTTGAACAGGAAGTGAGGTTCGATCTGTGCCTGCAGCAGACGCAGTTCGGTTTCGAACATGCGGCGTTCCTGCTGCATGCTGGCGGCCCTGGATTCCATCAGCTCCATGCGCGTCTGCAGCAACTCCTCGCGGGTGTTGAACATCAGAAAACCGAACACACCAAAAAAAATACCTGCCACCAGGCTGCTGTAGTTGCTGGAAAAAAAGAACCAGGGATCCTGCCGCAGCAGGGTCCCGCCAATGATCAGACCAATCGACAATCCGATGGCCGTGATGAGTATGGGGCCGAGATACCACTTCTCGAGCTGACTCATCCGTCTGGCAAGCAGCACAAACGCGGTGTTGATCGACAGACCAATACAGAACGAGATGGTCAGCGTGATCCCGAACCCGTCAGTCAGCCTCATCGCCGTCAGGAGAATTGCAATCGCCGTACAGAACAGCGACGTCAGCGCGTAAGTCCTGGCGATTTGTGACGCTGTTGTTGGATGGGCGTGCACCGCTTTGTCAGGACACCAGGAACTTGCCGTGCAACCCAAGCGGCAATGCGTAAGGTAGCGTGGCGGTGGCCAGGGGTCCCGCATCCAGCGCGTTCACATCAAACACATTGAGCAGCGTCCGGTCACGCTTGACATCGAGGGCGGTACCAACGATCCAGCCGGCTGATTCCGGTTCGCTGTCTGGTGCGGCGACAAAAAGATGCTCCTCCGGTATCTGATGGTCGGGATAGCTGAACGTCACCAGTTTCTCCTGGCGATCATCAAAAACCGCGACGCCGGACAACATGGGATGGGCAGCGGGTTTTTGTGCATCGCTGTGCAGCATGACCAGACGGTGATTTCGCTGTGTGCTCACTCGTGGGTCAATCACCGGGAACTCGGTGTCGATCCCGGGGTTGAACATGGCTTCCTCGGTGACCGTGTGCCGGTTGGTATCGATGCGGTATCGATGATGGAGGCTGGGTGATGATGGGGAACGGATGCCGCGCATCACGTCCCGGAACGTGTTGATCATGGCCATGGGGTCAGGCGCACGGGCTGCGTCAAAATGAATCACACCCTGTGCGTCTTCCCACGCGTTGCCAAAGTGGAACACCCAACTGGCTGGCAGTTCCAGCCACTGCACTTTGCTGAAGTCGTTCTTGTCGACGACGAGGACCCGCGTAGGCAGGTCGGGTTCCCACACATGCGCTTCCATGAAGGATCGGAATTCTCCCTCCAGCCGGTAGTGCAACGGTGGCAGCAACAGCACGATGTGGCGCGATGTCACCACAAAATCGTGTGGCATTGTCATGGGCTCGACTTTTACCGTACCGGCCTTGACCAGACGGCCGGCAGGGTCGATGTGCCATAACGCGATCAGTCCGGCACCAGAGACGTAACCGAAGTTCCACAGCGTGCCATCTGGCTCGACACGAGGATGGGCAGAAAACGGGACGCCGTCGGTGTCTTCACTGAAGGAGTGGATGCCAACCGTCGAGAGGTCGTCGGGATTCATCTCCCATGGCGAGCCCGCTTCCCACAGGGCCAGCAGTTTACCGTGATGCGGCAGAACAGAAATGTTGGCGACATTGACGGCATCGCTGCTGGACACTGGTGCAGGATCCGGCGGCACGCTGCCAAACCCCGGATACAGGGCCCGACCGGCAGCCATTTCAGCCCTGTACTTGATGGTTTCGATCATGCGGGACTTGTGGATCACACCTGCCGGTGACATTGTCCAGGCCTGCAGCATGCCATCACCATCGAACCAGTGATGGTACCGATAGCCGGCGATGTCGTGCCGGGCAGGCCCGTTGCGATACAGCGTACCGGTCAACCCGGCCGGCCACTTGCCGGTGAGTTCCGCATTGGCCGCAAACGCGGGTTTTGTGGCGGAACGAAAGGCCTTCAACCAGGGTTCGGCAGCCAGAGCGTCGTTGAAGGAACGCATCCAGGCGTCGTCCGCGCCGAGGTCTGCAAAACCACGAGGCAACTGGGCAAACAGTCCGGCTGCAGCGGCAAGACGCAGGAAGTCCCGACGACCGGCGTGGTGTGTGTCACGCATGTTACTTTTCCACCTTGATGGTCAGCGCGGTATCGCCATTCATTTCGAACCGGGCGTCTGCAAAGCTGGGAGGTCCGAAATTGCCACGTGCATTGTTGGACATGCCCCACGGTTCCTTGGGCATGCCCACCATGTTGCTGTCCATTTCATTGTTGTTGTTGATGTCGTGCATGACTCGCGCAGCCCACGAACCGGCTGGCAACGCGTCGGTGGTGAACGACACCGAGCCGGTCCTGGCCGGCACGATGATCTGCAATGCGTACGGACCCTTGCCTTCAAAGGCATTGGCATCACCGACGGAGATCATGATCTTGCCCGTGGCAGTCTGGATATTGTCGATTTTCATCGTCAGGGTATCAGCCAGGACGCTGCTGCTCAGGAAACACAACGCGGCAAAAACGAAGACCAGGCGAATCAGCGTTATGGAAGGGGACAGGTAGTTGTAGTGCATGTGTGGCTCCGAGTGGGAGACGCTACGTTACGGCGCCAGCGGAAAATGCAAAGCGGAGTGCGACGAACCTGTCCCGGCGCGGGCTGAAACTGCGTCGGGCGGCAAATTTGACGCCACAGGATACCCAGTGCGGACACGTTTCGAGCGTTCCGGGGCCGCATGACGATGGACCATAGTGGGTCTTTCGCCAGGGCAAGGCAGTGTTGCTGCGTCCCGCGCGGACGACAACCCGTCGTCGGATGGACGGTCGCCTCGTGCAGCCGACGACGGTCCAGGCAGGAAGTGGGGAAAATCAGCCTACCGAACGTTTTCGGCCGGCAGCCCGTTTGTCGCCCACGATTCGGCCCCAGTCCATGGCCAGCGCGCCTCGCAGAGATTCCATTGCGTCATAACCGACACGCATCGCCAGAACCTGTTCTGCTTCACGCAAGGTGCTCATGGCGGTATGGATCAGGCGTGCACCCCGTTCGCTGAAGACGATGCGATTGGCACGTTTGTCGTTCGGATCGGGAATCTGGGTGACGATATCGTCCTGTTCCAGATCGTTGATCTGCTGCTGGATTGCCTGTCGACTGACACCAAGAACGCGGGCCAGTTCTGCCGCGCGTGCCACACCATTGGCGATATTGATCAGGATCATGGTCTGGGTGCGGGTGCGTGGCACATAGCCGGCGCGCTCCAGGCCGTTCTGCAAGCTCTCATCCATCCAGTAGTACGCTCGCAGCAAACCACGCATGAGCAGTTCCTGCGGCGCGTCTTGTACCGCGTTCTGGGAAGTCTGGTTGTCCATTTCACCTGTACTCGAAAGGTT
>JBGSHJ010000081.1:0-3278 GCA_041752315.1 Pseudomonadales bacterium
GGAGCATCGTGCCGTCCGTCAGTTCCAGTACAGGGATCTGACCCATCGGGTTCTTGGCCAGAAAGTCCGTAAACCCCGTTTCACCTGCGAGAAGATCGACAACGCGGTACTCGACGCTCAACCCTCGATGCGCGAGGGCCAGTCGGACTTTGTACCCGTTTCCGGAAAACGGAAAGTCGTGGAGCACCTTCGGTTTAGCGAGCAGTTTTCGATTCCAGGCTGTTCTGCAACGTAATTTACCAACGATCGAGATCCGCGGTCACCAAAGCAGTTGTCAGGAATACACCGCCACATTGGTTTCCGCGGAAAGGCGATGTCGTCCGGCGACTTCCTGTCTTGCACATTGCAAGGCAAGGAACCGCCCGCATCGACTACCGAGCACTCAGACGAAGTTTCATGTCCGCGTATGCGGTCTCGATGAGCGCCGTCAGGGCAGTTTCGTCGACATCACGACGGGGCCTGATCTTCACGTGACGCATGAGCTTGCCATTGCCTTCCAGCAGGTGCTCAGGATCCGCAATCTCGGAACCACGAAAGAACCCGACATTGACGTGGGACTTGAAAGCGTTGACATAGCCGAAGGCGGCATCACCGGCACACGCCGTCGGATGGCCATCGTGAAGCAACTCCCGCACGTCGTCGCCACGGTCACGCATGACGTCGAACCACCGACGAGCGATCGTACCCAGCTCCCCGGGACGCTCGTGCATCCAGGTTTCGATGGAGGGATCCCGCTTTTTCGCGGAGTGAAAACGGAACAGATCGTTCATGAACAATTCCCCTGCTTGTTCAGTTACAGGCGCGAAGTGCCCAGGATCATGAGCACTGCAAAGCAGGAATCACAGTGGTCTGTCCAAGCGTCTGACCGGCGCCTCGTTGGGCGCGTCCATCACGGCGAATGGTCCTTGAGGAGCTGCCAGATGACTCCCTGCGAGTTTTTTGTCAGCCTCCTGAACCCCGGGTCACTCCAGGCATGTTCACAAAGTAGATCGGGTGACCATCGGGATCGAGCAACATCGCCGCGGTTCCGCCGTCGCTTGCGACCGACGGTCTTCGTTCGAAGACAAGACCCTGATTCTCGAGTGCCGATCCGATGGCGTTGATGTCTCCCTGCCAGAAGATCAGCTGCGTCTCCGGTGGGTCCAGGAAGCCCTGATACAGGGCGATTCGACAGTCCTGCCTCTGCAACGTCAGAAAGCGGTTCGCCGGTGTCCCGTCTACGATGGTAAAGCCGAGCTTCTCGTAGAACGCGAGTGACGCATCTATGTCACGAACGTTGAGACTGACTTCGAACCAGCCGAGATCCGGTACATCCATCATCACCTCCAAAGTCACCTGCAGAACAGCGGCAATTCGTCCGCTTTTGCAATGTTTCGACTGAGCAGTGGCGTTTGCCGAAACCGGGCGGAAACACTTCAGATTGCCTTGGTGGATCCGGTTCAGCAACCAGCACGTGGCGCTAGGCGGTTTTCGCCCTGGCTCGCAGTAGATGGCAATAACCGAGCGTCACCGCGATGCCCGCTACGACCGCACTGCATCCACCTGCGATCGCTATCGGGATCGGTGCAAACATCCACAGCCCGGCATAGACGAGACCGCTCAGGACCATGGACCAGCCTCCCACGCGTGCAACCTGGCGAGCCAGGGCGCCTGGAACAAAAACCTTCGGCATCCGGTTGCCGTACCAGGCAATCATGAGCCCGTTGATGCCGATCACCACCCTTGTCACGGTATCGCCATCAACATATCCCAGCTTGCGCGCGTAGGTGGCGCCGAGGGCCAGGACGATGATGCCGCCACCCCAGACAATGCCTGTGTTCAATTCCCTGTTCATCGTGCAATCCCCTTTTTCGGCTTCCGCGCTGCCGCGCTCAGGCCAAATGAATGGACGAAGCCCAGCAGCGCTTCTTCAAGTACCGAGAGCTTCAGGTGATAGATGACGGACTTGCCCGACTTCTCGGTGTGCACCAGGTCGGCTTCCTTCAACACTGCGAAGTGCGCCGACATGGTCGGTTTGGATACATTGAACTGGTCGCTGAGCTCGCCCGCACTCAGCGGTCCGCTGCGCAGGAGTTGCAGCACACGCCGGCGGGTGGGATCAGAGAGGGCTTTGAACACTTGACTCATAATGCGTTATTTAGCTAATCATCTAAATATGTCAACGTTGTCTGCACCTTTTCAGGCATTGCCTGCACAGGGTGTTCGATTGGGTTGAAGACTCACAGGCCGTTGCCGTGCTGCCGGTCCTTGTCAGTCATGCGTCGCCGCCGACTTCACGATAGAACACAAATTCTCCATCCTCGATTCCTTCCGTATCAAAGCCGTGCAACTTGTCGAGGAAAAGTGCCATCGCGTCATCTGGCACCGCCCCTTTCCATGCGCTCAATGAACTCCTTGGGCACTCCACGCTTCTTCGCCAGGTCGAGTGGCGTGATGCCCTCGTTGTCCTTGATCCAGGGATCGGCGCCCGCATCCAGGTAAAGCCTGAGCACTTCGAGCCGATGAGGCACGGCGGCGGCGTGCAGTGCGGTGCGGCCATCGCCAGCGCGCAGATTCATTCGGGGCTTGTATTTGACCAGTTCTTTCGCAAACTCCGGCTTGTATCCCCATAGCACGGTGAAAAGCGAATAGCTTGGATCGCCGCCCCGCTTCAAGAGAAACCTGACCAGTGGGAGGTTCTGCCCACGTCCCGTCGCGAACCACACGGCATTCGCGCACCACTCGCCGCCGTCGTCATCCGTAAACGCAACGCTCTCCATGGCGATGCCCGCATCGAGCAGGGCTGTGACGGTCTTGAGTCCATTCGGCTCATGGACACCGCTTCTGCCTGGCTTGACGGCACAGGCCACGTGAAGCGCGTTTAGACCTTTCGGATCGGTCGCCTCAACCAGTGCTGGCGCTTCTTCCAGGAGCGCCTTGATGGTCACGTAGTCCCATGATCTGGCCGCATTGAAAAATGCGGTTTTGGATGGCTTTACCATTCGATCTCCTTCCTACGACGAGCGATGGTCGCGGCGACTTGCCTGGCAGATAGGCTAACGCTGCAGAGATTGTTGGGCATCTATCCAGGTAACTCATCTCGACTCCGCAACGATGACCAGCTGGTTCGAGGGCTGGCTCAGACGCTGCTCCCAGAGCGTCTTTCGGTCAGCGACGATATCACCCGCCAGGAACTTCTCACTCAACGCGCCCCGATACGCGTAACGCCAACTTGCAGCGTGGAGATCCGCTATCGAACCAACGTCCTGGTAGGTCGCACGACGTATGTTCATATGAAT
>JBGSHJ010000082.1:0-17132 GCA_041752315.1 Pseudomonadales bacterium
CAGCACCAGCAGGCTGAGTCCTGCGGCAATGAGCAGCGAAAAATACCCCACACCCTTGCCGGGTGGTGGTGACAGCAGGTGGACCACTTCGCAGTCCGGCTCCGGATCGGCCATGGACTCGCGTATGCAGACGATGATGTAACCTACAAGTCCGGCCAGCAGCAGCAGACCATCCACCAGACCGAGCACACCATCAACAAGCATCACCATGCAGAGCACCGTGCTTGCGACCATGAATGGCGCGTGTGTCTTCGCCACGGACGGCGCCCAGGTGATGCTGCGGATGCAAACCGCCAGTCCAAGAATGAGAGCAATATTGGCGACGTTCGAACCCACCACGTTGCCGAGAGAAATGTCGTTCTTGCCGGTGAGCGCAGCATGCAGGGAGACCATCAGTTCCGGTGAACTGGTACCCATGGCCACGACGGTTGCACCAATGACAATCGGTGGCACACCCAGATGCCGGGCCAGCAGTCCGGAACCCTTCACCAGCCATTCGCCGCCAAAATAGAGCAGCGCCAGACCAATCGACAACAACAACAGATCCAGCAACAATTGAATAACCCCGGCCGTTCTCGGTGATTTGAAAGGTCAGTGAAGTGGAGAATCGAGCAGGTCACGCGCGATGATGTGACGCTGGACCTCGCTCGGACCTTCGCCGATTCGCCGGATGCGCATTTCGCGAAACCAGCGTTCGAACGGAAAGTCCTTGGTCACGCCATAACCACCGTAGATCTGCATGCAACGATCGACCACGCGGCTGGCGGCCTCCGTTGCAACCAGCTTGGCCATGGCAGCCTCGGTACGAAACGTGTCCCCTCGATCCGCGCGTGCTGCTGCCTCGAGGGTCAACCAGCGTGCCTGTCGAATATCCAGTTCGTTGTCCACCAGCATCCACTGGATCGCCTGCCTCGATGACAGGGGCGCACCAAAGGTCTCCCGTTGAGGTGCGTACTCCAGAGCCATCGCATGTGCCTTGACGGCAACGCCGATACAGCCCGCCGCATAGGGAATCCGTTGGCGTGTCAGGCGTGAGTTGGCAATCGCAAAACCGCCGTTGACCTTGCCGAGAATGTTCTCGTGCGGCACCCGCATGTCTTCAAAGGTGAGTTCGGTCGCATAGTGTGCACTGCGCAGGGTGTGGACCACACGACGTACCCGAAACCCCGGAGTGTCTGTATCGACAATGAAACAGGTCACGCCATTGCGGCCCTGGTCCGGTTCGGTTCTTGCAAAGACCAGACCAAACTGCGCCTTGTCAGCGCCACTGATGAAGATCTTGCTGCCGTTGATAACCCAGTGATCGCCGTCGCGGACCGCGCGGGTCCGTATGGCCCGCGCTGGATCACTACCTCCCGAGGGTTCCGTCAACCCGAAAAAGCCGCGCTTTTCGCCGCGCAACACCGGATGCAGGTACTTTTCCTTCTGCTGTTCGCTCGCTTCGAACAACTGGGCCAGACCAGCCCCGCCAAACACACCGTAACACGGCGCATAAAGCCCGGCGCGGTGCTGGCTCATTTCAATGGCCAGCAGCGTCCGGGTCACCAGATCAATGTCCGGTCCACCGTAGGACACCGGGATATCAAGGCCATACAGACCCATGGCTCTGGTTTTTTCGATGAGCCGTATCCTGTCGGCAGGCTCCAGTTCATCCGCGTCCGGATCCAGGTTCAGTTCGAGCGGCACGATCTCCTCGTGCACAAACCGACGCACCAGATCAACCAGCTGTTGTTGTTCAGAACTGAGTGACAGATCCACAACCGGACCCAGGCAGGTTGGAACGATGGTCTGCAACCCGTAGTGCCCAGGCCAGCACCGAGTTTCCATGAACAGACCGGGTTGAAACCAGGCACGGAACACTTTTGCGCCCATGATCTTGGCACGGGTTCACCCCGCAGAGACTAGCCTGTACAGCCGTTTTCAGCATGCGAACTCCTCTCCCTGCACCGCCTGATGACCAATGAAACACGGTGTGAAAAATGGTAGCTCCATGTCGGGTTGATGAGTGCAATGAATGTTACAAAAGGTAGCACAGACTGTAATCGGGTAGAGCCGTCTGTTGCAAGAGACCGTTGCCCGCCAACCATTACTTTACGATCAGCCGCCCTGATCGGACGCCTCGGATTCCGCTGGTTGCGCAATCCCGTTTCGAGGCGTACAGCCCGGGCGATCAGTCGATGCGACTGAGCAGATCGGCATCCACCAGCAATCCTGCTGCTTTCGAGAGGACTTCCCTGGGCATTCCGGAGAGCATTTCCAGATCGTCCAGGGTGAACTTGCCATCCGCGTAGGCGAGCATCCACAGCAGTGCAAGCTGGAGCGACTTGCTTTCGTTGTTGCCACCGATCGCGTCATACAGACCACGCCGGCCGAGCTGTGGCTCGCACTCAGGATTGGTGCCCAGATAACGTGGCGAGGTCAGTACACTGGTGAATGCCAGACGACACACCTCAAGGCTATCAGCCAGGGCATCCGCTGTGATCAGATCAAGGTTGTCAGCGGACGAGTGATAGGCGTCGTATTCACCATACGGTGTGCGCATGAGGCATCCCACGGCCAGATCGATGCCGGGTGAACAGAACTGGCGCTCATCATAACCATAGGGCAGATAGGGCCGCACACTGCCCTGCCGGCCCCGCACGACACGTGCAAACGCACGATCAAGCAGACCATCACCACGCCTGCTCTGTTTGAAGGTCATGGAACCGGGGTCGCCGACACCACTCAACACCACCCCGCCTGCAGTCACCGCTATGCGCGCCCTGTTCACCGCCAGCCAGGTGATTGCACCGATGGTGCCTGGAATGAAGATGAAACGAACTCCGTACCTGGGCTTGCCCGGCAACGCCAGTACGGATTGTGCCAATGCAACGGCGACCGCCATTCCGGACAGGTTGTCGTTGGCCAGCGAAGGGTGACAGACATGGGTCGACACCAGCAGTTCTTCGTCCTGCTCCCCGGGGATGAAGTACTCGCCGTACGTCAGTGATCCTGCCGCCAGCGTCGAATCGATGTGGACGTGATACTGGCCGGCAACCAGCGTTTCGCGCTGGTGGTGGCTCAGGCAGAACCCCCAGCGTTCATCGTAATAACTCGTTCGATAGGGAATTCGCTCCGGAAATTCCGGGAGCGAGTGCAGGTGGGTCTGCAGTTCCTCCAGGTCGACCACCCGATCCACCGGTACCGAATAGCTCATCACATGCAGATTGCTGTTGGCAAAATCGACGATGCGTCGTCCACTCGCGTCGGCTATCCAGGCGCTGCGTATGTTCCACTCGCGGGGCACCTGCCAGTCGAACACGGCTGTACCGGATGGCACCTCGTGAATGGTCAGCGGCAGATGCTCCTGCAGAATCGCCAGGGTTTCACGCACACCGTCACCGGTGATGCTTCGGCAGATCGGAAACAGCCGTTGGCACAACGCATACATTGCGGAGCCACTGTTCAGAGGGGTAGGCACAGATGACTCCTGCTGTCGAATGGTGGGATTACCAGACCTTCCAGGGCGCGTTGTTGTCCGTCCACATCTTTTCGAGAACGATCTTGTCGCGAAGGGTGTCCATCGCCATCCAGAAGCCGTCGTGTTTGTTCGCCATCATCTGTCCATCCTGGGCAATCCGTTCCATGGGCGTCGCTTCCCACATCACTTCATCGCTGTCGATGTAGTCGACCGCGCGTCGGTCGACCACAAAGTAACCGCCGTTGATGTACGCAGCCTCTTTCGGCTTTTCCTTGAAGCTGTCGACCTTGTGGTCACCTTCATCAAACCGCAGTACGCCATACCTTGCTTCCGGCTTCACCGCCGTCATCGTCACGAGCTTGCCGTGCGACTGGTGGAACCTGATGGTCTGGCGAACATCGATGCTGCCAACACCATCACCATAGGTCAGGCAGAAAGGCTCGTCACCCAGGTACTTTGCAGCCTTCCTGATCCGGCCACCGGTGCCACTGTTGATACCGGTCTCGACCAGTGTCACGCGCCAGGGTTCAATCCCATTGGTGTGGACTTCGGTCGCTCCCTGTCGGAAGTCGAAGGTCACATCGGCATGGCGATACCGATAGTTGGCAAACCACTCCTTGATGTAGTCACTCTTGTAACCACAGCAGATGATGAAATCATTCAGGCCATGATGAGAGTACGTCTTCATGATGTGCCAAAGAATCGGCATTCCGCCGATCTCGACCATCGGCTTCGGTCGAATGGTGCTCTCTTCGCTGATGCGCGAGCCAAAACCACCGGCCAGGATCATTACTTTCATATCGAATTCCATTCCTGCTGTCTGGAGCTTCCATTTGCACGCGGCGATTATAGCTGTGCGATCGACTGTCAATCTGCGCAGTCTTTCCGCAATTCGCCATCCGGCAAAAGTGCTGGAGCCGATGGTCACCGGATACATCGGGGAACGCGGGCTTTTTGGGATCGATGACGCTTCACTTCACCGGTCAACCCGGATGTTCGAAAAGTACTTTGCCTTCCGGAGTGAGAACCCGTTCAACCTTTCGCACCCCTCGCAGTGCATTCACAAGCAGCAGTTCATCAACCTGAAACAGTTCATCTTGCGAAAGTGACCGCTCCCGCACCATTTCGAGTTCGAGCATCCAGGCACGAAACGTCCCCGGCAGCAGACCATCCTCCACGGGCGGTGTATACCGTTCACCACGCCATCGGTAGACAAGGTTGGCAATCGTGCTCTCGGTAAGGTTCCCCCGCGCATTGACCAGCAGGACCTCGCGCCCTGACCCGGCCGCTTCATACCGGGCCCGGTGTGTTGTCTTGTGATACATCAGCACGTCGCTGGTATCGACCCAGCCTGGCACCAGGAGCATTTCCGGGATCGTCGACGAGGTGGGCTTGAACGGCTGGCTCGATATCCCGAGCGCACCGGATCTGTCGAGCGTCAGTCGAACCCGCAGGCTGTCATTGACGCCGATGACCTGCCGGTCGAGTTCATCAAGGATGGTCTGCCGATCAAGTGGAAACGAGAAGTAGTCCGCACTCGCTGCCAGGCGATCCAGATGCCAGGTCAGCAGGAACCAGCCCGCAACGGGTGTCCACAGCAGCGTTTCGAGCAATTGAAACGCAGGTTCCGCCGCCGACCTGACCACCTGCGTCTTGGCCAGCAATTCCACGAATTCTTCATCCGGGTCCGAATCCCAGACGATGCCTCCACCGGCACCATAGCTGGCAAACCCCGAACCGCGATTCGACCACGCCGTACGGATGGCGATACTGAACCGCGCCTCACGATCGGGTCCCAGCCAGCCGATGGCCCCGGTGTAGATCTCGCGCGGTGTCGATTCCAGTTCGCGGATGATCGCCATGCTTGACGCCTTTGGCGCACCGGTGATCGAAGCTCCGGGAAACAATGCAGCAAAAATCTCTGTGATCGACGCGTCGCTGGTTGCCGTCACCGTGCTGGTCATCTGCCACACGTTACGCAAGCGCTGTACGGCAAAAAGATCGCTAACCTTGACGCTGCCGACCCGGGCAATACGGCCAAGGTCATTGCGCACCATGTCGGTGATCATCACATTTTCCGCGCGATTCTTGCTGGATGCCGCAAGCCAACGCGCACGCTCCCGATCGGCAACGCTGCCCAGTGCCCGAACTGCCGTGCCTTTCATCGGTTTGCAGGTCACAGAGTTCCCGTTCAATTCGAAGAACAACTCCGGAGACGCCGACACGATCGTGCAGCTGCCGGTCTCGATCAGCGCGGCGTAGGGTGCATCTGCCACGAGGGCAAGGAGCGAAATGATGTCCGGGTGCTCTGCCTGCAGGCGTTCGGTGTGATTGACCTGGTAACTGCGGCCATCGGCCAGTGCCTGGCGGATGACCTCAAGCCGCTGTCGATAGTGTTCCTTGTCCGTTGCCAGGGTCCACTCGATCGGGTCGACAGCGATCGGACTGAAAGGCGCCTGTACAACTTCGAAACCCGTGAACAAACCAAACCACAGCAGTGGCAGCTCACCCTGGGGACGGGTCTGCAGCGCGGGATCAAGACCGCTGGCCGCTTCATAGGACACAAACCCGGCCGCATGCAGCCCCGTTGCTGCAGCCGATTCGACTTCACGCAAGGCAGGCAACACTTCACGGGCAGTCTGCGCCTGTACCACACGCCGGGGAGATTCAAAGAGTCGCCACTCGCTGCGGTGGCGCAACAACACACGGACCGACATGGTATTCAGGGATGCAGCCGACCAAGTTCGATGTGCGGATTGTCCGACGGCAAGAAGCCGTGTTCGGCAACATGGAGCATCAGCAGTTCACGATAACGGGTGTGGTAAGCGGATGTGGATTCGACACGAAACCGGCGCGCCGCCGGAATCCGTTCGAACGCGTCCTGCACGGCACTGCGCAACCCGAACAGTGAACGCGCATCGGCGACACCGATGAAGACGACCACACCATCGGCATCGGCCAGCTGGAATACTCCGAGCTGACCTGACAGCTGTGAGGTTTCCACAACGGGTCGCCACGGTTTGTCGAGATGGATGGACATGGTTGGGACGGCGCGTCAGGACGCGCGCTTTTTTGGCATGATGGAGATCTCCATCGGCTTGAAGTGTTCCATGTCCACGTCGATCAGATAGGGTCCCTGGATCTGCATGCCCCGGTCGACCGCCTGACTGAATTCCTCGACACTCGTCACCCGTTCGCCTGGCACTCCCATGCTCCTTGCCATGGTGGTGAAGTCCATCTTGCCGATGTCGGTTTCATTGATGCGACCAAAACGTGTGTCCTGCAACCAGCGCAACACACCATAACCCTGGTCGTTGAACACGCAGATCAGTACCGGCACCTGGTACTGGGCTGCCGTCGCCATTTCCGTGGCATGGAACATGAACCCGCCATCCCCATGAATCACCACCGTGCGCTTGCCACTGCCGATGGCGGCGCCGATCGCCAGGGGGAGTCCGGGTCCGATGGCTCCCGACGTCGGATTCATGGTTGTGCGAGGCGCATAAACCGGGAACTGCTGATTGCCCCAGTTGTAGGCCGAGATGGTCTGATCCCGCACAAACATTCCGTCCCGCGGCAGTGCTGCGCGCAGCTTGTCCATCACGTGCGGCCAGTCGTCGCCCAGACGCTTGCGCATGGCGCTGCGCACACCTTCACGGGACGTCCAGACCTTGTCGTTGAACTGCGAGTCGTTGCCAGACAAGTCATCCAGACGCGACAGCAGCGCCTCGATGGCGAGCCTGGCATCGGCCTGCACGCCCACATGGGCACGATGGGTCCGCCCGATCATGGCGGGATCGATATCGATCTGCAGGAGTTCCCCCGGCGGGGTCTGTCTGGCGAACTGGCCATCAACGCCAACCGCAAAGCGCGTACCGATCGCGAGTGTGATCTCCGCATCACCAATGGCCTGATACATGCCGGCACTGTTGTAATAGTTGCCAACACACAGCGGGTGATCTTCGGGGATGGAACCCCGCCCATCAACACTGGTCAGCACTGGACAATCCAGTTTTTCAGCCAGCGCCTTCAGTGCATCAGCGGCTCCAGAGGCCACCACTCCACCACCTGCAACGATGACACGACGGCTGGCTTTCCTGAGCTTGCCGGCAATGACGTCAAACGCGGCAGCATTGCCCGGAAACTGTGTGCGTCCTGGCGTGACAAACGCGGGTCTCGAGGTCAATGCGTACTGCACATCGATCGGAATCTCCAGTGCACCCGGTGCCGGGCGACCCGTGAAGATATCGTCCACCACCTGGTTGAAGGCGTCCGCCAGCCTGTCAACATGGCGCGGGCTCTCGACACGCCGACAGACGGTTCTCAACATCGGCAACTGGTTTTCGGCTTCGTGCACGTAACCGAGCGCCTTGCCATAAAACGCCGTCTCCGCCTGACCGGTGATGACCAGCACGCGGGACGAGGCATACTGGGCTTCATACAATCCTGTCACGGTGTTGGTGGTACCCGGACCGGTGGAAGCGATCATCACACCGAGTTTGCCGGTTGCCCGCGCATAGCCGTCAGCCGCATGGGTACCACCCTGCTCATGCCGGACATCGATGATCCTGGTCCTGCCGAGTCGATTGATGGCATCAAAGATGGGCATGTTGTGGATGCTGACAATGCCGAACACATGCTCAACACCCAGCGTGGCCAGTCCATCGGCTATGAGATCTGCACCGGAATAACTCATCATCGGTCCTCAGGCTGCCTGCAGCAGTGCATGGGTATCCATGCCGTACAGCTGAGCCACGTTGTCACAAAGAATCGCACGCGTCTGCTCGTCGGTCAGGTGCCTGGTCTGCTCTGCCAGCATCGCCTGTGACCAGGGCCAGGTGGAGTCGCTGTGCGGAAAATCGTTGGCCCACATCAGCCGACGCCAGTTCATGTCGTTGGCGCACTTGAACGCGACCCAGTCGTCCTGGAACGTGGTGTAGATGTGATCGTTGAAGTAATCGCTGGGCTGGCGCGTCAGGTTGGTGCCTTTGCCCAGCCAGTTGCGATGACGCTTGTAAGCATGATCCATGCGGTAGAGGTAGTGAGGCACCCAGCCGGCATCGGCTTCGACGCAGCAGACCTTGAGCGCAGGAAAACGTTCAAAGACACCGCCAAAGATCAGTGTGCCCATGATGTCCTGGTTGCCACGAATGATGGACATGAAGCTGTTGAGTCTTGGGCCGCGCACGCTGCCACCACCCCGCGTGGTGAGGATATGAAAGGACACCGGCAGGTTGAGTTCGATCGCGGCCTCCCATACGGGATTCCAGACTTCGGAATCGAAGTCCTCAAGCCCCGGGTTGCCCGACATCATCACGCCACGCAGGCCGAGTTTTTTCATGGCATGCAGGTCGGCCACCGTGGTCGCAGGATCCGTCGCAGCGGTCTGACCACAACCCAGCAAACGTGTTGGTGAATGCGCGCAGTACTCTGCAATCCAGCGGTTGTAGGCCGCAAAACAGGCGTCCTTGTAGGCAAAATCCTTGTGATTGCAGAGCACCATGCCTACCGTCGGGTAGATGATCTCTGCCGATACACCGTCACGATCCTGATCCAGCAATCGTGCCTTGGCATCCCAGCCACCCCGATGCAGTTCAGCAAAAGTCACACCGGTTTCGGTGATTTCTTCAGGGAGTTTGCCGGCTGCGGCAACCAGACCCATGGCGATTGGCCGATCCATGCCGTCGATGATGAACAGGTCACCCTTCTCACCCGCATTCACCATCCGCGGCGCCTTGTCCTTCCACTTGCTGTCTATGTGGGCGGAATAGGTGTCCGGATGTTCGGTGATGTGCGAGTCCGCTGAAATGACCGGAAAACCATAACCCATGGTGTGCCCCTGCCGTGATGGCGCTGAATTCGAGTGCCCCTCAGTCTGCCCCACTATCGGCACGCCTTGAGGGTCAGTCAAGGGAGGCCCGACCTGGGACACCAACACGCAGCCACCACCACAAAGGTAGACACCGAGGTCCATCCTGACGACCATTGCGGCCAGGAGTCCGAACTGGAGAGAAGTGATGGCACTGGTCGAGGGCAAGGCAGCCCCGGCGTTCACGCTGGAGGATGCCGAAGGCAACATGGTCTCCCTGAAGGACTTCAGGGGAAAAAAGGTCATCCTGTACTTTTACCCGAAAGACGATACGCCGGGCTGTACCAAGGAAGCCTGCGGGTTTCGCGATGATTGGGCACTGATACAGGCCGCCGGCGCCACGGTGATCGGAGTTTCACCCGACAACGGCGAGCGCCATCGCAAATTCCGCGACAAGTACAAGCTGCCGTTCACGCTGCTGTCGGACCCGGAGCGCACCATGATGGAAACCTACGGGGCCTATGGCGAGAAGATGATGTACGGCAAGAAGGTCACCGGGGTCATTCGTTCGACGGTGCTGATCGACGAGGCCGGCAAGATCATCAGGCACTGGCCCAGGGTGGCAAAAGCCGAAGCTCACCCGGCGCAGGTGCTCGAGGTGCTCAATACCCGGTAGACCTGCGATCTGCGACGGGTTCCAGCCACCTGCCTGAGCAACTCCGCCAGGCGGTGTGTCTGCCACCCTTCAGTTTCCAAGCCATCTGTTTCCGAGCCCTCTGTCTCCCAGCCGTCTAGCCGCATCGGGTTGGCCTGTGCCAAACTCCGACGCATCGGGAGACTACCAGGGGACATCCATGAAATTCGGAATTTTCTACGAACATCAACTGCCGCGTGACTGGGAAGACTTCAGCGAACACAAGCTGATCAAGAACTCCCTGGACCAGATCGAACTCGCCGACCAGTTGGGTTTCGACTACGCGTGGGAAGTTGAACATCATTTCATGGAAGAGTACTCGCACTCCTCCGCGCCGGAAGTGTTTCTGGCGGCTGCGAGCCAGCGGACCAGGAACATTCGCCTCGGCCACGGCATCATCCAGCTGACCACCAATCATCCCGCACGCGTGGCAGAAAAGGTTGCCACGCTTGATCTGGTATCGGACGGCCGCGTCGAACTGGGCCTGGGCGAAGGTTCGTCGGTGACCGAGCTGCACCCGTTCAACCTTCGTTTTCGTGACAAGCGTGACGTCTGGGAAGACGCAGTCCGCTGCACGTTGCCGATGTTCTACAACCACGGCTGGGAATATGAAGGCAAGTACTTCCACTTCCCAAAGCGGGCAGTCGTGCCCAAACCGCTGCAGAAGCCGCATCCACCGCTGTGGGTGGCCTGCTCGCAACTCGACACGATCAAGTACACGGCCCATCGTGGCATGGGTGCCCTGTGCTTCAAGTTTGTCGACCTGAACTCGGCACGCGCCTGGGTCAACGCCTACTACAACACTTACCTGAACCACCTGGAAAAGCTCACCGACTACCAGACCAATCCCAACATCGCCGTGGTGGGTGGCTTCATGTGCGCTGATACCGATGAAGAAGCCTGGCAGAAGGCGGATGGCTGGACTTTTTTCCAGTTTGCATTGCGGCTGTATGGTCAGGAAGGTCCGTTCGAACCCGGCGAGGTCAACTTCTGGGAGCGTTACCAGGAATGGAGAAAAACTCCAGCGGGCCAGTTCCGTTCGGGTTCGGAGCTGATCGGCTCCCCGGAAACCATCCGTCAGCGTCTGCGCGAACTGCGTGATGCCAACGTTGATCAGGTCATCCTGCTCAATCAGGCCGGCAAGAACACCCATCAGGATATCTGTGACAGCCTGAAGCTGTTCGCCAGGGAGGTGATGCCGGAATTCCACGCTGATGAAGCCAATCACCAGGCATGGAAACGCAAGGTGCTGAATCGCGAAATCGTCCTCGAAGACATCGACACCGAACCCTTCAACTTTGCGCGTGGTCGCGAGCCGACCAAAAAAGCAACGGGTGATCAGCGTGACATGGTGGCAGGTGTCACCGGCCGCCACGGCTCGGAAAGAGTCTCCTGACCCGGAACCAGAACCAACACCTGAAAAACGGAGAAATCGATGCGTTTGCGCCTGACCTCGACCCTGATCGCTGCACTCACCCTTGCACCCGCCCTTCAGCTGCAGGCGCGGGAGTTCCCCGAAGTAAAACCTGCGCAGGCAGGATTTTCTGCCCAACGACTCGAACGCATCGACACCTACATGGAACAGGCTGTAGAAGACGGTGTGATGGTGGGTGGTCAGGGTCTGATCGCGCGCGACGGCAATATCATCTACAACAAGACGTGGGGCCAACGGGATCGCGAAGAACGGCTGGAAATGACGGAGGACACCATTCACCGTCTTTATTCGATGAGCAAGCCGATCACCGGTGTCGCCCTGATGATCCTGTATGAAGAAGGCAAGTTCCTGCTGAACGAGCCCGTCGCCAAGTACCTTCCGGAGCTTGCCAACCTGCAGGTCTCGGTGGCCACGGCCGACGGCGGCGTCGCTGCGGTCAGTGATGGCACCCAAAGCAGTTCCACCGGTGCGGGCGATACCACACAGGCGGGCCAGACACGTGCACCGGTTCGTCAGCCGACGATTCGTGATCTGATGACACACACCGCCGGTTTCACCTACGGGGTGTTTGGCAACACGGAAGTTGACCAGACTTATCGCGCTGCGGGCATACTCTCGAATCATCCGGACTTGCAGGACTTTGTCACCAAGCTGGGCAAGATTCCGCTTCAGTTCGAACCCGGTACACGATGGCACTACTCGGTTTCGGTGGACGTCCAGGGGCGTCTGGTCGAAGTGCTGTCCGGCATGAAGTTCAGTGATTTCCTCGAACAGCGGCTCTTCAAACCGCTCGGCATGAAAGACACGAGTTTCATTGTCCCGGACAACAAGCTGAAGCGCTTCGCGCAACTCTATTCGCCCAAGGGCACTCCCAATGGCCCCGACGCCTGGTTGACACCCAATACGTCAACGGAACTTGTGGTGGCTCCGGAAATGGCCAGCCGCAACTATCACAAAGGTGCCACCTTCGAAAGTGGCGGAGGTGGGCTGGTCGGCACCGCAGAAGACTACCTGCGCTTTTCGCAGATGATGCTCAATGGGGGTGAGCTGGACGGTGTGCGTGTGCTGTCGCCTTCCACGGTGGCACTGATGAGCCGTGATCACCTCGGTACCGTTGCCATGGGCATGGGACGACAGGGATCGGGGTTTGGTCTGGATTTTGCGGTGGTCAAGGACGCCGGGCTCACCGGTGAATCCGGCTCCGATGGCGAATACAACTGGGGCGGTGCTGCCGGTACCCGGTTCTGGATCGATCCCAAGGAAAACCTGATCGGAATATTCATGGTGCAAAGCCTTCCGCATCGCACCACCCTGGCCAGCCAGTTCAAGGTGCTGACCTATCAGGCCATCGAGGAACTCGCGGAGACCAGCGCTGAATAGTTGACAGCCGCGTCGCCCACGACACTGACAAGGTCATGAACGATCCTGTTGACGTCCTCATCATCGGCGCCGGTGCATCCGGGGCCGCCGCTGCGTGGAGCCTCGCCGATACGCGGATGCGCATCCTCTGCCTTGAACAGGGCGAGTGGCCGGATCCCGCTCAGTACCCGACCAACGGGCGAGACTGGGAAGCTCGCGCCATGGAGGAATACAGCTGGAATCCAAACCGTCGACAGAACATCGGTGACTATCCGATCAACGAAGACGCATCCCCCATCAAGATCGCCAACTACAACGGCGTGGGCGGTGGCACGGTTCTGTACGCAGGGCACTTCCCGCGTTTTCACCCCGCCGATTTTCACGTCAGGACCCTGGATGGTGTGGCGGAAGACTGGCCGATCGACTACGCAACACTCGAGCCCTGGTACGCGACCAACGATCGCATGATGGGGATATCCGGTCTTGCCGGTGACCCGGCCTATCCCCCCAAGACGGCAATGATGAAGCCGGTGCCTCTCGGCAAGACCGGCACCCGTCTGGCGAAAGCGTTCAACGAGCTGGGTTGGCACTGGTGGCCATCGGACAGTGCGGTGGCAACCGAAGACTATGACGGTCGCGCACGCTGCATCAATCTCGGCCATTGCCTGCACGGGTGCGCGCAAGGCGCGAAGGCGAGCACGGACATCACCTACTGGCCACATGCCATCCGCGCCGGTGTGGAACTGCGCACACGCTGCCGCGTGCGAGAAATCGTGATGAATGAAAGCGGCATGGCTGCCGGGGTGGTTTATTACGACCGTGAAGGCAAGGAGCAGTTCCAGGCCACGGAAGTCGTGATCCTCGCCTCCAACGGTGTGGGTACGCCGCGACTGTTGCTCAACTCCACCTCATCACGATTCCCTGACGGCCTTGCCAACAGCAGTGGTCTGGTTGGCCGGAATCTGATGTTCCACCCCTACTCCAGCATCGTCGGTGTATTTGATGACCCGGTGGATGGTTATCGGGGACCAAGCAACACGATGTGGAGCCAGGAGTTCTACGAAACGGATCGCCGCCGCGGCTACGTACGTGGTTACACTTTCGAAGTGTCCCGTGGTCGGGGACCGGTGGTCACCGCTCTCACCGGCATGGGCCATGGCCGCATTCCGTGGGGCGCAGACCATCATCGCGCGTACCGCGAACACTTCAATCGCCTCGCAGGGATGGTGGGCATCTGCGAAGACCTGCCCGAACTGCACAATCGTGTCACGCTGGACCCCATCCTGAAGGATGCTCACGGCATTCCAGCACCCAGGCTCAACTACGTGATCAGCGACCACAGCCGGTTGATGCTTGAGCACTCGATCGCCAGGGCCACCGAGATCTTCAAGGCAGCAGGCGCCCGGGACGTTCTGGCTGAAGCACCCATCACCGCCGGTGGCTGGCACCTGATGGGTACTGCGCGCATGGGCAAGGATCCACAGACTTCCGTCGTCAATGAATGGGGGCGCAGCCACGACGTAAAAAACCTGTTCATCATCGATGGGAGCGTGTTTGTCACCTCCGCGGGAGTCAACCCGACTTCGACCATCCAGGCGATCGCCCTGTACGTCGCCGATTCGATCAAACGTCGTCTGGCCAACCTGTTCGACTGAACCCATGACCACCATCACATCCGACCATCCCCTGACACGGGAACAGCAACGGGCTCTGAAGATCCTGTCCGGCCTGATGATTCCAGCCAGTCCGGAATATCAGGTGCCCGGTGCAGATGATGAACTGATCTTCTCCGACATCCTGCGCACGGTCATCCCGCAACAGCAGCTCGCCCGTTTGGCCATCGACCAGCTGAACAAACTGGCGAACGGAGACTTTGCAGGCGGAACCAGCACGGCGGTTCAACAAGCCACACAACGCTTTCGGGAATCGGGATCACCCCTCGTCGGCTTTGTGCATGCGCTGGTCGCACAGTGTTACTACCGCGATGACCGTGTCATGAAATCGCTGGACATGGAACCCAGAGCGCCGTTTCCACAGGGCTTTGACGTCGATGAGGGTGACTGGTCACTGCTCGATCCTGTACGGGCACGCGGACCGATGTATCGAAGCCCTCCCTGAATCTGGATGACCGCAGGAACCGGTCCGGCATTCTGGAGTCCGATTGCACCAGTACTACCGCTCACAGGCTCGCTGCCGGTGCGGGTGCAGGCCAGTCAGAAAATCGTGCAAACGGGTCGTCTGCCGCATTGTCGTGCCATTCGTATTCGACGCTGTTGGCCAACTGCCTTGCGGTGTCCAACCCATACAGCCGTGCCACGACTCCCAAAGCCATGTCAGTACCTGCGGATACACCGGAAGATGTGAATACCTTGCCATCCTCCACCCAGCGGGCCTCGACCACCCACTTCACCAGGTCGCTTTGTCTGGCTGCCAGTGAAAAGAAGCGTTTGTTCGATGTCGCTTTCAATCCATCGAGCGCGCCCGCCCTGGCGAGCAGTGCTGACCCGGTGCATACCGAAGTGGTCAGCTCCGTGTTGGCGTGCACAGAGCGGATGTAAGCAATCGTCGCGGCATTATCAAGTTCGGCGATGGTGCCGACACCGCCCGGCACCAGCAGTATGTCGATGGGTGGTGCATCGACGAACCCAAATTCGGCTATCAACACCGCACCCTGTGTCGACTTCACGGGACCTGCCCGTTCCGCGACGTACACCAGCTTGAAGTCAGGTACGTAGGACCACATCTCGACAGGCCCGAACACGTCCAGCACTTCGAAATCGGGGTACAGCAGTATGCCGACGGTTTTTTTCCTGGCCGATGTGGCGGACATGTCCGGATCTCCTGCGTCACGAATATCGGGATTCAGCGCGGCATCCACATAACTCGTCCCCGAGTCTGCGGCGGCGGCATGTTCGGCGCGATTCGAAACGCCGTCTCCATCCGCATCGCCATCCGGGGCAAAAAAGCGGGCCATCTGTCGCACCGGTGTGTAGTCGCTCGTGAGTCGGGCGCCGAACATGGCTGTCATGTGCGCGATTGATGTGATGGAGTTTTCGTCACCGATCATGAGGTAACCGGTGACCATGTCTGCGGCCGTCGGAAAACGTTCGAGCAGTGACGCAATATCCGAGGTCACCATTGCCTTTGTGCTGTCAAAGACCGTCCGGACCTCGACATGAGAAACCCCGCCACGGACGGAGCCGTCGACCGTGGGGTCGTTGACCACCGCAGCAATCAAGGCCATTTCATCCAGGTCGCGCAGGCCGTTTCCCGGATTGTCATGCCCCTCACCCTGACCGTTGCCATCGGTCAGCACTGGATCAAATTTCACGCCGCGCAAGGCCGTTTCCGGATCAAACGTTGCCGCCGCGTCCGCGCGAACCGCCATGAGCCCGAACGACATGAGGGTCGCCAGACCGAAAAACAGCATTGGTCCCAGAAACGGTGGTGTGGCTTTCAAGTGCGGATCCGGCATGGCTGACGATCGATGATGGTAAGCGAGCCATGCCGGTTCCCGCTGCGACAAAACGTCGCAGCCTGTGAAACGTCCAGCCAGGTTTCCATTCGTGGAGGTTGGCCTCTGGGTGTCGGAACGGGGATCCATGCCCATGCCCACCTCCTGCGGCGGGAACCGCTGATCGCGCCTGTTGCATCCCGTTAACCCATCTGGGGGATGAGCGCAAGACCGCTCGGCACCAGAATCCTTCTATCAATGGGTAACTACGGAGAGGATTCGATGAGAACGATACGGAAACGATGTTCAATCGCTGCTGCGTGTTTCCTGCTGACGCAGACCGCGTCGGTACTGGCAGACATCAACGTGGCCCACGTTCCCGTCGAAAAAGCCAAGAGCGGGGAGCGCATACCGCTCCAGGCCAGTGTCAGCGGCGACGACATCCGGGTCGCCCGCGCGTATTTCCGGTCTGCAGTGAGCTCTCGATACTTCTTTGTCCCACTACAGCCACAAAGCAGCGGTGGTTACCTCGGCGTGCTGCCTGCACCTCGCCTGGGCAGCGACAACGTCAACTACTTCCTGCTGGCGGCGACCACGGCGGGCCAGATTTTCAAGACCGACTCGTACGAAATCGATGTCGAGGATGACGACGAAGCCCTGGCACGTTCGGAAATCAAGGAACCCAGGGACATCGAGATCGATCTCGACAAGTTCGAGGAGGCCAAGGACTACGTCGACCGACTTGGCAAGGAGCCAAATCCTGCGCAGCAGGTTCCAGTCGGCAGTGAAACCGAACTCGACCAGACGCCGCAAATACCCGGATTTGCGGACTTCATCATTGCAGCCCAGCAGGAAGCACTGATGGCCGCTGCGGTCCCGTTGGCTGCCGGTGCTGCTGTCGCCGCAGGGGGAACCGGCGCC
>JBGSHJ010000083.1:0-4713 GCA_041752315.1 Pseudomonadales bacterium
ACGTACTCGACACCTTCGAGCTGCAGATCCGGGGCTCTCACCCGCAGGAAGGTGCGATCGAAGATCTCGAAATCGATGGAACCATTCATCACCCCCGACGCTGCCACCAGTTCAGGCGACGGAACGAGTCGGGAGACGGTCTCGGCAGAAAACTGCTGCAGGGTCAGGCGACCCCGCAAGACCGGGTCCCAGACCAGTGGCTGGATCTGCCATTCGGCTTCGTTGGCCGTGGGCGGTCGCCAGGAGGTGAGGTTGCCCGCCGACGACACACGCACCCGACCCGCGCCGACATTGGCTTCAAACTCGTAGGATTGAACCCGGCCCGCTTCGGTAACAGGCCAGTGCACATCGCGCGCCCGCAGCTGCCCGTCCTGCAGACGGGTATCGGCAAAACGGGTCACCATCGTCGTGCCATTGGTTTCACCGGGCATTTCTTCACGCCAGTAGACCGTCAGGCCATCGATCAGCACCCAATCGAGCCGCACCACCTCCATCCCGCCGGGTTCCGCTGAGCCATTCATTGACACGCTCTGTGGCGCTGGCTGCACAAAGCCGCTGCCGGACCCGGCGGGTGGCAGACCGCCCACCAACGTCGCAATCCGCTGGCTGTCGAGCACGCCAAACAGGTTCCATTCACCGCCGAGTGGTTTGTACAGGCGGAACACCGGACGGTGCAGACTCAACTGGTAGATGGCACCACGCCATCCATTGAAGAGACGCAGCAGCGAAAATTCCAGCGCGAGTTCCGGCACTTCGATGACCGGTTCGATCTCTCCCGGCACGCGAACGGTCAGCCCGGAAGCGGAAATCTTCTGTTCCATCCAGTTCACCGACCAGCCTTCCGTCTCCAGATCGATGCCGACGCTCTGCGCCCACTCGTTGGCGGCAAAGTTCAGGGATTGTGGCAGGTAGACGTAATTGAAGGCGATCCAGAAAAAGCCCAGCGACGCGGCAATCCACCAGACTCGAACGCGATGGAAAAGAGAACCCAGGAAACCCGCTTTGCGAGGTCCGGCGGTATCCGCGGCGTCATTCACCTGTTGCCCCCAATGTCCGGCGGGTCTTAAGACGGGTCCCGACCGGAGATCACTGCCGCACATTAACGCTCCGGCTTCCCTGGCGTCTACTCAGAATGAGCCACCGTCGGCTCGCGCGGCAGGCGGCAGAGTCTGGCGTGAACCTGCATCGACTCGTTTCAAGCAAGCTATCCCAGAGCGGGGTCTGACGAACTCTGCTGGCGCTCCCCTTGCCCTGTCCACCCACCTGTTGATCGAAAGGCTCCGAAGACTCTCGCCAGGCACTGCGCAGCATCGATTCCAAGCGTAAGATCGACGCGGGGATTTCTGACAGTTTTTCGGGGGAGTGAAGACAGATGCAAACCGGCTTTGATCGGCATGGGCTTTTGCTTGGCCGCACGCACAGGATGTTGTTGATCGCCCTGTTATGCGGATTGTCTTCCGGGTTGTCCGCGGCATCGAACCCGGTCACCGATGCCGACATCGCCCGCACCACGAACACCAGCGACTGGCTCGCCTACGGCAGAACCCATGACGAGCAGCGATTCAGCCCGCTGACGGACATCAATGCCACCAATGTGAGCCAGCTGGGTGTCGCCTGGCATATGGATCTGCCCAACGATACCGGGCTGGTCTCGACTCCGCTGGTCGCCAACGGCGTGCTCTATTTCACCGGCAACATGAACGTGGTTCGAGCGGTTGATGCACGCTCGGGCAAGCTCTTGTGGACACACGATCCCCAGGTGGCCAGTGAAATTGCGGGGCACAAAAAAGCCGGCTGGATGCACAGCCGCGGACTCTCGCTGTACGGTGACAAGCTGTTCAGCGCAACCTGGGATGGACGTCTGCAGGCACTGGATCTGCAGTCCGGCAAGCTCATCTGGTCCACCCGCACCTTCGACCTAGGGGAGCCCCTGTACATCACCGGCGCACCCAAGGCCTTCAAGGGCAAGGTGCTGATCGGCAACGGCGGGACGGAAGCTGGCCCTACCCGCGGCTATGTATCAGCCTACGACACCGATTCCGGCAAGCTGGCGTGGCGTTTTTACATCGTCCCGGGTAATCCGGCCGACGGATTCGAAAATGACGCCATGGAGATGGCTGCACTGACCTGGACTGGCAAGTGGTGGGAGCGTGGAGGTGGTGGCAACGCCTGGCATGCGTTCACCTATGACGAGGAACTGGACACGTTGTACATCGGCACCGGCAACGGCTCGCCATGGAACCAGAAACTGCGCAGCCCGGAAGGCGGCGACAATCTGTTCCTGTGTTCGATCGTCGCGCTGGACCCGGACACCGGGGAATACCGCTGGCACTACCAGACCACGCCCGGGGAAACCTGGGACTACAACTCGAACATGGATATCGTGCTGGCCGATCTCGACATCAAGGGCAAGCCGGTCAAGGCGATCCTGCACGCGCCAAAAAATGGCTTCTTCTATGTGCTCGATCGGACCAATGGCCAACTGATTTCCGCCGAACCCTTTGCGGACGTCACCTGGGCCACGCACGTTGACAAGACCACGGGACGTCCGGTCGAACGTGCGGGCGCCCGTTATGAAGATGGCAGCGAAATCATCACGCCAGGCCCGTTTGGTGCGCACAACTTTCAGGCCATGTCCTTCAACCCGATCACTGGCCTCGTGTATCTGCCGACCATTCACACGGCGGTCGACTACATCGACCGAACCTATGATGCCGCCTGGCGCTCGGTGCCGTTTGAAGGCGGCACCGCCGTGGACTACGTGCAGACCGAAGGTCCACGCAGTTATCCCGGCAGCCTGCAGGCGTGGGATCCGGTGGCGCAGCGCCCGGTCTGGTCGGTCGAACAACAATCCGCCATGGCGGCTGGCACCCTGACCACGGCGGGTGAACTGGTTTTCCAGGGGCGCACTGATGGGCTGCTCAAGGCCTACCACGCCCGTACCGGAAAGGAGTTGTGGAGCTTCGATGCAGGGCTTGGGATTTCGGCTCCAGCAATCACCTACAAGCTCGGGGACACCCAGTACATCGCACTGCTGGTTGGTTTTGGTGGGGGTTACACCGCCCGACTGACGCCGGGATCAGAAAATCTGGGCTGGGCCTATGGTGTGCATACCCGTCGCCTGCTGACCTTTGCACTGAACGGCAAGGATGTGGTTCCCCAGCAGCCCGCGCCCCATCAGGTATCCCCCATACTCGAGCCAGGTTTCTCCGTCGATCCCAAGCTCGCCACGGCGGGTGAAAAACTCTACATCGCCAAGGCCTGTTATGCGTGTCATGGCGTCGGTGCCATTGCCGGTGGCATGGCGCCCGACCTGCGCGCCTCAGCCATTCCGTTGTCGGAGATGGAGGCAGCCTTCGCCTCGGTGGTGCGGGACGGTGAACGGGTGGCCCGGGCGATGCCGGCCTTCCCCGATATCACCGATGCGCAGCTCCAGCAGATCCGTCACTACATCCGGCGCGAAGCCCATGCGTCAGTCACCGGCAAGGACAGTGCGGCGACACAGATCAAGGCCGGCCGGTGAGAACACGGCCTGCGCAAACCGGGCACCCATTCGGGCATAACCTTCCGGGCTGGGATGCAGATCATCAGGCAGGTCGGCGGCATCGGCCTCGCCAAACAGCTGCAATCCATTGAGATAATGAAGATTCTGGTCGCCGGCCCGCTGGCGGACCCCGACCGTCTCCTGGATGATTTCCCGGACTCGGGTCAGCGTCATGCACCCCGCCTGAATGACTTCGTGCCCGGCCAGCGTGACAAACTTGCCCACCGCGTTGGGCATGGTCGGGCCGGGACGATGTTCCGCACTCGGACAGAAGATGGGCGATACCAGCACAATCGGCGTATCCGGCTTGCCTTCACGAATCGTATCGAGAAAACCATGCAGCGCCGGGGTGAACACCCGTTCGCGCATGGAGTCCATGTTGATCACGTTGATGCCGGTCTTCAGGGAGATGACGTCGGCCTCGGCATCGCGGATCGTGCGGGCCACAAACGGGTCCAGATGA
This sequence comes from Pseudomonadales bacterium, assembly GCA_041752315.1. Classification (GTDB taxonomy): domain Bacteria; phylum Pseudomonadota; class Gammaproteobacteria; order Pseudomonadales; family Azotimanducaceae; genus SYFY01. The sequence continues at coordinate 4,008 of JBGSHJ010000083.1, forward strand.
CACTGGCCACCAAAGCCCAGGCTCTGCAGATTGACGCGTGCCAGTCGTGCCGCCACGGCCGGCCAGGTACCCGTTGGCGTTGTCGCTTCCATGCAGTGACTGATGGAACTGCCATAGTGGATCCATCGCCGCTCGGCAGGAATTGCGGTAGCCGACAGCGTCGCTCCTGCATTCAGTTCCAGCGCCCTGATTTCCACATAGGCGTTGTGTGGCAACCACAGCGCACAGTCTTTTTCGCCAGCATCCAGATCACCAAACTCGACGGTGTAGGCCTCTCCACGCACCAGTTCGAACTGCGTCGGGTTGCGACGATCGAGCAGGATCGTGTTGCCCTCGTCCGAACTGAAACTGGAGACCAGTGCACCGTCCACCACCAGATCAAAGACCACCGGCCGCGGAGTCTGGGGTGGTGTAACCAGTCGGGTGGTTTGCACCATCAACCGGATCTCGGATGCATCCGTCCTGAAGGTCATGCGCACCCCCGAGGGTATGCGCAACATGGCGTCCATGGCCTGGGGAATCTGCGATCGGGTCCAGGCGGGCAGCCGTCGCGGGCTGATGCCTGCAGGGCGTTCGTCAAAATCGAAGGCGCCGGGAAAACTGACGGCGCCTTCTTTCAACTGCTGGGCAGAATATCGGGTCATCAGGGGTCTCGTTGTCTTGCGGGAATCCAGAGATAGTGCCAGCGACCCGGGATCAACACCAA
>JBGSHJ010000084.1:0-44376 GCA_041752315.1 Pseudomonadales bacterium
GTCAGGGTCCAGTCGATGAGGTCGCGCTGGGCGTGACTACCCCCGAGGCCATTGGCGATCTGGTGGGATCCGAGCAGGCATTCGACCGCACGCACATAGTCGCCGCGACGAAACGCGGCGAAGCCTTCTACCAGCGGCAGACCGACATCGCGGGCCCAACGGCCAGCCTCCCGGGTGTCGGTGGCGCCAGCGTCGACGAGGCTTTGACGAATACGCGCAAGCGCATCCGGGCGTTCGGCGCCGATGGCACTCATGGCGGCGTGCCAGTCGTTGAACGGGTACTGACCGTCGACCTGCGCCAGCCATCCATCGACCAGTTCTTCCCAACGATCTCCCACTGATCCACCGCACAACTCGATGCGCCAGAGCAGGGAAGCCGCATCGACCAGATCGAGCGCCACGCTGCTGCGCCGCTCCCTGATCGGACCGTCGTAGAGTGCGAGCGCCTCGTCGATCTGTCCGAGATCGAGATGCCAGAGTGCGCGATGCCACCAGTTGTGGACCCGGAAGACGTTGTCCTCGCCCGACCACTCCGGCTCGCGTGCGATCATCCAGCCGATTCCATCCTGGGCGCGGCCCTGCATTTCCATGACGTGAGCAACGGCGTGGTGCGCCCAGCAATCGTGTGGCTCGAGGTCGAGGGCGCGCCGTCCCGTTTCCTCCGCCGTGGCGTACGCGCCGGTCTCTTCGAGACCGAAGGCGTACATACCGAGCAGCACGGGATAACCTGGCAGAGTGGTTGGCCACTGCGGCAGTACCCGGGCGATGCGATCGCGCAGACTGCGGGAACCAGCCCTGAAAAAGTCGACCAGGTGGCCGGCCTGGAGGGCCAGCAGGTCGTGAGGATACTCCGCATTGTGCAGGTCTAGTCGGCGTGCGGCGCTGGACCAGTTGCCGGCCAGCAGCGTGTCGAGCGCGGCAACGAGGGATGCCGAGCGGGGGTCAAGATCACGCGGCTCGATCGACGCTACGATGTCGCGCGCAGCCGCTGTGGCAGCCGGTTCGGTTGCAAGTGCGAGCAGCCACCCCTTGGTAATGCGGGCCAGCGAGAACTCCGGCGCCTCCTCGATGGCGCAGTCGAGCAGCATCACGGGGTCGCCGCGGTAGACGTTGAAGGCCTCGACGGCCTGGTCGTAGTAGCTGCCTGCCTTGGCACTTGCGCCCTGCAGGGGATTGTCTTGGCGGTCTCTGATCATGGCGATATCCTTCGTTGCCTGGTGTCGAAGACGCTCCGCTTCGCATGGGCGTCCGGGTCACGCGCCGACGCTGTGAAGGCTGCGAGACGATGCTACGTTAAGCGTACCCGCCAGATCCGACCATGCTCGGGCCGCCTGAACACTTGTCCGGAACGCCGAACTCGCGGAGGAATTCTATGCACGGCTGGCTCGACATGGTGCAGACCTTGCGTCTGAACGGCGGGCTGTTCCTTGATGCAGAGTTCTCTGTACCCTGGTGCATCAGTGCACAGGTCGGACCGGAAGACTGTTCGCCGTTCACACCGGTGCCACGGCACATCATCGCTTATCACTACGTCGCTTCCGGCGAAATGCTGATCGAGGTGGCCGATTCCCGCCCGGTGCGGGTCGGCGCGGGAGAAATCGTCGTCCTGCCGCGCAATGACGCACACCGGCTTGGCAGTACGCTGGCGCTGCGCGCTGTGGTGGCCGACCAACTGATACAGCCGGGCGATCAGGGTGGTATCGCGCGCATCGTGCACGGGGGCGGAGGGCCGGTTTCACGGGTCTTCTGCGGATTTCTCGGCAGCGACATGGCCCACAATCCGCTGTTGTCGATCCTGCCGGCTATTCTCACCCTGAAGCTAACGGAAGCGGCGACAGCGAACTGGGTAGAGAGTTCATTCCGACTCGCGGCTGCCGAGCTGGCGGCCGCGGACAAGCAGGCGCCCGTACTGCTCGGGCGCATTGCCGAACTCCTGTTTACGGAGGCTGTGCGACGTTATGTCACTAAATTGCCAGGCAGCGTGGATGGCTGGCGCACGGACAAGCAGGATGAACGAATCGCGCGGACGCTGGCGCTCCTGCACGGCGATCTGCGACGCCGGTGGACGGCCGAACAGCTCGCGGACGTGGCGGGCATGTCGCGATCGGCATTCGCAGAGCGGTTCACCCGCGTGGTCGGCGATCCGCCCATGCGCTATCTGGCTCGTCTGCGTCTCGAACAGGCCGCAGAACGCTTAACGAATAGCGTGGACCCCGTCGCGCGGATTGCCTACGACGTGGGTTACGAATCCGAATCGGCATTCACTCGTGCGTTCGGTCGCGTCTATGGGGAGTCGCCGTCAGCGTGGCGGAGGGCGCGAAGGTCGGGGAGCGCAGAAGAAGCTGGCGACTAACGCGCGCAGGGCGTACTCACTCCGTCGAGTCCGGCCCCACCGCAAGCCGGTCCAGCGTGACGCCTTCCCGGTCATAGCGCTCGACCACCCGATCCACCAGTTCCCCGAAGGGGCCGTCGAAGCCCGGACGAAAACGACGCCAGGTATTTCGGAAGCGGACCGAGCGCAGGTTGATGAACATGGGTCCAAGCAGGCTGCGGTAGCGGATCTCATCCAGAGTCCCCATTGAATGCTGGTAATGAATGTTGCTCCAGTGGCGGAACATGTAGGAACAGTAAGCCTGCCATCGAATCTGGTCTGCTGGTGTCAGCTCATCTGTCGTCGCTGCCGCCCGGGAGAGTAGACTGGCTGCGTCTGCATTGCCGAATATGTGAATGTTCCCAAGCGAAATCAATGCGGTCGTATCCTGATAAGAGGCCGCTCTCGAAGCGACTGTCGCCTGGCGGATCTGCAACGCAAGATAGAGGATGGAGAAAATCACGCCGATTGCGGCGATGAGTTCGGCTATTGCACCAAGCGCCTCCCAGTTCATGTCCGATCCCCATCCGCAAAAACAATGGAAACGCAAGCTTATGTTCGTACCCCCTTGAATTTCCACAATCTCGCGGTCGCGAATGACGGATTGCTGTACGGTCGCATCGAGCTACCTGAGGGGATGAAGTCGGCATCCGTGGATCGTGTCGATGTTGCTCAATTCGTAGTGGAAAGCCAACGAGACCTGGCGATTGCTTTGCGACTGAAAAAATCGGGGCTGCACGAGCGCATGGATGGGATAACCGTTGGGGTCGTTTCCATCGCGCCAGGTTGGCAAGCCCATGATCTTTGGTCCACCAACAGGGTTAGGGATTCCTCTCGATAGTTGATGATGTCTGCAGGCGGTTCCCCGCCCAGTCCTTTCTAAACTGGGCGGGTGACTGCCCACCCAACGATCCGTGGGGTCGAATAGCATTGTATTCATCTTGCCATTGGCCGATCACTGCGCGCGCTTCCTGCACCGACTCGAACGCCCAACGATCAAGGCAGGTCGCACGGAATATCGAGTTGAAGCTCTCGGCACAGGCGTTCTGCCACGGGCTTCCCGGTTCGATGTAGTGGCTGCCGATCAATTCCGACTTCATCCAGCCCCGGAGTGACTTCGCCACAAACTCGGGGCCATTGTCACTGCGGATGAACTCCGGCACGCCACGCTTCTCCTTCAAGTCTTTCAGTACCCGAATAACCTGCTGACTTGTCATGCTGCGCCCGCATTCAATGGCCAGGCATTCCCGCGTGAATTCATCCACAACAACCAGGCAGCGCAGGCTACGGGCATCAATGCTCTGGTCGTGTATGAAATCCCAGCTCCATACCTGATCCGGCCGCGTGGCCTGATGCGCCAGGTGAGTCGATTGTCCCAGGATCCTGCGTTTTCTCGCCTTTCGCGGCACCTGCAGACCTTCCGAGGCGCGTATGAGTCGCACCATCTCCCGGCCCACCGGAAACCGGCAGCGATCTATCAGCTCGAAGATCTTGCGATATCCCCGGCAGGGATGATGATACGAAAGCCGTACGACTTCCTTCGTCGCAGGTTGTGGTACCTGTCGTGGTCCTCGATGCCGGTAGCTGGATCGATGAATCGACAACGCCCGGCAAGCCTTCCGTTCGCTGACGCCGAATGTCTTCTGCAAGTACTCGGCAGCACGTCGTCGCTCCGGAAGGCTCACCACTTTTTTGAGTTCACGTCCTGCAGCATCCGGTTGTCGAGCGTCAGCTCTGCAACGATCTTCTTGAACTGGTCGTTTTCCTGCTCAAGTTCTTTCAGTCGCTTCACGTCGGAGACCTGCATGCCTGCGTACTTTGCTCTCCAGCGGTAGAACATCTGCTCGGAAACATTGTGTTTGCGGCACACATCCCGTGCCGCCATCCCGGCTTCCGCTTCCTTCAGAATCCGGACATTCTGATTGTTTGTCGGTATTGATCTGGAACGGGAGCCAGTGCCGGACGAGACGACGATCTGCAACTTTCGGCGCCTGATGGAGACGCACAATCCCGGTGATCAGTTGTTCCATCTGGTGATCACCTATCTGCAAGAGAAAGGTCTGCACATCGCTCGTGGCACGATCGTGGATGCCACGATCATCAACGCGCCGAGTTCAACGAAAAACAAGGACAAACAGCGCGACCAGGACATGCATCAGAAAAAAAGGGGCAATCAATGGTGTCTCGGCATGAAGCCGCGCATTGGGGTCGACAGCCAGACGAAGCTGATTCACAGTGTGGTGGCCACTGCTGCCAACGGGCATGATTCGGTATTTCTGGGTGACCTGTTGCACGGCGATGAGACGCGGGTATGGGGTGCCTCAGCGTATCAAGGCAAGCGCCAGATGCTGGCCGACCATGCACCCTGGGTGAAGGACTTCACGAACCGGCGCAGCAGCGCACACCGGCCACCAATCGATCGGGATCTCCGGATCAACCATACAAAGTCTGCAGTACGCGCACGGGTCGAGCACATCTTCCGGGTGATGAATCGGCAATTCGGGATCATCAAGGTTCGCTACAAGGGGCTGAGGGAAAGTGCACACCACCTCTTCCTGAGCTGTGCGTTGGTGAACATCGTCATGGAGAAGAAGATGCGCAGGCGACAAAGACACCGGCATTTGAAGGCGAGCTGCAGGTGAAAATCGAGAAATAGCTAAATTTCCCGCTGCCCAGGCGCATCCAAAACCTGATCGGCCTGAATTCTCGATAAAATACTTATGGTTGACGGTCTTGTTACTGGGGAAGCAGGAAATTTCGCTGAGTGATCAGAGGTTCCCTAGACAGCTGGATCCGCGTTGACAGCAACGCGTCTGTTTCCGAGTCGAGTATGGCGCGAGTACGGGGCAGTTAGTAATGGGGCACTGATCCGATCGGCGTGCGTCAATGCCCGACGCAAATCATGTGAGCGCCTCTCGTTGGCCGGAAGCGAACTCGTGCGCTGCATAACGAAATATCTGCTTCACCTCAATCGCGGCATTCGCAACTTGTCGGTTCTGAGTTAGTCTCCCTTCAATTCAAGGCGAGAGAGAGCGATGAACTTGAAGACAATACCCGCGAGGTCCGGGCTGCGCATCCCTCGGACGCGGCACTGCTGATGACGGTCTCTCTTCTTTGAGGCGCTTGTGGTTGCTGCAACTGGTGCCGAAAGTACGCTTCGGGCGATGGTGGTCCGCAGCAGGACTATTCTTCACAATAGCTTCGCTGCTGGGCCTTGCAGATTTTCTTACGCAGGGTGAGCAGAGCTACAGCTGGCCTTTTGCGTTGTTCTTCTCTGCGATCATCGCGTATATCGCACCGGTATTTCATTTCATCACCCAGCGCACCGAGGAAGCGCTGGACGAATTGACGCCGCACTTATCGTTGCGGCCGGAGCAGGTCAACGAAATGCGGTTGGGCATCAGTCGTAAGTCCACCGCGTGGTTCATTCGGAATATCGCGCTTGGTACAGGCATGTGGTTGCTGCAAAGCCGGCTGATGGCAGACAGTCCCGAAGCCATGATTCAACAGATTTCGGCAAGCGCAGGACATTTCATGTCAATCGTTGTGCCTCTTTTCGTGTGGTTGACTATGATCTGCGCGCTCGGCGCGCTGATGGACAATGCGCGCCTGTTTCGGCGTCTGTCGAAAGAAGTAGACATCGATTTGTTCGATCCAGGCGCTCTCACGCCTTTTGGCCGTATGGCGGTGAGTTCTACATTGATGGTCATAGGAACCCAGGCATCGTTTTCGATCATGTGGCTGGAGAGTGGCGCCAATCCATGGACAACAATTCCACCCGTCATCGTCACCTCAGTCGTGTTGTTGTATTTGCTAGTTGCCCCGGTATGGCCGATTCACCAGGCGTTGAAGTCGACAAAACGGGAAGAAGTGGCGCTACTGGACGCAAAGATAAAGACTCAGCGTGATCGCGACAAGAAAGACTACACCGCTTTAACGCCGCTACTCGTCTACCGTCGTGAGGTCCTCGGTGCGCGCGAATGGCCTTTTGATCTGAGCATCATGGCTCGGTTTGGATTGTACCTGGTGATCGTACCGCTCTCCTGGATCGGCGCCGCGCTCATCGAAAATCTCGTGGATCTGTTTGTCAATTGACTCCGTGCAATCCACGATCCGTGCCAGGGTGTGGATTATCGACTCCCGGAACGGAAACGCTTTTCCAACGCAGCCGGCCCCTTCATAGAGAAGCACGGCGAACCATCCCTTCGAATCAAGCCACGCACGACGTTGCATGGTAAACGGCATTCAACCCCCGTACGTGATCTTGTCAGGCAGTAGTCCCTCGAAGTCCTCGACGGTTTTCGCGTTGGGAAGTTCGGTGAACACGTGCATGAGGTATCGGGTGTGGGCAGGACACACCTGTTGGTTGGTCTGGGTGTCAGGGCCGTTGAACAAGGTTTCTACTCGCAGTTTTGCCGGTTCGATGAGCTCTTGAGCGCGCTCAAGACCAACGCGCACGTGCCACCGACACGGCTACGCCGCAAGAAGTACCTGTCAACTGCACTGGTGATCATTGACGAAGTGGGATTCGAGCCCATGGATCGCGAAGAGGCCAGCCTGTTTTTCCGGCTGGTGACGTACCGATACGGTCGCGGTTCGATCCTGATCACCACGAACAAGAGCGTGCGCGACTGGACCGAGCTGCTGGCCGGAGACGAGGCGCGTAAATCTGAATGACGTCTTGACGCGTGAAACTGGGTGTCTCTTTACACTCTACCCGCGAGGTGTATACCGCCAGTTCGAAGACCCCGGACGTTGTTCGCCTAGCCTCCGCAGCGACTGACAGTCCATTCATCTTTGCCGATGCCTTGAGTACAGCAAGAATGTGCGCCGGTATGATGCTCTTGACTGGCAGCGTCCCGATTTTCGGAAAGAGGACGCGGTTAAGCATGGCCAACCGCTGTGATTTGATGACGTGCTTCCAGTCCTTCAGCGCCAGCCACTTGCACGCCACAGCCTCGAATGTCGTGGCATTTTCCTGCTCACGCTTGATGCGTTCCAGTTTTCGGTGGTGTGCAGGGTTAATCCCCTGCTTCAACAGCGCGCGGGCCTTGATACGCCCATTCCGGGCTTCGGCGAGAGAAAAGCGTCCGCCAATCCCTCGGGCCCGAGCCTCTTCCGATGTATCAGTGCTCGGCGCAATCGCATAGTCGTCAATCGCAAAAACGCTTTCTTTGGCTCCCTCGTCCTGGCGTAACTCGAAACGGTAACGCCACGCCTTTGCACCGTTGGGCTTGACCTCCAGATGCAACCCCTTGCCGTCGGGCAACTTGTAGGGCTTTTCCTTGGCTTTGGCGGCGCGGCATTGAGTGTCGGTCAGCACGGTCGATCTCGTCTTCGAGTCATACCCGGTTTTTTACTCGCCGTTTCGGACTCTATACCCGGCTATATACCCGACTTGTGAGTGGATACAAGCGGCTACATACAGCGCGAGATGGAGGGTCGTTAACATGTATGCAATTGATTATTATAGTAATTATTCAAATTCTGTGTCCGCCATGGTCCGATTCGGAGTTTAGACGTTGAAACGGAAGTGCATCACGTCCCCATCCTGCACAACATATTCCTTGCCTTCCAGACGCCAACGGCCCGCATCCTTTGCGCCTTGTTCGCCACCAAAGGTCACAAAGTCATCAAAACCGATCACCTCGGCGCGAATGAACCCTTTTTCGAAATCGGTATGGATGACCGCTGCTGCTTGTGGGGCACGCGAACCTGTGCGTACGGTCCAGGCCCGTACTTCCTTGGGACCCGCCGTAAAGTACTGCTGGAGACCTAACAATCGATATCCGGCGCGAATGACCCGGTTGAGGCCAGGCTCTTCGATACCCAGCGCGTCCAGAAACTCCTGGCGCTCCTCATCATTCAGTTCAGAGACTTCGGCCTCGATCTTGTTGCAGATCGGCACCACTTCCGCCCCTTCACTGGCAGAGATTTCCTTGACTTCATCCAATAGAGGATTGTTCTCGAACCCATCTTCCGCGACGTTGGCGATATACATCACAGGCTTCGCCGTAATCAGATGAAGCTCGCGCAGCAGCAACCGCTCGTGATCATCCAGCTTCATCGTCCTGACGGCCAGTCCACGCTCCAAGGTGTCCTGTACACGTTCGAGCAGCGCTGCGAGCACCTTGGCGTCCTTGTCCCCTGAATTCGCAACGCGGCGCGCGCGATCCTTTACCTTGGCAACGGTTTCCAGATCTGCAAGCGCCAGTTCTGTGTTGATGATCTCGATGTCGCTCCTGGGCGATATCGCTCCTGCGACGTGAATGATGTTTTCATCCTGGAAGCAGCGAACCACATGGGCGATCGCCTGGGTTTCGCGAATGTGCGCGAGGAATTGATTACCCAGACCTTCACCCTGTGAGGCACCGGCGACCAGACCCGCGATGTCCACAAATTCCATGCTCGCAGGTATCACCTTCTGCGGTTTGACGATGGCAGCCAACCGATCAAGACGAGGGTCGGCCACCGGCACGATCCCCGTATTCGGATCGATGGTACAGAAGGGAAAGTTCTCCGCTGCAATGCCGGCCCGTGTCAGCGCGTTGAACAACGTGGACTTGCCAACGTTTGGAAGACCGACGATGCCACAGTTGAAACCCATTTTTCGATGTCCTGAAGATGTTGGCGTGTCCAGCACACCAGAGTGACTGTTTGAGCCAGGAAAACCTATTCAGACCTGGGCGCATGCAGGAGTGTCATCGCCTTCTGCAGATCGCCAGCAAACAGGTGAGCGAACACCTGATCATCAAAGCGCCAGGTCGCTTCAACCATATCCAGTTCGGCTGCCGGCATGCGTTCGGTAGTGAGATAACTGACCATCTTTTCCTTGTCACCGGGGTGACCCACACCAATGCGCAATCGCAGGAATCCCTGGTCATTACCCAGACAGGAAATGATGCTGCGAATCCCGTTGTGGCCGCCAGCACCCCCGCCTTCCTTGAGCTTGAGCACACCAGGGTCAAAGGCGACTTCGTCATAGGCAACCAGGATTTCGCTCGTCGCGAGCTTGTAGAAGCGGGCGACTGCGCTGACTGCCTCGCCTGACAGGTTGACGTACGTCTCCGGAATCAACAGCAGGATCTCCTCGCCCTGCCAGCGACCGCGCCCAAGCTGGCCCTTGAACTTCGGTTCATTGGCCAGACGTATCCCGGCCCGACTGGCGAGGTAAGCAACAAACTCGGCACCAACGTTGTGCCGTGTATGGCGATAACGCGGACCAGGGTTACCAAGCCCGGCGACAAGACGTATCCCGGCCATCGAAGACACCTGCTCGAATTGGAGTGAGCCGCGACCAACGCTGCCTGTTTTTCCAGGGCCACAACCGCTGCACGAATGCACCGGTTGCCCCGCAGGTCATCAGGCCTTTTTCGGTTCGTCCTTCACTTCGTCGGCAGTGCCTTTGGGTGCGTGGAGGGATACTACCTGCAAGTCGTGATCCGAGCCGAACCGCAGTTCTGGAATCGTCACACCTTCCGGCAACTTGAGATCGGAAAGGTGGATCGCCTTGCCCAGTTCCAGGTGCTCGACATCGACCTCGATGTACTCGGGAAGATTGGCCGGCAGACAACTGATGATCACTTCCGACAGGTTGTGCGACAGCAAACCTCCACCGATCTTCACGCCAATGCACTTTTCCTCATTGAGGAAGTGCAGCGGCACGTGAACTTCGATCGCCCGGTTGGCGCTGATACGAAAAAAATCGATGTGCATGACCGTTTCTTTGGCCGGATGCCGCTGGATGTCCCGGACTACGGCCTGATAGCCTTTGCCATCCACGTTCACAACAACAACCTGGGAAAAAAACGCTTCGTTCTGCAGAGCCTTGCCAAGGGCATTGGCATCCAGCAGCAGGGAAGTGGGTTCACCTTCGCCGCCATAGATGATGCCAGGCACCTTGTTGGTTTTACGCAGGCGGCGGCTCGCTCCTTTCCCTACGTCCTTGCGCAGCTCTGCGCTGACCTGAATCTGGTTGGACATGTTCTTTGACTCCAATCCGGTACCACTGACGGTATCGTGTTCGGTTGACGGGTATCACCAGTGCGCGACCACACTGACAACACGTGGCTGTTCGCGAAGTCTTTCCCGCTTGCGCAGATTGACCTCGACAGAATCAGTTCTGGTGCCCTTGCGGGCTGGAATTGGCTGGGGCGGAAGGATTCGAACCTACGAATGGCGGGATCAAAACCCGCTGCCTTACCACTTGGCGACGCCCCAAAACTCAATTGTCTTCAGCCAGGAGACTGGCCGAACCGGTCCGACATCCTGCGCCGCAGGAGATCCTTCACCAGTCCCGAAAAAACGGGCCGGTATTGTCTGTGGGCCTCCTGCCGGTGTCAAACGGATTACCCATCCTCGAAATTCATCTCAAGTTTCAGAACCAGACGGCCTGGCGGGCTGAATCGGCTGCACAACCAGAATCACACGGTAATCGCCGTTCACCGCCGATATCCTGCGCGGGACCGGCGACTCCAGCTCATAACCAAACGCGAGTGTCCAACCGAGCTGCTCAAAACCCGTCAGACGCCCCCTTGAATCAACTTCTGACCGCTCCACGGGCGTGTTGGCAATCGGCCCGCCAAGCACCCATTCCGGCAGTGCCTCCAGCGGCAGATACCAGCCCAGCCGTTTCACCATGACGCGTCGAACGTTGCCTGACTCAAGGGCCTTGCCACCGGCGTCGAGAATCCGCAGGCGACGGCCGTCACCCTCGAGAATCGTCCGGCCTTGCCCCAGAGGCCCCCAGAGTTCAATGCGATAGTGCTCACCATCCTGTAACCACCTGAACCTGGCAGCGTGCTGACCCTGAATCGATCGCACAGCAAGTTTGCCTTCAATGGCAAAGTCGTGATCAACCTCGGGCAACCGGCCCTGTGTCTGGCAGCCTGTGAGCGCCAGCACGAAAAAGACGTTTAGAAAGAATGGCTTAGTCAGGTGACCTCCGGGGTGTTCTGCTACCATGGGCGCGCATCTCGGCACGCATGTGAATGTTACTGCTTCTACATGGCAATCCTGGCATACGGCATCAACTATCGAACCGCACCCATCGAACTTCGGGAGCGGATCAGCATGCCCGAAGAAGGGTTGGCCGACTTCCTGCGAGGCCTTCGCGAGTTCATTCCCAGTCTGAAAGAAGCCGCCATTCTTTCAACATGCAACCGCACGGAACTGTACTGTGCACTCGATCCAAGGGATGAAAGCCGAGTGCATGACTGGCTGACTCATTCGCGCCCGGTCACCAGCGAGGAACTTGTTGGCGCGGGATACAGGTACTGGGATCAGGATGCTGCCAGGCACCTCATTCGTGTTGCTGCCGGCCTCGACTCGCAGATTCTTGGCGAACCCCAGATCATGGGGCAGGTCAAGACCGCATATGACATCGCGCGTTCCACCGGTTCGCTTGGACCTGCATTGAACCTGTTGTCGCAAGTTACACTGCAGACTGCCAAGCGGGTACGAACGGATACCGACATCGGCCGCAACCCCGTGTCGGTTGCGTCAACAGCAGTGCTTCTGGCAAAACGGATCTTCACCGATCTGTCCTCGAAGTCCGCCTTGCTGGTTGGCGCCGGAGACACCATTACCCTGGTCGCCGAACACCTCCACGCCCAGGGTATCACCCAGATCGCGGTAGCCAATCGGACACTTTCTCATGCTGAGAGCCTCGCCGGCCGATTCCACGGCGAGGCCATGCAGTTGTCCGACATTCCCGCTCGTCTGCACCGTTTCGACATCGTCATCAGCTCAACGGGCAGCACATTGCCGATCATCGGCAAAGGTGCAGTGGAAGCCGCGATACGCAGTCGGCGACGCCGCCCGATGTTCATGGTCGATCTGGCGGTGCCGCGTGACATCGAAGCGGAAGTCAGCGAGTTACCCGATGTCTATCTCTACGCCATCGATGATCTCTCTTCGATCGTCGAGGAGAACACTCGCGCCAGAAACGAGGCAGCACAGGCCGCTCACAGGCTTGTCGACGAGGGTGCAGAAAACTGGCTGAGGGAGGTGCGTGCACATGAAGGGCAACATCTGCTGCGCCAGTTTCGTGACAAGGCCAACGAATTGGCCAACACCGAACTGGAACGTGCCCGGAGCGAGATTGCACGAGGTACTTCAGCAGAGATCGTGCTGGAGCAGCTCGCACGCAACCTGACAAACAAGCTCATCCACCAGCCGACCGTTGCAATCCGCAATGCAACCGCTGACGGACACGCGGAACTGCTCGACTACCTCAAGTCCCTGTACGAGCTGTAATCACATGTTGTCTCCCTCCATGCAAGCCAAGCTCGCAGCCTTGTCCGATCGACATGAAGAAGTCGCCGCGTTGCTGACTGATGCCGAGGTCGTGAACAACCGTGACCGATATACCGCTCTTTCCAGGGAGCACGCCGAACTTGAACCTGTCATGCGCAGCTTCGGCGCGTTGCGACAGCGTGAGGCTGCACTTCAGGATGCAAAACAGCTGGCCGCCGACGAAGACCCGGAACTGCGCGCGCTTGCACAGGATGAAATCAGTCGGCTGGACGAAGCGATCAGGCTTGAGGAACAAGAGCTCAAATCGAGCCTGTTACCGCGCGATCCCAACGATTCTGCCAACATCTTTCTGGAGGTCAGGGCCGGTACCGGTGGGGATGAAGCAGCCATCTTTGCCGGTGATCTGTTCCGCATGTACACGCGTTACGCGGAAGGCCGCGGCTGGGACGTCGAAATCATCAGCGAACGGTCCGGTGAACATGGTGGTTACAAGGAAGTGATCTCACGTATCTCGGGGCAGGATGTTTTCCGACTTCTGAAATTCGAGTCCGGCACCCATCGTGTACAGCGTGTCCCGCTGACCGAATCCCAGGGCCGAATACACACATCGGCCTGCACGGTTGCGGTGCTGCCGGAAGTTGAGAACATCAACGAAATCGAAATCGACAAAAGCGACCTGAGAATCGATACCTATCGTTCTTCCGGAGCGGGAGGACAGCATGTCAACAAGACAGACTCGGCAGTACGACTCACTCATCTGCCCAGCGGCATTGTTGTCGAGTGCCAGGACGAACGGTCACAACACAAAAACCGGGCTCGGGCGATGTCGCTCCTGCAAGCCAAGCTGCTCGACGCTGCGCGCAGCAAACAGCAGTCCGAACAAGCCGAGAATCGCAGGCTTCAGGTGGGCAGCGGAGATCGCTCCGAGCGCATACGAACCTACAATTTCCCCCAGGGACGACTGACCGATCATCGTGTCAATCTGACTCTCTACGATCTCGACAACATCATCAACGGCAGCCTGCAGACCGTGGTCGAAACACTGCAGCACGAATATCAGGCTGACCAGTTGCGTGCGCTGGGCGAAGAAACGTGAGCACCATCGCCGACTGGATGCAACAGCACGGCGACCTGCCTCGCCTTGATCGTGAAGTCCTGCTCATGGATGGTCTTGGAAAAAACCGTGCATACCTGATCGCCCACCCTGAACATCTGCTGGACGATGCCACGCTCAACACGATTGAGGGAGCCGTAAATCGTCTGCGTGCAGGTGAACCGGTCGCCTATGTTCGTGGCTGGAAGGAATTCTTCGGGCTGAAACTTGAAGTCTCACCCGCGGTACTCGTACCACGACCCGAGACTGAATTACTGGTAGAAATCGTTCTGGATCTCGCAGAACCCGACTGGAGCGTACTGGACCTCGGCACCGGCAGCGGAGCGATCGCCGTGTCGATCGCCCATGCACGACCAGATCTCTGCATCACGGCAACGGACATCAGTATCGAGGCGCTGCACGTCGCCAGGAAAAACGCTGCCCGGCATGCTCCACACGTTCGGTTCTTGCAGGGCGACTGGTTCGCTGCGATCAACTCGTCGTTTGATATCGTCGTCAGCAATCCGCCCTACATCGGAGAATCCGAACCTTGTCTCGAGGCGTTGCACGCGGAGCCGAGGCGCGCGCTGGTCAGTGGGTGTGGTGGCCTCGGTGCCATCCGCCGGATCATCTCAAGTGCTGCAGGCCGATGCCGTCACCTGCTGGTGCTCGAGCACGGTTCGACACAGGGGCCCGTGGTGCGCTCTCTGCTCACGAGCGCTGGTTTTCAGAATGTCAGGACCGAACAGGACCTGGCGGGACTTGACCGGATATCTTGGGGTCGCTTGTCATGAACGACGAGGAGTTGCTTCGTTACAGCCGCCAGATCATGTTGCCGGAAGTGGATGCTGCGGGGCAGGAAAGGTTGCTTGCGGCGCATGTCGCCATCATCGGGCTTGGTGGGCTCGGTTCACCGGCCGCGCTTTACCTTGCCGCTGCCGGCATCGGTACGCTGACCCTGGTGGATTTTGACACCGTGGACACTTCGAATCTGCAGCGCCAGATCGTGCATCGGAACTCGCAGATCGGGAGGCTGAAGGTGGATTCCGCCAGGAGTACCCTGCTGGAGCTCAATCCCGGAATCGTGATCCATACGATCGATCGGGTGCTGGACGAACAAGAGTTGGGGAACCTGGTCGAACGTGTGGATGTGATTCTGGATGCCACCGACAACTTTCTCGTTCGTTACGCAATGAACAGTGCAAGCATTGCCGCAAAAAAACCGCTGGTCTCCGCTGCCGCGATCCGTTTTGAAGCACAACTGACAACCTTCGACCCTCGACGCGCCGACTCGCCGTGTTATGCCTGCCTCTATCCAGAAGCCAGTGCCACGGATCAAACCTGTTCGGAGAACGGCGTCATCGCTCCACTGGTCGGAATCGTGGGTGCCTTCCAGGCCTTGGAGGTGATCAAGTTGCTGGTCGGGATCGGCGAAACCCTCGTCGGTCGATTGCTGTTTTTCGACGCCAAATATGCAGAGTGGCGGGAATTCAAACTGCGCAAGGCGCCGAACTGTCCTGCATGTGGAGCCTGAGCCCGTAGATCGAAAGCAGATGTTCGCATAACCTTGCCTTCACCTCGATGATCTGGATACCCGGCACGAACATCTGCATATCGGTTACCTGCATGCCGGTCATGCCACAAGGATTGATGCGGTTGAAGGGCATCAGGTCCATCGCCACGTTCAAGGCCAGACCATGGTAGCTGCAACCCCGGCGCACCCGCAGTCCGAGTGACGCAATCTTGGTACCATGAATGTAGACACCTGGCGCGTCGGGTCGGGGTGCCCCTCCAAGTCCATAGTCCGCCAGAGTGCGCACACAGGCTTCTTCGATGCCGGAAACAAGTCCACGCACGGATAGTCCCAGTCGATGCAGGTCCAGCATCAGATAGCCGGTAATCTGGCCAGGGCCGTGGTAGGTGACCTGTCCACCTCGATCGGACTGCACAATCGGGATATCCCCTGCAGCCAGAACATGTTCGGCTTTACCGGCCTGGCCCTGAGTAAAAACCGGATCGTGTTCGGTGAACCAGATCTCATCAAGGGTTTCACCCGTCCTCGCCGCCGTGAATTCGCGCATCGCTGCAAACGTCGTTTGATAGGCAGTTCGCCCGAGATCACGAAATATGACTTCCTGCATAACGAACTCCGTGCGAGGACAGTTGCAAAGACTACAAGACCAGTTTGACGCTTGGGATCTTCAGCAGATCCTTGTGCAAGGCCTTCAACTGCGGCTCCCCGGTAGCAATCAGTGTGACCGCAACGCTGATATAACGACCATGACTCGAACGTCTCAATCCAATCTCGTCGGGACTTACCCCTTCCGCATGCTGACGAACCACTTCCAGCACTCGACGCGCAAAATCGTCGCCATCAACACCGATGATGCGGATCGGATAGCTGCATGGGAACTGGATCGTCGGATTGTCACTCATCAGAGAACAGTCCACGGAAAAACAGATAGACGAAGTCGATGATGCGCGATATGAATCCGGCTTCTGCAACCGCCGTCAGCGCAACCAATGGTGCTTCGTAAACTCGCTCCCCTTCGAGAGAGACCCGCAACGTCCCGACTTCGGCACCCAGTGCATACGGTGCCTCCAGGATCTTTGGTACTTCAAGCTCAACCTGCAGGTCATCGTAGTGACCACGGGCAAACGTGATCAGCGCGGGTTTGGCAAGGCCGAGATCAATCGTGTCTCCATCACCGTAAAACACTTCTGACTGCTTGAGCACGACGTCCGCCGCGTACAACTCGCGGCTCTCGAAATGTCTGAATCCGTAGGACAGGAGTTTCTGGCTTTCCTGCATGCGCGCATTGTCACTTTCGGTGCCCATCACAACGGAGATGAGTCGCATGCCATCGCGAACGGCGCTCGCGACCAGACAGAATCCAGCCTCTTCGGTATGCCCGGTCTTTACGCCATCAACGGTCCGATCGTGCCAGAGGAGTCGATTTCGATTCATCTGGTCAATGTTGTTGAAACGGAAACTGCGCTCTGCATACACCGCATAGGAAGTCGGGTGTCGGTTGATCATTGCCTTGGTCAACAGTGCAAGATCCCAGGCAGTGGTCACATGCCCATCTGCTGGCAACCCGGTTGAGTTGACAAAATGCGTGTCCTTCAGCCCGAGTTCCTTGGCGTGTTGATTCATCATGTCGGCAAACGCACTCTCGCTGCCGGCAATATGTTCGGCAACGGCGACGGTGGCGTCATTGCCCGACTGGATGATCACACCCTTGAGCAATGCCTCCAGAGAGACCTGGGTACCTTCCTGTACAAACATGCGCGAGCCTTCGGTCTGCCAGGCGTTCACGCTGATGTTGACCATGTCTGCGAGTTTGATGCGTCCCGCATCGATCTCTTCCGCGGCAACATAGCCGGTCATGATCTTGGTCAGGCTCGCAGGGGGTTGTGGAGTGTGAGACAAGTGTTCAACGAGCACTTTTTCACTCGCCGCATCGACCAGAATGTAGGACGTCGCTGCTATCGCCGGTGGCTCGGGAATCGTGACCGCAGCCGTGGCTGTTCCGGCCAGCATCAAAAACAGCACACGCACAATCGCCATATCAATTCGTTTCATCAAAGGTGTCTTGCCTCAGTGGTTGCCAGGCTCGCACTCCGGGTTTGATGACCCGACGATCCAGCCGTTCGGACTTCGAGAGTCCATTTGTCCGTTATTGAATTCACGCGTCCTCCAGGACGATCGGCGCCCCCAGTTCATACCGCGCAAACAGCGCTTTCACCTTCTCAACGGCGGCTTCGCCCCTGACCGGGCCGATACGGACACGGAAAAGGTGATCCCCCGGTGTTTGCACGACATTCACCGGGTGATCGATCAATCCCTTGAGTCGCGCGTGCAATGCGTCGGCGCCGGCCAGCTGTGCAAAGGCTCCCGCCTGCAACGTGTACGATCGGTCTGTGTCCACCGGATCGAAGGTGATTGTTTCGACACGCACCCTTGCGGTTCCTGCTCCGTGATAACCAAGCTTTACTGCTGCGGCGTAGGAGAGGTCGATGATGCGATCGTCATGGAACGGGCCGCGATCGTTGATTCTCACAATGGTGCGGCGTCCGTTGTCGAGATTGGTGACGGTGGCATAGGTCGGGATCGGCAGCGTCTTGTGAGCGGCGGTCAATGACAGCATGTCATACGCCTCGCCCGATGAAGTTCGTCGCCCGTGAAACTTGGTTCCATACCAGGAAGCAAGACCGGTCTGGCTGTATCCGGTCGCAGAGTTCATGATGAAATAGGTTTTGCCTGCAACGGTATAACTCCGCGGATTTCCGTACTTGCTGCGCGGCTCCGCTCTCGGGACGGGATCCGGGAGATTGGCAAGATCGAGAGGTACGGCTCCGGGAGCTCCGTCTTTCAGGACCGGCGCAGGCGATCCGGATCGCGGAGGAGTGCCGCCCGTCGCACTGCAGCCGATCAGGAGCACCGCGCATAGCAGAACAACGGCTCGCTGCATCATTCCGGTGTCCAGCCCAAGGAGCCTGAACATGGACATCAAGGTTTGCCCGCGGGGTTTGTGGAGAGGTAGGCCGTCTTGATCTCCTGCGCCAGTTCATGCACGGCGCGGGCATACATGATGCTGTGGTTATATCGCGTGATGGCGTAGAAGTCGTTGAATCCTATCGCCACGCGCTGCTCGTTTTCGAACTGGAATCCGTGGATTGCCACGGCGGTAGTGTCCGGCAGCGTGGTTTCGATCGTCACACCGGATCGCCGCAGCTCGCCAAGGGTGCTGGTTGAGCCAAGCTCGTTGGCCGCCTGTGGCTGCAAGGCACCGGACGCCTCGCCAAGATCGATGAGCACCGGATCCTTCCCTGTCCAGCGATGTTCGGCCAGGTAATTGGCGACGCTGCCAATGACGTCCCTCGGGTTGTCCCAGATATCGCGCTGACCATCGCCGTCGAAATCAATCGCGTATCGTCGGTAACTCGACGAAATGAACTGCCCGTAGCCCATGGCCCCTGCGTAGGAACCCATGAGCATCTCCGCAGGCTTGTTTTCTTCCCGCGCGAGCAACAGGAACTGTTTGAGCTCACTGCGAAAGAAACTGGCCCGAGGAGGGTAGTCAAAGGCGAGAGTGGTCAACGCATCAAGGACCCGATACGTGCCCCGGTGTTTGCCAAAGCGCGTTTCCACGCCGATGATCGCAACGACATACTCTGGTGCAACACCCAGCTTGGTCTGCGCATCGATCAGTGCCGCGGCATTGCGCTGCCAGAACGTCACCCCTTCATCGATTCGTTCAGAACCAAGGAAGATCTGCCTGTACTTGAACCACGGCATGGTCTTTTCGGCAGGACGGCTGATGGCTTCGATGATCTTGTCCTGTCGCTTTGCATTCGCCAGAACCGCTTTGAGCTCGGAGGCATTGAATCCGTGCTCACTCACCATTTCGTCAACCAGACGAACAGCATCTGGTTGTGTCGAATAGTCGGCGAGTGCGGATTTAGCACAGAACATTGCAACCAGGCTGCACAGGCACAACAGATTTCGGGTGTTCGACTTTGGAATCCTTGCCATTCGTCAGTAATTCCGGTGTTTGTAGATGGATAGAACGATGCCAAACGTCGCCAGCAAGGTCAGTGCCGAAGTGCCGCCAAAACTCACCAGCGGCAGCGGCACACCAACCACTGGCAACAGACCGCACACCATGCCGACGTTGACAAAGACATAGACGGACAGCGTGATGCCAACAGAGCCGGCGACCAGTCGGTCAAACGTCCTCTTGGTCTGCACCGCAATATGCAGGCAACGGGCAACAATCAGCAGATAGATTACTAGAAACGTCGCGATTCCGACAAAACCCAGTTCTTCGCCAATGACTGCCAGAATGAAATCCGTCTGTGCTTCCGGCAGAAAGTCGAGCCGACTCTGCGTTCCCTCAAACAATCCTTTCCCACGCAGACCACCGGAACCGATGGCAGTCGTGGATTGAATGATGTTCCACCCAGCGCCCAAGGGATCGCTCTCCGGATCGAAGAGAGTGAGGATTCGCTGCTGCTGATACCCGCGCAAGCTGGTCCACAGGATCGGCGCTGCAGCCGCTGCCAGCGTTCCTGCGGCGATCAGCCAGCGCCACGGCAATCCGGCGAGAAACACCACACCACCACCTGCCGCCAGGACCAACAGGCCGGTGCCAAGATCAGGTTGAATGACAATAAGGCCTGCCGGCAAGGCGATGATTCCCACCGCAATCAGGACATCCCGCCAACCAGGCGGCAAGCTACGATCATGGAGATACCAGGCCACTGTCAGCGGTACCGCGAGCTTGAGGATCTCCGAAGGCTGGAAGCGAACTGACGCTCCCAGTTGCAGCCAGCGTTGTCCTCCCTTCGCCACATCGCCAAAGACCTCTACGAGGACGAGCAGAAAAACACCGCCCACGTACACAAACGGTGAAAATCGCAGATATTCACGGGGGTGGATATTGGCGAGGACAAGCATCACCGCAAAGCCCCCTGCCAACTTGATAGCCTGACCTTCCAGACGATCGAGAGACGAGTGAAGTGCGCTGTACAGGACAGCCAGGCCACAGCCCATGAGAAGCAGCAACAGGAATACCAACACCGGATCAGGGAGCACCTGAAAACGCATGCGAACCGGCTGACCAGATCCGTGCTGACCCAGCGTTCGAACGAAGTCGATGTTCATTCAGGACGCTCGGCGCTGACAACCGACAGACGAGGCAGTACCCACGCATCAGCGACCTCTCGCGCCACGGGGCTTGCAACGCCGCTGCCACCACCGCCGTTTTCAACAATCACCGCAATGGCGATCATGGGGTCATCTGCAGGGGCAAATGCGACGAACCAGGCGTGTTTGCGGTTGTATTCGTCGAGCTCTGATTCCCGATATTCCTGCCCCTGCCTGATTCCTACCACCTGCGCGGTGCCCGACTTGCCTGCCATCCGGTACGCGATGTCCTGCCCGATATAAGGCCACGCTGTTCCAGCCTGGCCCCAGCCGAGGTTGCCCCGGTGCACGACGTCTTCCATGGCATCGACCATCTTCTCCCAGTCTTCCGCAGTCGGGCCGGAAACGGTGACCGGCTCGGCGATGGCGAGGTCCTCTGCAAGTTCCGACTCACTGTCCAGAAACATCCGCGGAGGAACAAATCGGCCACGATTGGCTATGATGGAAACATAGGTCGCCAATTGCAGCGGTGTCGCCAGCAGATCACCCTGGCCAATTCCAAGGTTGATCGTGTCGCCCGGGTACCAGATCTCCTTTTTCACCCTTCGTTTCCATTCCGGGCCAGGCAACAGGCCAGCACTTGCATCGGCCACGTCCAGCGCCGTTCGTGCACCAAAACCGAGTTGAGCAGAAAAGTCCGTCAGCTGATTGATCTTCAACCGCGATGCCATGGTGTAGAAGTACACGTTGGATGACCTGTAGATCGCCCGATTGAGATCAACGATGCCCTGGCCACCGGAGTTCCCCTGTTTCCAGCTCCAGTCCCGGTACATTCGCCGCTGACCGGGTAACCGGAAAAAGCCCCTGTCATAAATCGTCTCGGGCCATGTGACCACGCCACTGGAGAGCGCTGTCAGACCAACTGCCATCTTGAAGGTTGAACCAGGTGCATACTGACCATTGATGGCACGGTTGAACATTGGCCGCGTCCTGCCTCCCAGCAACGCCTGGTAGTCAGCACTGCTGATGCCAGTGACAAATCCGTTCGGATCATAGGCGGGCTTGCTGACCATCGCCAGAATGCCACCGGTACGCGGTTCGATGGCAACAATTGCGCCCCGTCGGTCGCCGAGCGCGGCGTCTGCAGCGATCTGCAGATCACTGTCAATCTGCAGACGCAGCCCTACCCCGGCAACCGGATGATCCACATCCAGTTCGTTGCGGATGCGCCCATAGGCATCGACCTCGACCTGCTGGTATCCCACCTGACCATGCAGTGACCGCTCGTAGAATTTTTCCACACCAAGCTTGCCTATGAACTCCGTGCCGCTGTACTGCACCGGGTCGAGTGACTTGAGGTCGTCCTCGTTCACCCTTCGTACGGAGCCGACGCTGTGCGCGAACATCTCGGCAAACGGATAGTGACGGACCGACTCGGAAATGATCTCCACACCGGCAAAACGGTGTCGATGTACCGCCAGCACCGCACGCTCTTCTTCAGTGAGATGGGACTTGAGCATGACTGCTTCATACGGTCGCCTTCGTCTATCGAGACGTTTGTAAAAACCCTCGAGGTCGTCTTTGCTCAGGTTGATCTGTTGTCCAAGTTCGGCAAGGGTAAGTTGCAGGTCACCCGCCAGCTCACGGACCACTGCCAGATTGTGGATGGGCCGATTGTCGGCAAGAAGCACGCCATTGCGGTCATAGATCAGCCCGCGACGGGGTACCAGCGGCTGAACCTGTATCCTGTTCTGCTCGGATCGCGTGCGGTACTTGTCGTGATCCAGTATCTGCAACTGCACGATCCGACCCACCAGGACGCCAAACAGCAACATGACAACGACGGCCAGCAGCAGGACACGTCTGCTGAAAAGCGCCTGTTCTTCTGATCTGTCGTTGAGTGAGGTTTCGGACATGAGAGGTCGTTCAGGCCCGATGATAAGGATGATTGTTCAGAAGGCTCCACGCCCGGTACAGCGCTTCCGCCAGAATGACGCGCACGATGCCATGTGGCAGCGTCAGCCCGGAGAGACTGAACGATCTTCCAGCCGAATTGATCACATCGGGGTGCAATCCGTCCGCCCCACCAACGACAAACGCAGGCGGACGAGCTTCCAGCTGACACTCTCGCAGAAATTCGGCCAGTGCAGCCGTGCTGAGAGAACGACCACGCTCGTCAAGAGCCACCCAGGCTTCCTGCGCACGTATTTGCGTCCTGATTCGACTCGCCTCCACCGCCTTGCACTGCAATATCTGTTCGGCGCTATGCATCCCATGTCGATCGGCTGGAGCGATCTCGACGAGTTCGAGAGGCAGGCTCCCGCGCAGACGCTTTGCATACTCGTCAAAGCCTGCATTGATCCATGGCGGTTGCCGCCGGCTGACAGAAAGGATGCGAACGTTCACACAATACCCGAGGGGACTAGCTGCAGCGTATCAGCAGGTAGTTCGGACCAGAGTTTTTCCAGTTCATACAACGCTCGAGCATCCTTCTGCATCACATGGACAACCACATCACCGAAGTCGACCAGAACCCACTCGTTGGTCTCCCGGCCTTCCACGCCAATTGTGCGCTGGCCCATCAAACGCGCACTCTCGATGACACGATCGACCAGAGCGTTCACATGCCTGCCGGTGTTACCCGTGACGACAACCATGACATCCGTGAAACTGCAGAGCTGCCTGACGTCCAGTACCACGGGTTCGATACCCTTGCCATCCTCCAGTGCAGCAACGATTGCCTGCTCCAGCTTTGGCAGCTGAGGAGTCTGTTTGTCCGGCTTAGTTCGCTTTGCGGGTTTCTTCATAGAGATGATTTTCCTTTATGTAGTTGAGCACCATCGGTGGCAGCCAGTGATCGACACACTCCGTGCGCCGAAGAGAATTTCTGATCATGGTGGACGAGACGGCTGGCAAGGCCTCATCCGAGAGCAATACCTGGCCGTGATCGTCGGAAGACCACGCACGAACCAGACGTGGTTGCACAAAGTGCTCAAGCGTGGCTGACCAGACAACCCGATGATCCCGACGTCTGAACACCAGAAAGCTGGTCAGTCTGAAAACGTCGTCTACCCGCCACCAGCCAAGGATTTCTGCGAACGCATCGTCACCAATTATCCATACCCGTCGTTCTGCCGGATCCGCGAGGGCTCGTCGTTCCAACAGGTCAACCGTGTAAGACGGCCCTTCGCCTTCCAGATCCGACGAGTCCGCAACGAGTCCATCAACACCGGTACAGGCCAATTGCACCATGGCCCTTCGATGTCGGGCGGAGCTCACCGCAGCGTTCGCCTGCTTGTGATAAGGGGCAGCCGCGACGACCAGGCGCACGGTATCGAGCCCAAGCAGATGCTGCGCCGCCCGTGCTGCAGCCAGATGCCCGACATGAACCGGATCAAACGTTCCGCCGAGTAAGGCAATCAACGCTTGCGTACTTCGCCTTGTCCGTAGACGACGTACTTCTGGGTCGTCAGTCCTTCAAGACCGACTGGCCCCCTGGCATGCAACTTGTCGGTGGATATCCCGATCTCGGCACCCAGGCCATATTCGAATCCATCCGCAAACTGGGTCGACGTGTTCACCATCACGGAAGCGGAATCCACTTCCGTGACAAAACGCCGGGAAGCGGCCAGATCAGACGTGACAATGGCGTCGGTATGCTGCGAGCCGTACCGATTGATGTGTTCGATAGCTGCATCAAGCGAAGGGACCACGCGAACTGACAGGATGGGGCCGAGGTATTCCGCATGCCAATCGTCTTCCGTCGCTTCGCGAACCGAAGGAATTCGCGCCTGTGTGTTCTTGCACCCCCGCAGTTCGACCCCCGCCGCCAGGAAGCGTTGTTCCAGCAGCGGCAACAGTTCATCGGCGCGATCCTCATGCACCAGCAGGGTTTCAAGTGCATTGCAGACCGCATACTTCGACGTTTTCGAATTCACGGCGATCTCGACCGCCATCTGACCATCTGCACTCGCATCGATGTACACGTGGCAGATGCCATCCAGATGCTTGATGACCGGGATGCGTGTTTCCGCTGCAATCCGCTCGATCAACCCTCGGCCGCCACGCGGAACAATCACGTCAACCAGACCGACCTGTCGTACCAGAGCCCCGACTGCTGCACGATCCGTGGTATTGATCAGTTGCACCGCATCAATCGGTAACCCGCCAGCGGCCAACCCTTCGGCGATGCAGCGTGCGATCGCCCGATTCGACTCTATGGCTTCGCTACCTCCCCTGAGGATGCAGGCATTTCCTGATTTGAGGCAGAGTACCGCTGCGTCAACGGTGACGTTGGGACGCGATTCATAGATGATCCCGACCACACCGAGAGGAACTCGCATGCGTCCAATCTGCAGGCCGGACGGCACATACCGAAGATCGGTGATCTGCCCCACGGGATCGGGCAATGAATCAACTTGCAGCACACCGGCGATCATCCGTTCGATGCCAGCTCTATCGATACCTAGCCGATCCAGCAACGGTTGATCAAGTCCGGTCTTGCCGGCACGCGCCAGATCAAGTGCGTTGGCGGCAATCACGTCGTCGCCATGGCGGTCAAGCGACTCTGCTATCCCCTGCAGGGCCAGAGAGCGAGCTCTGGTGGGCGCAGCGGCCATTCGACGGGAAGCCTGCCTGGCCTGCTCGGCGATGGTGCGTACCTGGAGATCGACATCTGTCAGCGGTGCATTCACTTGCACACCTTCCCTGATCCCGGGATAAACTCAACGGAGCCAATTATAACCAGAAAGGTCTGCCGATCAGATTTTTGTGGCAGATCGACAAACTCGTCTCCCGGTTCGTCCCGGCTAGAAACTTCGCACCGGCGGATCTCCCCTCAGCTTCGACACAAGTCGCCTGAGTTCGGCGAGGCGCTCCCGTGCCGACTGCATCTGGAGCAGGCTCTGCTTGATCTCCGGTTCGATGGGGAGCAGTTCTGCCAGACGCCAGCTCACCGAGCGTCCGTCATCGAAATTCACCTGGAGGCCCAGTTTCTGCACCATCGGATGCATGACCAGTTCCCCAAGAATGTCCACCAACGCCTGATCGTCAGGTAACAGACCGGCTGCCGGTTCGTCCGGGAGCAATTGAGCCTGGGCCAGAAGGAGGTGATCCGGCTGTTCCCGCGTACTGACAATCCGGAACTTGCGCTCGCCCTTGCAGACGATCCCCAACATGCCGTCGCTGAGCTGATTAAAATCGGCGATGGCGGCGGTCGTGCCTACGGAAAAAACTTCCGGCTGTGTATCGTCATGCTGCGCCCGCGCCTCTACCCCCTGACGTATCAACACCACACCAAATGGTTCATTCAGACGCGTGCAGCGTCGCACCATGTCGAGGTAGCGGGTTTCGAAGATCCGAAGCGGCAGGGTTCCTGCGGGAAACAACACCGTGCGCAAGGGAAACAACGCAATCTCCTGACACTCCAACTCCACTCCTGACCACCTCTTTGCCGCGTCGCAATGATCGATCCGACGGGTTTCCGGTTGCCGCCGGAAGAGCGCCGCTGATCGGCGAATCGAGTCACTCCTGATCGAAGCGAACGGTTAACATGAAAATCGAAGACTCGAGCCTGGAAGCTCTTGATGCAAGAATACTCGAAGCGCACCTTCACTGCCCCGGTCGCCGGCGGATTCGATGTCAGCCACGATGTCTACACTGCCGGACATGGTCCGTTGGTGGTGATCATCCAGGAACTGCCTGGCATCGGCCCCCAGACTCTGGCACTGGCTGCAAAACTCCGTGACGCCGGATTCACCACCGTTCTCCCCCACCTGTTTGGCCCGCTCGGCAAGGTATCGATGGTGGGCAATCTGGTGCGTGTCATGTGCATGCGACGGGAGTTCAGGTTGCTGGAAAAGCACGGGGCCAGCCCGATCGTCGACTGGTTGCGGGCGCTTTGTCAGGAATTACGGGTACATCACGGAGTCAAAGGGGTCGCGACCATCGGCATGTGCCTGACTGGCAATTTTGCGATCTCGCTGATGGCAGATGACAGTGTGCTTGCTGGTGTTGCGTCACAGCCCTCACTACCCATCAGGGATCAGTCTGCATTGCACATGTCTGGCGAAGACGTTGGCAGGATCAAATCACGACTGGATACCACTGAACCCATGGTTGCCTACCGATTCGCTGAAGACCCACTGTGCACCGCAGTCAAGTTTGATGCCCTGGATCGGGCGTTCAACTCGGATCGCGAACGAATCCGCCTGCGGACACTGCCGGGAAAGGGCCACTCGGTGCTGACCCTGGACTTCGTCGACTCGGCGGATCATCCAACGACCCACGCGCTCGTCGAGATCATCGGCTACTTTCGCAGCGCGCTCCAGGTCGTTTGATTCGACCTCCAAGGAGCTCGAGGTTCCCTTCCATTGCAGCCCTCAGAACGGAATGTCGTCGTCAAAATCGTCGTCCGGTGGCAATGTCGGGCGATTGTCGTAGGACGGTCCGGATGATGGCTGTCGCGATTCAAAACCACTCGGAGCGCCACCGCCACCACCACCGGCAGGACGACCTTCTCCCTTGCCATCCAGCATCTGCATTTCCCGCGCGACAATTTCTGTCCGATAGTGTTTCTGACCGTCCTTGTCCCACGACTGGGTTCTCAACTGGCCTTCGAGATAGACCTTTGATCCCTTGCGCAGGTACTCCGAGGCAATTTCGGCCAACCGCTTGAAACAGACGATGTTGTGCCACTCCGTGCGCTCCTGGGTCTGCCCAGTCTGTTTGTCGCGCCAACCTTCCGAAGTGGCGATGCTGAAGCTCGTCACCGGATCGCCACTGGGCAGATACCGCGTTTCCGGATCGCGACCGAGGTTGCCGACGAGAATGACCTTATTGATACCGCGTGCCATGGGAGTGCTCTCGCTGATCGCTGCAGTGGTTGGAAAGCCGCAGTCTAAACCAAGCAACGATACCCGCGTAAGTGATTGGTCGCAGGGCATCGCGTGAGTGTACGGCGTTTAGCTTGCTGCGATCTGACTCACCGGCTATCGTCCTCGGTCTGCCCACCTGCGCACCCGAACCGACTCGAGTTCGACAGGTTCCTGGGGCAAACTCCAACCTTTGAGATAATCGCAATATCGTGGCGGACACCATTTCGGTGCGAGGTGCTCGCACCCACAATCTGAAGAACATCGATCTCGATCTGCCACGCGACAAGCTGGTGGTCATCACGGGACTCTCCGGATCCGGCAAGTCTTCGCTTGCGTTCGATACCCTGTACGCTGAAGGCCAGCGGCGCTACGTCGAATCACTTTCGGCCTATGCAAGGCAATTCCTGTCGATGATGGAAAAGCCTGACGTCGACCATATCGAGGGGTTGTCGCCGGCAATCTCCATCGAGCAGAAGTCGACCTCCCACAATCCCCGTTCGACAGTAGGCACGATCACCGAAATATACGATTACCTCCGACTGCTGTACGCGCGTGTTGGCGAACCAAGATGCCCGACCCACGATGTTCCACTGGCCGCACAGACTGTGAGCCAGATGGTGGATCAGGTGCTCGCGCTGCCCGGGGAACGACGCATCATGATCCTGGCTCCCGTCATCAGTGACCGCAAAGGCGAACACCTGCATGTATTCAAGGAACTGGTTGCCGGTGGCTTCATTCGTGCGCGTGTTGATGGGCTTGTTGTCGACCTGGACAGCCCGCCTGATCTCGACAAGAACAAAAAACACACCATTGAAGCCGTCATTGATCGGCTGCGGGTGCGAGAGGACATCAAGCAGCGGCTCGCCGAGTCGTTCGAAACTGCATTGCAACTCGCTGACGGTGTGGCCCGCGTTTGTGACATGGACAATGCCGATACTGAAGAACTTGTTTTCAGCGCCCGTTTTGCCTGCCCGCATTGCGGCTACAGCATCAGCGAACTCGAACCGCGAATGTTCTCGTTCAACAACCCGGCAGGCGCGTGCCCGGAGTGTGACGGTCTTGGTGTCACCCAGTTCTTTGATCCCGACCTGTTGATTGGCGATCCGGAACTGTCGCTTGCTGAAGGAGCAATACGAGGGTGGGACCGGAAGAACATCTACTACTTTCACATGCTCTCGTCGTTGGCCAAACACTACGGCTTCGATGTGGATACGCCGTACAAAAAACTTGGCAAGAAGCATCAGAAGGTGATTTTGCAGGGTAGTGGCACCGAGCGGGTTGACTTCACGTACGTCAACGAACGCGGGGACAGCATACAGCGTCGCCACCGTTTCGAAGGCGTGATACCCAACATGGATCGTCGCTACCGTGAAACGGACAGTTCGATGGTGCGCGAGAATCTGCAGAAATATCTTCGCAGTGCCGCTTGCCCGGCCTGTTCGGGATCACGTCTTCGTGAAGCTTCACGCCACGTCTTCATCAACGGTACCAATCTGCCACAGATCACGACTCGCGCCGTCGAGGATGCGCTGTCCTACTTCGGCGCCCTCAAGTTGCAAGGTCAGCGGGAAACCATAGCGTCCAAGATCCTGAAGGAAATTCAGGCACGCCTGCAGTTTCTTGTGGATGTCGGTCTCAACTATCTGACCCTCGATCGCAGCGCCGACACCTTGTCGGGCGGAGAAGCCCAACGAATTCGCCTGGCCAGTCAGATCGGTGCGGGGCTTGTTGGTGTCATGTACATCCTTGATGAACCCTCCATCGGACTGCACCAGCGTGACAACGAACGCTTGTTGCGGACACTGACGCATCTTCGAGATCTGGGTAACACCGTGCTGGTCGTTGAACACGATGAAGACGCCATCCGCTCGGCGGACTACATCGTGGACATCGGCCCTGGCGCGGGTGTGCACGGTGGCCACATCGTCGCCCAGGGAAAGCTGAAGGACATTCTTGCGAGCAAGGACTCGATCACCGGTCAGTATCTGAGCGGTGTGCGCAGGATAGCGATTCCAGCCCGGCGCCATCCGGTGCAGGTCGATCAGTGCATCAGGCTGATTGGTGCATCCGGCAACAATCTGCAGGATGTCACCATAGAAATTCCCTGCGGACTCATGACCTGCATTACCGGCGTTTCCGGCTCAGGCAAGTCGACCCTTATCAATCAAACGTTGTTCCCGATCGCTGCACAACGATTGAATGGCGCCACTACCATCAAACCGGGACCGTTTCGCAGCATCGAAGGTCTCGATCACGTCGACAAGGTGGTCGACATCGACCAGAGCCCGATCGGTCGAACACCACGTTCCAACCCGGCAACATACACTGGCCTGTTCACGCCCATTCGCGAGCTTTTTGCACAGACACAGGAAGCCAGGGCACGCGGGTATCTGGCCGGTCGTTTCAGTTTCAACGTGAAGGGTGGGCGTTGTGAAGCCTGCCAGGGTGACGGGGTCATCAAGGTAGAAATGCACTTTCTGCCTGACATCTATGTGTCCTGCGATGTTTGTCACGGCAAGCGGTACAACCGTGAAACGCTCGATGTCGTCTACAAGTCGAAAAACATCCACGATGTGCTGAACATGACAGTGGAAGAGGCACGAGAATTTTTCGATGCGGTACCGGCACTGGCTTCCAAGTTGCAGACTCTGATGGATGTTGGTCTGTCATACATTCGTCTCGGCCAGAGCGCCACCACACTGTCTGGAGGAGAAGCACAACGGGTGAAGCTCTCGCGGGAACTTTCCCGTCGTGACACTGGCAAAACCCTCTACATCCTTGACGAGCCAACTACCGGTTTGCATTTTCACGATATCGAACAACTGTTGGGCGTGTTGCACAGACTTCGCGATCAGGGCAACACCATCGTCGTCATCGAGCACAATCTCGACGTCATCAAGACCGCTGACTGGATTATCGACCTGGGTCCGGAAGGCGGCGCAGGTGGCGGACGCATACTTGCCATCGGCACGCCGGAAACGGTTGCCAGGAACAAGGCTTCGCACACCGGTCGATTTCTGAAGGCTACGCTGGCGGCGAAAAAGAAATTACCTGCAGCAAGGGCCATTTAACCCTGCGCAAATGCAACGAGCCCGGTCTGGCCGGGCTCATCGCAGTTTGCAGAACTGTACTTTCAGAGCGACCCTACGCTTCCGCCTCGTCTGCTTCATCGTCGGATTCAGCCGCGAGCGTTCTGCCGACAAGCTCAATGAACGCCATGGGGGCCGCATCACCCGCGCGGAAGCCACATTTGAGAATGCGGGTATAACCACCGGGGCGCGCATCGTAACGTGGGCCAAGTTCGGTGAAAAGCTTGCCAACAGTTTCCTTGGAACGTGTACGTGCAAAGGCAAGACGACGGTTTGCCACCGAATCTTCCTTGGCGAGCGTAATCAGCGGCTCGATGAATCGACGCAGCTCCTTGGCTTTTGGCAGCGTGGTGCGAATGACTTCATGCTCGACCAGTGACGCTACCATGTTCTTGTACATGGCATGCCGGTGCGAGGCATTACGACCGAGTTGACGGCCGGTTAACTTGTGACGCATTAGTTTTCTCTCTCTACCATTTCAGCCAGCGTTTGCTTCAGGCAACCCGATGATCGCCACGCAGACCACTGGGTGGCCAGTTTTCCAGACGCATCCCGAGCGACAAACCTCGGGAAGCGAGTACATCCTTGATTTCCGTCAGTGACTTCTTGCCAAGGTTTGGCGTCTTCAGCAGTTCCACTTCAGTACGCTGGATCAGGTCACCGATGTAATAGATATTCTCGGCCTTCAGGCAGTTGGCCGAGCGCACCGTCAATTCAAGGTCATCCACCGGCCGGGTCAGAATCGGATCGACTTCGTCGATCTTCTCTTCAATCATCGGCTCGCCTTCACTTTCGAGATCGACAAACACCGCCAGTTGCTGTTGCAGAATGGTGGCTGCACGACGAATCGCCTCTTCAGGATCGATCGTACCGTTGGTTTCAATCTCCAGGATCAACTTGTCGAGGTCGGTCCGTTGTTCCACCCGGGCAGCCTCTACACTGTAGGACACCCGACGCATCGGGCTGTAGCTGGCATCAAGACGCAGAACACCAATCGGTCGGGACTCTTCTTCAGTCACGGAATTGTCGACCGGCACGTAACCACGGCCGCGGGTTACACGGGCTTCCAGGCGAATCGAGCCACGATCATTCAGAGTGCAGATCACGTGATCCGGATTCGAGATCTCGACGTCTTCCGTCAACTGGAAGTCGCCGGCGGTCACTTCGCCACCACCACTCTTGTTGATCGTGATGACGGCTTCATCCTGGTTGTGCAGGATCACTGCTACGTTTTTCAGGTTCAGCAGGATGTCGATGACATCTTCCTGTACACCATCGATCGTGCTGTATTCATGCAGCACACCGTCAATCTGGACTTCCGTGACGGCGCAACCCGGCATGGACGACAACAGGATGCGGCGAAGCGTATTGCCGAGAGTATGTCCGAAACCTCGCTCCAGCGGCTCCAGAGAGACACGCGCACGTGTCGGGCTGGATGCCTGGACATCGATGATACGCGGCGTCAGAAATTCATTTACAGATGACATGCAGTCGTCTCCTATGAGCCAATTACTTGGAGTAAAGCTCCACGATCAAGCTTTCGTTGATTTCAGAGGGCAACTCTTCTCTGTCCGGGAGGCGTTTGAAGACACCCTCCATCGCAGAGGAATTCACGTCCAGCCATTCAATAGAAGGCCTCTGAGCAGCCAATTGCATCGCGCCTTGAATGCGCAATTGCTGTTTGGCGTGCGTTGCTACAGCAACGGTGTCACCGTCCTGTACCTGATAAGAAGCGATATTCACGGACACGCCATTCACGACGATCGAACGATGCGAAACCAGCTGTCGTGATTCGGCCCGCGTCGAACCGAAGCCCATGCGATAGACGACGTTATCCAGTCGTCGCTCGAGCAACATCAACAGATTGGCACCGGTGTTACCCTTCTGCCGCTCTGCCTTCTGGTAGTAGTTGCGGAACTGGCGTTCGAGCAATCCATAGATGCGGCGTACTTTCTGCTTTTCGCGCAACTGCACGGCATAGTCGGACAAACGACCACGTCGAGCACCGTGCTGCCCTGGAACAGCTTCGATCTTGCACTTCGAATCAATCGGCCGGACGCCGCTCTTCAAAAAGAGGTCAGTGCCTTCCCGACGTGCAAGCTTGAGTTTCGGACCGAGGTAACGAGCCATGTTTTACTCCGTACCCTTATACACGACGCCGCTTTGGCGGGCGGCAACCGTTGTGTGGAATGGGGGTGATGTCGGAAATGCTGTTGATACGCAGTCCGGCGGCATTCAGCGCCCGAACGGCAGACTCACGACCTGGACCCGGTCCCTTGACCCGCACGTCAACACTCTTCATGCCATATTCCAGGGCAATCGTGCACGCCTTCTCGGCAGCAACCTGGGCAGCAAACGGCGTGCTCTTTCGTGAGCCCCGGAAACCGGAGCCACCTGAAGTAGCCCACGTCAGAGCATTACCCTGACGATCACTGATGGTGACTATCGTGTTGTTGAATGACGCGTGTACGTGCGCAATTCCGTCGGTCACTACCCGCTTGATCTTTTTCTTTTCAGCCATAGCTCTTCAATTCCGGTTCATTACTTGCGAATTGGACGGGTGGGTCCCTTCCGGGTGCGTGCATTCGTTCTCGTGCGCTGACCTCGCACCGGCAGATTGCGTCGATGACGCAGCCCACGGTAACAACCAAGGTCCATCAATCGCTTGATGTTCATGTTGATGGACCGGCGCAGATCACCTTCCACCGTCAACTTGGTGATTTCAGTACGAAGTGCATCCAGGCGCTCTTCTGCCAGATCGCCAATTTTCTCATTTGGCGCAATCCCTGCAGCTTCACAGATGCGCAGCGCAGTGGTCCGACCGATACCATAGATGTAAGTCAGCGAAATACCGGCGTGTTTGTTGTCCGGTACGTTGATTCCAGCAATACGAGCCATTTTTCAACCTTGCCGTTGTTTGTGTCGCGGTTCGACACTACAGATCACACGAACCGCTCCGTTGCGCCGAACGATCTTGCAGTTACGGCAAACTTTTTTTACCGATGCACGAACTTTCATTTCTTTTCCCCAATTCCTGGCCGTCAGGCTCAGGTCGTCAGCTACGCTTTCGACCGTAATTCTGTAAATTCGACTTTTCCATGAGCTTCGCATATTGCGAAGACATCAGATGACTCTGTATCTGTGCCATGAAGTCCATGGCCACGACCACCACAATCAACAGCGCCGTACCACCCAGCTGGAAAGTGATGTTGAACGCAACAATCATGAACTCCGGCAACAGGCAGACCAGCGTGACGTAGAGAGCGCCAAAGCAGGTCAGTCGTGTAATGACATCATCGATGTAGCGCGCTGTCTGCTGGCCCGGTCGAATACCCGGTACATACGCACCCTGTCGCTGCAGATTTCCCGCGATGTCCTTGGGATCCATCATGATCGCGGTATAAAAGAAACTGAAGAAAATAATCCCGGCAGCAAACAGCAGGATATAGAGAGGTTGGCCCGGCGACAAGACGAGCGCGACTTCCTGGAGCCAGGCCATGCCCGGACTCGCACCAAACCACTGGGCCATCGATGCAGGCGCCAGCAGCAGGCTCGATGCAAAGATCGCCGGAATGACACCTGCCATATTGACCTTGAATGGAAGATGGCTCGATTGACTCTGATAAACACGGCGGCCCTGCTGGCGGCGGGCATAGTTTACCGTGATCCGTCGCTGGCCCCGTTCGATGAACACCACCAGAGCCACAATGATGATCGCCAGAGCACCGATGGCAAGCAATGCGATGATGTTGATGTCACCTTGACGGGCCGCTTCAAAAGACTGGCCAATCGCTGCGGGGAAGCCTGAAACGATTCCGGAGAAGATCAGCAGACTGATGCCGTTGCCAACACCCCGTTCCGTAATCTGTTCACCCAGCCACATCATGAACATCGCGCCCGTGACCAGCGTAATGATCGAAACTGCATAAAAAGTGAGTCCGGGCTCGAATGCCAGACCTTGAGCCGCGAGCGTGCTGGTCATGGAGATACCTTGGACAATCGCCAGCGCCAGCGTTCCCCAACGGGTATATTGGGTGATCTTGCGTCGACCTGCTTCGCCTTCCTTGCGCAGTTGCTGCAAGGGAGGGTGCATCATCGACAGCAGGTTCATGATGATGCTGGATGTTATGTATGGCATCACGCCCAGCGCAAGAATGCTCATTCGCTCCCAGGCGCCGCCCGAGAACATATTAAAAAGCTCGAGGATTCCGCCCTGATTCTGGGTGAAGAGCTGCGCCAGCTTTTCCGGATTGATGCCCGGAACAGGAATATGTGTGCCAATCCGGTACACGAGCAGGGCAATGAGGACAAACAGCAGGCGGCTGCGCAGCTCGGTGAGCCCCGCTTGCATACCAGCCAATTGTCCTGCGTTAGTAGCCATTGATGCTGTTGTTCCCGTTCAGATGGTCGTCAAACCGCAACCGCTTCCGCCGTTGCTTCGACAACACCACCCGCAGCTTCGATTGCGGCGCGGGCGCCCTTGGTGACCACGACTCCCTGAATCCTGACGGGCCGGGTGATGGCTCCCGACAGCATGATACGAACGCGCTTCATGTCCTTCCGAACGACCTGGGCTGCTTTGAGTGTATCGAGGGAGATGACATCCCCTTCAACCTTGGCAAGTTCACCCAAACGGACTTCAGCAGTCTCAAGCGCCAGTACTGTGCGGAAACCAAATTTTGGAAGTCGCTTCTGAAGGGGCAACTGGCCACCTTCAAATCCAGGTCTCACACCACCGCTCTTCCGTGATCCCTGGCCTTTTGTCCCGCGAGTAGAGGTTTTCCCCCAACCCGACGAAGAGCCTCGGCCCACTCGCCGTTTCGGTTTCTTGCTGCCTTCAGCGGGATGCAAATCGTTGAGGCGCACTCTTATTCTCCTTCGACCTTTACGAGGTAATGCACCCTCGCAATCATGCCGCGGACCGCAGCGGTGTCTTCAACTTCGACGGTGTGCCCGAT
The DNA here is from genome assembly GCA_041752315.1 of Pseudomonadales bacterium. Taxonomy (GTDB): domain Bacteria; phylum Pseudomonadota; class Gammaproteobacteria; order Pseudomonadales; family Azotimanducaceae; genus SYFY01. The sequence goes on from JBGSHJ010000084.1 coordinate 35,296, forward strand.
TCGGCGCAGTCCCAATCCAGCCACACACGCCTTGTGTGCCTTCAACCGGCCGATACTGCTCTTGATCAAAGTCACTCTTACCTTGCCCGTTACTGGACTACTCATCGACTCTACTCCGCCTTCACCAGCCCACTTCAATTCAGTACCCAATGCCGCTACGCGCGAATTTCCTCGACACTCAGCCCGCGCTTCGCGGCGATCGAGTCGGGAGACTGCATGTTCTGCAGTGCCTTGAACGTTGCCCGTACGACATTCACGGGGTTTGTCGAGCCGTAACTCTTGGCGAGGACGTTATGGATTCCGGCCGCTTCGAACAGGGCTCTCATGGTGCCCCCAGCGATGACACCCGTACCTTCGGATGCAGGCTGCATGAATACCTTTGACGCGCCATGTCGAGCGGTCAGCGGGTACCAGATCGTTGAACCATTAAGATCCACATGGACCATGTTCCGTCGCGCAGCTTCCATGGCTTTCTGGATGGCCACTGGGACTTCACGGGCCTTGCCACGACCAAATCCTATCTTGCCGTTGCCATCACCGACGACAGTCAACGCCGTGAAGGCGAAGATACGACCGCCCTGCACAACCTTTGCCACCCGGTTGACCTGCACCAGCTTTTCGACCAGGCCTTCTTCTTTGATTTCGTCTGCATATGCCATTTAAAACTCCAGTCCCGCTTCACGGGCGGCATCGGCCAGGGCCTTGATGCGGCCATGGAATTTGAATCCCGAACGATCGAACGCCACTTTGGTGATGCCCTGCTCTCGAGCGCGTGCGGCGACGAGGGCACCGACCTTGCCAGCAGCGCCTGCATTGCCGGTCGCCTCGCCTTCGAAGGCTTTTTCCAGCGTCGATGCCTGGGCCAGGACGCGGTCACCCGCTGGCGCCAGCAACTGTGCATAGATATGCCGCGGCGTCCGATAGACGGCCAGGCGAATGGCGCCAAGTTCGCGCATCTTTGCGCGCCCACGCCGTGCTCGGCGCAATCTCGCTGCTTTCTTTTCCTGCATGATTATTTCTTCTTGGCCTCTTTTCTACGCACTCGTTCGCCCAGATACCGAACGCCTTTGCCCTTGTAGGGTTCTGGGGGGCGAATTCCTCGAATCTCGGCTGCTACCTGCCCGACCCTCTGCCGATCAGAACCGCTGATAATGACTTCGGTCTGGGAAGGCGTCTGCACCGTGATGCCTGCAGGTAACTGATAGGCCACCGGATGCGAGAAACCCAACTGCAGATTCACGACATTGCCCTGGGCCTGGGCACGATAGCCGACACCCTGGAGTTCCAGACGCTTCTGAAATCCGGTCGTGACGCCAGTAACCATGTTGCTGACGACCGCTCGTGTCGTGCCCGCAATTGCGTTCGCCGACTTTTCTACGCTTCTGGGAGCAAACAACAACGTCCCAGCTTCCTGTGTAACTTCAACCTGCGCATGAATCTGATGCGTCAACGTACCTTTCGTTCCAGTGACCGAAAGCAGCTGACCGTCAATTTTCACTTCCACGCCGTTTGGAACCAGAACCGGCTTTTTCGCTACGCGCGACATATCTACCTCGTCAAAAGACCGTGCAAATGACTTCGCCACCAACACCCTGGGCGCGGGCGACGCGGTCCGTCAGCATTCCCTTGTCCGTGCTGACGATGGCAATACCCAGACCGCCGCGAACTTTCGGCAGATCTGAGCTCTCTTTGTAAATCCGGAGGCCGGGACGCGAAATGCGCTTGACCTCTTCAATGACCGGCACGCCTTTTACGTACTTGAGCTGAACCGTGAGGACCGGTTTGGCATCACCGGTTTCCTGGTAACCAGCGACATAACCTTCGCTGACCAGCACATCAAGGATCGACCGCTTCTGCTTGGAAGACGGCATGCTCACTTCGGCGTGTCGCGCGGCCTGTGCATTCCGGATTCGGGTGAGCAGGTCGGCAACGGGATCTTGCATCGTCATAAGGATTCTCCTGCGCTCACCAGCTGGCCTTGACCAGGCCTGGAACATCGCCGCGCATTGCTGCTTCTCTGAGTTTGTTTCGTGCCAGCCCGAACTTGCGATAAACACCATGTGGACGACCGGTGATACCACAACGTCGCTGCCGTCGAACCGGACTTGCATCCCGCGGCAAGGCCTGCAGCTTCAGCTGAGCCTCCCACCGCTGATCTTCCGGCAGATTGCGGTTATTCACGGTGGCTTTCAGTTGCGTGCGCTTCTTCGCGTACTTGCTTGCCAACCGGGCGCGCTTGTCTTCGCGCTCCAGCATCGATTTTTTTGCCATGCGATTTAACCTTTCGCTTAAGTTCGAAACGGGAAATTGAACGCTTTCAACAACGCCAGAGCGTGCGCGTCTGTTTGCGCAGTGGTCGTGATCGTGATGTTCATGCCGCGGATCTTGTCGATCTTGTCGTAATCGATCTCCGCAAAGATGATCTGTTCGGTAATGCCCATGTTGTAGTTGCCACGACCGTCGAATCCCTTTGGATTCAATCCACGGAAGTCACGTGTACGCGGCAGGGCAATACCGATCAGGCGATCAATGAATTCGTACATGCGCTGGGCACGCAGCGTCACCATGCAGCCAACCGGCCAGCCTTCGCGAATCTTGAATCCGGCTTCCGATTTGCGCGCCTTGGTAATGACAACTTTCTGCCCTGCAATGGCCGTCAGGTCACCCACCGCAAAATCCAGGATCTTCCGATCACCCACGGCTTCGCCGACGCCCATGTTGAGCGCGACCTTGGTCAGCCTCGGCACGGCCATGATATTGTCGATTCCCAGCTCACTCATGAGCTTTGGGCGAATCTCGGTGTTATACCGCTCTGCTAAGTTCATCGCCTCGGACCTCGTTAATCGATCTTGGCGCGTGACGATTTGAACACACGCTCTTTCTTGCCATCTTCCAGCGAATAACCGATGCGATCAGCCTTTCCGGCCGCTGCATTCCAGATCGCCACGTTGGAGGCCTGGATGGGGGCTTCCTGGTCGATGATGCCGCCACGACGCCCAAGATTGGGGTTCGGGCGCTCGTTCTTCTTGACCATGTTGATGCCCTGGACCAGCAGGCGACCGTCATCCATCACCCGGATGACCTGACCGCGCTTGCCCTTGTCCCGGCCGGCGATCACCACCACTTCATCATTCTTCTTGATTTTCACCTTGATACTCGACATGGCGGCGCTCACAACACTTCCGGTGCCAGCGAAACGATGCGCATGAATTTCTCCGTGCGCAGTTCCCGCGTAACCGGCCCAAATATGCGCGTACCTACAGGTTGTTGCTGGTTGTTCAGCAGCACGGCCGCATTCTGGTCAAACCGGATCAACGAACCATCTGGCCGACGGACACCTTTTTTCGTCCGCACGACTACTGCGTTCATGACCTGACCCTTTTTGACCTTGGCTCTCGGAATGGCGTCTTTCACCGTGACCTTGATGACGTCACCCACGCCGGCGTAACGACGGTGCGAGCCTCCGAGTACCTTGATGCACTGGACTCTTCGTGCGCCGCTGTTGTCGGCAATGTCCAGCATGGTTTCGACCTGAATCATGTCAGTCCCCTCAGACTTCTTGCGCCCGTTCGTCGATGCTCTTCAACATCCACGTCTTGGTCTTGGAAATGGGCGCGCATTCAACAACTGTCACCACATCACCGATGTTGCAGCTGTTGTCCTGATCGTGCGCATGCAGTTTCTTGGATTTGCGGACATATTTGCCGTACACAGGGTGTTTCACGCGTCGCTCGATCAGTACCGTGATCGATTTCTGCATGCGATTGCTTACCACCGTACCTGTGACAGTACGAGGATTACTGGTCTTCGCCGCACTGGCTTCTTTGTCAGCCACTTTGCTTCTCCCGCATCACGGTCTTCACCCTGGCAATTTCCCGACGGTTGGTTTTCAACAGATGGGTCTGGCCCAACTGACCACTGGCTCGTTGCATGCGCAGACCGAAGTCTTCCTTGCGCAATCGCAACAGCTCTCCCATCAATTCGTCCGCTGTCTTGTCACGAAGTTCCTTCACATCCATCACATCACCGCCCTTCTGACAAAGCTGGTCTGGAACGGCAGCTTGGCAGCTGCCAAAGCGAATGCCTCACGTGCAACTTCCTCAGGCACACCTTCCATTTCATAAAGGACCTTGCCCGGCTGCACCAGCGCAACCCAGTATTCAACGTTACCCTTTCCCTTTCCCTGACGAACTTCAAGCGGCTTCTTGGTAATGGGCTTGTCAGGAAAAACGCGGATCCAGATCTTTCCACCACGCTTGATCTTCCGCGTCATCGCCCTTCGTGCGGCTTCAATCTGTCTTGCTGTAAGACGACCGCGTGCCACTGCCTTGAGGCCATATTCACCAAAGCTGACCTTGCTGCCACGTAGTGCCAGTCCGCGATTGCGGCCTTTCTGCTGTTTTCTGAACTTGGTGCGTTTCGGCTGTAACATGTTCTTGTCTCTTCAGTTCCACCAGCCTGTCAGGCTTGAGCGTCGTCGGTTGGACGACCCAGAATTTCGCCTTTGAAAATCCAGACCTTCACGCCGAGAACGCCGTAAGTCGTATGCGCCTCCCAGGTGGCGTAGTCGATATCCGCGCGCAAGGTGTGCAACGGCACTCTTCCTTCGTGGTACACCTCGGAGCGCGCAATCTCGGCACCACCCAGTCGACCGGCAACACGGACCTTGATTCCTTCGGCTCCCAGGCGAAGCGCGTTCTGGATAACCCGCTTCATGGCGCGTCGAAACTGCACCCGTCGCTCCAGCTGTTGCGCAACGTTCTGGGCGACCAGCAACGCATCCAGTTCCGGTTTGCGGATCTCTTCGATGTTGACGTGCACCTTCGCATTCATGCGCTCTTCGAGATCACGGCGCAAACGCTCGACGTCTTCACCCTTCTTGCCAATGACAATACCTGGACGAGCCGTATGTATTGTCAGACGCGCAGTCTGGGACGATCGCTGGATTTCTATTCTCGACACGGATGCCTGAGACAGCCGCGACCGAAGATAATCCCGCACGGCGAGATCATTCAGCAGATAACGGCTGTATTGCGTCTTGTCCGCATACCACACAGATGAATGTGACTTGGTGATGCCAAGCCGAATACCTGTCGGATGTACTTTTTGACCCATATTCAGTCTTTCCCTATGCCCCGGCTTGATCCGACACACGAACGGTTATGTGACAAGTGCGTTTGCTGATTCGATCAGCACGTCCTTTCGCTCGCGGCTGTATGCGCTTGAGCGTGGATGCTTCATTGACAAAAATTTCGGAGATGACGAGGTCATCAACATCGGCTGCCTCATTGTTCTCGGCATTGGCGATGGCCGACTCGAGAACCTTCCGTACGAGGTCTGCACCTTTTTTGGTACTGAACGTCAGCACGTTCAACGCATCGCTGACAGGCTTGCCTCGCACCAGGTCAACAACCAGCCGCCCCTTCTGCGCCGACAGGCGCAATCGTTTTGCGGTAGCACTAACTTCCATCGCCGTCTCCACCCTTTATTTCTTCGCCTTCCTGTCAGCCGAATGGCCCCGGAAGGTACGCGTCGGCGAAAACTCACCGAGTTTGTGGCCAACCATGTCTTCACTGATGAAGACAGGAATGTGCTGTCGGCCGTTATGCACCGCAATCGTCAGACCCACCATATCCGGCAGGATCATCGAACGACGCGACCATGTCTTGATCGGCTTTCGATCCTTGTTGGCGCTGGCCACTTCCACCTTCTTGACAAGGTGCAGGTCAACGAATGGGCCCTTATGCAATGATCTTGGCACTTGCTCTCCTCCTGCGTCGTTATCGCTTCGAGCGTCGACGCACGATCAGACGATCGGTTCGCTTGTTCTTGCGTGTCTTGTAACCTTTGGTCGGCATACCCCATGGAGACACGGGATGTCGGCCGCCTGAAGTCTTGCCTTCACCACCGCCGTGCGGGTGGTCAACCGGGTTCATCGCAACACCACGTACTGTTGGTCGCACGCCGGCCCAGCGCTTTGCCCCGGCCTTGCCGATGGAGCGCAGGCTGTGTTCGCTATTGGATACCTCTCCCAGTGTCGCCCGACACTCGACCAGCACCCGGCGCATTTCGCCCGAACGCAACCGCAAGGTCGCATACGTTCCTTCACGTGCAACAAGCTGACATGAGCCGCCGGCACTGCGCACCATCTGCGCACCCCGCCCAGGCTTGAGCTCGACGCAATGAATGACGCTACCAAGCGGAACGCTGCGCAGCGGCATGCAGTTGCCTGCACGAATCGGCGCACCCGATCCACTCACCAGCACATCACCCGCATTGACGCCTTTGGGCGCAATGATGTAACGGCGCTCACCATCCTTGTACTTCAACAACGCGATGTTCGCTGTTCTGTTGGGATCGTACTCAAGACGTTCTACCGTAGCTGGCACCCCATCCTTGTCGCGCTTGAAGTCAACAATGCGATAGTGCTGCTTGTGACCGCCACCTTGATGACGCGTGGTGATACGGCCGGTATTGTTCCGCCCACCATTGCGCTTCTGTGGCTCAAGCAGTGGCTTGTAGGGACCCTCGGTGTGGAGGTCCTTGTTTACGATCTTGACGACGAACCGACGGCCCGGCGAAGTTGGTTTTGTCTTTACGACTGCCATTGCGCTAATCCTACTCCGTCACCATGAAGTCGATTTCCTGCCCGGCTGCAACACGGACATACGCCTTCTTCCAGTTCTTCTTGTGCGACATGCCACGGGCGGTACGTTTTACCTTGCCCTTGACGTTGATCGTCGTCACCCCTGTTACCTTCACCTTGAACAAGGTCTCTACGGCGACCTTGATTTCCGGTTTGGTGGCATCAACTGCCACCTTGAACGCATATTGATTGGCTTTGTCGCCAATCCGCGTGGTCTTTTCGGAGATATGCGGTTCGCGAATGAGCGTGTAGATACGTTCCTGGTTCATACCAGACTCTCCTCGATCTGCTTGAGCGCGCTGACGGTGACCAGCACAGAGTCGTGGCTGATGAGACTTACGGGATCGACGCTCTCGACATCCACCACGTCGACGTATCGCAGATTGCGTGCGGACAGGTACAGGTTTTCATCGACGGTATCCGTCACGATCAGGACATTGCTCAGTTCAAGCAACTTCAATTTTTCGATCAGCGTCCTGGTGTGAGGGGCGTCCATGGTGAACGATTCGGCTACGATCAGCCGACCCTGTCGAATCAACTCTGACAGGATGCACTGCAGCGCACCGCGATACATCTTGCGGTTTACTTTCTGGCTGTGATCCTGGGTACGCGCAGCAAAGATCTTGCCACCGCCACGCCACAACGGGCTGCGGATGCTACCGGCGCGCGCGCGGCCGGTACCTTTCTGACGCCACGGCTTCTTTCCGCCGCCTCGGACTTCGGCGCGAGTCTTCTGGCCAACCGTGCCCTGGCGACCGGCGGCCATATAGGCGGTTACCACCTGGTGAACCAGGGACTCGTTGAATTCGCGATCAAACGCAGTGGATGAAACTTCTACAGACCCAGCGTTGGCAGCGAGGCTCAGATTCATGCTGCACTCCCTTTCGCTGTCTTGGCCTTGGTCGCTGGCGTGATGCAGATTTCGCCACCCACCGCTCCTGGAACAGCGCCTTTGACCAGCAGCAGGTTCCGCTCTGCGTCGATACGGACAATCTCGAGATTCTGTACGGTCACGGTTTCATGACCCATGTGTCCGGCCATCTTCTTGCCCTTGAAAACACGACCGGGCGTCTGACACTGGCCAATGGATCCGGGTGCACGGTGCGAGACGGAGTTGCCGTGGCTGGCATCCTGGGTGCGGAAATTCCAGCGCTTGACCGCGCCCGCAAAACCCTTGCCCTTGGATACGCCCTGGACATCCACCATCTGTCCAATCGCGAACACTTCCACGCCGACCAGTCCACCCAGTACCGCTGCCTCGGGAATTGCCTCGAGCCGGAATTCCCGAATCGATTTGCCTGCGACTGTTCTGGCTTTGGCAAAATGCCCTGCCGCGGGTTTACTTACCCGTGACTGCCTAACTTCACCCGCAGTGGTCTGCAGCGCCGTATAGCCATCGCTGTCCAGCGTCTTGATTTGCGTGATGCGGTTGGGTAATACCTCTATGACGGTGACCGGAACTGATCGTCCGTCTTCCGTGAAAACCCGTGTCATGCCGCTCTTTTTACCAACCAGGCCAATTGCCATCGTTTTCCCCATCAATCCCGCGTATACGCGAACCGCCTACCGCAGACAGACCATGTCCACGAGTAAGCGGTTCCACACGGTTTGCTGGCCCCCTATCGGGACCCTGTCGTTACGCCAGATCACTCCGGATGCCGCTTCGCAGCATCGGAAATGAACCGGAACTCAATTCAAACTGATCTGTACTTCCACCCCTGCTGCCAGGTCGAGTTTCATCAAGGCATCGACCGTCTTTTCCGTCGGCTCGACAATGTCGAGTACTCTCTTGTGTGTCCTGATCTCATACTGATCCCGCGCGTCCTTGTTGACGTGCGGAGAAATCAGAATGGTAAAACGCTCTTTACGCGTCGGCAGCGGAATAGGACCTCGCACCTGAGCGCCGGTACGCTTGGCGGTTTCCACGATTTCGCGAGTCGATACATCGATGAGACGATGGTCGAACGCTTTCAGACGAATGCGAATACGCTGGCTCTGCACTTGACGCTCCAATCCCCACTGACCGATAAAAAAATGTAACGACTACTGCGCTTCCTCACCCCTCGATGGAGAAGCTGATTCCGTTACATTTCTGTTAAAGAACTCCCTTGAAAAAGGGAGCGCGAATTATACGCACGCGACCCATCCGCGCAACCTTAATTTCCTGTGGGTCTACACCAAGGTCCCGAAGAGCCCCCGTAGGGGCTTTGTGTCTTTGCTTTTCCGCGCTTGTTCCCTTCTCTTGTTCTTGTTCTTGTTCTTGTTCTCTGGCGATCTGCTCGCTTTTCGGCTCTTACTTCACGATCTGGGTCACGACACCCGAGCCAACTGTTCGACCGCCCTCGCGGATCGCAAACCGCTGCTTCAACTCCATCGCAATCGGACTGATCAACTCCACATTCATCCGGATATTGTCGCCAGGCATCACCATCTCA
>JBGSHJ010000085.1:0-26341 GCA_041752315.1 Pseudomonadales bacterium
CCGGCCGGCACTGGTTCGGGAACCTGCCCGCGCCGCACCTGGAGTGGGCTCCGGGCTCAAGATCGCTCCGCCTCGCGTTCGCTGTCTGAGACGACAATTCCGGCCACCCCTGCGCATACCCGTGGGTCGAGGTGTGTCCTCGACGTCAAGGTGTGTCCTCGACGTCAAGGTGTGTCCTCGACGTCAAGGCTCTCCAATACCCCCACCGCCCGGTGTCTCGAAAATGATCCTCGTCCCCGCAGGGACTTCTTCCCTTCCCTTGCCGCGCAACGCCTCGCCAGTATCGAGATAGACCTTGCCAGGGGCGCCGTCCCCGCCACCGTGGCGTCCACGCGCAGGATGTTGGAGTCGATCAAACATTTTGGATACTTCGAACGCTGCACCTTCGATGTGTCCTATCTCGATGATTTGCCCATCACCACCCCGGAATCGCCCCTGGCCGCCTGAATCCGGCCGATACTCCTTGCGCCAGATGACCAACGGCGAGGTGACTTCATTGACCTCCGTCGACGTGGATCTCACGCCGGAGGGGAACGCGGTCGCCGAGAGCCCATCAAGTCCCGGCCTCGCACCCGCCCCACCGTTGAAAATCGGATTGATGACAAACTCCCCGACACAACTGCCGGAAGCATTCAAACCCTTGCCCATGAACACCGGGTTCCAGATACAGGATGCACCTTCGGCTGGCACGCGTTCGGGAAGAATTTGCGAAAGACAGCCGAGGACCACATCCGGCAACATCTGCCCCACCGTATGGCGAGCAGACACGGCACTGGGCCGTGATGCATTGAGCAAGGTGCCCACCGGCGCCGAAACCCGAATCGTCGACAGGGATCCTGCATTGTTTGGAATATCACTGCCGACAACGCAACGAACACCAAATGCGGCATAGGCGGCGGTGTAGGGAAACGGCACATTGATGCCAAATTCGCTGGCCTGGGCACTGCCCGAAAAATCGATGTCGATACCAGACGGACCCACCGTCAGAGCACAGACCAGCAGGAGCGGACGATCGTAGCCATCGATCCACATGTCATTGTGCGTCACTCCCGGCGGCAACGAGCCGATCTCGAGAAGCATCGCCTCTCTGGACCTCTCCGTGATGTGTTCGGCGATGGATGCAAACGAAATCTCAGGAAAATCGGCCAGCAGTTGCCGAAGTGATTTGGCCCCGGCGTCATTGCACGCAACCAGTGAATAGAGATCTCCCTCCGCGACGACCGGATCACGCACATTGGCTCGAATCACCCGCATGAGCGTTGCGTCGACAATCCCGCGCCGAAACAGCCAGGTTATGGGGATCATCAGACCTTCTTCAAACACCTGGCGCGCATCAGCGCCAAAACCACGTCCACCAACATCAGCGATGTGACTGGTCGATGCAAACAAGGCGATGCACGTGCCTTCAAGGAACACCGGTGTGACCACGGTAAAATCGTTCAGATGGCCGGTGCCATCCCAGGGATCATTGGTAACCAGCACATCACCGGGTTCGAGTGAGCACACAGGATGGATGGCAAGGAACTTCGTTACCGCTTCTGCCATCGAATTGACGTGCCCTGGAGTGCCCGTCACGGCCTGAGCGATCATTCGTCCATGAGTGTCGAAGACACCAGCACTCAGATCGCCGGCCTCTCGAACCACCGTTGAAAAGGCTGTACGCATCAAAACCTGTGCCTGCTCCTCGACAATGGCCAGCAGTCGATTCCAGATCAGCCCAAGGGTGAGGACGTGAGTCGACATGTCAATCGCTGCTCAGTACACGATGCCCCATGATCCAGGGCAGATCGAGGAAGGTACGAATTCCGGGCTCTGCATCAACCACGTGGGGGATCGCATTGACAGCATGCATCGCCGTCGCTTCCAGTCCATCGGTGACATAGTTCGCATCAAACTCGAGGTGCATGCCGGGACTGCCCTTGATCGTCACCGAATGTTTGCCGTGCAGCCACTCCGGCGCGACGCTTGCATGCATTCGCCAGATGGTTTCGTGCACAAGACGAGCCTTGTCACCGATGAACCCGGACCAGGTCCAGTGCTGCCCGGCCACAGTCCCCGACTTGACAATGCCCGCCGCAGTCTTCAGATCAGTAGACGCAAGGGCAGTTTCCAGCGTCGTTTCGACCCGGTCGAGCGTAGCGCCAAGACCGTCGGCGACCATGTGCAGGCTTTCGCTGAAAAGGCTGTTGAGCCAAACCATCCGGCGCGCGTTTGCCTTGGCAAACTGGTCCGGTGTTGATCCGAAGCCCATCGATTCAAACATGATTTCAGGGGACGGGTAGTGTTCGAAATTCGAGATTTCCAGCACATGCAGATGATCGATCCGACGGCTGAGGGCACTCATCGCCAACGGCACCAGATCACCCATCCAGCCTGGATTCAGACCCGTGGAGTGAAAACTGCTGCTGCCTCGTTTGCACGCATTGCCCAGACGTTCCAGCACCTCTGGCCCATGAGCCTTCGGGTACATGTAACCCACCACGGTAATGACGTTTTTTCCTGCCGAAAGAAGTCGACAGATGTCATCCAGATCCTTGTCCGCGTTGTCCGCATAGACCATGGAGGGCAACGGGGCGTGCACCACCACGTCGGCATCGGATCGCAGGATCAGTTCGATGTCGTTCGTGGCCGCAATTCCGGTCGCACCGGTACCCAACAGGTCACCAATGTCCTGTCCGACCTTCGCGGGATTGGTGACATGCATGCCCACCAGATCAAGGTCGGGTCTGGTGATCGCCGCTCGAGCAACATGTCGCCCCACGGTACCGCTCGCCCACTGAAAGACACGATAGCTCATCGTCCAGGCTCTCCAGTTCGTTGAATGATCAGCTGGCCATATTCATCAGCCGCGACGTTGAAGCCTGCCGGTACCACGGTCGTAGTCTGATCTTCCATGACAAGCAGTGGTCCCCTCGTATCCAGGCCTGACGCCAGTCCCTCGCGTCGCAGCAATGTCACCGGTGTGTTGTCGGAACCGTCGAACCACGATGCCACGCCTGATTCAGGCATGGCTTGCATCGCGTCGAGCACCGGAAATTCAGGTGCCGTTGTCGATAGCGACAGAGTCCAGCTCAGAATCTCGATTTGCTGCCCTGGAATGGTTCGACCATAAAGTTCCCGGTATTGTGATTCAAATGCCCGAGCCAGCACGTGCCTGGTGGCCAGTTCCGCAGGCACGCTGACTGCAATCTCGAAGCCCTGCCCCGAATAACGCATGTACACACGACAGCCTTCGGTCAGCGTATCCGCTTCAACGATGGGCAAAATCACGTCCATCGCTTCAGCGCGCATGGATGACAGCAACTCCGCGACGTCGCTTTCGCCCAGCGCGTCGAGAAAGGTGTGTCGACTGCGAACGACTTCGTAGGCAATGGGTGCCAGCAGGAAGCCGACCGCTGAGCCGACGCCGGCAAATCGCGGCACGACGATCCGATCAATGCCCAGCTTGTTCGCCAGACTCACCGCATGCAAGGGAGCCGCGCCGCCAAATGCAATCAGCGTTCGCTCAGCGAGCGACTTGCCGACTTCGCTCGCGTGGCTACGTGCAGCCGCGGCCATGTTTTCATCCACCGTTTCACTGATCCCCCATGCCGCAGCCAGTGCATCCAGTTGCAGTGGAGTCGCAATGTCCCGTTCGATTGCCGTTTTTGCAGCATCTGCATCAAGCCGCAGACTGCCGCCTGCAAATCGCTCCGGGCGCAACTTGCCGAGGACCACATCGGCGTCGGTGACCGTCGGTGCAACGCCACCTTTCCCATAGGCAACCGGACCTGGCTCCGACCCTGCACTATCCGGCCCGGTGTGCACACGAAGGAGTTGATCCACACGAGCGATCGATCCACCACCGGCACCGATTTCAACCAGTTCGATTACCGGAATGCGCAACGGCAGTCCGCTGCCCTTGCGATGGCGATAGGCTCGCGCCACTTCAAACGCCCTCGACCACTGCGGCACCTGACCATCGATAAGGGTCAGCTTGGCGGTCGTCCCACCCATGTCGAACGCCAGTACCCGGTTCCAGCCGGAACGCCGGGCCAGGGCCACAGCGAGCATGGCTCCACCGGCCGGTCCGGACTCGACCAGCCGGATCGGAAATTCCTTCGCGGTGGCCAGTGATGTCAGACCCCCACCGGAAGTCATCAGCAGCAGGGGACACAACATGCCTGCGTTGCGAAACTGCTGTTCGAGACTGTTCAGGTAACCCGCCATCAGCGGCTTTACGTAGGCATTGGCGCACGTTGTCGAGAGCCGCTCGTATTCTCGGATTTCAGGACACACACTGCTTGAAAGTGAAACGGCAAGAGACGGAAGCCGTCGATGCAGCAGATCGGCGACCATGCGTTCATGCGCGGGATTGACGTAAGCATGCAGAAATCCCACGGCAACACTCTCGACCTCGCTGGCCCGCACCTTTTCCAGGACTTCCTCAAGCGCGGCTGAAGTGAGTGGACGAAGCACCTGTCCATGGGCGCCCAGTCTTTCGTCGACGGTGAAGCGAAGGGATCGCGGAACCAGCACCTGCGGGCGTTGCATGAATATGTCGTACTGATCAAAGCGATTCTCAAGTCCGATCTCCAGCGCGTCCCTGTGCCCTGCGGTCGTGATGAGCGCTGTTGGCGCACCACGACGCTCGATGAGGGCATTGGTGGCCAGTGTCGTGCCGTGCAACACAAGTTCAATGCCGGACGGATCGATCGACGCGTCGCGCACCAGCGTGCGCAAACCTGTCATGACACCAAGGGCGGGGTCGTCATGGGTGGTGAGCAGTTTGGTTGTGAACCAGCGCGAAGGAGTCGCCAGCACCAGATCCGTGAACGTGCCCCCGATGTCGACCGCCAGACGATGCCTGGGTTCGGTTTTCATGCGGCCCCACCGGGGCGTTCCACGAAGGAGTTGTGCTGTACTGGAACAGTCATCGACTTTCCATAGGTCAGGCCTGATGCGGTCGAAGCTGCCACAACGGGCCGAACCAGGCCACAACGGCCATGAACACTGCCATGGTCCCGCTCACCATGATGAGCGCCAGCTGTGCACCAAATTCACTGACCAGGAAGCCATTGAGCAACGCGCCAAGCGGACCTGCCCCCATGAAGGTAAATCCATAAAACGACATGATGCGACCACGCTGATCGGGTGGCGCCAGTTCCTGAACGATCGTTCTGGCCATGGTCATCGCAAATCCGCCCGCCACACCCCAGAAAAACATGACAACCATGAAGGCGCCCAGCGAACTGACCAATCCGCCGGTGAGCAGGATCAACGCGCCGATGCCCTGCGAGAGAAGCAGCACACGCCCTGGCCGTTTCAGATCGCCCAGTCGCAACAGAAGGGCAATCGTCGATGATAGTCCTAGCGCATTGGCGGCGTTCACCAGGCTCAGATCCGCTGCCGAACCGTCAAACACCTCTCGTACCAGCAACGGCGAGGTGACGATGAAGGACCCCATGAAAAACAGACCCATCGCCACATTCTGGAAACATACCATGCGGATGGGCGGTGAACGCAGGACGCTCCGCGCGCCTTCAATGATGGCCGCCCCGATGTCCAGATGAGGTGCAACCCTTGCAACTTGCGGTACCTCGATCCGGCGCAATGCAAACGCGCCCGCCAGCAGGATTGCAGATTGAAAACACAGCACACTCATTGCCGTGACTGCTTCGGCGAGACCGGCGATAAGTACGCCCACAATCTGGAAGCCAAACTGCGTGAAGCTTGCCAGCATCACCGTTCGCTGGATGCTGCCACCCGCGACGTCGTTGAGAAGACCATCACGCGCCGGTGTGACAAACGCCTGCAGGATGCCAATGCATGCTGCGTAGACGAGCATCACTGAATAACTGAGCTGACCAAAACCGATGATCAGCGCAAGGACGAGTGGGGGAATCGCGGCGAGGCCCTGCGCAACGGATGCAACCCGGACTCCACCATATCGATCGGCTATTCCACCGCCGATCAGCAACAGCAGCAGCCCAGGCAACAGGAGCGTCATCTGCGCAACGCCAACCATGGCGGGCGTCTCTCTGAGAACCATGGTCACCAGCCAGGCAAACAGGACGCCCTGGGCGCCAAAAGCGAGAAACCAGCTGGAGTTGCCGGCAAGATACCAGTGCAATGGCCGCAACGTGGACATCCCGGTCAGTAAACCGCCATTCTGACCTCAGTCACGACAGGATCAAAATGCAAAAGGGCGTGAGTCAATCCCGTCAGGCGGACACCACTATCGGCCAGGTTGGTTGCAGCGCATCCTGTCGCACATCCACGCACCCATAATCCCGGTGGGCAGCACGTCAGGCAATACTTCAGGCTTGTTGTTGACCCTGCAGGTTTGACGAAACCTCGGAGGCGGTCATCTGTATTGTCTCGCGGCGTGCATCGATGCGGCGGACGACCATCTTGTCCGCTTCCCGGGCTTCCTCGATGACCAGATAAGAAGCGCTGTCCTTGCGGAAAATCTTGCCAATCAATGCCATCGAACCCTTGCGCATGTGTGCCATCCCCTACTGCTTGATGAAGTGCGCGCAGTGTCCTCCATAGAGATGACAGGAATGCGATGATCAGTTAAGCGTGTTGTAAGCGTGATGTTCAAAACCGCCGCCATCCGGTCCTGCAAAGCAAACAGCAGATCCGCCAAGGCACACAAAGAGGCTCACCAAGAGGCTCACAAAGATACACACGTAGAGCACACGGATATAGAAGGTCTCGTCATATGGCCGACCGCCGCGCGCGCAGTTTGCAGGCACCGCGATCTGGACAAATCGCACCAATCCAAACGGAGATCCGCAAAACAACCCTGCAAATCGTCAGACATTTTCTTGACGCCCTACAGGGGGCTACCTACAATGCGCGGCTTCTTTTCCCAAGCCTATCAACGTCCCCTTCGTCTAGAGGCCTAGGACACCGGGTTTTCATCCCGGCAACAGGGGTTCGACTCCCCTAGGGGACGCCATTTCATTCCATAGCGTGTTGATCTGCTTCAACATTTTATAGATTTCGTTATCAGACCCATACCTCTGCTCATACCTCAAGGACATCTGGCACCGCTCGGTCGGACTCGCGAGGATTCCAATACAGGGCCTTTGTACGAGACAGGGCCTTTGTACGAGACAGGGCTTTTGTACGAGCAGCTTCAGCTCTGCCCTCCGGCAGCCTTGCAAAAAAAACCTCGCCAATAGCTATATTTGATCGACAACCGCAAACACGCGCTGCGGAGTCAGGCACCCTTGCACATGTCGACCTCGCTCCACGTCTATCCACCGCACGTTCCAGCCAAGCGAACCAATGCTCCATGTCCGTAGGACACCATCGTCGGCTTCGGTGTTCGGAGAAATGATCCGATGATTTTCCTGTTCACCAAGCGCCACGTTGCTGCGCTCATCGCGCGAGGCGTGTGTGCACGGTTCAGGCGATCCGGCCAGATTCGAGCCAGTGTTGCGCCTCGGGCGCCAGGAACTCGGTTACGCGCCGCTGATACTGAGCGAGTTCCTCGGCGGTCAGCACGTCGCGCCAGCGGCCGTTGGTGCCCTTGAAGATGAACCCCTTCGCGCCGCCCTCAAAGCGGTTCTCAAAGCTACCAATCTCCGCGCCGCGATTCCGCATGGCCTCGAAGGTACAGCGCGCGACGACGGTCGGCCATTCCACCTCATCGATTCGGATGTCGAGGAACTCTGCGATGCGCCGCATCTCCGCCGCGAGATCTGCCTTCAGACCCGCGTAGTGCACAAACAGAACGTTGGGATCGCCACGGTGCGGCCAGAAGGATGCGATGTGCTGGAACAACGAAGCCATCTGCAGCCAACCCTGGAAAAAGCCGTGGGCGTCGCCGTTCCATTCCGGCATGAGCGGCAACCCTTCCGCGGCCGCGCGCTCGTTCAATCCGCGCCGTACTTCATCCTTGAAGCGCTCAGCGTGGTTGCACATGGACATGAACGCATCGCGCCCGTCGCGGCCGACTACGATGTAACGTGTATCGGCGAACATCGGAATGCCGTCGGCGGGCGTATGGCTTTTCATGAAGCGTCGGTGCTTCTGCGCGTCGAGCGTGGCGTGAACCACATCGGCCGGCAGGAAATTTGCCTCGATCCACGGCGAGATGTGCATCACCGGACCAGGCGCCGTGCCGCCGGGCCACAGCAGGCTCGCGATGATCGTCTGGGTCCAGGTCGTGCCACACTTCGCCGGCGTGCACACGAGGATGTCACCGGGACGTGGTGCAAAGCCTGCCCAGCGGCGGTTGTCGTCGACCGCAGAGCGATACGGTTTCAGCGTGCCGATGTCTATCGTCATGAGGGCGAAGATGCGCCGATGGGCTGCGTCCGGTCAATCGACCGATTGATGGATGCACCTGGCGGGGGATAGACGGCGCCGCATGGCGTCGATGGCCATCCGTGATCCTGTAATCCAAATCAGCGCGGGGCTGTTTGGCGCACCATACCGGTCGCGCGGCGCTCTCACGCCGAGCGCATCAATGCGCTCACACGGCGCTCACACGCGATACCCGTTCAAGGCCAGCACCGGACCGATGGCCGTTTCAATAGCCCGCACTTGCTGCGGCAGAAGATCGCGTTCGTACGCTGCCTTTCGGGAAGCGTTGATGTTGAACGTGTCGAGTTGACGCTGAAAGTCCTGCGTGAATGAAAGTCCGAAAAAATCCAGGATCTTCCGGCAGTGTTCGGCGGGATCTTCCAGGAAATCTTCGTACCTCAGCTTCAGGTACCGATCGGGGGCCATCACCGCTTCAGCCTCGACATAGGAATTCAGCAGCTTTTCCCAGCCCAGAGCGGCAAGTACCGGGAAGGCGCGGTTCGAGTCCTCCCATCTTGCCTGCTGATCTTCATCGAGCAGTCCCCATAGCCATTTGGACGTCCCTTCATATCCGTTCCACCATCGCATCTGCTGCCATGAACTGGCCACCGCCCGACCATCCCTGATCACATGAAGAAATCGCGCTTCCGGAAAAATCGTGCTGAAGAAACCCAGCCTGGACCAGCCGGTGTACTTGTGCAGCAATACCGGCAATCCACAGCTTTCATACCGTGCTCCGAAAAAATCTCGAAAGCGCTTTTCGAGCCAGGGTGTGACGTCATCAACAACGAGATCCCGAAACGGACGTGAATAGATGGGAGACACCTTTCGGTCAATCAGTGCGTAGCCTTCAGTAGGTATAAAATCTTCCGCTATGCCCAGCGCCTTCACGATCGGGTTGTGCTCAGCACGATAGATGGCATTGGCCAGTGTGTGCAGTCGCGCAAGTCGGGGCCGATTTTCTTCGATGGCGGAAATGAAACTGGTATCCGCATGCTTGGCGAATATCTCGTGCAACAAGGTCGAGCCGCACCGGCCAGTCCCAACGATGAAAGCAAGCTGCATGTCCATTTCCTTGCTGCTGTGAAATCAGGAGTGATCAAAAAATTGTGCTCCCGGGAGCGTAGAATTATAGGTCGAACCGACAATCCCGTTCGGTAATCAATCCTCATTTTGTCGTTCGAGCGCCGTCAACCCACACCGTTGCCGGGTATAGTCGTCGATGGTCCTTGGCAGGTCTTCCCCTATCCCGATTGCGGGACGCCTGCAGAATGTGACCACTCCGTGAGAAACAAGACAGAAGAAGCAATACGATGCCTGACGTTCAGGCCAAAGGAACTGCTCGATGAATGCGCAAAAACCTCTCTACCGCAAAAACCGCTGCTGGACCGCAGGTGTCGGGAAATGACCGGGATGGTCAATCCGTCTGTTGCTGAGCGCATTCAACACGTTGGCAAGCAACCTCGTAAGCGCGAATACTTCCGTCCGGTAAGGTCTGGGAGCGATCCGCTACCAGCGTTTGTCCTGGGGTATGGGCGCTCCGGAACGACGAGGCTGATCGATCCCTTCGAGCACGATGGGCGGATCGAAGTTTTCCAGAAAAGTGTTCCTTGATCGGGGCCACGATGCGATCAACCGCCGCTGTCGAAGCTGAAAAGGAACCGTCAATCCCAGGGACGGAAACCCTGGCCGAACGCGTCTCCCTGTTCCTGCTGTTGCCGGATCGTTTTGATACACGCCTCGACAAAAGCACATGGCTGGAAATGGCGCGAGGCCTTCGCAAACGCGGCTGGAGCGCGTGTATCGTTACCGCGAAGCAGAACGAGAGCGCCTCGCACTATGACGGCCTGGTGAAGTACGTCCCGACACTGAATATCCCGAATCTGTTCCGATGGGTGACTCTGGTCAGCTTCTACCTGTTTCTACTTCGGCATGCCCACAAAAATGATGTGATCGTCATGAACGAAGACTGCCTCTGGCTGCTTCCACTACTCCGCGCCAAGGGTTTGAAAAACGTTCATCTCGACATTCGCACATTGCCCGTGAGGTCCAGCAGTCTCAAACGCAGACTCGATCACCTGCTGTTCTGGACGTGGCCCCTCCGGCTGTTCGGTAAGCTGGCCAGAAGTTACTCGTTCATCACAGACCCGCTGCGGAAAGTCATGATCGAATCGTTTTCGATCGGTGATGCTGAACACTGCATCTGGCAGTCGGGCGTGAACACCACCCTGTTTTGTGCGCCAGACAGGCTGCGAAGCCCTGCTCCGCCCGGGGGTCCCTTTCGGCTTTTTTACCATGGTGGCCTGCTGCTCAGCAGAGGGCTGGACATCGTCATCGAAGCGCTGGCGAGTCCGGACATTCCGTTCGAAGTGTCATGGACAGTCCTGGGAGATGGCAAGGACCGTCAGGCACTGGAGTCACGCGTCGATGCACTGGGCCTCAGCAGCCGCATCAACTTTCTCGGCGCCGTTGCCTACGAGGATGTTCCTGCTTACATCGCAGAAGCCGACTGTTGCATCTGTCCGCTGCCGGACATCGCCGAATGGCGTGTCTCCAGTCCGCTGAAGGTGATGGAGTACATGGCTACCTGCAAGCCAATGATTCTCACTCCGATGGATGCGCACCGCGAGGTTGCCCACGATCTGACCAGCGTCGTGTGGACTGAAGGCTACGACCCTGCGGATTTCGTGAGAGCCATCATCCAGGCAAGGTCTGAGTTGAGCAGCCTGCAGGCAGGAACGAAGGATGCACTTGAGCGCGTTCGGACCCAATTCGAATGGCAGGTGCAGGCCGACAAGCTCCACGTTCACCTTTGCAGCAGCCTGGGATTGCTGAGGGCGACTGTACCCCCACGGTCGGTCTAGCCCCCACGGCACTTACCTGGGATTTGGACCATCCTGCTTCCCAGACCTGTTCACGTGCGACGGGTCGAGGGACCTTGAGCCCGCGAAAGGATTTGGTCGACATTGCCTTGCACGAGGCTCAACTCGACGAACCGATCCCTCCCGAGTCACTCCCTATCGGACAAGTCTTTGCTTTGCAATTGCTGGAGAACAAAACATACTGTCGCCCGCCTGTCATTGGACGATCGGCTTAAGAGGTAAGGATGAACCCGACGCTGCGCAAGATTCTCTCTACCATGGTGTTTGGGATCTGCACGGTCTCTAACGCAGTTCTCGCTGCCGAGGCTCCGGCCTCGGGGACCGCAGACGCGGCGGCCGCGCCACCAGGGCGCGTGTATGGCGAGAACGCGCCGTTTGTGCCCCAGGATCTTCCCCGCAGCATGCTCCGCTCTGATCTGGAACGTCTTCCGGCGGCCATCCGGAAAAACGCCCTGCGCCGGTTGCACGAGAACACCTTTCCTGAAGCGGACCTCGAATACTTGCGGGTAGATAAAAACGGATGGGTGCTCTACGTCGATCCACTACCGGCCGCCGGAATCACGCAGCAGCAAACAACGTCTTCCGAAACCGAATCAGCTGCCGATGCAGGTTCCATCGACCAGATCACCATGTCGATAACCGCTTCAAAAGCTTTTCGCCTGCATAGCAAGCCGGGCGCCTCCAGTACGGTCTACGTCAACCTGGTGGGCGAGACGGTCAGGAATACGCTGTGGAATATGTCAAGTGGCCACGCGACCCTGCAAATGCTCCCGTACAGCATCGATGCGGACTACCAGACATTTTCGCAGCAGGAACTGGACGCGATTGCGGAAATCTGGAAAGGCATCGCAGAAGATTTTGCCCCGTTTGACGTTGACGTCACCACGGAACGCCCTGCTTCGTTCTTGGCGAACGTAGGTCACGTACTGGTCACCCCACAAACCGACCGCAACGGCAACGCGATAATCAACTGTTTTTGCGGTGGCGTAGCCTATCTGGACGTGTGGGGGCTAGGTC
Organism: Pseudomonadales bacterium; assembly: GCA_041752315.1. Classification (GTDB taxonomy): domain Bacteria; phylum Pseudomonadota; class Gammaproteobacteria; order Pseudomonadales; family Azotimanducaceae; genus SYFY01. The sequence goes on from JBGSHJ010000085.1 coordinate 12,201, forward strand.
CCCAATTTCAACCGGCCCTGGTATTCACCAACGGGGTAGGAACGGGACCCAAGAACATCATTGAAGCGGCCTCCCACGAGATCGGGCACAACCTGTCCCTGATTCACGATGGTACCGCCAGCGTTGCCTACTACCAGGGTCATGGATCCGGTCTGGTGGGTTGGGCGCCTATCATGGGCGTTGGCTACTACTTCCCGCTGTCGCAGTGGAGCCAGGGCGAGTACTCCGGCGCGAACAATACCCAGGACGATCTGGCCGAGATCGCGACGAGACTGGGTGACCGCATCGACGACCACGAAGACACCGATTTTGTGCGCGCGACAAATTTGAGTGTATCCGGAGGTACCGGCGTTTTTGCCACCACGCCGGTGGTTGATCCCGACAACCTCAACCCGGCCAACAAGGGTACGATCGAAGATCGCGCCGATATCGACCTGTTCAGATTCGAGGCAGAAGCAGGCACAGTCGACCTTACCGTCTCCCCGGCCTGGCTGGACGGATTTGTGGCATTGGGGCAAATCCAGCGGGCATCGAATCTGGATGTTCGCGCAACTCTGAAAAATTCTGCAGGCACGGTGATCACACGCAGCAATCCGGCGAACGACACCTTTGCTCGGATAACGTCCAGCATTCCGGCCGGGACATACATTCTTGAAGTTGACGGTGTCGCCCGAGGTTCAAAACTGGCGGACGGTTACAGCGACTACGGCAGCATCGGCCAATACCATATCAATGGCAGATTGCCAGGAACGGACCGGACGCCCGATCCCTTTGTCTTTGCCGGAAAGGTCGGCGTGGCCAGGAGCAGCTTGATCAAGTCTGCGCCAGTCACGCCTGTCGGCTACAGCTCGCCGGCTACGGTCAGCGTTTTTGACGGGCGGTACTCCATCGGCTGCGGCGCAACCTTCGTGAGCGTTGATGGAACCATCTCACCGGGTCAAAGCATTTGTGTCAGTCACACCAGTGCCGCAAGCTCTGGAACCAGTACGACCACCAGGCTCGACATCGGTGGTGTGTCCGCAACATTCACCAGCAAGACAGCCGGACCTTCCATCTCGATCAATCCGGTCTCGCTCGCCTTCGGCAGCCAGCCGCTGAACGTGACAACAGCTGCGCAGGTGATCACCCTGGAGAGCACCGGAAGCGCTTCGTTGCCCTTGCGAGGGTTCAGTCTTTCCGGCGCTAATCCGGATCAGTTTACGAGTACGAGCAACTGTCCGGCGTCACTCCCGGTCGGCAATCAATGCACAATCAATGTCTCCTTCAGACCAACTACCATCGGCGCCAAGACGGGCGCACTGATCGTACGTTGGGGAACAGGGACCGGCACGGTCACGGCGGCACTGTCGGGATCCGGTGGACAGTCGACCGCAGGCTCCATGTCGCTGACACCCGGATCTCTTGCATTCGGCAATGTCAGCCAGGGCCTCACCAGTACTTCACAGCTGGTGACGGTTCGTAACACCGGTGCGGTGACGCTGCCTCTCCCGTCGATCTCGGTGGTGGGAACCCACGCCAATCAGTATCTCCAGAGCCATGACTGTCCCGCGCAACTTCCTGCAGCGGGAAGTTGTTCGGTGACTGTGCGATTCAGGCCCACTTCGGCGGGAACCAAGACAGCCAGGCTTCGGGTGATCCCGGGCGCAGGTGCAGTCACAGCGACGGTTTCGCTCAGGGGAACCGGAATCTAGCGACGTTCTGATCGTCACGCAGTGCAAAGTTACGGTGGGCCAGCTTCGTCCAGCGGGAGGCCGAAAACCGCCGCTTGATCGCTATTCCTTTGGCCAAGCCTCCCGTCGTCGCTGCCAAATTTGGCCCAGGCGCGAACTCACCGGCCAGGTGGTGCAACCGATCCCTGACCCTGGTGACTCATCGACACTGATCCCTGCGGCATCACACGCCCCTGAAAAAAAAGGTAACCCACTGCTGTGCATCTCCAGGAAAGGACTGGGACTTGACAGTTGCATCTCAAAGTGGCCCACTCCTCAGTGGCTGATTTGAGAGCGCCTCGCAGGAACCTGAGGTGATGACGGATTCGCACTTGAATTCATTTACGCTTGAACCGCTCGAAGCATCGATTCTGCTCCGAATTCGATTCGAGAGTTACTTCAAGCCCAACGGCACGGATAGATCTATGAGTAGTCGCTGCAATGGAATGCGAGCTTCTTTCCTCTTTCTGGTAACAAGTTTCCTCTGGCCTTTAAGAAACCGATGTGTTGCTCACTTTTTCGTGCGGCTGAGTATGGTTCCCTTGTTGCTCGCCTTCAGTCTCGCATTTTCGAACAGCACTTCGGGCGTGTGGCTTTCGCCACCGGACAACAACTGGCCTCTGCTGCCGATCCACGCTGTGCTGCTGCCAGACGGAAGAGTGCTCACCTATGGAACGGACAGCAACGGGACGACTACCGGGTATTTCATCTATGACGTCTGGGATCCGGCGGAGGGCTTGTCAGGCGGGCACCTGACATTGGAAAACATGACGTTGACCGATCTGTTCTGCAGTTCCCAGATCGTCCTACCGCAGAACGGCACCGTACTGATCTCAGGCGGCGACAACTGGACAGGCAGCAGCGTTACCAACACCGGTAATCGCCGGACCACGATTTACTCCAACGAGTCATTGAGTCGCGCCAATGACATGAACCGTGCGCGGTGGTACGCGACGTCGACAATTCTCCCGAGTGGCGAAGTGTATCTGCAAGGCGGTTCGGGTGGCACTGACCGACCGGAGGTACGCACCCTGGACGGCGCGTTCCGCCTGTTGAGCGGCGCAAACACCGCGGCATTGCACTACTGGTATCCACGCAATTTTGTAATGGCCGACGGGCGCATTTTCGGATATGACGCGAATGGCAGCATGTATATCGTGGATCCTTCGGCAGTTGGGACAATCTCTCAACTCGGCGCTTTCGCAAGCAAGTATGCCAGTCGCACTTCCAGTGCCTCCATGTTCCGTCCAGGAAGGATCCTGCAGGTAAGTGGCAACTCCAGTGCAGCCATGGTTGTCGATCTCACCTCAGGAAGCCCCGCGATTGCCCCCACCCAATCGCTGTCCTCGCGGCGCCAATGGGTGACGACGACGCTACTTGCAGATGGCAAGGTTCTCGCAACTGGTGGCAGCGCTGTCGATAACGAGTTGGTCAATGTGAACAACACCGCCGAGATCTGGAATCCTGATACCGGGCGGTGGCTAAGGGGCGCCAAGGGCTCCAGAGCACGTCTCTATCATTCCATTGCCTTGCTGCTTCCCGACGCCAGCGTACTCGTCGGCGGCGGCGGCGCGCCGGGTCCGCTCGACAATCGCCACGCCGAAATCTATCGCCCGCCGTACCTGTTCAACGGCAATCAACTCGCCAGCCGCCCGGCGGTTCTGCATGCGCCGTCACAACTGGCGACGGGTCAGACGTTCGAGGTCGTAGCGAATACCGATGACATCCAGCGGGTGACCCTGGTATCGACCGGTTCCGTTACCCACAGTTTTAATATGGGGCAGCGGTTCGTCGAACTTCAATTCTCCGCGTCGGGCAATACCTTGAGCGTGCAGGCGCCTGTCCGCGCGTCAGATGCTCCGCCGGGCTACTACCTCCTGTTCCTCGTGAATGGTGCAGGTGTGCCGTCCGTGGCGCAGATCGTGAACATCGGGATCGCAACGAGCGACACTGTTCCACCGTCTGTGCCGTCAGGGTTGAAAGTGACGGACGTGGGTAGCGACAGCGTCACCCTGTCGTGGTCGGCTTCGCAGGACTACGGCGGTTCCGGCCTTCGCGCGTATCGCGTGTACCGCCAATCCGAGGTCACGCCGATAACCGAGGCCAGTTCGGTATCTTTCCGAAACAGCGGGTTGCCACCTCTCACGGCCGTGGGATACCAGGTCTCGGCTGTAGACGTTGCAGGCAATGAATCGGAACGCACCGCCGCTGTTTCGGCAACTACCCTCGCAGATCCCGAAGGCAGCGGCATCGAGGTGATAGTCAGCGCTGCTGGGCCCGGTAGCGTTGATCTGACGCGGCTTGGCACTTCGGACTGGGTTCATTGGGGGCTGAGTTCAGCAACATCGGTCAACCGAAAGGCAAACGTTCCGGTCCAGATCGGATCTCTTGCTGCGATTGGCGGCCCACTGAAGCGCTTCGCTCCCCAACCTGCTGTGTGGCCTGCCCAACTGTGGTCCGACGGCTCACCTGTCCTTGCGACACCGGGATTTGCAGGTGGGGTTTCCGTGGCCGGTACCAACAAGGCTTACGAGCTTTCAAGTCTGGCTGACCCGACCCGGCGAACGCTCCATGTATTTCTTGGCGGTCTCAAGTCCACCAGCAGGATCGAAGCGCGCCTTTCAGACACGAGCGTTCCGATCTATCGGCGAACGATCGGAAATCTCTCCGGCAAGTACAGCCATGTCTTCAAGTTCACCTATCGCGCGGCGGCCGCCGGGCAGAGACTCTACGTGCGACAGATTGTCACGGGCGGTACCGGACACATCCGACTCCAGGCAGCTGCATTGCAGGCGGAATCCGCGCCTGTCAATCAACCCCCTTCAATTACTGGTCCCGGCGCGCAGGAAAACGTGCTGGGTGTTCCCGTGCTTCTGGAGATTGTTGCTTCCGATCCTGATCCTCAAGTCCTTACCTACGACGCACAAGGTCTTCCCCCCGGTCTCTCGATCAACCCGACTACGGGCGTGATTACCGGCACGCCGACGCAAGCGGGGCTGACCACCGTCACCGTGCGCGTGTCGGACGGCCACACTTTTGCAACGACCAACTTCACCTGGGCCATCCAGGTGGTCGAGGCACTCGAAATCACTTCGATATCACCCCATCCACCGGTAGGGAGGGGAGTCGCCGTAACGTTTGCTGCGACCGTCTCCGGTGGAATCAATCCGCTCTTCAAGTGGACTCTGGGTGATGGTACCGAGTCCGCGTGGTCTGCGTCTCCCTCGATCGAGCATGCCTATCCAGAGGCTGGTCTGTACTGGGTCACGCTCGCCGTGAAGGATGATCGCAATATCGAGCGAACCCGGAGCTTCGCCCAGTTCGTACACAACCCGTTGACCGCTGAATCGCCGACGGCATCGTCGAGCATCATCACTGCCGCCGGGAAACTGTGGGTCGTCAATCCGGACAACGCCTCTGTCACTGCCTTCTCCCTGGACGACCATCGGCTCCTCGGCGAAGTTGTGGTCGGCAAATCCCCGCGAACGCTGGCGCAGTCGCCGGACGGTCGAATCTGGGTCGTTGCCCGGGAGGACGCGATGATTCACGTCATCAACGCCAACTCCCTGACCACCGGGACCACGATTCCACTGACCGTTGGCTCACTCCCGCACGGAATCGTCTTTGCTCCGGATGGTTCGGCCGCCTATGTGGCTCTGGAGGGAACCCGCGAAATCCTGAAGCTCGATCCCGTTTCAGGCGCAGAGCTTGCTCGTCTGGAACTTGCAGGTTCGCCCAGGCATCTCTCGATCAGCGCCGATTCCCAGCGGCTGTACGTTTCGCGATGGATCACCGGTCAACTGCCGGGTGAAGAAGATGTTGCCGTCGAGGTGCCCAACGGCGTCGGAGGGGAAGTCATCGTCGTCGATGCCGGGTCACTTGCGCAGATTTCCACTGTCGTCCTGCGCCACAGCGCGGAACTCGACCTTGAAAACCAGGGACGGGGCATACCGAACTATCTGGGTCCACCCGTGATCTCGCCGGATGGCGCCAGCGCCTGGGTTCCGTCAAAGAAGGACAATGTTCGACGCGGCATGCTGCGAAGCGGACAGCATCTGAATCACCAGAACACGGTGCGTGCAATCAGTTCGCGCATCAATCTTGCGAACGACAGCGAGAGCTTCGCGTCCCGCATCGATCATGACGATTCCGGTCTCGCGGGTGCGTCAGCGTTCGAATCGACCGGCGTGCTGATGTTCGTCGCCCTGGAGACCAGTCGTGAGGTGGCCGTAGTCGACGTGCACAACGCAGTCGAAATCCTCCGCATCAGCGTTGGCAGGGCGCCGCAAGGTCTCGTTGTTTCGCCGGATTCGCAACGACTCTATGTGCAGAACTTCATGGATCGTACGGTCTCCGTGCTTGACCTGCGCCCCCTGATGCAGGATGGGCAATTGCTCGCCCCCCTGCTAGCCACACTCCAGAGCACCACTGACGAGGTCTTGAGTCCCGCTGTACTGCTCGGCAAACAGTACTTCTACGACGCGCAGGACAGCCGACTGAGCCGGGACAGCTACCTGAGTTGTGCAAGCTGTCACCACGATGGCGGTCACGATGGACGTACGTGGGACATGTCCGGGTTCGGCGAAGGATTGAGGAATACGATCGATCTTAGAGGCCGCCGGGGTGCGCAAGGTCGGGGCCACTGGAGCGCCAACTCCGACGAGGTGCAGGACCTTGAAACGCAAATCCGGAACCTCGCAGGTGGCACGGGCTTGATGTCGAACACGTTGCTGGATACGGGCAGCAGACGAGAACTGCTGGGTGATCCCAAAGCAGGAGTGAGTGTCGATCTGGATGCACTTGCTGCGTACGTCACAAGCCTCGATCGGGCTGGACGAAGTCCCTTCCGATTGGCCAACGGAAATCTCTCGCCGACGGCTGCACTGGGTCGAACCGTATTCGACGCCCAGAACTGTGCGCAGTGCCACAGCGGCAATGACTTCACCAACAGTGAAGAAGCGGTTTTCGACGTCGGAACCATTCGCCAACCCGGGAGTGGGAATCGGTCGGGCGCGGTCCTTTCCGGAATCGACACACCAACCCTCAAGGGGCTTTGGCTGACGGCACCCTATCTGCACGATGGTTCCGCAGCCGACCTCCAGGAGGCGGTGCGTTCCCACCAGGGTGTCATCGTTTCCGATGAAGATCTCGAACGATTGACCGCCTATCTGCTCGAGATCGATGACCTGGAAGGGGCTCCCTGAGTGGGTTCGTTCAACATCGACAAGCCATGCGTGACCGCGGGTGAAAGTCACCTCACCCCGGACTTCCGCACCACCCACCTGCGTCGAGCCAGACCGGATGTGGTTGCCATGCGGTCCCGCTGGCATCGCGCACGGACAATAGCCGTTTTTCTGCTGGTGGGCTCCGCGTCGGTTGCGGCAACGCCATCGTCGGTGCCGGCGGATCTCTCGTTGCAGGCACCGGATCGTACCCGGTTCGTGACACCTCCAAAACCGGTGGAGGACTTCTCCATGCCGTCGGACGACGGTCGTCACCTGTCGCTCTCGGAGTTGAGAGGACGCGCGCTGCTGTTGTTCTTCGGCTTTACGCACTGCCGGAGCGTCTGTCCAACGACGCTTAAGCAGTTGCAGGATATCCGTCAGGCACTGCCCGATGGTCAGGCTCGACCCGAGATCGTATTCATCAGCGTGGATGGCAAGCGTGATGACGTCGATACGATCCGCCGTTACATCGAACCGCTCGGCGAAGGCTTCCGCGCGATGACCGACGACCCTGAACGCGTAAAACCCATCGCAGCCCGATTCTCGGCGGTGTTCTTCAGAGGTGGGCCAACGGATACCACCGGCGGCTATGACGTCGAGCACACCTCCCAGGTTTACCTGGTCAATCCATCCGGCGATCTCGTTGCGGTGTTCTACAATCCACCAGCCCAGGACATTGCCGATACGCTGGTGTGGCTTTCCCGGCAGGTTTCCAATCCAGAAAACTCAGCGACCCTCCGCTAAGTCCCTGCAGAGCTCGTACCCCCGGTTTGTCCACACGTGAACTTTGCCCGTACAGGGGCCAGTACAGGTTCGGTGAACCCGGGTCGCCACGCCGTTTCCGAATGAGGTTTCCCGCCTGCGACTGGTCAGCGCCATCGCCATGGAAAGTTTCGAAGAGGGGCAGGCCGGACGAACCTGTCTGACGATCATCAACAAACAGCCGGAACAAAAGGTACGCGGGAAATGCAGAACAAAGGTGGTGCTGTCCACACTCTTGTCGTGATGTGCAGTTACTATCCTTCATCGGCTCTGGAAAAAGCTGATCAGTGCATGGAAACACTGTCGGAAGTTTTCTAGAGTGAGGCGTTGATACCCGTTGATAACGTAGAGGCCGTCGATTGCATACTCCCCGCGTGAGGATGGTCAGCCTGAGGATGTCCAACCATGCCGGACCATCGGGCTATCATCGCTGCTCTGAAACGATCGATGACGATCCACTGACCAGAACGCCGCTGCCAGGACTCTGGGAGCGCATGATCGTGCGCGGTGCCCTGCCTCTGGTCACGCACTCCGGGAACCCGTGGTACCGTCGCAGCAGCTTCTGGGTGGAAGCGAGATGCGCGAAGGAGTGGTACCAGAGCAGAGATACCGCCTTTCACTTTCTCTACGGTGAAAATTCCCATCGTTACCTCGGCTCGATGACTCGACTCTCTCGCCGTGGCAATGCGATCATCGCAACCTACCACACCCCGGTGTGGCGCCTGCGGGAACTCGTCCGGAAGCCGGATCATCTTGCACGACTCGATGCCATCGTCGTCATGGCGAACTGCCAGCGGGAGTTTTTCGAGATTCACGCACCGCATGTACCTGTGCACTACATTCCGCACGGAATCGACACTGATTTTTATCATCCCTCCAGCGATCCCAAGCCCGGAAACCGATTGCGTCTGATCTGTGTCGGCTCCCACCTTCGAGACTTTGAAACGCTGGAAAAAGTTGCACAGGGACTGGCGGCGGGAAACCGGGAGGTGGAGATCCTGGTCATCTGCAAGCCGGAACGTGTGAGCCATCTCAGCCCCTACCCCAATGTCCGGATCCTTTCCGGAGTCGGGGACGCGGACCTGCTTGCGGCCTATCAGTCGAGTCACGCGCTGTTGTTGCCACTGCTCGATGCGACCGCCAACAACAGTCTGCTCGAAGCAATGGCCTGTGGCTTGCCGATCCTCTCGACCGATCTTCCAGGCGTCCGGGACTATACCAGCGCGGCGTGCGCGCTCCTGTCACCCGCGGGAGACCCAGACGCCATGCTTCACCATATCGCACAACTGCAGAACAACCCGGCGCGCATCTGCTCGATGGGTGAAGCGTCCAGGATCCACGCGCAGGAATTCGCCTGGGAAAAGGTACGCTCCCGGTTGATGGGCCTCTACAAGACCACCCTTGCGAACACCCACAATTGAATCCAATGCACCGGCGCGCCGTGGAAGTTTACCTATCGGTCGTATGGCGGACGAATCATGATTGACGCGAACTTCTTCTGGCATGGTCCGACGCTTTCGCTTTACGAAAGCGCATGCCTAGGCTCCTTCGTCCTGCAGGGTGCGAAGGTGACGCTGCACACGTTCAATCTCGACCTCCAGGTCCCTCAGGGTGTTCGGCTCCGGGACGCATCGAATCTCGCCAGCATCGACGAAGTTCACGCGTACACCCAGGAGGGACACAAGGGCTCGGTTGCAGCGTTTTCCGACATCATCAGGTACAGGATTCTCGCCGACCAGCCAGGCTGGTGGTTCGATACGGATGTGTTCTGCCTGCAGCCCGCAAGCCGGTTCCTGGAACTGCAGAAGACATGCCCGGGCCTGCTCGTCGGTTACGAGTCCCCGAAGACGACCAACGGGGCAGTCATGTGCATCAACGATCCTTCGGTTGCGCGCGCACTGTCTGCCATGGCCGAAGCCAAGGGGAAGGTGTTCAGGTGGGGTGTCATCGGTCCGAAACTGATTGCCGAATACGCAGGCATTCATCCGCAGCGTGTACGGATCGTTGATCAGTCCCATTTTTATCCGGTGCCACTGGATTCGGCTGGAGACATGTTTTTACCCGAGTCTGCGGACGCTTGTGGCATGGCTTGCCGCGATTCGCTGTCGATTCACCTGTGGAACGAATATCTCAGGCGGATGCACGTGCCAAAATCACTGAAGCCTCCCGTTGGATCCTATCTGGCCAGACTGTTCTCGACCGTGGAAGTCCGCGTGGACCCGGATGCATCGATGACGACCGACACCTACCGCGGTCTCCGGCTGGCCGGAGGACTCACACGCCTGGATTTCATGGCGCTGAAGGCTTCAGGCAGAATCAAGCGGCTTCTCGCCAGGGTCCGCCGGCGGTGACACAGGCGACCCCTGGACCGCTGCGTCAATGGGGTCTCATGTTCGGAAGTTCCTGATCAACTCCGCATAGGCTTCGACATAACGCTCGGCCACCCGATCCCATCCGAACTGACCCACGGTTCTCTTCGCCTCATCACCCAGCGTACGGGCCATTCCAGCGCTGGAAAGGATCATGCTGATCGCGTCCCCCATGGCCATCGCATCCCTCGGGGGTACGACCAGACCGTTTTGGTTGTGATTGATGATGTCCCTGTTTCCCGAAATATCGGTCACGATCGGACACACGCCGGCTGCCATGGCTTCCATCAGCGCAAGCGAAAGTCCTTCTGCGCCCTGATCCATGCTGGAAGAGATGTACAGTGTTGCCGCACGGAGAAGATCGGCGAGAGGATCCTCCGCACCACTGCCTGGCAGCGGGACATTGAGGGTTCCGGCGAACTTCACAAAGCCCGAGTAACCTTTGTCTGCCACAGCTTTGCAGAAGGCTTCCGAGGTCTTTCCGACGATCACGAGCGCAAGTCCGGGGCACTTCGATCTGGCATGCGCGACGGCTTCGACGAGGACTTCATGGCCCTTCCTGGGATGATAGTTGCCCGTGGAGACTACGATCTGCTGGTCCGCGCTCAGCTGGAAGCGCTCGAGTGTGTTCCCTGTCTGTGTGCCTTCGAAACGCACCAGTTCAACCCCGTTGGGAATGCGAAGTATTTTCTCCTTCGGCGCACCGGACTCCTCCAGCGAGGCTGCAATGGTTTCGCTGATCGCCGTGGTCGCATCGGCCTTGCGTACGGCTTCTTCGATCTTCACCCGCTGTGCGGGATCCAGCCGCTGGCCAAAGCTGATTTCGGGGACGACGTTGATGTCCTCGCCGTGTGGCGTGATGACGATCGGGCATCGCAAGAAGCGGCCAAGACGGACCGCCGCATAACCACAAGGGTACGTCGAATGTGCATGCACGACGTCCGGACGCGTGAGCATCGCGTAGACAGCCAGCGAAACCTGGCGTGAAAGGTCAGGTGCCGAGTTTACGATCGGCCAGCGGCTGACGGGATAGCCGAGCTGAAGATCGCCGTGTTGCCTGTAACCTCCAGCCCCCGCGACCACGACATCATGGCCGAGGTGCTGGTACTGCAAAGCCAGATTGTGAACGACAAGTTCGCGCCCACCGATTCGTGGCAGGTGGCTGTTCACGTAGAGCAGGATCTTCATGGCATGGATTCAGGTTGGAACTGTCTCATCGTGCAATCTCCAGGGTTTTTTTTCCGATGCGCCAGCGGCATTTCGGAGAAGTTGTCTCTGGTACAGCCAGCGGGACCTCTAGGTCGTACTAGAGGCCTTGATAGATGCGCTTCCTGTTGTAACGCATGACGGGCGCCAGCACCGCGGGCCAAAGGCTGTTATCGGCCATCCAGCGCTGGTCGTACCGGATCCCTTCGCCTTTTTTGCCTCGCATCTTGTTGCCGATGAGGATGTGAGCGTGCGGCTGATCAAGTTGGATAGGCATCTCACAGGGTGGCAATCCGAGCTTGTCGAAAAGGGCCGGAATCGCCTTGTCGGATTCAAGCGCAAGTGACTCGTAACTGACCGGAATGGCCTCGGGAAAACGCGTTTCTATCCGTCGATTCCCCCGATACCAGCCAAGCATGGTCCTTCCGTCGATACGACCAACTTTTGAATAACTCCAGCCACGCACATCGCGATAGACCATCACCGGCGAAACCTGGAGGGCCTGGCCCGCCGCCTCGATCACATCAATGCGCTTTGAACTGTCGACGGGGAACTTGCCTGGGAAATTCCTGGCGAAGACCTCGCCGAATACGCGATAGCGCTCGGTGAGGGAACTTGCCCCGTCCCGCCCGATGGCATCGATGACCTGTGGCCAGAACTCACATTGCCCACAGGTGCAATGTTGGTAGAGCTCGATCAGTTTTTCAGCCGTCACGTCCGGACGGATCACGTTATAGACTTCGCCCACGGCGACACAGTCCGGATGCGCACCGATCACGAGGTTGGCGAACGTCGTGCCCGATCGATGCAGTCCCAGGATGAAAATTGATCGTACCGACACGGTTACCTTTCTACAGAGACCCACTGTCCAGGCAGTTCAAGAATCACGTTGCGAAAGACTGACAGCGGACAGTGAATGCCTTGATACCGACTTGAATAGTAGCACAACCTAAACGACGCACAGGTCACCACAGCCTTCGCGCTGAGGTCTACGGCATGCGCGATCCGCAAGTCGCCCAACCGCCATATCCATTCAAGGAACTGAAACGAAAGTGTCGTTCAGCGCGGCGTCAACAGGAACACTTCCAAACGCCTGTTGGCCTGATGGTCCTCCTCGCTCCTGGCCCCGACAATCAACGGTGTTGAAGACTCCCAGCCAGTCGCGGAGACCGTTCTGACTATCGCCATCATCATATTCCCCCGCATCCCACTTCACTGGAAGCAAAGAGTCTCCCTGAAGGGGTGGGGTACACCGACAGTTCGCTCGTGGCGTCCGTATGCTCCTCGACATTGATTCCCAGGTAGTCATCAACCAGTGACCGAATGGGCGGCTTTTCGATAAGGAGCATGGAACCCTGCCCACCCGTCCTTCTGGCCTCGCAAGGATCGGTCGGAATATCCCGAACCTGGACAAGTGACCGATCGTCAAACTTCAGCGAGGCCGACACATCAAGATTCGGAGAATCGATCCGGATTTCCCCATCCACCCCACCGGCTGAACTTGCATCAACCACCGAGTTGGTATCGATCAGAAATATCCGCTTCGCGCTCGAAGCATCCGGACCACCGGAGTCGTTCGACGTCAGCGTGATCTTGCCCCCGTCCCCTTGCGCCGCCTGCGCCAGAATCCTGCTCGACTTCATCAGCAGGCCGCCGGTCAGCACGGTGATGTCGCCGCCATTGCCGGATGCCTGTTGAACGGAGGACACAATTTGTCCTCTCTGCATGAACAGCAGGCCACCCACGCTGATCGAAACGTCGCCCCCACTGGAAAAATCAGAATTCGACACGATCGATGTCGGTAGTCCGACCGACCCCGGACTCGTGATGGAAAAATCATTCAAAATGTCGATGTCGACTTCTCCGGCACCCCCAGCCCCGGCGGCATTGGTTCGTATCGTACTGCCTCCGGTCATCGTCGCATCCTGTGCGAAGATTCTGATTCTCCCCCCGCTACCGGTGCCCCGGCTCTCGGACAACAAGGAGGTACCCTGACCCGCGATCAGAACCGTCTCGGCGGGCGCCTCCCCGGCTCCCCCGGGCTGACCGCCGTCGTTGATCGTCAGAGAGCCGCCATTGCCACTCCCGGAGGTCGAACTCGAGACCGTGGCACCGGCATTGACCTCGATGGTGCGGCCATTGATCGAAATGGATCCGGCGTTGCCGCTTCCCAGGGTATCCGAAGAAATCGTCCCTTCCGAGACCTCGACCTGATCTGCAGCAATCGTGATGCTGCCTCCGCTACCAGCGACGCCGGCAACAAGCGCCTGCACACCGAAACCACGTTTCAGCAAGGCCCCACCGTCGCCCACTCCGGGTTCGACGTCAGCAGCCGTGGCAAGGAGAGCCGTGACATCCGCACCGTCCCCCTTCGAGGCAGGCAACGACGGCAAACGGGCATTGGCCGTCCCAATGGTGACGCCGGAAGTCGCACTGGATATCAGCGATTGTTCACCACGGATCTGTACACTCCCTCCACTCAGCACGATCGATCCCGCATTACCACTCGCGGTGGTATCGGAGGACAGCGTGGAGTCGATGACTTCGACCACATCCCCCGCAACAACAATACCGCCCGCGTTGCCTGCGGCACTGGTATCGGAGCGAAGTTGTGCGTCCTCCAGTCTCACGTTGTTTCCAGAAACGCTGATGTTGCCCGCGTTCCCTGATCCGCTGGTGACTACCGCGATTCCTGCCGGCACGTTCAGAGTTTGACCCAGGGCTGCGTCCACACGCTTTGCACCCTCGATCAGGACATCACCGCCCCGGATCGTCACCGCGCCCGCACCCGCGCTGCTGCTCGTCGTCGCCACTACACTCGAGTGCGCCAACCGCACCGACTCATCCCCTTCCACCAGAATGTTGCCGAC
>JBGSHJ010000086.1:0-200431 GCA_041752315.1 Pseudomonadales bacterium
CGGCGCATTTGCAGCCGCCCTTGGCGGTGTGGACACCCTGGTGTTCGCTGGTGGCATTGGCGAAAACGCACCCGAAATTCGCGCCCGCATCTGCAATGGGCTCGGCTTTCTCGGCATCCAGCTCGATCAGGAACAAAACGCCCGGGGCAACCCTCTGCTGTCGACGGTTGACAGCCCCGTTGCAGTCCGGCTCATTCATACCGATGAAGAACAGATCATTACCCGCGCCGCTTGCCAGAGACTTACCACCGACGCCAACCGACCGGACCGTCATTGAACCCATTCGAACCCGAAGGGATCGGGAAGCACAGCCACATCAGCGGCTATTCAGTCGCATCACGACAAAAAGAGGATTCAGATTCCATGACCACTGCGCCTGACCAGGAATTGCTCGAGAGGATGCACGGCTGGTGGCGGGCTGCAAACTTCCTGTCCATTGGTCAGATCTATCTGCTCGACAATCCGCTGCTGCGCAGGCCGTTGACACAGGCAGACATCAAGCCACGCCTGCTCGGCCACTGGGGCACAACACCCGGCCTCAACTTCATCTATGTCCATCTCAATCGGCTCATCAAGGCCCTCGATCTGAACATGATCTATGTGACCGGACCTGGCCATGGTGGCCCCGGCATCGTCGCCAACGCCTGGCTGGAAGGTACCTACAGCGAGGTTTATCCGGACGTTCCACAGGATGCCGCCGGTCTGCAGCGTCTGTTCAAACAATTCTCGTTTCCTGGCGGGATTCCCAGTCATGTCGCCGCCGAAACTCCTGGCTCGATCCATGAAGGGGGCGAGCTCGGGTATGCGCTGTCCCATGCCTACGGAGCAGCCTTCGATAATCCCGGCCTGATTGTTGCCTGCGTGATTGGCGATGGTGAAGCGGAAACCGGTCCATTGGCCACGAGTTGGCATTCCAACAAGTTCCTCAACCCGGTTCACGATGGCGCAGTGCTGCCAATCCTGCACCTGAATGGCTACAAGATCGCCGGGCCGACGGTGCTGGCGCGAATTCCACACGAAGAACTGGAAGCACTGTTCATCGGTTATGGTTACACGCCCTTGTTTGTCGAGGGTGATGATCCAATGACGATGCATCTGGAGATGGCTGCAGCACTTGATACCGCCGTCGCAGCCATCCAGCGCATTCAAGGGCATGCACGCGCTCATGGTTTTGAGGTGCGCGAGCGATGGCCGATGATCATCCTGCGATCACCAAAAGGGTGGACCGGACCGGCCGTGGTAGACGGCAAACCCAGCGCAGGTACGTTCCGGGCCCACCAGGTACCCATGGCAGACACACATCAAACGGGCAATCTGGCTGGTCTCGAGGCCTGGCTGCAGAGTTATCGCCCGCAGGAACTGTTCGATGCAAAAGGCCGGCTGATCGATCGCCTGGCGGAACTCGCACCGCGGGGAAATCGCCGGATGAGTGCCAACCCGCACGCCAACGGCGGCCTTCTGCTGCGCGATCTGCAGATGCCAGACTTTCGTACCTATGCGTTGCAGGTACCCAGCCCCGGCTCGATCGCTGCCGAGGCTACCCGTATCCAGGGACAGCTGATTCGGGATGTCATCAAGCAGAATCCAGAGAATTTCCGCGTTTTCAGTCCTGATGAGACCACCTCCAACCGGTGGGGCGCCGTCTTTGAAGTGACGGACCGCTGTTCGACTGCCCAGATCCTGCCGGGGGACGAAAACGTCGCAGCTGATGGCCGTGTGATGGAAATGCTGAGTGAACATCAGTGCGAAGGCTGGCTGGAAGGTTACCTTCTCACCGGACGCCACGGCTTCTTCTCCTGTTATGAAGCCTTTGTGCATATCATCGATTCGATGTTCAACCAGCATGCCAAATGGCTGGATGTAGCCGAACATATTCCCTGGCGTGCGCCGATTGCATCGCTGAACTATCTGCTCTCGTCACATGTCTGGCGCCAGGATCACAATGGATTCAGCCATCAGGACCAGGGCTTCATCGACGTCGTCGCCAACAAGAAGGCCAGTATCATCCGGGTCTATCTGCCACCCGATGCCAACACGCTGCTCGCGGTGACCGATCATTGCCTGCGTAGCCGCAACTACGTCAACGTGATTGTTGCTGGCAAGCAGGCCTCACCACAATGGCTCGATCGTGATGCGGCAATCGCGCATTGCGAAGCCGGTATTGGCATCTGGCACTGGGCTGGCAACGAAGGCGACAGCGAACCGGATATCGTGATGGCCTGCTGTGGCGATGTGCCAACCGTGGAAACGCTGGCAGCCGTGGCCATTTTGCGAGAACACCTGCCAGACCTGAAAGTTCGAGTGGTCAACGTTGTCGACCTGATGCGCTTGCAGCCTCAGAGCGAACATCCGCATGGATTGAGTGACACTGCCTTCGATGCACTGTTCACCACGCGCGTACCCATCATCTTTGCGTACCACGGCTATCCGCTGTTGATCCATCGGCTGACTTACCGTCGCCACAATCATCCTAATCTTCACGTGCGTGGATTCAAGGAGGAAGGCAGCACAACCACCCCGTTCGACATGACCGTGCGCAACGACCTCGATCGCTTTCACCTTGTCATCGATGCCCTTGACCGTCTGCCGACGGTCCCGGCCAAAGGTGTGAATCTGAAGGCAAGGTTAAACGCGAGACTCCATGAACATCGACTGTACATCGAAACACACGGAGAAGACTTGCCGGAGATCCGTAGCTGGACCTGGCCAAATGGCGCGATCGACCTGCCCCATCGATGAACGTCTGACGGTACGCCATCGTACATTGCAGAGGCAGCTGACCGCGTATCTTGCAGGGACACGCAGGCACTTGAATCGCGGGTCTGCGTAACAAAATGTCTCACTCTCATTCTTGCAGAACTACATGTCACCGTCCCTGCTCTGGAATATTGCGTTCGATAACTTGTCGGCCGCTGCCCTCGGCGAGCCGGCCTGCAGTCGGGTACCACCCGCCGAGAGGTTCACCTGAACGCTCTGCATCGGTGGTTGCGTCGCGAACCTGAAGACTCGCCTTGGCACTCCACTGACATCATCAGGGCAGAACTGTTCAGCATTGAACGTCTGGAGCTGCACGCTGCCAGTCTGGCCCAGGCGCAGGACATCACTCTGGATCCACCGGCCGGGAGATCGCTCAATTCAAGGCTGAAGGAAAACGAACGGGTACTGATTGAAAACTACCGCTCCATTGCCGGTGTCATGATTGAAGGTCAGCCCATTTCTTCAGCCGCTGAATGGTTTCTCGACAACTTTCACCAGGTGGAAGATCAGATCCGTCAGATCCACGACGACCTGCCGCCAGGCTACTACCGACAGTTGCCCAAGCTTGCAAACGGCCAGCTGGCCGGTTACCCGCGTGTTTTCGGCATCGCCTGGGCGTGCTGTGCACACAGCGACAGTCGATTCGAAGCCGAAGCATTGCTTCGTTTTGTGCGTGCCTACCAGGTCGTGCAGCCGTTGCTGATCGGCGAACTGTGGGCCATCGCCATCAGTCTGCGAATCGTCCTCGTTGAAAATCTGCGACGCATCGTTCAACAGGTAGCCAGGGATCGCCTCGCACAAAAGGATGCTGATCGCATCGCTGATGAGCTGCTGGGAGTCGGCAGCAACACCACAGAGCCCCAGGCGCTCATCCGCCACCACGCGCAGCACAATCCGCTGCCGCACGCGTTTCTGGTCCAGGTGGTCAAGAGGTTGCGTGACCAGGACCCGCGAGTCACACCAGCACTGGCCTGGCTGGATGAACAACTCGCGCTCCAGCATCAAACTGCCGATGAGCTGGTTCAGGAGGAGCACCACCGGCAGGGTGCTGCCAACGTGACGATGCGCAACATCATCACCAGCATGCAACTGCTGTCGGATATCGACTGGAACGAGTTTTTCGAGGCAGCCAGTCTGGTGGACGCCGTCCTGGGCGATGAAACCGACTTCGTACTCATGGACTTCGCTACCCGCAATCTGTACCGCAGTGCCATCGAAGAGCTGGCCCGTGGCGCGTCTGCGTCGGAACTGGATGTGGCAAGAGTTGCCGTGCAGGCAGCCCGCGCAGCACCTGCGAACACTCCGCAGGTACAAGATCCCGGCTATCACCTGATTGCAGGAGGTCGGGCCGCGCTTGAAGCAGCCATAGGCTATCGCACCTCGATCAAGGAGATACCCCGCCGCCTCAACGACCGGCTTGGTCCGGCGGGTTACATGGCTGGTGTGGCGACCTGTTCGGTGCTCACTCTTGCGTTGCCGATCTGCCTGCTTGCCCAACAGGGTGTACCCACTCCATGGCTCGCACTCCTGGCACTAGCCGGCGCGATTCCGGCCATCGATCTCGCAGTTGCCATCGTCAATCGTGCCATCACGCGCAGTGTGGGGGCCACCATCCTCCCGGCGATGGCTTTCGAAACAGGCATTCCGGTTGCACATCGGACACTGGTTGTCGTGCCTACCCTGCTCACCACGACAGCAGCGGTTGACGCCCAGATCGAACGCCTGGAAGTACACGCACTTTCCTGCTCGACGGGAGAAATCTACTTTGCACTGCTCACGGACTGGCTGGACGCCGAATCGGCCAGCAGACCTGACGATGCAGCGTTGCTGCTGCGTGCAAGAGCCGGTATCGCAAGATTGAATCAGAACCATCGTGGCACCCACACGTCAGAGCGTTTTTTCCTTCTGCACAGAAAGCGGGTCTGGAGCGACAGCGAACAGGTCTGGATGGGATGGGAACGCAAACGCGGCAAGCTGCATGAACTGAATCGCCTGTTGCGTGGTGCACAGGACACCAGCTACATCAGCGCTGCGGGCGATACACCGGTCGTACCTCCCGATGTTCGCAATGTCATCACGCTGGATGTCGATACCAGGCTGCCCCGCGAGACCGCCCGGCGTCTGATCGGCAAGCTGGCGCACCCGCTGAATCGGCCACGCCTGGACACTGACGGACGCGTTGTCATCGAAGGTTATTCGATTCTTCAGCCCAGAGTGACGCCATCGATGCCCGTCGGTCGCGAAGGCTCAATGTTCCAGCGTGTGTTTTCGGGCATGACCGGGATCGATTCCTATGATGCAGCAGCCTCTGATGTCTACCAGGATCTGTTTGGTCAAGGTTCCTATTCCGGCAAGGGAATCTACGATGTAGATGCATTCGAGGCAGCGCTGGCGGAGCGTGTTCCGGAAGGTTCGATGCTGAGCCATGACCTGTTCGAAGGCACGTTTGCCCGAGCTGGACTGGTATCGGATATCGAAGTGGTCGAGGAATATCCGGCACGTTACGACGTGACTGCCGCTCGCAACCACAGATGGACTCGTGGTGACTGGCAGCTGTTGCCGTGGGTGTTTGGACGTCATGACAGCCGGAGCAAGGGGCGCGCTCCTTTGCCGTTGTTGGGACTGTGGAAAATGGTTGACAACCTGCGACGGACACTTTCAGCCCCGACAATGCTGCTGGCGCTTCTGGCAGGCTGGCTCATGGCGCCAACCGCTGCATCGATCTGGACGATGTTCGTAGTCATGACGATTGTGTTGCCTACCTTGTTGCCGGTACTGGCAACAGCGCTGGCTCCCAGACCGGGCGTCAAGGCAATCAGTCACCTGCTCGCCATTGGTACCGATCTGTGGTTGAGCCTGATGCAGGTCCTGCTCGTAATGACCTTTCTCGCACACCAGGCCTGGCTGATGTGCGATGCCATCACGCGGACCCTGTTTCGCGTATTTGTCTCCCGGCGACACCTGCTCGAATGGGTAACGGCCGCGCAAGCCCAGACCAGCTTCCGACCGAATCTGGGGGGCTTGCTGACGCGCATGTGGATGAGCCCTGTACTGGCACTGGTTGCCATCGGCTTGACGACCACCACGGGGCAAGGCGCCTGGTTGATCGCGTTGCCATTTGCCTGCCTGTGGGCGGCGGCGCCACTGATCGCTCATCTGGTCAGCAGGTCACCAAAAGTGGCCGGCCGGGTTGGGGTGTCTGCGGCAGACCAGCAGGTCCTGCGGCTCATCGCCCGTCGAACGTGGCGCTACTTCGAGACCTTTGTGACCGCAGACGATCACATGCTGCCACCGGACAATTTCCAGGAAATCCCAAGACCTGTCCTGGCTCGCCGGACTTCGCCTACCAATATCGGGTTGTATCTGCTGTGTGTAGTCAGCGCCCGTGACTTCGGCTGGATAGGGTTGCGCGACGCGATCGGCAGGCTGGAAGCCACGATTGCCACGTTGCACCGAATGCAACGATACCGAGGACACTTCTACAACTGGTACGACACCAGTGATCTGCGACCCCTGGAGCCACTGTATGTCTCAACGGTAGACAGCGGCAACCTGGCCGGGCATCTGATCGCCGTTGCCAATGCCTGCCGCCAATGGTCACAGGGATCGGCACCCGAAGTGCCGACTCTGGACGGTGTGAGAGATGCGGTTGCACTGGCGCAACTTGCGTTTGACGCCATGCCCGAACACGGTTGCAGGACAACCACGCCTGGCCGCGAAGTCGGAATCAGCCTGATGCGCATCACCGAGTGCCTGGGCAGTACTCCTCTACGCGCGAACGATACGTCAAGGATTGACCAACAGCATGCCATCGAGCTGGCGCCGCTCATCACCTCGCTGGTGCAGAGCGTGCGGACCCTGGCCGCCGACAGTGCGGACGCCGAGTGTGAGGAACTTGTGTTCTGGGTCAACGCCGCGCAGCAGTCCATCGTCATCCGCATCACCGATGGGCTGCCCGTTGTTGCCGACACACCTCCTGACGCACAGCTGTCGCGACGACTGGATGCACTGGCGGACACCACGCGCCACTTCGCGCTGTCGATGGAGTTCGGATTCCTGTTCGATCCCAGGAGGAAGCTGCTCTCGATCGGTTACCGCGCCGCCGACGGCACACTCGATCCAGGCTGCTATGACCTGCTCGGTTCGGAGGCCCGCCTGGCGAGCTTTTTCGCCATAGCCAAATGCGATGTTCCAACCCAGCACTGGTTCCGTCTGGGTCGGGCGGTTGCGCCTGTCGCTCATGGCGCCGCGCTGATCTCCTGGTCCGGTTCCATGTTCGAGTACCTGATGCCATCACTGGTCATGCGGGCACCAGCCCGCAGTCTGCTCGAGCAGACCAATCGGCTGATCGTCCGCAGACAGATTGCCTATGCGGCGTCGCTGGGCGTGCCATGGGGCATTTCCGAATCTGCCTACAACGCACGGGATCTTGAACGCACCTACCAGTACTCGAACTTCGGCGTGCCAGGCCTCGGATTGAAGCGGGGTTTGAATGACAACGTGGTCATCGCGCCTTATGCCACTGGTCTGGCGGCGATGATCGATCCCCAGGCAGCGGCACGCAACTTCGAACTCCTGAAGTCACTGGGAGCCTGCGGCCGCTTTGGATTCTACGAAGCGCTCGACTACACAAGGCATCGACTGCCGGCCGGGGTCAATGTTTCGATCGTGCAGGCGTTCATGGCGCACCATCAGGGCATGACCATCGTCGCTGTTGCCAACGTCCTGTTTGATGGCCGCATGCGTTCGCGTTTCCATGCCGAGACCAGTGTCCAGGCCACAGAATTGCTGTTGCAGGAGTCCACCCCACGAGACGTTTCCGTTGTCCGTCAGCGTGTGGAAGAAATCGACTCGCGGTCACGAATCACGATAGGACAGCAGCAGGAAGCCAGACAGTTTTCGACAACCAGTGACGCCACACCACAGACACATCTTCTTTCCAACGGGCGCTATAGCGTGATGATCACGAGCGCCGGTTCCGGGTACAGCCGCTGGCAGGAATTTGCGGTCACGCGGTGGCGTGAAGACTCGACCCGAGATGACTCGGGGAGTTTTATCTATCTGCGCGATGTCGTGCGCGGAACCGTCTGGTCAGCAACCCTGCAACCGGTTGGTGTGGAACCTGACGCCGTTGAAGTGACCTTTGCCGAAGATCGTGCCGAGTTTGTGCGACACGACGATACGCTGACCACTGCACTGCAAGTGGTCGTCTCGCCTGAAGATGATGCCGAAGTCCGTCGTGTCTCGCTGACCAATCACGGCAACGTCCCGCGAGACATCGAGGTCACTTCGTACTGCGAACTCGTACTGGCGCCCGCAGCATCTGATTTTGCTCACCCGGCGTTTTCGAAGCTGTTTGTGCAAACCGAATTTTTGCCTGCGATGAACGCCCTGATTGCTTCGCGACGTCGGCGTTCACCTGAAGAGGCGGAAATATGGGTTGCCCAGCATGCGGTGGTGGAAGGTGCGGTAGTGGAGGAAGGCCGGAGATTGCAGCCCGTCGAATTCGAAACCGATCGGGCACTATTCACAGGTCGAAACCACGACATCCATGATCCGGTCGGAGTAATGCTTGGTCAGCCACTGTCAAACTCCGTGGGCACCGTGCTTGATCCGGTCTTTGCGTTACGCCATCGGGTGAGGGTTCAACCCGGAACCACCGTGTGTCTGTCGTTCTGGACCGTCGTGGCCGGAAGCCGGTCCGGGGTGCTGGATCTGCTGGACAGACACTACGATGCGGCTGGCTTCAAACGTGCCACCACACTGGCGTGGACACAGGCCCAGGTTCAGTTGCTGCATCTTGGGATCAAAGCCGCCGAGGCCAGCCTGTTCCAGCGACTGGCGGGCCACGTCCTGTACGCGAACTCGGCAATGCGTCCTTCTTCCGACACCATCCTGCGTGGAGTCGGGCCCCAGGACGGGTTGTGGGCGCAGGCCATTTCGGGAGATCTGCCGCTGGTGGTGTTGCGGATTGATCACGTCGAGGACATTGCCATCGCTCGTCAACTGCTCCAGGCCCACGAGTACTGGCGGCTCAAGCAGCTGGCAGTGGATCTTGTCATCCTGAACGAGCGTACGGCTTCGTATGTCCAGGATTTGCAGAGCGCTCTCGAAACCAGCATCCGCATGAGTCAGTCCCGATCACAACCTGCGCATCAGCGCACACGAGGCGCTGTGTTTGTACTGCGCGCCGACCAGCTTTCCTCGGCGACCCGCAACCTGCTTCTTTCCGCGGCGCGCATTGTGCTGGTCAGCCAGCGGGGCAGCCTCACTGCGCAGCTGGAGCGGCGGTTGGAGAAGCCGGATCGGCCAGGTCGGACCAGTGCTCCGGTTCGCGGAGCAAACCCTGCCCCATCGTCAACTTCCCCCCGGCGCCTGGCACCACCGGCAACTCCCGCATCCGGCACCGGTCTTCAGTTTTTCAACGGACTGGGTGGATTTTCGGATGATGGCCGCGAATACGTGATTACGCTCGCGGCGCACGAAACTACGCCCCTGCCGTGGATCAATGTCATCGCCAACGAACAATTTGGTTTCCAGGTTGCCGCTGAAGGCAGTGGGTACACCTGGTCGCTGAACAGCCGCGAAAACCAGCTGACTGCATGGTCGAATGACCCGGTCAGCGATCGGCCAGGAGAGGTTCTCTACCTCCGCGATGAAGACACCGGCGAATTCTGGACCCCGGTCGCAACACCGATCCGCACTCACAAGGCGCCTTATACGGTCTACCACGGTCAGGGCTACAGCCGGTTCGAACACATGGCGCACGACATCGCGGCAGAACTTCAAATGTTCGTTCCACTCGAAGACCCCGTGAAAATCATGCGCCTCTCACTGCGCAACCACTCTGCCCGCCGTCGACGGATATCGGTCACAGCCTATGTTGAATGGGTGCTTGGTACGATTCGCAGCAAATCGGCACCAACCATTGCCACCGAGCTCGATCCGGTAACCGGTGCCTTGTTTGCCCGCAACCCGTGGAGCCTGGACTTTGGTTCGCGGGTCGCCTTTGCCGACCTGTTGGGTCGTCAGAGCGACTGGACCGGTGATCGACGGGAGTTCATCGGACGTTTTGGTCGTTTGGACAATCCGGCAGCTCTGGCAGATCGCGGGCCTTTGTCGAAACGAATGGGCGCGGGGATGGATCCGTGCGCTGCTCTGCGGGCAACACTCGAACTGCCGCCAGGAGCGACGACGGAAATCACCTTTCTGCTCGGCCAGGCCGACCATACGGAAGCCGCCCAGGCCCTGGTATTGGCTTATCGAAAGGCCGATCTCGATGCCGTACTCAAGGCAGTCATCGCACGCTGGGACGATCTGCTCGGTGTTGTGCAGGTGAAAACACCGGACAGGGCCATGGATATCCTGCTGAACCGATGGCTGCTGTACCAGACCGTGGTCTGCCGCCTGTGGGCACGTTCAGCGTTTTATCAGGCCAGTGGCGCCTGGGGCTTTCGGGATCAGTTGCAGGACGGAATGGCGCTGTGCATCTCTCGTCCGGACCTCGTCAGGGAGCATCTGCTGAGGGCAGCAGCGCGCCAGTTTCTCCAGGGCGATGTTCAGCACTGGTGGCTGCCTCAGACCGGGCAAGGTGTCCGTACCCGCATCAGTGACGACAGAGTCTGGCTCGCTTACTGCACCCTCCACTACCTGAAGACCACCGGTGACCATTCGATCCTGGATGAGATGGTCCCGTTCATCGAAAGTCCTGAACTCACCATCGACGAGAGCGAATCCTTTGCACTGCCCACCACCGCGGAGCATGGCGGCACCTTTTTTGAGCATTGCGCCCGGGCCATCGATGACAGTCTTGCTCTGGGTGTACACGGCCTGCCTCTGATCGGGACCGGAGACTGGAATGACGGTTTGAATCGGGTCGGCGAGTCCGGTCGCGGCGAGAGCGTATGGCTGGGCTGGTTTCTGTTGGCCACGTTGCCGGAGTTTGCAACGATCGCCGCGGATCGAGTGGACCACGTTCGCTCCGCGAAGTGGAATGGATTCTGCGCCCGGTTACGCGCATCGATCGAGCGCGAAGCCTGGGATGGAGCCTGGTATCGACGTGGCTTTTTCGACGATGGCAATCCGTTGGGCTCCATCGTCAATGACGAAGCCAGGATCGATTCCATTGCGCAATCCTGGAGCGTGATTTCGGGTGCCGGAGACCACACTCGCTCAAGGCTGGCCATGGCCGCACTCGAGGCTTACCTGATTCGCCGGGAGGAGCGACTGGCACTGCTCTTCACACCGCCCTTCGACAAGTCGGCGATGGAGCCCGGTTATATCAAAGGTTACCCTCCGGGCATTCGCGAGAATGGCGGCCAGTACACCCACGCTGCGGCATGGTCGATCTTCGCCTATGCAAAGCTCGGCGCGGCTGAGCAGGCTGCAGAGCTGTTCGCCCTGTTGAATCCGATCAACCACAGCACAACACGAAGTGAAGCAAACCGCTACAAGGTGGAGCCCTATGTGGTTGCCGCGGACGTCTATTCCGTCGAACCGCATGTCGGTCGCGGTGGATGGACCTGGTATACCGGCGCCGCTGGTTGGCTCTATCGTGCCGGACTCGAAGCGATACTCGGTTTTCGACTGCGTGGAGACCACCTGGTACTGCAGCCTTGCATTCCCGTAGCCTGGCCACAATTTGAACTGACCTTCAAGTACCGGAAAACCCGCTACCAGATTCATGTCGACAATTCGACGGGCGCTGGAGCGCGAGTGGTCCGGATCATCGTCGATGGAATGGAGGTCGAGAGCGCGCAAGGGCAAATCGCGCTGATCGATGACGGCGAATTGCACGATGTACGCGTGACACTGGGTTGCTGATTCGATCCGCCATGAACGGATGCAAACAGGCATCTGCCAGGAAAATGAATCCGATCAGCCTGCGAGCCTACTTCTTGACTGGCGGATCACGAAACATCTTTTCGAATTGATGATCCAGTGCTTCAAACAGGTCGAGCTTCCCGGAGGGAGCTGATCGTAAAGCCGGATCGGGATCAGAAGCCCCGGCGGATTGTCCCGCCTCTCCGGGGTGCTGCTTCTTTGCAGACAGGTTTGTGAACGTCTTCTCCGGCTTTTCGAAGGTCTCGTTGCCGCATTCCGCAGCATGATCAGGATCGGGAAGAGTCTTCAAGTTTGTTCACCTTTGGTGCTTCCGGATGCGGTCGATACCCTGGCATGCAAGAACCTCAATGACTCGCACCTCCGTGTCTCACACTGGAACGGCTTCCGCAGCCACGGGCAAACAGAACCGGAACGTGGCCCCGAAACCCGCATTGTTCCTGAAGCCAAGATCTCCGCCATGCTGTGCGATGATGGTTCGACAGATGGACAACCCCATTCCCATGCCACTTATCTTGGTGGTGTAGAACGCATCGAACACCTGGGGCGCATCGGTTCTAGATACACCAGGGCCGGAGTCGACAACTTCAATCCAGACCAACGCCCCCAGCAGACCACTTCTTACAAGGACCCGATTGCCGTTGACCCGTCCCACCTGATTCATCGCATCAACTGCATTGCGAATCAGATTGAGTCCTATCTGCTGTATCTCAACCGGATCACAGAACACGGCGGGCACGTTGCTGGACAGTTCAAACTGCAGGTCAACGTCTCGCAGGCATTCGTCCTCAGCCACCAGCTGGGCCAGGTCCATCAAGAGGTTGTTCAGAAAGGTCCGTTCACGCTGGTTTGCCTCGCCACGCACCGAAGATTGAATACGTGCGACGATTGCGCCTGCACGCAGCGACTGGAGGCTCAACTTTTCGAGCGCAAGGAGCAGACTGTCCCGGTCGACCTGGGTAGTTCGCAACAAGTTGATGCACGCTTGCGCATACATCGTTATCGCGGTCAGAGGTTGATTGATTTCGTGGGCGATGGTGGCCATCAATTCGCTGCTCGCTCCCCTGGGGAGTGATGGCAGTCCGACGTGCTTCGAGTGTTTCAACGTGCTCGTTTCAGGATCCGGGGGGCTCATCAACAGGTTGACTCGATGGCTTGCAGCAAAACATCGTAGGACAGCAGTCATCGCTTGCTCTGTGCGATGTCGAACGCACTCGTTCAGGCGATACAGGTTACCGCGTGGAATCCGCTTCGAGGTCCGCTATCTGTACGACACCGTACAATCCGGAATTCAAAACCACTGCATACTGCACATATGAATGATCTGAAAACACCGGCGCTGGCGCGGCGCAAAACTGCGGCCAAAAATTCATGATCCGCATGCAGTTGCAACTGGACCTGAACTACCACATCGATGCCTATGGTGCCGACTTCCTGTTCAACATCCATGCCGCGCAGACCTGCAATCAGCGGCTCATCATGGAGCAGTTGACGCTCAGCCAACCTTGCGAAACTCAAATCTGGACCGAGCCGGCGACCAGCAATCGATTCATGCGCCTGCACGCTGATCCGGGCCAACTGCTGGTGACCTACTCCGCAACCGTCGACCTGCTGCACCACTTTGGCGACACGTGCCTCATCAGGGAAGTTCCGGTGCGCGACCTCCCGTTCGAGGTTGTTGGCTACCTCTATCCCAGTCGGTATTGTCAGTCAGACCGGCTGCTCCGGTTCGCTGCGAATGAATTTGGCCAGATCCAGATGGGGTACGACCGTGTTCAGGCCATCTGCGAATGGGTGCAGCACCATGTGACGTTCACTTCCAACACCTCCAACTCGACCACTTCGGCGCTGGACACACTCTCGGAAAGGGTAGGCATCTGCCGCGACTTTGCGCATCTGATGATCGCGTTGTGCCGCGCAATCAACATACCGGCGCGATTTGTCACCGGTACCGATTATGGGTGTCCCATGGGTTATGGACCGCCGGATTTTCACGCCTACGTCGAAGTCTATCTGGCTGATCGCTGGTACATATTTGATCCTTCCGGACTGACCCTACCCATGGGGCTGGTGCGATTTGGGACCGGGCGCGACGCGGCCGACGTAGCCTTTGCAACCATTTTTGGTGGAGTGACCTCCGCGCAACCAATCATCCGCGCTACCGCGATCACCGATGGCAGCAACGCTACGGAAATGCCGTATCTCCTCCAGCAGAGGGCCTTGTCCACCGACCGTGGTGTCTGACCAGCCGACCGGGTACCAGCGAGACCAGTAGTCGACAGCCAACGGACGGCAACGCTGCCGGGCAGTGCCAACACCGCAAAGTTCGCAATGTGGGTCAAGCACGCGTCGCGCGACATTGCTAAGTTTGTGGCATGCGAACCAATACCAGAAACTTCTACGAGCGCGCGGTCCTGCGGACGGTACTGACGATCACTCGCGGCCTCGACAACGCACTTGATCTGGACGCACTGGCCAGCGAAGCGGCGATGTCGAGCTTCCACTTTCACCGCATGTTTCGCGGATTGATTGGCGAAACCCCACTGGAGATGCACCGTCGATTGCGCCTTGAACGCGCGGCCTGGCAATTGCTCAGGACCGATGCACTCATCACCGAGATAGCCTTTGCCGCCGGCTATGAAACCCACGAATCGTTTACCCGCGCGTTTGGCAGCTGCTATGCCTGTTCGCCCTCTGCCTTTCGGGCTTCACGCAATCCGGACGGTACTCATTACAGCGCATTCAGGATTCAACTCGCCAATCGGTCCGGAGTTCATTTCCCGGATCTTTCCGCACAGTTGGATGAGGTTTTTTCCCGGGCCATCCGTTCAGCAACAGGAGTCTCCATGCAGGTTGAAATCCGTCAGCTACCCGCTCAGCGCCTTGCCACGATCGAACATCGCGGTCCCTACAATCGAATCGCCGAAGCCTTTGCGCGGCTGGGGCAGATCGCGGGGCCCGCCGGACTGTTCGGCCCACAGGCCGCGATGATCGCGCTTTACCTGGACGATCCGGAATCAACGCCCGCCAGCGAACTGCGGGCGGAGGCGGCGCTGGTCGTGTCTGCTGACAAGGTTCTGCCGACCACCGTTGGCGAAAACCTGCTGCCAGCAGGGTCATATGCATGCACCGTGCACGAAGGTGGTTATGACAGGCTCGGTGATACCTGGGCACGGTTCATGGGCCAGTGGCTGCCACAGAGCGGACACCGCCTGTCCGACAGTCCGAGCTTCGAGCGCTATCTGAATACACCGATGGATGTACCGGTGGATCAGCTGCGCACCGAGCTCTACCTACCGCTGGTCTGAAGTTCCGTCAGACTGCCCTTCCACGCGTCGCTCAGCTTCGCCTGCCGCTGACGCTTCGAGCGACTCAGGGGCAGGAACCGGTGGTGTGGTATCCAGCACGGGCACAAGCCGAACCGGTGTTGCACCATCCCGCCCAAAGAGCGTACCGATAAATTCATCGGCCCAGCCATACTTGGCTCGCATCAGGTCATTCACCTCATCGCGGAGTTCAGGCTCGGGCCTGGCGTCGTAGGCCATGCGTACGTCGCCACGTTCAACACCGACGCGAGGTGTTGACGACAGCCGTTTGAACCATCCGGAATCTGCCTGACCGGCACGCAGATACTGGAATCCGTCCAGATCCACCACCCACAAACGGGTTTCTTCAGGCTCGCCCGCGGAACCCTGCGTACTGAGCACCACTACTTCGCCGCTCTCTGACGCCACACCCTGCAATATCAGCACACCGGCAAACAAGGTCAGCAACAGCCACAGTGTTCGTGTGAACCAGACCATGTCATGTCTCCAAGCGTAGGGCTTTAAGCACAGTCTGCAACAAGCGATCCACCGCGTCGCCTGCGAAATGGAGCAGCAGCAGACCCAGGCTGATGCCCATCACATCGACCCCAAGGTCTTTCCACTCCGCCAGTCGCGCGCCCATGACACCCTGCAACAACTCGAGGCCAGCGCCGTAAGCGACCATCAGCAGGGCTGGCCACAGGAGTCCCCGCCGAAAGTGGGCCATGGCCAGCAGGAAGGTCAGCACCAGGAACGCCACCGCATGCAGAAGGATGTCACTGATTTGTGCGATGGGTCTGGGCGGACTTGGTGTCAGCGCAAGCCATGTGATGATCACGAAGTTTGTCCAGAAACCCAATTGCCACAGGAGCGGACGAATCTTCAAGCTGGTGATTACCGGCCGCTGGTGCGCTGAACGAACTCGACGAGATGCTTGACGTTGTCGACCGGCGTTTCCGGAATGATGCCGTGGCCAAGATTGAAGATATGTCCGGCACGGCCACGAACTTCGGCAAGTATGCTGGCTGCCTGGGATTCGATGGTGGCTCGATCGGCGCACAATACGATCGGATCAAGATTTCCCTGCACTGATCTGCAGCCAAGGCGTGTCCAGGTGTTGCCCAGCGGTGTCCGCCAGTCAAAAGCCAGGACATCGAAACCCAACGCTGCTACATCGTCGAGCAGATGATGATTTCCGGTACCGAAGTAGATGATCGGCACATCAGGGTTTGCACGCCGCAAACGGGCAAGAAGATCTTTCAAGGATGGCGCAACGTAGCGGCGGAAGTCGGCAACGCTCAGATTGCCCACCCAGGTATCAAACAACTGCACGGCCTCGACACCTGCCGTGATCTGCAGGGCGAGGTAATCAGCGACCTGTTCGACCAGTTTTCCACACAACGTGTTCCACGCAGACTCGGCCTGATACATGAACTTCTTGACATGCACATAGTTGCGAGAGCCCTTGCCTTCAATGGCATATGACGCGAGGGTAAACGGCGCCCCGGCGAAGCCGATCAGCGCCACCTCGCGCGGCAGTTCCGCCAGCACGTTCCTGACTGTTTGTGCAATGTAGGGTGTCCCTTCGATCGCCGGAACAACACGCAGTGCTGCCACATCTGCGGGTGTACGAACCGGATTGGCAAACACCGGTCCCTCACCGGCCAGATAGTCGAGATTCAGGCCCATCGGCTCCATGACAGGTAACAAGTCCGCAAACAGTATGGCAGCGTCTGCACCAAGGATGCGCTGCGCATCGAGTGTTGCGCGCGCCGCGCGTTCCGGGTCCTTGAAGAACTGCAGGCTGGGTGACGTGCCTTTCACCTGATGGTATTCCGGCATGTAGCGGCCCGCCTGGCGGTTCAGCCAGACAGGGGTGTAAGGCGTGGCGAGACCACGTGCTGCATCAAGAAAGATCTTCGCCATGACTTGCGTTCCCCAAAAGCCCGTTACAACTGCGGGCGCGACCATAGCAAACCGGCCGGGTGGCCACCACTTCCAGCAGCGGCCGCCAACAGGATCGGCTGTTTCAGGAGACGGCGTAAACAGTCACGGGGCCAAGGCCACGCAACTCCAGACATTGGGGATTGACCTGTTTGCCCAGCCGTTGTGCAGTGTGTCCACACATCAGTCCGCAGCCGACTTCAGCACTCGATTGCAGGCGCGCGGCCAGATTCACGGCCGGGCCGATGACGGTGAAGTCGAGCAGATCTTCACTGCCCCAGTCACCCAGACTGCACTCCCCTGAGGCGATCCCTACCCGCAGATCGTGAAGACCTGAGTATTGACCAGCAGTCAGTGCGTCGAGGGCAAGGGTCCAGGCCCGTGAACACGCGTCATGCCTTCTGGCTTCCGATTCCGCGGGGAACGCAAGCAACGCGCCGTCACCAAGCAACTTCATCACCACGCCACCATGCAATCGGGCAAGCGTGCGAACGTCGCGAATAAAACCCTGCACACGATGTTCGATCAGATCCAGTCCGGCGGATACCGAATAACGGGTAAATCCAACCTGATCGATGAAGACCAGCACCAGCCATACCCGCTCAAGCTCACAGGGTGGCAGAGGCTCGTGTCGCAATCGCCTCCTCAACGGGTCAGGCAGATAAAACGACATCCGTTCCGCACGATAAGCCAGCCGCTGCATGCGCGCGTGCACCGATTGCTGACGTCTGAATGCCAGTTCCGCAACAGCGCTCGTGCCGAGCACCAGCAGCAATGCGCTGCCGAGCGAGATCCATTCGAGAGAAGCACCGGTAAAAAGCAGCGGACCTGCCAGCAGTACGAGAGTGGACACACTGCCTGCCGCACGATGTCCATACAATGCGACATGGCTGACGGCAAAAGTCACCACGGCGGCAGCGGCAACTTGCGGTGGTGCCTGACCGAGCCACAGGACAGCGCCAGCGACAATGGCCTCCAGCACCGCCGTTCCAGGTTGTCGAACCCGGCGAGCAAATGCGCACCAGAGCAGCGCCGTCAGCATGGCGCCGGCATCACTTCCAGGTATCCAGGCTGGTGGCCAGACAACCAGCACTCCCAGCAGGATAAACAGTGTCGCCCTCAGCCGCCAGACGGCTTCTTCAAACGAAGTGGTCATCATGTGACCAGCATGCACCCCCGGTTACGGGATGGATGTGCGCCTCTGACCTGCGCGGCTACCCGCCAGCGCCTTCAATCAACCATCAACAGCCAGACCAAGGGTCGGGTCCACTTCCGCTTCGTAGTCGACACCGGCAAAACCGAACCCGAATATCTTCAGGAAATCCTCTCGAAAGCCGCTGAGGTCACCCAGCTGTGCAAGATTGCCGGTATTGACCAGTGCCCAGCGGCGTTGCACCTCCGCCTGGATGTCAGGCAACAACTCGATATCATCCATGCGAATTCGACCCACCTCGTCAAGACGCATCGTTGCACCCGCCTGAAGCTGCGTTGCAAAGAGGCGATGGATGTGACGGATGCAGTCCTCATGATTTCCACGCGCCTTCATGACCTTGAAAAGCAGCGCAACATAAAGCGGGACCACGGGAATTGCCGAAGATGCCTGGCTGACGATCGCCTTGAGGACGGCGACACGCGCGTCTCCACCGAGTGTCGCCAGTTTGGGCTGCATCGCCTTGGCGGCCCGATCCAGATCTTCCTTGGCCTTGCCCAGCGTGCCCTCCCAATAGATTGGCCAGGTGAGTTCGGTGCCGATGTAGGTAAAGGCCAGTGTTCGAAAGCCGGGGGCGAGCAGGTTGGCTTCCGCCAGCGCGTCGATCCAGAACTCCCAGTCCTCTCCACCCATCACGGCGACCGTATTGGCAGTCTCCTCCGCGGTCGCCGGCTCGAGATCAACCTCGATGACCTCGCCTCGATCCACGTGCACCGACTTGATGTGCAGAGCCTCACCCAGCGGTTTGATCGAAGAGCGGTGCAGCACCCCGGTGCGGGGGTGCTGTCGTACCGGCGATGCGAGGCTGTACACCAGCATGTCAATCTGTCCGAGGCCAGCCTTGATCTCGTTGATGACCCTGGTTTTCATGGCGTCCGAAAACGCATCTCCATCCAGGGTTCTTGCGTACAACCCGGCCTGTGTCGCCGCGCGCTCGAACGCGATGTTGTTATACCAGCCGGCACTGGCAGTCCTGTTGGGCTCAGGTGCCTTTTCGAAAGACACACCCAGTGTCGCAGCGCCACTTCCAAAAGCTGCAGTGATCCGGGAAGACAGTCCATAACCGCCCGAGCAGCCAAGAACCAGTACACGTTCAGGGGTACCTGGCGGCAGGCTGCCCTGGGCCTTGACGTGGTCGATCTGCGATTGCACGTGAGCTGCACAACCCGTCGGGTGCGCAGTGGTGCAGATGAAGCCGCGAATTCTGGGTTTGACGATCATTGCAGTGGCTCAGGCTCCGGTCGAACGGCGCGCAATCATACCTTCAGCCACCGCGTGACGCATGGCGGCGCGGACGTCGACGATCTGTGGCCCATCCCGGCGGATTTCGACCACCGCCGACTCGTCGACCTCCAATCGATGATCACGGTCACCATCCAGTGCGAGGACTCCCTTGCCGCGAAATGGCACCGCGACGCCCATCCGGATCGGAGTCACCGTACTGACCTGGACCGTCTGGAAAGAACCCGGCGAAAGTGGCGCCTCGAACTCATATCCTCCCGGACCCATGTGCAGCAGCAAGCCACCGTCATCTTCCGCATAAACCGGCTGGATCAGCCCACCGATGGGCGACATGCCCAGCGCGTCAGGTTCGGCGCGTGTCAGCAGGATCTGCCTGAGCCGACCAGCGTCGAATGGCAGCAGGTTCCCGACGTGATCCCGTTCCAGCAGGACAGCATCGATGAGTCCGACATCGTTGCCACGAGGTGATCTGACGTGCAGCACCTTGGCACGACGGCTCAGGTGTTCCGGCAACAGGCCTCGCGCCTGCAACGCCGCGACCATTCCTGCGATTGTCGGTTCCACCAGCATCGGAAAGACATTGTTGGTCCCGGTCGACAGTGGAATCAGGTGATAGTCACAGGAAGCGCGCACCATGGCCCGATTGGTGCCGTCACCACCCAGCGACACGATTGTCCGCACACCCTCTGCCAGAAACCGGTGCACCGAAGTTTCAGTATCACTCGCATCGCTTCGCAGCTTGAATTCCAGCACGTGAACGCGCGCGTTCAGATTCATCTGCTCGAGTGCCGCAGAGGCGATCCGGAACGGTTCGCGGGTCACATAGATGTCCGTTGCACCCATGGCATCGGCACCGGCAGCAATACGAGCCACCAAATCGCGTTTGGCTTCGTGGGTCATGTTCGTCGCGCGCGCAGCCAATCTGCGCACATCGCGTCCGGACATCGGATTGACACAAATCGCTATCGCACTCATTGGGCCTCGTCCGTCAGATGTTCCTTGAGAAACTGCCAGGTCACGGCCGCCTGATAGTCGACATTCGCTTTCTTGCGAAATCCATGGCCTTCGTCGACGGCCTGCAGATACCACGCGGGAATCCCGCGCTTCGCCAGAGCGGAACGGATCTGCAGGCTTTCAGCGACCGGCACACGTGGGTCGTTGACCCCGTGTGATATCAGCAGCGGCCTTTGCAACCGCGTTACGCTGGTGAGCGGTGAAATCGCCTGCAGATGTTTACGCATGGCCGGATCACGTTCATCGCCGTATTCGACGCGCCGCAAGTCTCGTCGATACGGCAAGGTATTCTCAAGGAACGTCACAAAATTGCTGATGCCCACACGATCCACGCCTGCACGCAGTCGATCGCCAAAATGGATCAGACTGGCGAGTGTCATGTAACCGCCATACGAGGCACCCATGACAGCTACCCGATCCGCCCGCAGCCCGGGTTGCAATGCAATCCAGTCGAGCAACGCGCCAATGTCCCGAACCGAATCTTCTCGTCGGAAACCATTATCCGCATCCAGCCACGCCTGACCGTATCCATCCGAACCCCGTACGTTGGGCGCAACAACCGCAATGCCCAGGGTTGCAACAAGCGACTGCACAAACGTTGAATACTGGGGCCGATGCTGGGATTCAGGGCCGCCATGAATGAGGATCAGAACGGGGAACGGGCCATTGCCCTTTGGCCTGTGAATGAATGCCGGGATCCCCTTCGGTCCGCCAGCTGCAGAATCGAACGTGGGGTAATGAACGAGTTCTGCCTCTGCGAGGCGACTTTCATCCACTTCACCCAGTTCACTATGGGTCCAGCGTTCAGTTGTCGGCTCCTTGCCGGTCTCTTCAACAAGCGGGAACACGTGGACATCGCCGGGTTGCGCGGGCCCATCGACAGAAAAGGCCAGTCGACGGCCATCACCACTGAAAGCCAGCCCGGTAATCACACCGGATGGCTGATCGGCAATGGTCCGACGCCTTGCGCCGATCGTTTGCAGACGGGAGTAACCCTGATCATTCACAACGTAGGCGATGGTCTTCCCATCCGGAGAAATTTCAAAAAGCTCGATGTCCGCCTGCAGATCCGGCATCAAGTCATGCACCTGGCCCGTTTTCTGATCGAGCTGATACAGATGGGCAAAATCACTGGTGAACTGACCGATGAAGGTGACGTGGTCTTGCTCCGGTCCAAAACGGGCCGCTCGCACGCTCTTCCTGGCCGACGGTACCAGCGAACGTGCAACACCGGTATCCAGATCCAGTGCAAGCAGCTCGCCCGCATTGGTTGTCGAATAGCTGATGACCAGCAGGGTCTGTCCATCCGAACTGAATCCCTCGGCACCCAGCGTTTCACCATCCCTGGCCAGCAGAACAGTCTTGTTGCTCCGGAGGTCCAGCAGATGCAGGTCGGTATCACGTCCATTGCGTTCGGTGGTGCCATAGGCAAACGCGCTTGCATCGCGTTTCCAGACCACCTGGCCGTGACGGGATTGGCCGTCCGTCAACAGTGTTGTACCGCCGATCTTCATGTCCTGCCACAACAGCTGATAAAACTCGCTGCCACCCTGATCAACCAGCAACACCACGCCACCTGCTTCCGTTGAAGGTGGCGGGAAGACCTGGGCAACCGGTTCCTTGAGAAAACTGATCTGCCGGCGCATACCCAGCGGTGATCGCACCGCATGCAGCTGGTTCGTTTCGCTGAAGCGCGTGGTGATCAGTATCGACTCGTCCCACCAGCCCCACAGTCTGGCACTGCGCACGTTCTGCCACGGCCGGAGGATTTCGGACACGTGGCCAGGGATGGGAGGGACATCCAGCGTCCGGATGGTGGGTGTGGGTGAGACAAATGGCAGCGCCTGTTCTGCCTGAGCCTGCGCATCTGCCTGGGCCAGCGCAGTCATGAACAGCCCGAGGATTGCGCCGTTCAGGCGTCGGTATCCTCGCCAATCCCGTTGTCCACGCACCAGGCCCATATGCTCTACCATTCGCCGTCTCCGCATTTGAAGGCAGTGTGCCATATGGCAGGCAACGAACCATGTCCACATCTTGCAGGCGGGCAACTCGACGTCGTGCTGGCACTGGATGACTATCTGGGCCTCAGCGAGGCCGTGATGCGCTGCCCGAGGTGCGGTCGGCACTATCTCATCGAGCTGCTCGATATTCGTGACAACCGACGCGCGTTTCGTTTGTCACCGCTGGATGAGCACATCGCCAAGCAACTGGTTCGCGATCTGACACGAGGCAGCTGTGATGTCCAACGATCCATTGCGCTCGTGCAGGCGGTCAGGGCCCAGCATCCCCAGTCATCATTCTGGTTGATCACGCGGAACGGTTCATTTGCCGATCTTGCGCTGATCCACGCTGACCGGCCGTTGCCGACCGTCCACTGGCGTGACCTGCCTATCGATGGAGGCTGGCTCGGCAGCTGATCCGGCAGAGGAGACTCGTCATCAGAGTCGATCGAGCACGACGATGCTGAATGGATAACTGTCCTGTTCGCTCGCTGGATAGTCGATTCGACTCGTTTCTCGCCAGGCAGCCCGCTCAAATTCAGGGAACCATGTGTCGCCCTCGACATCGGCGTGCACCTCGGTCATGTAAAGCCGGTCCGCGCGCGGCAACGCCAGTGCATAGATTTCAGCGCCGCCGATCACAAAAATTTCCGTCTGCCCATCGATGAAACACTGGGCGCTGGCGATCTCGAAGGCTTCATCAAGGCTACTGACAGCTGTCGCACCTGCCGCCTGAAAACCTTCATCACGGGTCAGGAGAATGTTGGTGCGTCCAGGCAGAGGTGACGCAAACGACTCGAAAGTCTTGCGACCCATGATGACGGGCTTGCCCATGGTCGTGCGCCTGAAGTGCTGCATTTCGGAGCGCAATCGCCATGGCAGGCGGTTGCCCCGTCCAATGACACGATCGCGAGCCATGGCCCAGATCAGGCAGATTCTGATGTCGTCGATCATTTGCTCAAGTGTCACCGGCTGTCGTGAACCGTGTTGCCACCTGTGATGAAAATTCAGACTGCAATCGGCGCCTTGATCATGCCGTGGCAGCGATAGTCCTGCAGTTCGAAGTCATCAATCCTGAATGCAAAGAGATCACGAACGGCAGGATTGAGGACCATGCGGGGGAGTGGGTGAGGTTCTCGCACCAGCTGCTTGTTTACCTGCTCGACGTGGTTGGAGTAGATATGTGTGTCACCCAGCGTATGGACAAATTCTCCGGGTTCCAGATCACTGACCTGCGCAATCATCATGGTCAGCAGGGCATAGGATGCAATGTTGAACGGAACTCCAAGGAACATGTCGGCACTTCGCTGATACAGCTGACAGGAAAGCCTGCCTTGAGCGACGTAGAACTGGAACAGGAGATGGCACGGCGGCAGCGCCATATTGTCCACCTCGGCGACGTTCCAGGCACTGACGATGTGGCGCCTCGAGTTCGGATTGTGGCGAAGGTCTTTCAGTACACGCGCAATCTGATCGATCGTCTGTCCATCCGGACTGCGCCAACTGCGCCACTGGGCCCCATACACTGGCCCGAGTTCCCCCCTGTCATCAGCCCACTCGTCCCAGATGTGGACATCGTGTTCGGTCAGATAGCCAATGTTCGTATTGCCGGACAGGAACCACAGCAGTTCATGGATGATGCCGCGCAGGAACATCTTCTTGGTGGTGATGAGAGGGAAACCGTCGCGAAGATCAAACCGCATCTGCCGGCCGAATACCGACGTCGTACCCGTTCCGGTGCGGTCACCCCGATAGACGCCGTTGTCGCGAACATCCCGCAGCAGATCCAGGTATTGTTTCATGAGTCAAAAAGTCCGGAGTTGGTCGCGCTGCAGCGGTAGAGGAATACGCTTGAGGCTATAGTCTTACGGCAAGCTCCGTGGATCAACCTTGAGGTGCCAATGACCGACTTTCTTCGCACTCCAGACGTCAACTTTGCCCCACTGACAGACTTTCGATTCACGCCTCGATACCACACCTGGCAGGACCTGCGGATGCATTACGTGGATGAAGGTCCCGAAGATGCACCGGTTGTGCTCCTCACCCACGGCATGCCCACCTGGTCGTACCTGTATCGAGACATGATCCCACTGCTGGTTGAGGCAGGGTACCGCTGCATCGCACCGGATCACATGGGCTTTGGTCGATCGGACAAACCGACTGACATCCACTGGTACACCATTGCACGGCACACCGAGATCCTGGCCTCACTGATCACCGCACTCGACCTCAAACGGATCACTCTGGTGTGTCAGGACTGGGGCGGTCCGACCGGCCTGGCCCAGGCGGCGATGATGCCCGAGCGGTTCGAGCGCCTCGTCATCATGAACACGTGGTTGCATCACCCGGAATTTGTCTATACCGATGCCATTCGCAACTGGAACAAGAACTGGCACGAAGGCGGCTTGTTTGCCCGACCCAGGCCAGAGGTGGGATTGTTGCTCGTACTCAGCGCGGGACTCGCACCACGAGAAGTCATCTTCCCGGCAATCATCAACGGCCAGGCGCCTGATCTTGATGACCGGGCTGCCATGGTGTATCGAGGTTTTGCGGCACCCTTCAAGGGGCTTGATGACAAGGCGTTCAACGGACTGAGGCGATTTCCTCTGTCGATTCCTTTCGACAGCTACGACAACGGCAATGGCGCGGCGCAGACACTGCACTACAGGACACTGCGGGCTCTGGCCATGCCTGCCCACTTCATCTGGGGGTGTGCAGATGACGTGTTTGTCGAGAGCTGGGGTCAGAAGTGGGCCGGGCAAATGGGGGGCACGTTCGACGGTATCAAGGATGCGGGACACTTCCTGCAGAACACCCACGGAGCAGACGTCGTGCGTTTCATGCTGGCGCGAATCGAGTCATCCGGCTGAACACCACCGCCTTCATTGCCGGGCGGCCTGCATCGATCGTTCGAGACGAACACGCCAGGTCCGGGTCGATCTGCTTCCCGGATCGATACACACCTCGTAATACAGCGAGCTGATCGAAACGATCAGTGCGTGTCGGTTGAACCAGGCAGTCTCGTTGCTCGACAGTTTCCGGTCATACACACTCAACGCCGCATCCAGAGCCTTCACATCACCCCATAACCAGAGGCCAGTGAAATCGAACCACCACGGCCCAGGCTCCGCATCTCCCCAGTCGATGACCGCGGTCGCCTGATTCGACTGTGTATCGATCAGGACATGCTCATCGTTGAGATCCATGTGACACAGCACCTGCTGCGAATCGAAGGCCGGTAACGGTTGTTCAAGAAGCTCACGAAGCATATCCGCCAAACCATGATCGACATGTGCATCAATGGTACCCAGATGTTGCAGGACAAAACGTGTCCACTCATCGAAGGAAAATGGCTCAGGTTCACCATTCATCGGCAGATCGTGGAGTGTGCGCAGGAACTGGCCCAACTGCAGGCCAATGACTCTGGCATCCACCTTGTCCGGTTGTGGAAGTGCACAGATCGGGGTCCCATCGAGCAACGGATAAACCATTGCCGCATAGGGAATTCCATCAACCGCCACCAGTTCCGTGCGAGGTCTGGGAACCAACAGAGGAAGACTGGCGGGAAGACGCAACAGCAGCTCAAGCTCCTCCGCCAACACCTGCGCCGTATGCATCCGTTTCGGAATCCGCATCACCGTGTCATCACAGACAAAGGTTGCGTAGTCCCAACCTGCTCCGAGCGCCGCCGGAGTTCCCGTGAGTCCGCACTGACGCGCCAGCCTCGTCACGGCAGACCGATCGAGTGTGAAGTCCGGGTCCCACGGCTGGCTCATCGATCAGCTCCTCGGGAAAGCCCCGCCAATTGTTTGCCAGCCCGCCTACCCTTTGCCACCACCCATCATCGCGGCCAGGTGCTGTGGTTCGTATTGCATCGCCGCCACCAGGTTCCCTTCCGGGTCTTCAAAATTGAGGATCTTGCCAACGGTCGGAATGGCGCCTTCAAACAGAACCTTCGCACCGTTGGCGATCAGATCAGCGCGTGTCACCGCAATATCGGTTACTGAAATCGTACACGTAAACGCACGAATGCCCGCATCACCTTCACGCAGGGCAACGCGACGTTTTTCGAGCGCCCCTTCAATTCCGGGATGAATGGCATCGCCGGTATGAATGCGGAAAAAGTCGGGCGGACCCCAGGCTTCGAATCGCCAGCCGAACACGACGGAATAAAAACGTTGGGCACGCACAAGATCATCGGCGTGAATCGCAAAATGAACGACGTTGTTGGCCATGGTCATACTCTCGCTGATCGGCTAGAAGCCCTGCATCATAAACAGGCAAGGTGTCCGCGGCCGGATCTTCGAGCAATCCGCGCGAATGGACAGGTTCCAGTCGAACCTGGCGGGGGGAATTCCCTGTCCAGCGCCGCACCGCCCGCGTGAAGTGCGAAGTGTCTGAATAGCCGAGGCGAAACGCGATCTCGGTCACGGAAAGCTCACTCCCGGACAATTGGGAGAGCGCCGACATCTGCCGGTATTCGTCGAGCATTTGCTCGTAGGTTGTCCCCCATTGATCGAGGTGGCGCTGCAACTGGCGGACGCTCATGTGCAGTGCGCTGGCCACGTCGACAATCCTGGTGCGTCCAGAACCCAGAAGTTCCCTCATCCTGCGGTGGGCTTCCTGCGCGGTAGCCAGAGGTTGCCCCGTCCGCAGCAGCCCGAACGCATCCTTTTCTG
The DNA here is from genome assembly GCA_041752315.1 of Pseudomonadales bacterium. Taxonomy (GTDB): domain Bacteria; phylum Pseudomonadota; class Gammaproteobacteria; order Pseudomonadales; family Azotimanducaceae; genus SYFY01. The sequence continues at coordinate 26,993 of JBGSHJ010000086.1, forward strand.
CGACGGTCAGCGGACGCAGTGGCAGTTCCAGCGCCCGCCGGTCAAACACAACTTCGTTCCGCTCGGCGCCAAATGCCAGCCGAGGTCCAACGAGGCGCTCGGCCTCGTCCGTGTCGCGTCGACCCGGCAGGCACATCCGCACCTCGATCGGGATGGGTTCATTCACCAGCCGCACGATCCTGTAGAGGGTCATCATGCAGGCCAGGCTCGGATGGAGGGAACCTTCGTCGCTGATCCCGGAAAATGAAGCAGACAAACGGACCCGGTCGTTCTCGATGTGCACAACCACGGACACTCCGGTGCGGATCAGACCAATACGACTGGAAGCGAAATCCAACGCATGTCGGAGTGTCGGTGAGCGCAGGATGCCTTCCCCCCAATGGCCATAATCCGCAAGGCGCTGAAATTCTGCGAGGTGAAGACCGAGGTATGGGTCATGGGTGCGACGGGAAATGTCTTCAATAAGGCCGAAACAGAGGGTTCGCTCAATCCACGCGCCTGAATCGAGCAATAGCGCCTCAGGCAGGTTGTTCGCTCGGAGCACGTCAGCGGGGCGTACGCCGCGGCTCACCAGATAGGTGCCTACTTCCTTCAACGACTGAACCCGGTGCCAATAACGCGTCATTCAACGTGCCCCGGGGTCACAGCCTTTGTCCGCGCGGTTTCGACACTCGCCTCTCGAACGGTGGATTCCAGCGCTCCCTGGTTGGTACTCGCCTGTTACCCTGCACGCGGCCGACAAAACCGTCAAGTGCCCCGCGCAGCGCTTCAGGGCGCCATGGCCGGATGAACTTCAGCGGCGCGTTTTCTCCATGCCAGCGGAAATCGAGCCGAACCTCAAGTCAGGATGATGTTCAATTCCGGGTCCCGCCGTGCCGCATCTCTACTCGGTCGGAGGGACACAATTGGTCTGATGCCGCATCTGGGTGCATAGACCAAAGCGCATTTTTTCGGCCCAGTACCTGAACGATTTTTCAGCGTCGGTCCATGATTTCCACCCACCGCGCACGCCACCGCCAACCCGGCGATCCACTGCTGCGCCCAGGACTTCTCCTGTCTGTGAATCCGCAATCTTGGCTTCAGCCGTCACTTCTCCGGCGAAAACAGGCTTTCCGGTCAATTTTTCCTTGGACTGCATCAACGCAAATTTCAATCCCGGTACGCCCCAAGGCACCAGCGTCAGTGCCTTCATCGTCGTGCGCGTTGCCTGGGCGTCCGTCAGCGCGATCTGAATCCGCAGTGTTTTCGGCCCCGGTTGGCTGACGATCTCGTAGTCCTTCGACAGGCTCGTCCCGAGTTCACCGGAAAACAGGTCCACAAGCGCCTGCAGATCTTCCTTCGAAACATCGTTCATGTCCGATTCGGGTCCGTAGTAGATCGTGACGGCGTCCAGCAACAACTTGTCGTAGGCATCGGCGGGCATTTGACCGACACGGGGGTTGGTATACACCAGCAGTGGCTGGCCTTTGGTCCCCTCCTGCATCTGCGAATAAAGGTCCCCGAGAAAACCCGATTCCTGGACCTCAGTGCTGATCGGGCCAACCGGCTGCTGCGTCGTTGCACATCCGGCCAACAGCATTGCAGCAACAAACACCGTGAAAGGCTGCCTCAAGTGCGCGAGGCGTTTCGATCTCGCTCTTCCTGAACTGTCTGGCCCGTTCGCCGCGCCTGCACCCATGCCTGGAGGATTGACTTTGATCACTTTCACTCGCGTCCGGTTGTTTGAGACTGGCGACAGTTTATGCTTTTTTCGAGCGTCGTCACCTCGGATAACAGGAGCGCAGTCGACCGGTGCTCAGCTGCCTGCACGCTGCCATCGTCTCCCATGGAGAATGATTATCGCGCCGACCAGCACGAGAGGCAGTGACAGCACCTGGCCCATGGTCAGCCAGTCGCCTGCCAGATAGCCGATATGGGCGTCCGGCGCCCGGAAGTACTCCGTGACCACTCGCAGCGCGCCATAACCGGCAACAAAAGTCCCGGTCACCACCGCCGTAGCCCTGGGCCTGCTGGACACCCACCAGACGAGCGCGAACAGGACGACTCCTTCGGCGAACGCCTGGTAGAGCGGTGAGGGATGGCGCATGACCGCTTCCCATTCGCTGGTACACGTCAGCGAAATGGCCTGGATCGCATCTGCCGAACACGGGTAGTAAAACCCGAAGCCGGACTCGGTGACCCGACCTGGCAACTCGGTGTTGGCAAAATTGCCCAGTCGACCAAACCCCAGGCCTGTAGGTACCGCAGGTGCCAGAAAGTCGGTCACCGTGAAAAAGCCACGTCGGGTCTGTCTGGCGTACAGGAACATCGAGACAGCCACACCCAGCAACCCGCCATGAAAGGACATCCCACCTTCCCAGACCCGCAACAGGTAGAGCGGATCGCGCAGGAAGTAGTCGAAGTTGTAGAAAAGAACCGAGCCGAGCCGACCCCCAATCACCGCACCAAGCGCGCCGTAGAACACCAGATCGGAGATTGCCTTTTCGTCGAAATGGCCAGGCATCGAGCGACTGCGCCGCATGAGCAGGAAGTAAGCAGTTGCAAACGCGGCCAGATAGGACAACCCGTACCAGCGAATGGCAACGGGGCCGAGGGAGACGATCACGGGATCGATCACGGGGTAGTACACAGGTCGATCCTTTTACTGGTTAAACTGCGCGCATGTGTCTGGTTCTATTCGCAGTTGGAGCACATCCGGATTATCCACTGGTAGTCGCCGCAAATCGCGACGAATTCTACCGGCGACCGGCGTTGCCCGTACACCACTGGGACAGTGATCCAGGCGTTGTCGCGGGTCGGGATCTTGAGGCAGACGGTACGTGGCTGGGTGTTTCTGCGGCCGGGCGATTTGCTGCCGTGACCAATTATTCGGATCCTGTCGACAGCGCACCACTGTCTCGCGGGGCGCTGACTGCGGGCTTCCTCACCGGCGAAATGTCGGCACAAAGCTACGCCGCCTCGATTCACGGCGCCAGTTACCGCGGCTTCAACCTGCTGCTGTGGGATGGCGACGACATGGTCTACGTCTCGAACAAGGCCCCGATGCAGCGTCTTCGTCCGGGCACCTATGGATTGAGCAACGCAGCACTGGGCTCGGAATGGCCCAAGGTCATTCGCGGCAGGTCGCTCCTGCAATCCATCTTGCGCCAACCGACCTCACGGCAGTTGATCAACCTGCTGGCGGATGACTCCGTGCCACCTGATCATGAGTTGCCCGATCGAGGACGCCCTCTCGAGATGGAAAGACGCATAGCACCCTGCTTCATTCGCGGTGATGAATACGGCACTCGCGCCAGCAGCGCCGTGATCTTCACCCATGGACATGTATCCATTGCCGAGCAGCTCTATGGCCCCGGTGGCGAACCCGGTGACCATCGCGAACTCGTACTACCCTGGAGCCGATGATGGAACTGACACTCGAAAATCGCACTGCCATCATCACCGGCGGCTCACTGGGTATTGGCCTCGCCATGGCCAAGGCGTTTTATACGGCCGGCGCGCGGGTCGGCATCATCGCCAGGCGTCCGGAGGCACTCGCACAGGCCAGGCAGACCATACTTGCTGAAAGTGCGCCGTCCGGTGCCTGCATCGAAACTTTCTCCTGCGATGTCGCCAACAACGAACAACTCCAGGCAACCCATGCAGATGTCGTCAAGGCACTCGGCCCAGTGGACGTGCTTGTCAACAATGCAGGCAAGGCGGCCGTCAAGCCCTTCATGGATATCACGGACTCGGAGTGGCAGGACGACATTGATCTGAAACTGCTGGCCGCCATCCGCCTGACCCGACTCGCCTGGCCCGGAATGCAGGCTCGCGGGTTCGGGAGAGTGCTGAACATTCTCAATACTGGTGCAAAAGCGCCGAGTGCTCGTACTGCACCGACGTCGGTGACCCGCGCAGCCGGAATGGCACTCACCAAGGTGCTGGCCAACGAGGGTGCACCGCACAACATACTGGTCAACGCGCTGCTGATCGGCCAGATCAGGAGCGATCAGATTCGTCGCACCTGGGAGGCGTCCGGTGCCAATCAAACCCTCGAAGAGTACATCACCGAGTTTGGCAAACGCCTGCCGATGAAGCGCATGGGAGAGGCGGAAGAAGTTGCCAATCTGGCGCTGTTTCTGGTCTCCAATGGCGGTACCTACATCAACGGCTGTGCCATCAACATGGACGGCGGACTAAGCCCGGTAGTGTAATCCCGATCCACGTGCCAGCCGGGTGAGATAGATCGTTCCCATGGTCAGCAGCAACGCGACCGCTGTCAGCCCAGCCAGTGCTCCGCGAAAATTTCCGGTGGTGTCGTACAGCACACCCAGACCCAACGGCCCGAGAACTCCACCGATTTCCGCCGCAGAAAAGAACATTCCGCTGGCTATGCCTGTGCGCGACTCGCCAATACCGGGAAGTTCAACCAGCGTCAGGACCAGCACAGTCATCAGCGCAGACCTTGCAATGCCCTGCATGACCAGCCCGAGGGTCAACAAAGGACCGGACACAAACTGCAGCAGCAGGCTTGCCGTCAACGCCGCCAGGCACAAACCGAGAAGAATCTGGAAACGGCGGTCCGGAGTGGCCAGTCTGGGAATCAGCAGCGATCCGGCTATGCCAATGACCGTCGGCAAGGCAGCCCAGTAACTCGCCTGGACAATGGGCATTCCGTGACTGCGCAGCAATTCTGGCAGCCAGTTGTTCAGGCCATGATTGAACAGGAACACACCCACGCTCATCAACAGGACGATCTGGACTGCCCGGGTACCGATGAGTTCACGCATGACCTGCCCCTGTGGCAGTCGCGGTGCAGCAAAGGCCACTTCCTGTGCTCGCAGTCCGAAGCGGCCGGCAATCAGGATCCACGCCAGTGCCGCGCCCACCGCGACACCGGCCCAGAGCAACACCACAGATCGCCAGTTGCCATCAAACCAGGGCAGCAGGACCGAATGTGTCAAGGTCAGCGAGACAACACCACCAATGGCAGGTCCTGTCATGTAGATACCCATCGCGAGGCCGCGCTCGCTACCGGTAAAAAACTGCGCGACCACCTTGGGGGCACCCGAGGAAATCACAGGACCGCCAACACCAAACAGGCCGACCGCCAGCAGCAGTGTCCAGTAGTCATCCGCGAAGGCTCGTCCTGCCGCCGACAAGGCAATCAACAGACCACCAATGAACAGGGCGCGTCCGCCGCCCAGCCGATCCAGCATCATGCCACCCGGCATGGCGGCAAAGATGTACACCAATTGCCACGCGCCCATCACGCTGCCCATGGCTGCATGGGTGATACCCAGATCCTCTTCGATGGGAATGACCAGCGGAGCGATGCTGGTCGCTGTCAGCCCGAAGGCGGTATAGAGCAGCCACAGACCGGCCAGCAACCACCAGCGGCTCATGTCTTGGGAACCGACCGGAACAGGCGTTGGATTCTTGACACCCCCACCCGCTCAACCGTGGTGCCGAGGTACTACCCGACCAAGGCCGGCGTCGATCAGCTCCTGCCGCATGTAACGTTCAATCTCGAGCGGATCTTCCATCTTCAGGACCTTGGCAACGATCCGCCTGGCACGCGCCAGAGTCAGATGCCTGATCACCCACTTGATGCGCGGCAGATTCGTCGCATTCATCGACAGCACGTCATAACCCATGCCCATCAGGAGGACTGCGCCGATCGGGGTTCCCGCCAGTTCGCCGCAAATCCCCACCGGCTTGCCTTCCGCGTGTGCCGCACGGGCAACTTCACGCAGCGCGCCCAGCACCGCCGGATGTACTTCCTTGTAGAGGTTGGCAACTCTTGGGTTGTTGCGATCAACCGCGAGCATGTACTGCGTCAGGTCGTTTGATCCAACAGCAAGGAAGTCGACACGCCGGGCCAGCGCACGTGCCTGGTACACCGCAGACGGGACTTCGATCATCACACCGATCAACGGCTGTTTGACGTCAACACCTTCTTCGCAGACCTCACGATAGGCGCGATTGATGAGCAGCTTGGCCTCGTCCACTTCGCCAACACTCGAGATCATCGGCAACATGATTCGCAGTATCCCTTCCAGCCCCGCGTTGGCCTTGATCATCGCCCGCGTCTGGATCAGGAAGATTTCCGGGTGATCGAGTGTCACCCGGATGCCACGCCAGCCAAGAAAGGGGTTGTCCTCTTCAATCGGAAAATAGCTGAGCGATTTGTCACCGCCGATATCCAGTGTCCGCATCGTCACCGGGCGGGGCTCAAAGGCCGTCATGTGTTCCCGGTAGATCACCCGCTGTTCTTCTTCCGTCGGGAACCGATCCTGCGACATGAACGGGATTTCCGTGCGGAACAGGCCGATCCCCTGAGCACCTCGATCCAGTGAACGCGAGATATCCCCTGACAGTCCAATGTTCACCCACAGCGGCAGTCGCCAGCCGTCAGGCGTTTCGCTCGGCAGATCACGCAGGGTTTCAAGTTCCGTCGAAAAATCCCGCTCCTCCGCAATCAGCGTTCGGTACTGGTCCAGCACCGAACGCATTGGATTGACGTGAACCTCGCCATAAAAACCGTCGACGATGATGGTCGCGTTTTCAACATCAAAGAGCGGTACGTCGAGAGCGCCCATGACCGCCGGTACGCCCAGCGAGCGGGCCAGGATCGCCACATGCGAATTGCCGGAACCACGCAACGAGACGATACCGCACAACTTTTCAGCGGGAATGCTCGCGAGAATGCCGGGCGTGACTTCCTCCCCGATCAGTACCGTCTGATCCGGAAAGTACTGCTTTTTCTGGCGCGTATCCTGCAGATTCGCCAGAACACGAAGCCCCAGATCCTTGACGTCGGCGCCACGCTCACGCAGGTATGGGTCTTCCATCTGTTCGAAGGTGCGCAAGTGCTCGCGGATGACCTGACGAAGCGCGCCCTGTGCCCACTGCCCGAGCCGGATGCGGTCGCGGACATCTCCGGGGATCGCACCGTCATCAAGCATGTGCAGGTAAACATCGAACAGGGCCAGTTCCTCGGCGGGCAAAGTGGTGCTGAACTGCTCCGCGATCCGTCGCATGTCTTCACGAACGCTCTCAACCGCCCTGTCAAATGTCAGCAGCTCGACGGTGATGTCTTCGGTTTCCCGGTCCGGCACTGCTTCGAGATCCGCCAGCGGATGCACAACCACCGCAGTACCAATGGCAACGCCCGGCGAACCACCCACACCTTTGAACAGCTGATTCTCTCGTGCGGCATCTCCTTGAGTCAGTGCTCCCACTTCTCCCGTTGCCGCGGCATGCGCGATGAGCGTGGCCAGCTGGGCTGCCAGCGTGACCATGAAAGCCTCTTCCCTTTCGTCGAAGCGCCTTTCGTTGCGCTGCTGAACGACCAGGACGCCCAACACCGCACGATGATGGATGATGGGAACCCCGAGAAATGCATGAAATGGCTCTTCACCGATCTGGGGCAGAAAGCGGAAACGAGGATGCTCCGTCGCATCCTTCAGATTGATAGGCTCTGCCCGCTCGGCGACCAGACCCACCAGACCTTCATGGATCGCCAGCGTGAACTGACCAACAAACGCCTGGTTCAACCCTTCATTGGCAGCGAACAGGAATCGGTCACGTCCACGATTGATGAGATAGATCGAACAGACTTCCGTACCCAGTGCGGCACGGACATCCACCACCAGCAGATTGAGTGCTTCGCGAAATGAGCCCGCATGCGCCACGTCCTCAACGATCTCACGCAGAGCAGTGAGCATGTTCATGCGACGTCGCCACCACGCTGCCGGATCAGCAGCGGCATGAGTTCACGCAGTGCCCGACGATAGACCTCGCGCTTGAAGTCCACGACCTCGAGAACCGGATACCAGTAACTCACCCACTGCCAGTGATCAAATTCCGGGTCGGACGACGCATCAAACCTGACGGCTTCGTCAGGAGCCTGCATCCGCAGCAGAAACCACTGCTGCTTCTGTCCAAGAAAACCGGGGGTCGAATTGTGCCGTCTCAATCTCGCCGGCAATCGATACCGCAGCCAGCCCTTGGTACGGCCGAGGATCTGAACCTGATCGGGCGTCAGCCCAACCTCTTCATTGAGTTCACGAAACAGTGCGTCTTCCGGTGTCTCGTTCGGGTGAATGCCACCCAGCGGAAACTGCCAGGCATCATGGCCACCGATCCGGCGTGCCCATAGCACCCGGTCCTGCTCATTGACGAGCACAATGCCGACATTGGGTCTGAACCCATCTGCATCGACCACGGCAGTCTCCTGAAAGTCGAATCGATTGAACACGAAGCGCTGCCAAATTACTACGCCGGGGCCGAGCCCGGGGCCGAGCCCGGGGCTTCGCCGGAGCCACGGCGGAGCCGGTATGCGATGATGCAGCCATGGATAACAGAATGATCAACCGACTGGGTATGCAGACCAGTCCTTATCTGCTGCAGCATGCCGACAATCCCGTGCACTGGCAGCCATGGGATGAAGAGGCACTGGCTGCTGCACGCACACTGCAGAAACCGATACTGCTCTCGATCGGATATTCCGCGTGCCACTGGTGCCATGTGATGGCACATGAGTCTTTTGAGGAAATCCCGACAGCTGCAGTCATGAACGAACACTTCGTAAACATCAAGGTGGATCGCGAGGAGCGTCCGGATCTGGACCGTGTGTATCAGCTCGCCCACCAGATACTGACCCGCAATACCGGAGGCTGGCCCCTCACTGTCTTTCTGGATCCGGATACGCTGACGCCTTTTTTTGGCGGCACCTACTTCCCACGCACATCAAGATTTGGACTGCCCGGGTTTATGGATCTGTTGTTGCGCATCCATGGTTTTTTCAGGGACAAGCGCCAGGATCTGATCGCACAGGGAGAGAAGGTCAAGGACGTACTTGGACAGCTGGTGATGGAGGCGTCCGCTGCCACCGTCAAGGATGCCGCACTTCTGCAAACTGCTCGTGACGCACTGGGTGCCCAGTATGACCGTGAGCACGGTGGGTTTGGAGATGCACCAAAATTTCCGATGCCTTCGTCGCTCACTCGAGTGCTGCGGCACTGGGCCTATGCACAACACCGGGGACCTCGTGATCGCGATGGTCTCGACATGGTGTTGTTCACGCTCACCCAGATGGCCCGGGGCGGCATTTTTGATCATCTGGGTGGCGGTTTCTGCCGCTACGCGACAGATCGAAGATGGCGGATACCGCACTTCGAAAAGATGCTGAGTGACAACGCGCAGTTGGTGGCCTTGTTTGCAGATGCACTGGCTGTCAGTCCGGATCCGCTGCTACGTTCGACGCTCGAAGAAACCGTGGCCTGGCTGTTCCGGGAGATGCGTCATCCCGAGGGCGGATTTTTTTCGGCGCTGGATGCGGATACCGATGGCGAAGAGGGACTGTTCTACGCATGGCGGCGCGAGCAGGTCAAACGCCTGCTGACCGCCGACGAGTACCTGGTGATCGAGACGCTGTATGGTCTCGACAAACCGGCGAACTTCGAAAACAGGTGGATACTGTTTCGCAGCGACAGCTGGCGCAGCGTCGTCAGTCGCCTGTCACTCGAACCTGATGACGCGGCGGTGCTGCTGGCCAGCGCGCGAACAAAACTGTTCGCTGCCAGACGCGAGCGGACCCATCCATCCTGCGACCACAAGATCCTCACCAGCTGGAACGGACTCGCCATCCATGCCCTGGCAACGGCAGGACGTGTTCTGCGGCGGTCGGACTGGATCGATGCCGCTCGAACCACTGCCAGGTTCCTGCGCGAGAACCTCTTTGTCGACGGCCGACTGCTGGCGACCTGGACAAGCGGGCAGGCGCGCCATGCTGCCTATCTGGATGACTATGCATTCCTGCTGCAGGGGCTGGCGAGCCTCCTTGCCCATGAGTGGGACGATGCAACCGCAAGTTTCAGCCGCGAGTTGTGTGAGATCGTGCTCGATCAATTCGAAGACGTCGAACGTGGTGGTTTTTACTTCACCAGCCACGATCATGAAAAACTGCTGTATCGTCCCAAACCAACCCTGGATGACGCGATGCCCCCCGGCAACGGCGTGCTTGCAGAAACGTTGCTGATTCTGGGCCACCTGTTTGCAGAGCCGCGTTACCTGACGGCCGCGGAGCGCACTTTGGCGTGTGCTCGCGCGCAGATGGAACAACTACCCGCAGGTCATTGTTCGATGCTGCACGCCCTGGAGCTGGCTGCATCACCGCCGGACACGATCATCCTTCGCGGCCCGGTTGAACTGGTCAGTGAGTGGCGAGACGCGATAAGCGGAGGTTACAAGCCATGGCAGCGGGTCTATTCGATTCCCTACGACGGTGTTCGCTCGGTGCCGGCATACCTGCCAAGAATGGTTCCCATCGATAGCCGACAGTCCGTAACCGCCTATGTATGTCGCGGGATGCAATGTGGGTTACCCATTATCGATCTCGACACCTTGAAAAAAGCCATCGGCACAGGCTGATCCGTTGGTTGGCCGACCTGGATCAGCCGGTTGGGATCTGCCGATCTGCAACAGGGTTTTCAGAGTGGCCAGGCCAGGTCGAGATCACGTGCCGCCTTGACATCATCCAGCCGTCTGACGGGCAAGGTATGGGGCGCTGAACGAACCAGTTCCGGATTTTCCTCGACCTCGCGCAAGATCGCTCTCATTGCAGCAACAAAACCATCCAACTCTTCCTTGCTTTCGGTTTCGGTAGGTTCGATCAGGAAACATTCCGGTACCAGCAACGGAAAATAGGTGGTTGGAGAGTGGTAACCGTAATCCAGCAGCCGCTTGGCGATATCCATCGCGCTGATACCGTGCTTTTTCGCGGTTTCCTTGAAGGTGATGATGAATTCGTGGGTTGCCCTTCGATCCGGATAGGCCAGTTCGAAGCCGGCTTGCGACAATCGCGCAGCGAGATAGTTGGCATTGAGGGTTGCGAAGTCGCCAACACGATGCATGCCTTCACGCCCGAGCATTCGAGCGTAGATGTATGCACGCAGCAGAATTCCGGCGTTCCCGCCAAATGTCGACAGGCGACCTATGCTTTGCGGAATGTCATCCTCGTCCAACCAGCGATAGCGCCCGGTTGAAGGCTCGAAACCGGCCATCGGTACCGGCAGGAACGGCAACAGGCGTTCGCCGACTCCAACCGGACCCGCGCCGGGCCCACCACCACCGTGAGGGGTCGCGAAGGTTTTGTGCAGATTCATGTGCAGAACGTCGAATCCCATGTCACCAGGCCGCACCTTGCCCAGAATGGCATTGAGGTTGGCGCCATCGTAGTAGAGCAGACCACCCGCCTGATGCACTATGCCCGCAATTTCAGCGATGGAACGCTCGAACACGCCGCACGTGGAGGGATTTGTCATCATGAGCCCGGCAGTCTGAGGGCCGACCCGTTGCCGCAGCGCCTCAACATCAACATCACCATCACTGTTGACGGGGACTTCAGTCACCCTGTATCCACACATCGTTGCGGTGGCAGGATTGGTGCCGTGTGCCGTGCTGGCAACCAGGATCTCATTGCGTGCGTCGTCGCCGCGCGCCTCGTGGTAGCGGCGAATCATGGCGATGCCGGCAAATTCTCCCTGGGCGCCCGCCATCGGAGCCAGCGAGACACCTCGCATTCCCGTGACGTCCTTGAGGATTTCCTGCAGTTCGAAAAGACAGGCCAGATAACCTTGACTGGCTGATTCCGGTGCAAGCGGGTGTCGCCCCAGAAATCCCTGCAGACTGGCTCCACGATGCGCGCCACGCGGGTTGTATTTCATCGTGCACGAGCCCAATGGGTAAAACTGGGTGTCGATGGAAAAATTCCGGCGTGACAGATTGGTGAAGTGCCGTACCACCTGCAGCTCCGAAAGCTCCGGCAATGCAGGTGGAGCCATGCGCAGCGCATCTGCGGGCAGATCATCCAGTGCATCGCCCGTCACAGGTACATGTTGAGCACGTGCACCACGTCCGGGTTGGCTCAGCTCAAACAGGCTTTTCATGCCAGCACCTCCTTCAGAAGACGCGCGTAGGTAGCGATATCCCGCGTGGTCCGTTTTTCCGTCGCACAAACCAGCAACTCATGGGTGCGTGTGGGCTCATAGGTCGCCAGCGGCAGTCCGGCCAGCACACCTCGCGCCAGCAACGCATCGCGAACTTCAACGGCAGGTTTTGGCAGTGTCAGGACTGCTTCATGGAAAAAGGGGCCGGAGAACGTTCTCTGCACGCCAGGGACTTCGGTGAGTGCCTTGACCAGCTGGCGCGTATTGGCATGTGAGGCCTTGGCGGCGCGGGAGAGCCCTTCTGGCCCCATCATCGCCAGATGAATGGCTGCTGCAGTCACCAGCAAGCCCTGATTGGTACAGATGTTCGAGGTCGCCTTGGCGCGCCGGATGTGCTGTTCGCGTGCCTGCAAGGTGAGTGCATATCCGGTGCGACCTTCCAGATCCACCGTCTTGCCGATGATGCGCCCCGGCATCTGCCGAACAATCGCCTGCTTGCAGCAGAGGAATCCAAAGCTCGGCCCACCTGACGCCATCGGGATGCCCAACGGTTGGCCATCGCCGCAGGCGATGTCCGCGCCCGTCTGACCCCATTGGCCGGGTGGTTTGAGCACCGCCATGGCGAGAGGATTCACAACCGCGATCACACTCATGCCTGCGGCGTGCGCCCAATCGGTCAGCTGATCGACTGCTTCCAGACCACCATAAAAGTTGGGTTGCTGGATAACCAGGGATACTGCAGGCGGCAGGTCGGCCAGTGCCGCCGTTTCCAGCCTGCCATCGACTACAGGTACCGTGACAAACTCCACACCCTGCAGTCGGGACACGTTGTAGGCCGCACTGCGCATGAGCGGGTGCAGGGATCCTGCGACGAGGATTCGACGCCCCTCGCCTTTTTTGTTGGCACGCAGCGCCATCAGGATGGCTTCGCCCAGTCCGGACCCTCCGTCATAGACCGATGCATTGGCGACATCCATCGCCAGCAGGCGCGTCATCATCGACTGGTATTCGTAGATGAGTTGCAGCGTGCCCTGACTGGCTTCGGCCTGATACGGTGTATAGGCGGTGAGAAACTCCCCGCGTCCGGCAAGATCCCAGACTGCGGCAGGAATGTGATGGTCATAACAGCCAGCACCGAGAAAGCAGATTTGGCCAGCATCCTGGTCGGCACGCTCCTGCATCAGCTGCAGGATTTCCAGTTCGGATATCCCCGGAGGAGTCTGCGTCAGGCCCTTGGCCCGAATCGCCGGAGGAATTTCATCGAACAGCGCATCGACGCCGGCCACGCCTATGGTGGCCAGCATGTCCTGCACATCGCCGGAGCTGTGGGGTATGAACGGCATCGTGGCTCAGATCTCTCGTGTTTTAGTGTTCGTCGTTGGCGCAGACTTCGGCGTAACCTTCGGCATCAAGCAGCGCCTCCAGATCACCTGGATCGTCCGGTTGCAGGCGGAAAAACCAGCCATCACCGTACGGATCCTGATTCACCGTTTCCGGTGAATCTTCCAGGACATCATTGATGGCAATCACCTTGCCGCTGACCGGGGAATAGATGTCCGATGCCGCCTTCACACTTTCGACCACGGCAATTTCGCCCTGGGCATCAAAATTGGTGCCGACTTCCGGCAGTTCTACATAGACCACGTCTCCCAGGGCTTCCTGGGCGTGGTCGGTAATGCCAACCGTAACGGTGCCGTCCGCTTCCAGACGTGACCATTCATGCGAGGCTGCATACTTCAGATCTCTTGGGATATCGCTCATGCCATGCTCCTTAAGGTGGGCGATTCTGGATGGAAGACGCTCGTTGGAAAGTGAATTCAACGGGTGACAACCAGCCCTTTTTTCACGAACGGGGGCTGGACCAGTCTGGCCGGCAACCACTTGCCGCGAATCTCTACTTCACAATCGCCCTTGGCCTCGCGCGGGACACGCACCAGAGCGATGCTGCATTCAAGCGTGGGAGAAAAGACGCCGCTGGTCACCACGCCTTCTCCAACCTGCGTACGCACCTTGAAGTCGTGTCTGACCACTCCTTTGCCAGTGAAGATCATACCGGTCAGTTTCCGGGTGTAGTGCTTCCGCAGTGACTCGAGCGACGTGCGGCCGATGAAATTCCGATTTGCAGGTTCAAGCGCGACGGTCCAGCCGATGCGTGATTCATAGGGGTGATTGGCTTCGGTCATGTCCTGGCCATAGAGGTTGAGGCCAGCCTCCAGGCGCAAGGTGTCGCGTGCTGCAAGCCCGGCGGCCTGCACGCCCGCGGCCAGCAGGCGCCCAAACAGACTCACCGATTCTGCAGCCGGCAACATGATCTCGACACCATCTTCACCGGTGTACCCGGTCCGGCCAATCATCCACTCACCATGAGCCAGCGCATTGAAGGCCGGCAACTGCGCCAGCGCCGGCAGATTGCACAGTTCAGTCACCCTGGCGACTGCCTCGGGTCCTTGTACTGCCAGATTGGCGAGATCTTTTCGTTCCCGCCAGTCAGCTCCGGACCGCCGGTTGGTTGCGAACCAGGCGAGCACCTTGTCCCGTGTCGACGCGTTGACGATGGCACGATAGCCTTGCTCTGTACGGTATACGGTCAGGTCATCAAGGATGCCACCTTCGGCGTTCAGCAGAGCGCCATAAAGCGCCTGACCAGGCGCCTCAAGTTTGCCCACGTCATTGGCGACCAGGGTTTCCAGGAAAGCCCGGGCTTGCCGGCCATCGATGTCGATGATGGTCATGTGAGACACATCGAACACGCCTGCCGATGAGCGAACGGCCTGGTGTTCAACGATCTGCGATCCGTAATGCAGTGGCATGTCCCAGCCCCCGAAGGGCACCATGCGCGCCCCGGCTGCGACATGGGCATCGTGGAGCGGGGTGCGAAGGGTCATGACAATGGGCCTGTCTAGAGGAAGCGTATGCGAGCGGAGGATTCTAGCGCATTGCCTTCGCAATCGGGCCGATGCCCAGCGCTTCGCGAAGCAATTGCTGCTTGATAACTGTCTGGGAGTTCACAAAACGAACACCTGCATTTCGCAGCCAGGACAAAGCGGGCGTCTGCCATCCGTACACCCTCTGAAAGCCGGACATGAGGGAGACCAGAGATGCCGAGCGCGTCCCACGACGCCGGGCGAACGCAGCTAGTCGCTCGCCATGTGCGGGATCCCCCCCGAGAGACAGGTGAGCGTCCAGTGCCATCACATCTTCGAAGCCCAGATTCACGCCCATTCCGGCCAACGGATGCAACACTCTCAGGGCATCGCCGATCAGTACCACGCGTGCCGCCGGTCGAACCTCGCGGGCAAGTTGCTGAACCAGGGGGAAAACGAGTCGCTGATCGACCGCTTCAATGCGGCCGAGAACACCGTCGACTGCCCGTTCGAGCGCAACGCAGAATTCTGCGTCGGACATCGCCTGGCGCTCGTTCGCCCGGGCCAGCGATTGTGACCACACCACGGCTGACAAGTCCGGGGCTGTGCCCGGCAACAACGCGACCGGGCCATCCTGCAGAAAACACTGGAACGCACTTTCATGGTGCGGAAGCTGCGTTTTCACAATGGTCGCCAGCGCAGCCTGTCCGGTATCGAAGCGACGAGGCTCGCTGCCGGTCAGTGCACGAACTCTTGAAGCCGCGCCATCGGCAGCGATGAGCAATCGAGCGCTGACCACCCCTGCCGCTCCTTTGATCACAACTTCGGATTCCGTGTTCAGAATGTCGACGATATCCGCGTCGAGATGAATCGTCACAGCCTCTGCCTCCTGCAGACGCATCCACAGGCAAGCCACCACACGATCATTTTCGGTGATGCGGCCGAGTGATTCGACAGCCAGTTCCGCGGCAGAAAAGTGCAGTCGGGCCGTACCAAGCTCTTCCCAGATCTGCATCTGCCTGATCGGCGAGCCTTCAATTTCCACTCCCAGTCCGAGCAGAAAGTCTTCGACAACAGGATTCAGGGCAACCGTCCGCAATCCCATGCCGAGGCCCCTCCGATTCAGTGCAGGTGTGGGTCGCTCCCGCTCCCAGAGAACGACACGCAAACCTCGTCTTGCGGCGGCCAGAGCCGCTGCTGCACCCACCATGCCGCCACCAATCACGCAGATATCCGTCTCGATGGTGGAAGGCAATGGCATGCCCGGTCAGCCGGCCATCAGCGATTCGATGGCAGCAGGCGTCTTGACGGCCGCAACGGTCAATATCTCGGGGCCGCTTTTGGTGACGAGTACGTCGTCTTCGATGCGAATACCTATTCCACGAAAGCGCGTTGGCACGTCTGTGGTTGAATCATCATCCCGGATGTAAAGGCCGGGCTCGACCGTCAGCACCATGCCGGGTTCAAGCTCCCGCCATTCGCCGCCCAGACGATAATCCCCCACATCGTGCACATCCAGTCCGAGCCAATGGGATGCCTTGTGTGGACAAAAACGTGTGTAAGTCTGCTTTTCGATGACGTCGTCCACTCTTCCCTTGAGCAGTTTCAGGTCGATCAGACCCTGCACCATCACTCGCAACGCGGCATCGTTCGGTGCATTAAAATGTTGCCCGGTGACACAGCAACCGAAGGCTGCGTGCTGCGCTTCAAGCACCAGCTCGTACAAGTCCCGCTGCGCGCCCTTGAACTTGCCATCGACCGGAAACGTCCGTGTCACATCGGATGCGTAGTATTCGTACTCGCAACCCGCATCGATCAGTACCAGCTCACCCTTTTTCAGGGCTGCACAGTTGTCCGTGTAGTGCAGTGTGCAGGCATTGCGTCCTGACGCCACAATCGATGGATAAGCAGGTGAGCGGGCCCCGCGCTGCATGAATTCATGCAGCAGCTCGGCCTCCAGGGCCAGTTCAGTCATGCCTGGGTGACACACGCGCATCGCTCGCTCGTGTGCACCGACAGTAATCGCTGCAGCCTTGCGCATGAGATCCAGCTCGCGGGCTGATTTGAACAGGCGCAGTTCGTGAAGCATGTGCTTGAGTGCCACAAATTCGCCTGGCGCAATGGCGCCGCCCGACTCTCGACCACGGATGTCGCCCACCCAGCGCAGGACTCGCCGATCAAGATCCGGGTAGTCGCCGAGCGTCATGTAGATCCGCTCCCGACCTTCGAGCAACCCAGGCAGGATGTCGCCAAGATCGGGGACAGGAAAGGCATCGTCGACTCCAAGTTCTTCGACCGCACGATCCGGACCAAGCCGTGCACCGTGATAGATCTCGAAACGTGGGTCGTGATCCTGGCAGAACAGAATCGCTTGCCCATGACTGCGGCCCGGAACCAGTACCAGCAGCGCATCCGCCTCATGAAAACCTGTCAGATAGTAAAAATCGCTGTCCTGCCGGAACGAGTACTCGACGTCCCGATTGCGGATCTTGCGGCTGCCTCCCGGGATGATCGCCAGCGAGCCCGGCAACATCAGCTCCATCAGGCGCTCACGACGACGGCGATACTCGCTGACCGGGATGCTCACTCCTCGCTCTCCTCGGCCGGCTGGAGCAGCAGGAGTACAGTCACCCTGATGTACTCGACAATTTCGGTGTAGAGCCGTTCTGCCTCTTCTGCTTCCAGCCCGTCGATGTCGGCGGCACTGATGGCGGCAAGATCTTCAAGGATCTCTTCCTCTTCCTCGCTGCACGCCATCTGACCGAGCGCCGCAAAGCCGGCAAGGAAGGCGGCACACCATTCCGCCAACGCTCCCACACGCAGCTCGACCGGGACTTCGTCGTCCGGCAGGAGAGGCATGAAACGAAGGTCTTCCGAGAGGAGCTCTTCCTGTGCAATCTGCGCAAACCGGAGCAGCGCATCCGCACTTTCCACCGCATCAGCGCCAACCAGCGAGAGATAGTCGTCAAGGGGCAGCACGTCGTCCTGCCTCGCATCACCTTCATCAGCCCAAAAGGCGTCCTCATCCACCTCGGCATCTTCGATGGGGTTGGTACGTCCCAGATGTCTCAACCTGAGCTTCGCACACTGGATACCGCAGACGGTGCCATGCAATTCCGCCGGACTCAGTTCGGAGGTCGCTGCATTTGCGGCAAAGGCCAATTCGGACACGGACGCTCCTGCTCCAGGGCCAAGGGAAAACAAACCGGACGCTATGCTAATGACCTCTGCTTCCCATGCACAGGAAATATGCGCAAAATGAGTTTTGCCTGACTGATGCCGCTGTGGACGAGACCATGCCGACCTCCACCATGCCAACAACTGCCATGCCAGCAACTTCATGGGAATCTCTGGAACAACGAGTTGACCAGCTCATCGAGCTGACGGCTTTGCTGAGCAAGGAGAACCGTGCATTGAAAGTGCAGCAACACCATTGGTCAACCGAGCGCGCCAAACTCATCGAGAAAAACGAACTGGCCAAGTCCCGTATCGAAGCCATGATCTCGCGCCTCAAGTCACTGGAACAGGATTGAGCCTGCACATGGCTGAACTCACTACCGTTACCGTTCAGATCCTTGGCAAACCCTATCAGGTGAGCTGTCCGGAAGAAGAGGTCGAAGCACTGTCAGCATCGGCGCGATATCTGGATGGCAAGATGGCCTCGATCAAGGGTTCAGGCAAGATCATCGGTCTTGATCGAATCGCCGTCATGGCTGCGCTGAACATCGCTCACGAACTGCTGAACACCGAATCGACCGTTGAACAGACCGGCAGCGCACTTGATCAGCGTTTCAGCCAACTTGCCAATCGCCTCGATCTCGCGCTGGCAAAACATCGTCACAATGATGCTTGAGCATTCGCAGATTGAGCGCCGCCTTACATTGCCGCAGATCTTTTCGGCTATACTCCCGAGTGTTGCCTGGGACGTTCGCCAGTGTAGGAATATCCTTGAGCCGTTATAGATACGACAGGAGTTGTTGCGCTGGTTCCGGTGTGCATATCCGGCGTGGAGTTTTCGAATTCCCCCGGGGAGCCTGATGGAATCGCACGCTTCTCCGCCCTGAGCCCGACGGTTCAGGGTACCCTGTGCAGCGGCGTTCCGGGTAACTTTCCCCACCATGTCTGAGCCAGAAGAGTCTGCGGCAGAACCGTCTGATCTGAATACGTCCAGGCCGGGAAAAACGTTGCTCAGACGCAGGTTCAGAGCACTCCGCAACAGCCTGCAGCCCACGATTCAACAAGCAAACGCACGAGCCATTGCCAATCATCTCACGCGTTCCTTCGGCTTGCTGCGCGCTCGAACAGTTGCCGGTTATATCGCCGCAGATGGCGAAGTCGACCTCTCATCGGTGTTTGAAGAACTCTGGCGCATGAACAAGACGGCCACACTGCCCGTGATCAATCCCCTGAGCGAACGACTGGACTTCTATCGTCATGCAGCGGACCGCCCGCTCGTGCGCGGGCGATTCGATATTCCTGTCCCCGAAGTGTGCGCCGGCTACGTACCCTTGCTGCGCATTGATCTGATGCTCACCCCCCTCGTTGCCTTCGACGCACACGGGACCCGACTGGGTATGGGCGGTGGATACTACGATCGCACCTTGCAATCCAAGCCGCGCAGGCTGCGTCCATTCCTGCTGGGAGTTGCCCATTCCTGCCAGCAGAGCACCGACGTCCTGCCCCGGCAGTCGTGGGATATCCCACTCGACGGTATCGTGACCGAACTGGGAATCAGCTACTTTCACCAACCACAATTCCGGACTATTCCTGAACCGCTTCAGCTGAAGCAGAATGTTCCGGGCTAAACCAGCGTGAATTCACTGGTGCATTCGCGAAACGCCTGAGGGAGCACGTTCATGTCTGTACACAGGATCCTGCGCATGGGTCACCCGAATCTGCGAAGACCGGCGTCAATCGTGGATCCCGCAACCATCCACACAGAGGCGTTCGAACGACTGCTCGTCGACATGCTCGATACCTTGCACGATTACGGCGGCATTGGCCTGGCTGCGCCGCAGATCGATGTCCCGCTGCGGCTGGCCATCATCGAGTTGCCCGGAGGCCCAAGCCGGTACGGCGAACTGGCGAAGATACCGATGACTGTCTTCATCAATCCTGAGCTGAGCGTCATGGACGCCGAAGCCGCCGGCTACTGGGAGGGGTGCCTCTCGGTTCCCGGCCTGCGTGGTTTTGTCGCTCGGCCCCAACATGTCGAAGTGAACTATCTGGATCGCGACGGTCGCCCGGCGCGCATGACGCTGCAGGGCTTTCCGGCCACTGTGGTTCAGCATGAATTTGACCATCTTGATGGTCGGCTCTACATCGACCACATTACCGATACCAGCAAACTCGTCTTCGAAGAAGAGTTCGTGCGTCATGTGGTACCCACACTCGAATCGGAGAGACTCGTGTAAACAGCCTGCACCCAGTGGCTACTTCAGGAACATCGCGTACGCAGGATTGTCAGTTTCTTCCCAGTAACGATACCCAATGCCGGCCAGTTGTTTGTTGAGTTGTTGACGGTCCGCAAGGCTGCCTTCAAAGCCGACCAGCACACGTCCCCATGCTGCACCGTGATTGCGATAGTGGAACAGGGTGATGTTCCACCGTCCTTCGAGCCCGTTCAGGAACTTTGCCAGCGCACCGGGGCGCTCAGGGAACTCGAAGCGATACAACAGTTCAGGTTTTTCGCCCTGGCCCCGACCTCCCACCATGTGCCGGACGTGGAGCTTGGCGGTTTCGTTGTCGGTCATGTCGGT
Source organism: Pseudomonadales bacterium (assembly GCA_041752315.1). Lineage (GTDB taxonomy): Bacteria > Pseudomonadota > Gammaproteobacteria > Pseudomonadales > Azotimanducaceae > SYFY01. The sequence goes on from JBGSHJ010000086.1 coordinate 47,552, forward strand.
TACCGCATAACCCTGCTTTTGCAGCCCGAGGAGCAGCTCTTCGCCGTCTGCCGGTGCCGCAATCTGTACACCGACGTAGATATGGGCCGCAGCACTTCCCGCGTAACGGTAGTTGAACTCGGTAACCTGTCGTTTGCCCAGGGTGCGACAGAACTGCCGGAAGCTGCCCGCGCGCTCCGGGATGGTGACGCCGAGAATCTTCTCCCGCTGCTCACCCACCTCCGCCCGTTCCGAAATATGCCGAAGACGGTCGAAATTGACATTCGCACCACTGATCACCGCGACAACGTTGCGAAAACTCTCGCCCCTCTGCCTGTACTTCTTCAGCCCCGCAATGCTCAGCGCGCCTGCCGGTTCGGCAATCGAACGTGCGTCATCGTAAAAGTCCTTGATGGCAGCGCAGATCTCGTCAGTGTTCACGGTAATGACTTCATCAACATGGCGTCGCGCGATCTTGAACGTTTCCTTTCCGACCTGAGCGACCGAAACACCATCTGCAAAGAGATCAAGCGATTCATACGGGAGCACGACACGCTTGCCGGCCAGCATCGCAGCCTTGAGACAGGCAGAACCTTCGGCTTCGACACCAACGATACGTATCTCGGGGCGCAGGTATTTCACATACGCCGCAATGCCTGCGATGAGACCACCTCCGCCCACCGGGACAAAAACAGCGTCCAGCGGCGCAGCATGCTGGTTGAGGATCTCCATACCCACCGTGCCCTGGCCGGCAATGACATCCGGATCATCGTAGGGATGCACATAGGTCAGGTTCTGTCGTGCTTCCAGTTCACGCGCATGATCGGCCGCGTCGTTGTAAGTATCGCCGTGCAGGATGATATGGGCGCCGAGGCTTCGGACGGCACCCACCTTGATGCTCGGCGTGTTGCGACCCATGACGATATGGGCACGAATACCCAACTCCCGCGCAGCGAGCGCCACCCCTTGCGCGTGATTGCCGGCAGATGCAGTAACCACACCTCTGGCACGCGCCTGTGCATCGAGGCCGACAATCTTGTTATATGATCCCCGCAACTTGAAGGAAAACACCGGTTGCAGGTCTTCACGCTTGGCAAATACCTTGCCGCCCAGTCGTGCTGACAGGGACGACAACAACGTGAGCGGTGTCACCGTCGCAACGTCATAAACGCGTGCGGACAGTATCTTCTTGACGTAGCGTTCGAGCATGGAAATCCGTTGTTGGGAGCCGCGACAGTATGAACCAGGACGAACAAAAGCGCAGTGTGGCCGCGGCGGCACTGAAACACATCGAGTCGATGTTGAGCACCGATACGGTCATTGGTGTGGGGACCGGTTCAACCGCCAATCATTTCATTGACCTGCTGCCGCAGATCCGCTCCCGTTTTGACGCCTGTGTAGCGAGTTCCGAAGCAACCGCGAACCGACTGAAGGAGCGCGGACTGAAGGTTCTTGATCTCACCGCAGCTCCCCCTCTGGCCATCTATGTCGATGGCGCCGATGAGGTCACCAAGGGTCGCGCGATGATCAAGGGCGGTGGTGGTGCACTCACCCGGGAGAAGATTGTTGCCAGCGCCGCGGACCAGTTCATCTGCATCGTTGACGAAAGCAAACTGGTCGGTGTGCTCGGCAGCTTTCCACTTCCCATCGAAGTGATTCCGATGGCACGTTCGGTGGTGGCACGCGCATTGGTCAGACTGGGTGGACAACCGGAACTGCGCATGGGGTTTGTCACCGACAACGGCAACGTCATCCTTGATGTCCACGGCCTGCAGATCCTGGATCCAAAAAGTCTCGAAGCCCTGATCAACAACATTCCCGGGGTGGTGACTTGCGGCCTGTTCGCCCAACAACCCGCCGATGTCGTGATCGTCGCGCGGAAGGATGGTTCCGTCCACACTTTCTGACGGCCTGAAGTCAGCCTCAGAAGAGTTTGCCCGGATTCAGAATGCCATTTGGGTCAAACACCTTTTTTACCGCCTGCATGGCTGCGATCTCTGGTGCAGAACGGGAATAACCGAGGAAGTCCCGCTTCAACAAACCGACACCATGCTCGGCGGAGACGCTGCCACGTCGCGATGCCACTTCCCGGAACAGTTCCGGGCTGATGTGGTGGCATCGTGCATGGAACTCGGCATCATCCAGGTGCTCTGGCTTGAGGATGTTCAAGTGCAGGTTGCCATCACCGATGTGACCATACCAGCACACCTCCAGATCCGGATAACGGTGGTTGACAAGTCGGTCAACAGAAACCAGAAACTCAGGAACCTCGGCAATTCGAACGGCGATGTCATTCTTGTACGGACGTTCGGGGGCCAGACACTCCGAGATGTTCTCGCGAAGCGCCCACAGGGAGCGGATATCACGATCTGACTGGCTCAGCACACCATCCATGACGATACCTGCTGCGACGGCGTTCTCGAAAGCCTGCATGGCAAAACCTTCGGCACTCGCATCAAACTCGAGCAAGGCATAAAAAGGGCTCTGTGCAGCAAATGGGCGCGTTGCCCTGCCGCGGGCAATCACCTTGGTCATGGCAAGTTCTGAAAAGAACTCGAACGCCGAGAGATCGATTCCAGCGGTGAACATCTTCAGTACCGCCATCAGGTCGGTGAGCTGCGGGACTGCAAGCAACATGACACGTTGTGGCTCAGGTGCCATGGCCAGCCGAACGGTAACTTCCGTGACAATACCCAACGTGCCTTCAGAGCCGATGAAGAGATGACGCAGGTCGTAACCCGTCGCGTTCTTGACCAGGCCGTGATTGAGTTCCAGTACCGCACCGGAACCAGTCACTACCTTCAGGCCGGCGATCCACTGCCTCGTAAGACCATAACGAATCACCCGAATTCCACCTGCGTTGGTCGCTACGTTGCCGCCAATGTGGCTGGAACCGACGCTGGCAAAATCCACCGGATAGAACAGCCCATTCACGGCTGCAGTTTGCTGCAGGACCTGCGTCACAACACCTGCCTGACAGGTGATCAGACGGTCAACGGGATTGAAGTCCAGTATTCGATTCATCCGGTCGAGGGACACCACCGCCTCGCCCGTGCGCGCAACTGCACCCCCTGATAGTCCCGTACGACCACCCGAAGGTACAAGCGGACAGCTGTGTGCATTGGCCCTGCGGATGATCTCTGCAACTTCGCTGGTCGTGTCCGGGAGGAGCACGACGGCTGGATCCGCAGTAAAACCAGTGGTTCGATCCCGTCCGAATCGTTCCTTTGCGTCTGGATCGGCGAGACACCGCGAAGTCGGCAGGCAATCCATGAAAGCCGCCGCCATGGCAGGTGCAGTCGTCACCGGTTTGGCCATCACCTGTCTCCCCATGCAATATGTTCATCAAGCCATGCCCACATCTGTCGCCGTACCTCTGGCGCTTCATTGACGAGATGATGAGTGGCCTGTGGCAATTCCAGCACGACGGGTTGATATCGACGTCGCAGTACCTGCAGATTGTATCGCCAGGACACGACCTGATCGTTTGTTCCCTGAATGATGAATGGCCTGATGTGCGGTTGGACAGGATATCGCTCGAACCTGTTTTCCCAGGCAACCATGGCCGCTACCCATTGCACGGGCAATATCTGTGCCTGCAGCGGATCAACCGCCCGCAACGCCTGGAATTCCGGTTGCTCGGTCGGGCTTGTCCTGCCTCGGGGTCGGGACGCCAGGAAAGGGCGGACCACCAGGAACAGCCATCGGTTGAACTTCCACCTGTACGGCAGAAGCAACGGTGCAAACAGCGACATGGATCGGATGTCGGTCAAACCATGCTGTTCGGCGTATTCCATGACGATGGAGCCACCCATGCTCTGGCCAAGCAGATGCAATGGCTTTGGCAGCCGCTCCGAAGATTCGGAGATGCTCCGCTCCATCACGGATCGAACGACCTCGACGTACGTATCGAACGAATCGATGGTGACACGGTCACCGCTGGACAAACCGTGACCTGGTAGATCACAGCTCAGCACGGAGACGTTGCGCGAGAGCAGGTGCTCGATCAGGTAAACAAACAGACCGACGTGGTCATAATAACCATGGACAACAACCGCCGTGGCAACAGGGTGTGACGGGACAAGCGCCTGGACGACAATGCTCTGTCCGCCGATCTCGAGCGTACCGATCAGGTGGTCGACATCGCTCGAAAATCCATAGAACCTTCGATAGGCATCCAGTTCGTCCGGAGGTGGCGAGAGGTCGCGAATCGACCAGGGACGCAGTTGCCCGCGCAACCGCGCCGCCGAAAAATCTGCCTCTCCGCGCAACGCAGCGTGATCAGTTCACCAAGGGATCCAGGCTGCCTTTTGCATAGGCCGAGAACATCGACTCCAGCGAAACCGGTTTGATCGATGAGGCCTGGCCAGCCGTACCAAATGCCTCATAACGCTCGATGACAATCTTTTTCATGGCCTTGACGCTGTCACTCAGGTACTTGCGTGGATCAAATTCGCTCTTGTTCGTGAACAGGTGTCTGCGAATGGCGGCTGTAGCCGCAAGTCGCAGATCCGTGTCGATGTTCACCTTGCGGACGCCGTGCCGGATGCCTTCCTGGATTTCGGACAGCGGCACACCGTAGGTCTCCGGGATCTCGCCGCCATATTCGTTGATCATCTTCAACAGATCCTGGGGAACCGAAGACGAGCCGTGCATGACAAGGTGAGTGTTCGGTACACGTTTGTGAATGGCCTTGATTTGCTCGATCGCCAGAATGTCACCCGTTGGTGGACGCGAGAATTTGTAAGCGCCGTGGGACGTACCAATGGCGATCGCCAGAGCATCGACCTTGGTCGCTTTCACAAAATCTGCAGCCTGTTCGGGGTCCGTCAACAGCATGTCGTGACTCAGCACACCCGCTGCACCGACACCATCCTCTTCGCCCGCCTCACCTGTCTCCAGCGATCCCAGGCAACCGAGTTCACCTTCCACGGAAACGCCGCAGGCGTGCGCCATGTCGACAACACGTCGTGTCACCTCAACGTTGTAGGCGTATTCGGCCGGCGTTTTCTGATCTTCGAGCAAGGACCCGTCCATCATCACTGACGAAAATCCCATCTGAATCGACCGCTGGCAGGCAGCCGGTGATGCACCATGGTCCTGATGCATCACAACCGGAATATCGGGAAACTCTTCGATCGCAGCCAGGATCAGGTGACGCAGAAAGTTGGGGCCGGCATACTTCCGGGCCCCGGCTGAAGCCTGCACGATGACCGGAGAGTCCGTTTCCTGCGCTGCCTCCATGATGGCGCGCATCTGCTCAAGGTTGTTGACGTTGAAAGCGGGCACGCCGTAATTGTGTTCGGCGGCGTGGTCGAGCATCTGTCGCATACTGATCAAAGCCATGACTATCTACCTGATCTGGTGTGATTGCTGATTGGTACTGGCAGCTCACGACTGTGCGCGAGCTTCAAGAATTTGCACTGCCGGCAACGCCTTGCCCTCGACAAACTCGAGGAACGCACCGCCGCCTGTAGAAATATAGGAAATGCCGTCGGCGACGGCATATTTGTCGATGGCAGCCAGAGTGTCGCCTCCGCCGGCGATCGAAAACGCGGCGCTGGCCGCAATCGCCTCCGCGAGCACTCTGGTGCCTTCTCCAAACTGATCCATTTCGAAGACACCCACCGGTCCGTTCCAGAGGATCGTCTTCGACCCTTCAATGGCCTGTGCCCAGGCACGCGCGGCCTTTGGGCCGATATCCAGAATCCGGTCATCGACGGACACATCCTTGAGGGCTTTTACCTCGGCAATCGCCGAGGGTGACACTTCCTTTGCGACCACCACGTCTTCCGGCAGCGGTATCTTCACCTTCGTGGCGATCTGTCTTGCCAGATCAATGAGGTCAGGTTCGTACAATGACTGGCCCACGTTGTAGCCGGCGGCAGCGATGAACGTATTCGCAATTCCTCCACCCACGATGATGCTGTCGGCAATCGTCGCAAGCGACTGCAGGACTTCGAGTTTGGTCGATACCTTTGACCCGCCAACCAACGCAATCATGGGCCGCGCCGGCGCCTGCATTGCCTTGCCCAGCGCATCAAGCTCCGCCGCAAGCAGTGGTCCCGCGCAGGCTACCTTGGCAAATTTCGCAACGCCGTGAGTTGAACACTGCGCGCGATGTGCTGTCGCAAAAGCGTCCATGACGAATACGTCACAGGCATCGGCCATCTGCTTTGCCAACACATCCGAATTCTGTTCCTCGCCAACAAGGAATCGAACGTTTTCCAGCAAGGCGACCTGTCCAGGTTGTACTGACTCCAGGTCACTGAGGGAAGCGAGCAAAGGTACGGCAATACCCAGCAGCTCGGCGAGTCGGTCGGCAACCGGAGCCAGTGAGAACTCGGCTTCAAAGTGACCTTCCCTGGGCCGACCCAGATGCGACATCACCACAACCCTGGCGTTTGCCGACAACGCTTCCCGGATGGTCGGCAGCGCAGCGAGAATACGGGCATCGCTGGTCACTTTGCCGCCTTTCACAGGCACGTTGAGGTCTTCGCGGATCAGCACTCGTTGCCCGGCGAGCAGCCCGGCAAGACGGATGTCGCGCATCAGTTTTGGCATTCCCTTTACTCCTGTCCTTTCGCTCCCTACGGACCAGCAGCCTGCCGGTCGACAACTCGCTGGAGCCACCTCAAACAAGTCACGCGAGGCGTTCGATCACTCGTCTGCAACTCTCGACAACGTGTTCGGGAGTGATGCCGCACGCTGCCATGGCTTCGTTCCCTGGCGCTGACAATCCAAAGCGCTCGATACCGACAACATCGCCATCCAGCCCGACAAATCGGTACCAGTAACCCGGATGAGCCGCTTCGACCGCAACCCGTGCTCGAATCGACGGCGGCAATATGCTGTCCCGATACGCGGCATCCTGCGCCAGAAACCGCTCCGTGCACGGCATGGAGATTACCCGAATCGGCAGTCCTTCTGCCGTGAGATGGCTCGCAGCTTGCACTGCCAATGCAACTTCCGAACCGGTGGCAATCAGGATCAACCTCGGCACACCGCCTTCTGCTTCCCGAATGATGTAACCGCCCTTCGTTATACCCTTCAACGTCGCGACGGTGTGTGCCTGCGGCTCGGTCTTCTGTCGCGTCAGCACCAACGCTGATGGCTGTTTGCGTGACAGGAGTGCCTGCTGCCAGGCGACAGCGGTTTCAACCGTATCGCATGGACGCCAGGTCTGCATGTTCGGCGTCGTTCGCAGATTCGTCAGTTGTTCGATGGGCTGGTGGGTCGGACCATCCTCGCCGAGTGCTACCGAGTCGTGGGTGTAGACAAAAATGTTGTTCAACCCCATGAGCGCAGCGAGCCGGACGGCATTTCGAGCGTATTCCATGAACACCAGAAACGTACCACTGAACGGTCGGAGACCACCGTGCAGCACCACACCATTGGTGATGGCCGTCATCGAGAATTCCCGGACTCCGTAGCTGAGGTATCGGGCACCGGCATCGGGCCAGTGTGTACCGTTGGACTCCGTCAGGTCAGCCGAACCACCAAAGAGTTCAGGTATGTTCGCCGCGGCTGCACCGATGCAGTTCTGGGAAGAAACCCTGGTCGCGATTGATTTGGGCGCAGCCATTTCCTGTTGGATCACTGCATTGAGTCCTTTATCCCACTCGGCGGGCAGTGCGCCCTCCATGCGCCTTGAGTACTCCGCTGCGAGTTCCGGATACGCGGTCCGGTAGCCTGCAAAATCCTGGTGCCACTTGCGTCTCAACTCGCCGCCTCGACCATGACAGTCCATGGCCGCGTAGATGTGCTGCGGCATCTCAAACGGCGCACTGCCCCAGTTGAAGTTCTTGCGGGCAAGGGCGATCTGCTCCGGACCAAGAGGCGAGCCATGCGCCCCTGCAGTTCCCTGCTTGCCGGGCGCCCCATACCCGATGATGGTTCGGCACATGACCAGAGATGGTCTGCCATCGCTCTCCATCGCTGCCTTGAGTGCCGTTTCGATCTCGACGGCATCATGGCCATCCACGTTGCGGATTACCCGCCAGCCGTAAGCTTCGAACCTGCCTGCAACGTCTTCGGGAAACCAGTTGCTTACATCACCATCAATGGAGATGCCGTTTTTATCGTAGATGCAGATGAGCTTGCCAAGGCCCAGCGCGCCGGCCAGCGAAGCCGCTTCGTGGGATATGCCCTCCATGAGGCAGCCATCCCCCACAAACACCCACGTCCGGTGATCGACCACCTGGTGGCTGTCCCGGTTGAACTCTCGTGCAAGCCGGGATTCGGCAAGTGCCATGCCTACTGCATTGGCAAATCCCTGGCCCAGAGGCCCGGTCGTCGTTTCAACACCAGGACACTCATGAACTTCCGGGTGCCCTGCAGTTCTGGAACCAAGCTGGCGGAACTGTTTGATGTCGTCCATCGACAACGGGTAGCCGGTGAGGTGCAACAGGGAGTAGAGAAGCGCCGAGGCATGTCCATTGGAAAGGACAAACCGATCCCGATCCCACCAACCGGGATCGCTCGGATCGTGTCGCATCAGGTCTACCCACAGGATTTCGGCAATATCTGCCATGCCCATCGGTGCGCCGGGGTGACCGGACCTGGCTTTTTCCACCGCGTCCATCGACAGCACCCGAATCGCGTTGGCGCGCTCTAATCTTGACAATTTTTTTCCAGGTCTCGTCTTTGCGGAGCCCATTGTCCCCAGTTCGTGCGAAGGTCGCAATTTGCTGCAGTGCAATTCGCTTACAATGCCTGAACGTTTTGCCTGCCTCTTGCCGGTTCAATAGCGGTTATCAGCGCAAGCTCATTCACCCAGTCAGAAGGAACCCTGATCCATGGCCGAGTATTCCGTTTTCACCTCTGAATCTGTCTCCGAAGGTCATCCTGACAAGATGGCAGATCAGATATCCGATGCCATTGTGGATGCCATGCTCGCGCAGGACCGCGAGTCGAGGGTTGCCTGCGAAACACTGATCAAGACCGGCATAGTGGTGGTCGCAGGCGAAATCCGCACCAACGCCAAGGTCAATGTTGATCAACTGGTGCGCAAGGTCATCGCTGAAATCGGTTACGACAGCGATGCCATAGGTTTCAATCCCGACGCATGCACGGTCATCAATGCCCTGGGCATGCAATCCGCCGACATCGCCATGGGTGTCGACGAGTCGGATGGCAAGGAGCAGGGCGCCGGTGACCAGGGACTGATGTTTGGTTACGCAACCAACGAAACAGAAGTGCTGATGCCAGCTCCGATCACCTATGCGCACCTTCTGGTGAAGCAGCAGGCCGACAAGCGACGCTCAAGCCTGAAGTTTCTCCGCCCGGACGCCAAATCGCAGATCACGTTCCGCTACGGTGCCGATGGCAAGCCCAATGCCATCGAAGCTGTTGTCCTCTCGACACAGCATGAACCGGACGTGAGTCAGAAAACCCTGCGCGAAGCAGTGATGGAAGAAGTCATCAAGCCTGTACTGCCCGCCAACTGGCTTTCGTCCAAAACCAAGTACTTCATCAATCCCACCGGCCAGTTTGTGATCGGCGGCCCCGTTGGAGACTGTGGTCTGACGGGTCGCAAGATCATCGTGGACACGTACGGCGGCATGGCCCGACACGGCGGTGGCGCGTTTTCTGGCAAGGATCCTTCCAAAGTTGATCGAAGCGCCGCGTATGCAGGTCGATATGTCGCCAAGAATATCGTGGCGTCGGGCCTGGCAGACCGGTGCGAAATCCAGGTCAGCTATGCCATCGGGGTAGCAGAACCAACCTCGATCAGCATCAACACGTTTGGCACCGGTAAAATCCCGGACGAGAAAATCGTTCAACTTGTGCGTGAGCATTTTGATTTGCGTCCACGAGGTCTGATCGCGATGCTGGACCTGAAGCGCCCCATCTACCGAAATACGGCTGCCTACGGACATTTTGGTCGCACGGAAGCCGAGTTCACCTGGGAGCGCACCGACAAGGCAGCCGCTCTGCGCGGCTGACCCATACATCTTGCCGGGGCCCGATTCATGACGCCCGGCTGTAGCGGTCGGGTCATGAACGGGTCAACCAGCTCCTGAATCGATGGAAATGCCATGACACGACTCAGTTTCGAGTTTTTTCCGCCGCGAGAGGGTGACGGCATCAGCAAGCTGATGCACAACGTCGTCCCGCGTCTGCAGAGCGCAGAACCTCTTTTTTATTCTGTGACTTACGGTGCTGGCGGCTCGACGAGGGAAGGAACGTTCGAGACGGTCGCGGCATTGCTTGCCGCTGGACACCAGGCCGCTCCCCATCTGTCGATGGGAGCCGACGGCGACCACACCATCGTTGCGTTGCTGGAACGGTATCGGGAGATCGGCGTCCGTCGGATAGTAGCCTTGCGAGGCGATGTTCCCTCTGGTCTTGGCCGGTCGCTGCGAAGTGCGAATGCCCAGGCCCTGGTCACCTTGATACGCAAACACTACGGCGACCATTTCGAAATTGAAGTAGCCGCCTATCCCGAGGTTCACCCGGACGCTGTTTCTCCAGATGGAGATCTTGACTACTTCGCAGCCAAGGTCGACGCCGGCGCAACCAGCGCGATCACGCAGTACTTCTATAGTCCGTACGCTTATTACGACTTTCGGGACCGGTGCACGTCGCGTGGTATTTCAATACCACTTCATGTCGGCATCATGCCCATCACCAGCGTCGAGAGCATCGTGCGATTTTCAGCCAAGGCCGGGGCCGATATTCCTCGCTGGATGCTAAAGAAGCTGGAGAACATTGCAGATGATGAATCAGCAGTGCGCGACTTTGGTTGCGAGGTGTGTATTCGACTGTGTGAGGACCTGCACGCGGCAGGCGCACCGGGCTTCCACTTTTATACCCTCAATCGATGGGGCGCCACTCGCCGTATCATCGATGCCCTGAGCTTTCCCTAGCGTTTGGCGCATTGATGCGAATCACGAGACTGTATGTCGGCAGTACCGGCTCGCTGAACGCAGGGGCTGAGCTGGAACTCAGCGAAGAACAGTCACATTACCTTGTTCGTGTACTGCGTTTGCAGAGCGGTGATGTCTTGAGCGTCTTTGATGGACGTGGTGGGGAGTGGTTGGCGTCACTGATCAAGACAGGTAAACGAACCTGCACGGCGGGATTGCAGGACAGACTTCCGGACGGTCCGTTGCCAACTCCTCTCGGACTGGGACTTGCTCTGCTCAAGGGTGATGCCTTTGATCGGGCACTACAGAAGGCCGTTGAGCTCGGCGCCCAGTCCATCACTCTCCTTTCCACCGATCGAGTCAATGTCCACTGGGGTGATGATCGCGAACAAAGGCGGCTGCTCCACGTGCGAAAGGTCTTGATATCTGCCTGCGAACAAAGCGGAACACGCTATCTGCCGACGCTCGTGGGTCCGGTTCAACTGGAAGCGCTGGGTACGACTCTCCACGACCCTGCGCGCACCCTGATAGCACTCCATCCCGGGTCACCTCTCCTGCCACTCACGCTGCCATTCGTGCCAACCACCCTGTTGGTGGGACCGGAGGGTGGTTGGTCCGAAAACGAACTCCACTGGTTCGAATCGCATGACATTGCAACGCATGGACTGGGCAATCAGGTACTGAGAGCCGAGACGGTTCCGCTGGTGGCTCTGGCTGCCGTGCGCCACGGGTGGCGCTGGGTCGCATGAATCCCTGTCGATTCAGACGTTCACATGATGGAACTGACCTGGTCTTCGAGAAAGCGCAGATTCGGCACAATCACGGCTTCAGTACCCATGGTCAGGAGTGACAGGACAGCGCCGGAGTTCTCCGCATCTTCAATATCCCGCAGCTCTTCCTCTGCCACATGCAGCAACCGAGGAAGCCCCGAACTGGCAATGGCATAAAAGAACATACCCTCCCGATTGGTCGTCCGATGCATGACCACCAGCGCACGTCGGTTCAACCGCGACTGTCCACCATCCTGCGTCAATAGCTGGAAGTCGACGACGACCACCGTCTGGCCACGCCAGACCAGCGTGCCAAGACACCATCGTGGCATCCCAGGCAGCGGTTTCACTCGGCGCCAGGGCAGGATTTCGGCAATACAGTCGTTTGGCACCAGCAGGCTCAGGTCTTCCTGTGGCAGGACGACACACGCAAGTTCTTCCGCCTGACGAACCGCCGGTTGGCGCATGACCTACCTCCTCTGACCAAGTTCATCGATCGCGGCAAGCAGTTCGTTTTCCTGGAACGGCTTGCCGAGAAAGCGATCAATGCCCAACGAGAGGGCGTGGTCCTTGTGTTTTGATCCGGTGCGCGAACTGATCATGATGATCGGTATGCGAGCGATCCGGGGATCATGCCGCATCTGTCGTGCCACTTCGAAACCATCCATGCGGGGCATCTCGATGTCCAGCAACATGACGTCGGGTGTACGCTCACCCAGCAGGGACATCGCCTCGACTCCGTCCTTGGCAACGATCACATCCATGCCTTGTCTTTCGAGCAGCCGCGTAGTGACCTTGCGTACCGTCACGGAATCGTCGACAACCATCACGCATCTTGTGTGGACATGGTGGGCCACATCACGAGAGACAGGCCCGAGGTTCTCTCGACCTTGTGTACGGATCAAAGCCAGCAGATCCAGTATGACCACGACACTTCCATCACCCAGAATGGTTGCACCGGAAATGCCGCCTACACCCGCAAACTGAGGGCCGAGGCTCTTCACCACGATTTCCCGGCTCCCCTGGACCCCGTCCACCGCAACAGCCATGGACTGTTCGCCGGAACGAACCAGTACCAAAGGTACACCACCGCGACCGGTCACATTGGGGAGATCACGGCCAAGGTAGCGGCCCAGATAACGCACACGGTAGGCCAATCCGGCGTATTCGAACAGCTTGTTGTCAGAGGAGTAAATCGTCTGCAACTCGGCGTTATCGACCAGCACGATTCCCTCTATCGTATTGAGTGGAATCGCATACTGATCATCCCCGACGGTTACCATGAGCGCACGATTGACTGAGACTGTGAAGGGCACACGCAGGACAAATCGCGTGCCTCTGCCAGGCGAGCTGGAGATCTCGATGCTCCCGCCAAGCGCCTTCACTTCGCTGTTGACGACATCAAGCCCAACACCGCGGCCCGAGATCTGCGTCAGCGATTTTGCAGTGCTGAACCCCGGAGCGAGCACAAAATCCAGGACTTCGTCGTCGGTGAGCCTGGAATCAGGCTTGAGCATTCCGCGCTCCATCGCTTTTGCACGCACCGTCTCGATATCGATACCGACTCCATCGTCGGCAATCTCGATGACGACGTCCCCACCTTCTCTCGACAGCCGGAGGTCTATTCTCCCTGGTACCGATTTGCCGAAACTGCGCCGAACCATCGTCGATTCGATGCCATGATCGACTGCATTGCGAAGCATGTGCTCAAGGGGTGGGACCATGCGTTCAAGCAGGTTCCTGTCCAACTCTCCTTCAGCATTGAAAACATGGAAGTCGACCTCCTTTTTCAGCTCCTGGGCGATCTGACGCACGATTCTGCGCAATCGCGGCAACAGGCGACTGAACGGCACCATGCGCGTTCGCATGAGACCTTCCTGCAGTTCGGTGTTTACGCGAGCCTGTTGCAAGAGGATGGTTTCGGCTTCGCGGGACTTGAACAGCAACGTGTCCTTGAGATCGAGCATGTCTGACGCACTTTCCGAAAGAGCGCGGGAGAGCTGCTGGAGTTGTGAATAGCGGTCCATCTCCAATGGATCAAAATGATCCTGCCGACGATCCACACGCTCCGTTCGAAACGCCACCTGGGCATCGGTTTCGAGTTCCAGTCGTCTGAGCTGCTCGCGCTGGCGTTCGATGGTGATTCCCATCTCGTCCAGCGCGATGGCAAAATCGTTGATCCCCTGCTCGGCTCGCGCTCGAAGAATGCTGCTCTCGCCGGCCAGATTCACGAGGGTTTCAAGCAGATTTGCACGGACCCGGATCATGTCCGGTCCGGTTGACTCCAGGTTGGCAGACGGGCCAGCCCGAGCCAACACCGGAGCAGGCGTCTCTTCATTCTGATTCGGCAGGAGATCCGGCTGTTGGGAGCTGGTCTCGGATCTTGTCTCAGCCTCCTGACCGACCGATTTCTCGGTGCCAACGGCCGTCTCCGATGTGCGCCGATAGAGATCTCTGACACGCAGCACCAGCGTGGAGATCGCGTCGAATCCGTCCTGTGCACGCTGTTGGATGTCGCCGGAGATTTCATCACGACCAAACTGCAGTCCACTCAGGAAGGACTCGAGCTGGTGTACCCTATCGCCGATGACAACGAGACCAGTCAGGCGCGCACTGCCTTTCAGGGTGTGCAAACCACGCAGCATGTTTTCCAGGGGCAGCCCATTCCGGCCGTCCTGTACAAATCCCTGCACGCTGGCATCCAGTGACTCGAGCAGTTCTTCCGCCTCTTCAAAGAAAACTTCCGCAAGCTCCACATCCAGCTGCGCAGCCTCGCGGTCTACCTGCGCAAATTCGGCTGGCGATATTGAATCGCTGGAATCACTGCGCTGATTGCTGGCCACCGTCATGGCAATCGGGATATCAGCCTGTATCGCGACCGGCACGTCCCTGTCGGGCTCGTTCCGGGTGATTGCTTCGTTCAGTGATCCGACTGCATCGACACTGTTGAGATCACCAAGCTTCGTGACAACATCATCGACACGCGGGAGGAATTGATCTGTACCAATGGCATCAATGACCTGCAGCAGTCGTTCGCAGCTTTCCAGCAGCACGCCGTGCGCCGATTCCGACAGGGGTTTGCTGATATCCAGCTGAGTGATTGCCTGGATCAACGCCTTGGCAATATCCGTAATCTGCGGTCTGAATGTTGCGCCCTGGATTGCACGCATCGAAGCGATGAACTGATCTACAAAACCTGGTGCAGGAGATCCGTTTTTCCAGGAATCCAGGGATTCACGTGCACCAAGTACTGCCTCCAGCTGAACCAGTCCCAACAGCATTTCTTCAGCAGGCGTTTCATCTGCGGCACGGGACAACGCGTTGGCCAGTTCGATTACGGGCACGGCTGCGTTGCCGTCCACCTCAGTGCCAGCCTCGATCTGATCGAGGCTGGCAGCGATGAACTCCTCTGCCTGCTGGAAGAGACGCGCCACATCCACTTCAACGTTGGGGCCACGCAGGGCCTGGGCCTGCGCTGCCCGAGCAACTTCGTACAAGAGCTCCGCACATCGCGCCAGTACACCTGGCGCCATCAGATTGGCACCACCCACGAAGGTGTGCAGCGCCATGAGGAGTTCATCGTCGAGTTGCACACGACGTCGACCAGTCTTGCTGCGCAAGAGCGCGAGATATTCCCTGGCTTCAGCAAGAAACAATGCCAGTTCTTCCTGCTCGGGAGTACTTTGTAACGGCTCGACGACATCATCATCGGATGTCAGGCTGCCGCCGCTTGCCAGCACATCCGTGAGTTCGATGAGTTGTGCTGTCTTGTCACCCGTTGCTGGTGTGTTCGTGTTGTATGCCTGTAGCAGTGTCGGCATCTGCTCCAGTGCAGATCTGGCTGCCTGAAGGATCTCACCACTTGATTGCAGGGTTCCTTCGAGCACGCGGTTGAGCATGTTCTCGATGGCCCAGGCAAGCTCGCCTATCTGCTGGGCGCCTACCATTCGGCCGCTGCCTTTCAGCGTGTGGAATCCACGTCGTATCTCACGTAGTGCCGTCTGATCGGATGGTTCCTGCTGCCAGCGCTCGAACATGCCCGCAAGGGTCTGAATGACTTCTTCCGCTTCTTCCGAGAAAACTGCGCGAAGTTCGGCATCGGCTCGAGCATCAAGTTCTTCACTCGCTGCAGCCGGGGAGTCGAGTACGTCGAACCGACTGTCGGTGAGATCAAACTCGAGGGTCTCGCTTTCGATCTCATCTGTTGGCTCACCAGTCGCAGCCTCCGCCGACCACTCCTCAATCACGGGCTCCACGCCTGTTTGAAGACCTTGCGGCAACTCGCTGCCCTGCTGATCGGCCCAATCCTGCTCCGGCACGATGCTTTCCTGGGGCGGCGGCGCGGTTGCCTGCACGTTCGGATCAAACGAGGGAATTTCTGCGTCCGATTCGACAGCGAGCGATGGATCCGCTGCCTCGAATGGGGAGGGAGGGTTCGTCTCCTCCGTTGACTGGGACGGAAAGTCTGAATTGTTTTCGACGCCCAGGTTGTCGAGCGATATTTCGCTGATATCCACTTCCGCCGGACTCACAGCTTCGGAAGATTCCGGCGCGGGTATGGTCGGTGCGATCGACAGGACTCCCGTCTCCAGCTCAATCGTTTCTCCGAAGGGGTATTCGATACCTGGAATCAAACCTGCCGGTTCCAGGTCCTCCATTGCACTGACTGCAAGT
Source organism: Pseudomonadales bacterium (assembly GCA_041752315.1). Taxonomy (GTDB): domain Bacteria; phylum Pseudomonadota; class Gammaproteobacteria; order Pseudomonadales; family Azotimanducaceae; genus SYFY01. The sequence goes on from JBGSHJ010000086.1 coordinate 63,846, forward strand.
TCGAGTTCATCTGCTGCGGCTGCATCAATCGCGGTCATCTCCCACACCGGCTCTTCTGCAACCTCATCCGCTGATTCAGGGACCGGGGACTGGAATGGAAGGGCTTCCACCTCGATGATGGGCATCCCCGAATCAATCAGTTCAACGGGCTCGAGCGGGGCATCGTCCGAACTCGTGTAGTCGGCTACCAGCAGACCAGTTTCCGATGTTTCGGCTGCGGCGAGCGGTTCTTCCAATGGCGGGATCGATGACTCGACTCCGAGATTGAGTTCGGGTTCGGGTTCGGGTTCGGGTTCGGCAGCGGCCCGTTCAGCGATCTCTGCCTCAGGGAAATCTGCCGCGTTCGATTCGATGACCGGGTCGGTCGGGACTGACGGGCCGGCGTTCGGCTCTGTCGAAACCAAGACCAGTCCACGACCCAGGTAACCGGTGGCAATGAGGCTGCGTTCGACTACATCGAGGATATCGTCGGCCTTGGCTCCGACGTTGGTGACCAATCTTTCCAGGTGATAGTCGATACCGCTCAGGCAGTCTGCAAACCGGTCCAGTCGTTCCCACTGTGCAGCTTGGCCATCGTTCGACAGGAACGAAATCTCGGTCACCAGAAATGCGTGACAGTCCTCAAGCAACGTGGCCGGTCGAACAAAGCCGGTGATTCTCAGTGCTGCGCTGATTCCCTGCAGACTTCGGGCAACCCCTTCCAGATGCTCCTTAGCAAAACCACTGCCGACAAAATTCACGATAGCCTGTTTGACTGCCTCGAGCCCGGTCCGGGACTCAACCAGCACCTGACGCTGCGCATCCGATACCCCGGGCGCTCCTTCGCTCTGGCCGGAAGGATGGGTGACGCTGGCCAGATTTTCCTCGATCTGGACAAGAGCCGATGCAATGCCAAACAGCTGTTCGCGATCGAGTTCGGACAGGTCCTTGAAACGCTCCAGTACTTCCAGCTGATCGAGAACGATCAGTCGCGAGCTTTCGAAGCCCAGCACACCACAGGTGGCTGCAGTACGACGCAGGGAATCCGCCAGTACCACCAGTTTGTCGGCATCGGGTTGGTCGCCTCGCACCAACAGGTCGAGCTGGTCCTTGACCGCAGTGATCTCTTCGGTAAGCACCCGACTGGCTACCACCAGTGCTTCGCGTCCTGAAGCCAACAACTCACCGTCGTTGGCTGGTTCCATGCGTCGCCGCATTTCCTGCAGACGCGATGTTTGCTGCCCTCGCAACTGGGCTGCGTCCATGAGTTGCAGCAGCAATCGTTCGGGAACCGGCGCGAGAATCGCTTCGACACCATCCTGGGCAAATCGGCGTATCTCGGCATCCAGGCGGCGGAGTACCTTGATGACTTCCGCAGAGAGGGGCCGTGTTGCCAGTCGGAGACTGTCGACAAACTCGCCAAACGACTGCCAGAGTATTTCCGACGGGGTATCCTTGCAGATGCGCTCCAGGCCAACGCCCACTTTTTTCAGCGTATCCAGGAAGTGCGGCTCGTCCTCTCCCTTGAGGAGCGCGAGCAGAACTCCCTGGTAAGCGGCACGGATTCGCCTGATCTTGGTCCGTCCATCAATGCGCTCAAACCGGTCGAGCGCCGCTTCCCCGGCGACAAATTGAATGGGACGGGGCGGGGTGACTTCCTCCAGATGCAATTGCTGGCGGATGCGGTTAACAAGGGGGAGCACACCGCTTTCAGTGTCCTGCCCGCCATCCAGAATCTTTTCCAGACGGACAGGCAGTTCAAGAATCCCCTGCATCAGCGCTTCACAGGGCACCGCATCGTCAACAAACTGCTTGTTCAGCAGCCCCTGCGCCAGACGCTCCAGATGATCGGCCAGCAGCGCCACCCCTGGTAACTCGAGCATCACCAGCGTGCCGTGGACCTGGTGCAACGAAGTCAGGCAGGTACGCATGCGGGTTTCGTCGCGACCAAATTCGGCAAACGCTTCCAATGCCTGCCGAGCCTCTTCAAGCGCCCCGAAGATTTCGCCCTTCACCCATTCAAGGGCAAACATTTCCCGGCCTTGACTCATTTTCTTGCCATTCCTGTTGCGCCGGAGCAGAACCGGTTCATCGAACAACCACCCAGCCCTGCATCGTGTGTTACGGCAACTTGAATCCTTCGACGGACTCCTTCATTGCATTTGCCATCGCCGCCAGGTTGCCAATGGACCTGGCAGTCTGGTCCGTGCTCTGGGCGGTCTTGACAGTGATGGCCTGGATCACACTCATCGTGTTGGATACATGTCCTGCGCTGGCAGCCTGTTTCCTCGCTGCATTCGATATGTTCTGGATCAGATCTGCAAGCGTATGCGAGACGTTTTCGATCTCTTCGAGCGCGACTCCTGCATCCTGCGCGCGCTTCGCACCACCAACCACTTCAGCCGTCGTCTGTTCCATCGAGGTAACCGCCTCGTGAGTATCGGTCTGAATGGCTTTGACGAGGGCTGCGATCTGCTTGGTGGCAGCACTCGATCTCTCCGCCAGCCGCTGTACCTCGTCCGCCACCACGGCAAATCCTCTACCGGCGTCGCCGGCCATGGAGGCTTGAATCGCAGCGTTTAATGACAAGATATTGGTCTGATCGGCAATGTCATTGATCAGTGAAACGATGTCGCCAATCTCCTGACTGCTTTCGCCCAGTCGCTTGATGCGCTTGGCTGTCTCCTGAATCTGACCACGGATGCTGTTCATGCCATTGATCGTATCGTGGACAACCTGTGAACCGTTGCCGGCAATCCCTACAGCCCGCTCGGCGACTGCTGCGGACTCCACTGCATTGGCCGACACCTGATCGATGGATGTGGCCATCTCATTGATCGCCTGGGAGGCCGCTGAAATTTCGCGTGCCTGACTCTCCGCCGCGCTGGCCAGACCACTGGCGGTCGCCTGCGTCGAAGTCGCGGCGCCAACTACCTGACCGGAAAGATCATTGATCTTGATCACCAGTTCCCGCATCTGATCAATGGAAAAGTTGATCGAGTCGGCTATGGCACCGGTGAAGTTCTCTGTTACAGAAGCGCGGACAGTGAGGTCACCTTCGGCCAGGTCCGCAAGTTCATCCAGCAGCTGCAGGATCGCGGATTGATTGCGTTCATTTTGCGCTGCCTGCTCGGCCAGCTGGACTCTGACTTCGCGCAACATCTGCCAGCCTGTTGCGCCCAACAGACAGAGCCCGACCAGCGCGATCAGTAGTGGTTGATTGGTCAACAATGGCGCATCGTCTGTCACGATCGCCCACACAAGACCCACACACAAGGACGCAAACACACACAACAGGATCAGTGTGATCGGCGAGATTCTTCGATTATTCATAGTAAATCCCTTTGCTACAGCTCCATTGCCGAACGCCGTCCCCGGCGTCCGGTCACCTCATCAACATGCAAGGCAACCTTGAGAAACTTCTCTTCACCCAGCAGTCCGCTCAGCCGGGCCTCGTGGAACACGCGCCCTCCCTGACGATAGATGCCACGAACGACCGGCGCGAAGGCAGCTGGCACTTCGTCTCCTGGTGGTTCAAAACTGCTGAGCGAAAAATGTGAAATACCCAGCGAAGCCTCAACCATCAAGCCCGCCACCAGCGTGCCGGTTTCCACCACCAGCACCCGAGCCAACGCCTGCGGCAGGGTCGGCTCGACGTCGAGATACGAATGCAGATCGATGATGGGAATGAGTCGACCACGAATATTGGCGATACCCAGAATCCAGTCCTTGACGCCGGGCACCGGGGTGTATCTCGGCACCTTGAGCACTTCAAGCACTTCACCCATCGAAGACACCAGTCGAACTCCGCCAAGCTGATAGGCAATGCCCTGCCACTGAGGTTCACTCTTTTCGCCAAACGGCACGGGAACACAGTTCGCCCGAGCGGCAACCTGGAGTTCTCGAAGCGCCTTGAACGCGGTCATCGTCACGACTGTGCACCACTGGAACGAAGCAGTATCCCGTTGATGCAGGTCATCAACTGCTCATCGCTGACAGGTTTGACCAGGTAGGCACTGGCTCCCTGACGCTCACCCCAGACCCGATCCGCCTCCTGCTTCTTGGAGCTGATCATGATGACGGGGATATGCCGCGTGTCCGCACCGCGCGTAAGTTGTCGCGTTGCCTGAAAACCATTGATGCCGGGTAACACGACATCCATCAGGATTGCATCCGGCGTCTCGTCACGGGCCATCGCCAACCCTGCATCACCAGACGCCGCTGTCAGTACCTGATGCCCGTGCTTGACCAGCAGATTTACCAGCTGATGCGCCTCTATGGGTGAATCTTCAACAACAAGGATGCGAGCCATGATTAGTTGTCTACCACCGCTTTGCGCAGATCACGCGCCAACGACCAGGGAGCGAATCGTGCCTAACAGTTCTTCACGACTGAACGGCTTGGTTATGTACTGATCAGAACCCACGATGCGCCCCTTCGCCCGGTCAAAGAGACCGTCCTTGGATGACAGCATCACCACCGGAGTCGACTTGTAGAGACTGTGATTCTTGATCAGTGCACAGGTCTGATATCCGTCCAGGCGCGGCATCATGATGTCCATGAAGATGATGGCTGGGTTGCTTTCCGCGATCTTGGCCAGCGCATCGAATCCGTCTTCGGCCGTGATGACGTCGCAGCCTTCTTTGGTCAACAGATTCTCGGCACTGCGGCGGATGGTCTTGCTGTCATCGATGACCAATACACGTACGCCTCGGAGTTCCTCTTCCATCGATCTTGTCCAGGTGATGTCGCAACGAAATGGTCGTCGCACCAGCGAACCAGATATGTATCAGCTATGCCCTGGACGGACCAGCAAGGAGACCCCGAGAGGAGAAGTCGTTCTCATTTCAGTTGCCGGTTGGCACACATGCCGCTACTTTAGCCACCCGCTTGCTGACTCGGCCCCTACATGGCTCATTTTGCGTTTGTCATGGATCCGCTCGAAACGTTGAACCTCAAGAAGGACTCCACGCTGGCGATGATCCGGGCGGCTCAGATACGCGGTCATCGTGTCAGCTACCTGACCCTCGCCGACCTCCATTATTCGGACAATCGTGCGAGGGGATTTGCTCGCGAGCTTCGGTTGCGCGATGACTTTGCACAGACTCTGGACTATCGGTACGCCGGTGAAGACTGGTACGTGCTTGGCGCACCAACGCTCTGTGACCTTGCTTCTTTTGACATCGTCATGATGCGCAAGGATCCGCCGTTCAACATGGAGTACGTCTACGCGACCTACTTTCTCGAACGAGCCGCTGAAGCTGGTGCGCTGGTTGTCAACAATCCACGCAGCCTTCGGGACTGCAACGAAAAGTTCTTTGCCACTGCATTTCCGGAATGCTGCCCGGCATTGATCATCTCCCGCTCCATGGAGGCATTGAAACAATTCCATGCCGAACAAGGGGACGTGGTCCTGAAAAAGCTCGACGGCATGGGTGGCATGAACATCTTTCGGGTCACCCGGGAAGACCCGAATCTCAATGTCATCCTGGAGACGATGACAAACCTCGAAACCGAACTGGTCATGGCCCAACGTTACCTTCCCGAGATACGGAACGGAGACAAGCGAATTCTGATGATCGACGGGGAGCCTGTACCCTACGCTCTGGCGCGTATCCCCAAGAGTGGCGAATCCAGAGGAAACCTGGCGGCCGGAGGCACAGGGGAAGGTCGGCCATTGACCTCAAGGGACCGCGAAATCGCCAGTATCGTCGGACCGGAGCTGGTACGTCGTGGATTGCGTTTTGTCGGTATTGACGTGATCGGTGACTATCTGACCGAGGTGAACGTCACATGTCCCACCTGCATTCGTGAACTGGATGCGCAATTCGGCCTCGATATCGCAGGTACACTCATTGAAAAGCTGACTCGCACAACGAGCTGAAACCGCATGGTGAGCGAAGCACCCTCTCCCTCCATCCAGCCACGGGACCGCCTGGCTTTCACGTTGTTTCTCGCCGCGAGTCTGCACGTTGCGATCATTCTGGGGATCGGATTTTCTGCCGATCTGAATCTCGAGCGCACCCCGAGTATCGAGGTGACCCTGGCTCTCTACAATGACGAAAAGGCCCCTGATACCGCAGACTATATCGCCGCTACCAATCAGACCGGGAGCGGCGACGCCAGCGAAAAAAGCGAACCCACGACAAGAGAGCGAACACCGTTCCACGACGAGAGAATATCGCCGACCGCACAGTTGCCGGAGCCTGCTCCCAAGTCCCGGGAAGCCGAACAGGTTGATGCGGTAGCTACCATCAGCGATAGCGAATTCGAGTTGTCAACTGCGCAGGAGCTTCTCGACCAGGCTGATCAACCTCAGCTCAAGGAGCAGAGCTACGAGTCCCTGCTGCATGAAATAGCCAGCCTTGAGGCAAGGATTTCCGAAGAGGAGGCCGCTTCAGCCAACGCGCCTCGCATTCGTCGCCTTACCAGCGTTTCCGCCAAGAGCATGGCGGAGGCTGCATATCTGAATACCTGGCGGGAAAAAGTCGAAAGGATCGGCAACGCGAACTTCCCAGACGCAGGTCTGTTTGGCGATCTTCGCCTCCTCGTCGTTCTGCGTGAGGATGGCACCCTGGCCGACGTCAGAGTCATCGCCTCATCCGGTCACCTGCCGCTCGATACGGCAGCCGAGAAAATAGTCCGACTCGCCGCTCCATTCCAGCCATTTCCGGTTGAGATGCGCAAGAAGTACAACCGGCTGGAGATCATCCGCACGTGGAAGTTCTCACGCTACGGCGCGGCGCTCAGTCAGTGATTTCAGGCTTCTCCCACTCTTTCCTGGTCGCGATGCCCTCGCTGGCTGGCAGCTACTTCGGCGATACCGTCATTTACCTGTGCCAACATGACGCCAACGGAGCGATGGGGTTTGTCATCAACCGCATGGCGCGCATGAACGCACGTCGCCTTGCCCGCAACCATGCTGTTTCCGCACTCCCCGAGGTCCTGGACCTGCCGGTGCTTGACGGTGGTCCCGTTGCACCTGAGCAAGGTTTTGTGCTGCACACCGATGACAGGCGTTTCGAATCTTCGCTACCGATCGCCAACGGAATTGTTCTGTCGTCGAGTCAGGATGCACTTCAAGCAGCGCTCAGTCTTGATCGGCCGGTGCATGCCAGCATATTCCTCGGATACGCTGGCTGGGGTGCCGGTCAGCTGGAACGGGAACTCGAGGACAACGCCTGGCTGACCGCCAACGCCAACCGGGATGTTCTGTTTGAGCTGCCTTGTGAATTGCGCCGGCAACGGATCGCACAAATGCTCGGTATGGACCTGCGCATGCTGGCCATCCGCACGGGTCATGCCTGACACTCCCCAGGTCATCCGCGTTCTGGCCTTCGACTTCGGTCTCAAGACCATCGGTGTAGCCACGGGACAGTCCATCACGGCGACCGCGTCACCCCTTGCCTCCATCTCCGCCCGAAACGGCAAGCCCGACTGGCCGGAAGTGGCCGAACTGATCAGCCAATGGCAGATCAATCAGCTGATTGTCGGCTTGCCTCTCAACATGGATGACAGCGAGAGTGCCATGTCGGCTGCAGCCCGACGATTCGGGGTCGAACTCAGGCGTCGTTTTGGCATGGACGTGCAAATGGTCGATGAGCGTTTGACGAGCCGATCAACACGCGAGTACACAAAGGGCAATCACGCAGCGAGCCACGGGATGGCCGCCGTCCTGATCGCTGAATCCTGGCTGCGGGAGATCAACCCAAAATAGCCTGCAGCGATCTTGCCCTACCTTCGATAGTTCAGCTGGTTTGTCACCGGCTCGGCTTCCAGTCGAAGGCCTTCGACGGCTGCAAGCGGATTAGGGCTGGCATCAGCGCCCAGCTTGATCATGAGACGCAGATCGTTGGGTGAGTCGGCATGCTGCAGGGCCGCCTCATAGGTGATTTCTCCCTGGGAGTAGAGCTCATACAACGCATGATCAAATGTCTGCATTCCCTGTTCGCGCGACTTGGTCATCAATGCCTTGATCAGATGTACTTCGGCCTTGCGAATATGGTCCGCCGCCAGTGGAGTATTGACAAGAACTTCGATCGCCGCACGTCGTCCCTGTCCGTCCACCGTTGGAATCAGCTGCTGAGCAACCATCGCCCTGAGGTTCAGTGACAAATCCATCCACACTTGCGAATGCCGATCGCTGGGGAAGAAGTGGATGATCCGATCGAGTGCCTGGTTCGCATTGTTGGCATGCAGCGTACACAGGCAAAGGTGACCAGTCTCGGCAAAGGTCAGCGCGTACTCCATGGTTTCCCGTGTGCGTACTTCACCGATCATGATCACGTCCGGTGCCTGGCGGAGGACATTTTTCAGTGCAACCTCGAACGAGTCCGTATCCACACCGACTTCTCGTTGGGTGACCACACATCCCATGTGCTGATGAATGAACTCGATCGGGTCTTCAATGCTGACAATGTGTCCTGTGGAGTTTTCGTTCCGGTGGCCGATCATCGCAGCGAGCGAGGTTGACTTGCCGGTACCGGTGGCACCGACAAAGATGATCAGACCACGTTTGGTCATGGCCAGATCCTTGATGATTGGCGGCAAGCCCAGGTCATCCACTTTCGGAATGTTGACCTCGATGCGTCGAAGTACCATGCCAACGAGATTCCGCTGGTAAAAAGCACTGACCCGAAAGCGGCCCACGCCGGATGTATTGATCGCAAAGTTGCATTCGTGCGTCGCTTGAAACACCTCCTGCTGATCGCGGTTCATCACGCCATAAACCAGATCTCGAGCCTGCTCCGGTGCCAGGGGGTTGCGGCCGACAGCATGCAGCACGCCATTCACCTTGATCATGGGCGGCTTGCCTGCCGTGATAAAAAGATCCGAGGCGCCTTTTTCTACAACCAGCTTCAGCAGTTTGTCGAATTCCACTAAAACAGCTCCGGGTTCTTGGCTTTCTCGCGAGCAATCTCGCGAGTGATGATTCGCTTCGCAACAAGCTCCTGCAGGCACTGGTCCAGTGTCTGCATGCCTGCTGCATGGCCGGTCTGGATGGCCGAGTACATTTGTGCAACCTTGTTTTCCCGAATCAGGTTCCTGATTGCAGGTACTCCGATCATGATCTCATGTGCAGCAACGCGGCCGCCGGTGGCGCGTTTCAGCAATGTCTGTGAGATAACAGCCTGCAGTGATTCCGAAAGCTGGGAACGGACCATGTCTTTCTCCGCAGCGGGAAACACGTCGATGATTCGATCGACCGTCTTGGCTGCGGAGGTGGTGTGCAGCGTTCCGAAGACAAGGTGCCCGGTCTCGGCGGCGGTCAGCGCCAGCCGAATGGTTTCCAGGTCACGCATTTCGCCAACAAGAATGATGTCAGGGTCTTCCCGAAGCGCCGAACGCAGTGCTTCGTTGAAGCCATGGGTGTCCCGGTGTACTTCACGCTGGTTCACCAGGCACTTTTTACTCTCGTGCACAAATTCTATCGGGTCTTCGATCGTCAGAATGTGGTCGTAGCGACTGTCGTTGACAAAGTCCACCATTGCAGCGAGTGTCGTACTCTTGCCTGAGCCGGTTGGTCCGGTAACCAGCACCAGGCCTCGTGGCACCATCGAAACGTCCTTGAACACCTGGCCCATGCCAAGGTCTTCCATGCTCAGAACTTTCGACGGAATCGTGCGGAACACCGCACCGGCACCCCGATTCTGATTGAAGGCATTGACACGGAACCGGGCAACCCCGGGGACTTCGAACGAGAAGTCAGTCTCCAGGAACTCTTCGAAGTCCTTTCGCTGCTTGTCATTCATGATCTCGTAGATGAGGCCATGCACTTCACGATGCTCGAGAGGCGGCAGATTGATCCGACGTACATCGCCGTCGACTCGAATCATGGGTGGCAGCCCGGCGGACAAGTGCAGGTCCGAGGCGCCTTGTTTGGCGCTGAAGGCGAGTAGTTCCGTTATATCCATGCGCGATCCCTGTCGGTGGCCGGATGCCTGGCCCAGCGGAAATGAGGTGTTTGCCGATCCCGCTGGACAGGCGACCCAAGCTGAATTTCACAGGTATAGTATTATTTCAACCCGGCCAGCACCATGACGCACCCGACGCCCCAGGCCCGGGAGCATCAGATTTGCGAAGCAGTACACACCTGAATCATGTCGTCAGCTACCCCGTCAATACAAACAAGCGTCACCTCTGTCACCAACCGGGTCCGCGCTGCCGCCATAGCTGCGGCTCGTTCGCCAGATTCTGTCAGGTTGATTGCTGTCAGCAAAACCCAGAGCGCGCAGTCCATCGCCGCGGCGTACGCCTGCGGTGTCTCGGATTTTGGCGAAAACTACCTGCAGGAAGCACTGTCCAAAATCAGGGAGCTGGCGACATTACCGCTTACCTGGCATTTCATTGGTCGATTGCAGACCAACAAGACCCGTGATGTCGCCGGTCACTTCAACTGGGTGCACACAGTGGATCGTTCAACAATCGCGCGTCGACTGAACGAACAGGTGCCAGCAGGTCGCGTGCTGGAGATATGCGTTCAGCTCAATGTGGATAGAGATCCGGGAAAGGGTGGACTTGCAATCGAAAATCAGGAGGCCATCGATGAACTGGTGCGGTTCATTCAACCGCTTGACCGGTTGCGCCTGCGGGGCCTGATGACAATCCTCGACGAGGAAACACCTCCATCGGTCGGTTATGCCCGACTGGCGGCCGAATTCAGGCGACTGACCCCCTTTGCAGGGCGGAACTGGGACACACTTTCAATGGGCATGAGTGGGGACTTTGAAGCGGCCATCGCGGCTGGGGCGACTCATGTAAGAATTGGGCAGGCGGTCTTCGGCCGCCGTCTGCCAAACATCGGAGAATGACCCTGAACAACGACAGCGCACTGCACGGCAAGATCATTACCTGCATCGGTGCCGGAAACATGGCCTTCAGTCTGATCAACGGCTTGTTGGGAGCCGGCCATTCACTAGGAGGGCTTCGCGCTGCAGATGTTCTGCCCACACAGCTTGAACGCTACGCACCGCTCGGTATCACCACCTACTCTGACAACGCGCAGGCCATAAGCCAGGCCGACATCGTCGTCCTCGCCGTCAAGCCACAGGTTTTGCAGTCGGTGCTCGCAGCGTTGCCCCTCACCCGCCATCAACTTCTGATATCCATCGCTGCGGGGATTCCTGTCCGGACTCTCGAAGCCAACGCCCCTCCACATCAATCCGTAGTGCGATGCATGCCAAACACACCCGCGCTGGTTGGTGCCGGAATTTCCGCCCTGTACGCCAATGAGTCGGTGTCGGCAGATCACCGCACGCAGGTCGAAACACTGCTGCAAAGTGTCGGCAAGGTGATCTGGGTTGAAGCCGAGAGCGAACTGGATGCTGTGACCGCTGTATCCGGAAGCGGCCCGGCATATTTTTTCTATCTGATGGAGGCGATGGTCCGCGCCGGGATGGAACTTGGACTGAGCCGGGAGGCCGCCACCCTTCTGACCACCGAGACAGCCTTCGGATCGGCGCTGCTGGCACGCGAGTCCGCGCAGGATCCGGCAACCCTGCGCACAAACGTCACATCACCTGGAGGGACTACGGAACGGGCGCTTGCGATCATGAATGAAGCCGGAGTCGCGGATGTTATAGTGCGCGCTCTGCACGGTGCCGCTGGGCGCTCCGCCGAACTCGCGAAGGAATTCTGACCCCGATGGCCAATGCACTCCGATACCTGATCGAGGTAGTCGTTAGCCTGGCGACCTTCCTGTTCATCGCAAGATTTCTCATCCAGGCCTGCCGAGTGGATTTCTACAATCCGCTTTCTCAGGGCATCGTGCGATTGACTGATCCGATACTGAAACCGGCACGCCTCGTTATCCCTGGCTACCGCAATCTGGATATCGCAGCCTTCCTGGCAGCAGTCATTGTTCAGTTGGTCGGATTGATGATCCTGAGTGGGCAGGGATTGAGCGGATTTGGACTGCTGTTCGGCTTTGCGACGTTGCAGATAGTCCTGCTGATTCTGAAGGTCCTGCGCTGGAGCATCATCATCATGGCGATCTTCAGTTTCATCGCGCCTGGAAACCCACATCCTGCATTGCGTTTGCTCGAACAACTGGTGGAGCCCGTCCTGGCACCGGCGAGACGGTTGTTGCCACCCATGGGCGGCCTGGATCTGTCGCCGATCATCGTCATCGTCATCATCGCCATGCTGGAGATGATCCTTCCGGATCTGTACGGTCGGTTTGTGGGGTTGTTTGGTTGAAGGACAGGGCTTTCGAAGGCAGCGATCTCGGTGTCATCACGCCACGCACTTTCTGTCACCAGGCGCCGTTTTTGCTGCGCAGTGGCGCGAGACTGCCTGGATTCGAGCTGGTTTACGAAACCTATGGCGAACTGAACGCCCAGCGCTCGAACGCCGTGCTCATCTGTCACGCATTGTCCGGTCATCACCATGCGGCCGGATATCATTCCAGGGAAGATGACAAGCCGGGATGGTGGAATAACTGCATTGGCCCGGGCAAGGCGATCGATACCACTCGATTTTTTGTGATCGCTCCCAACAATCTCGGTGGCTGCCACGGCAGTACCGGGCCGTGTTCCGCACGCCCGGACGGAATTGGCAACTGGGGTCCGGACTTCCCGACAGTTACTGTAGAGGACTGGGTACGCAGCCAGGCACTGCTCGCGGATCATCTCGGGATCAGACAATTTGCAGCCGTCATCGGCGGCAGTCTGGGTGGCATGCAGGCCATGCAATGGAGCATCGATTTCCCGGACCGCGTGCGCGCTGCCATCATGATCGCCAGTGCGGCAAAGCTGACTGCGCAGAATATCGCCTTCAACGAAATTGCCCGCCATGCGATTACCAGTGACCCCCACTTTGCCGCTGGTCGCTATCGTGCGACGGGGGAAAATCCGGATGTCGGACTGGCGCTCGCTCGCATGATCGGTCACGTGACCTACCTGTCTGCATCAGGTATGGGGCAACGCTTTGGTCGTCAACTGAAATCCGGTGATCTTGCCCTGGGACAGGACGTGGAATTCCAGGTACAGAGTTATCTTCGTTATCAAGGCCAGACCTTTTCCCGACAGTTTGATGCCAATACCTACATTCTGATGACACGCGCCCTTGATCTGTTCGATCCGGCAGCCGCCTATGGCGATGATCTGGTTGAGGCACTGTCCCGCGCGCAGGCCAGGTTTCTGGTGGTTTCATTCAGCAGTGACTGGCGATTTTCCGCTGAGAGATCAGCGGAGATCGTTCATGCCCTGATTCGGGCGAAGAAGAACGTTGTCAGTTCGGTCATAGAATCCGAACACGGGCACGACTCCTTCCTCTTGCCCCTGCCCCGGTATCTGGCCGTGCTGGGCACCTACCTCCGACAGTTGCACGAAACCCTGGATGAGCATGCGACCTGACCTTTCCATCATCGCCGAACTGATCAATCCGTCCGCCAGGGTGCTGGATCTCGGCTGTGGTGAAGGTGATCTCCTCTCGTTTCTGCAAAAGCACAAAGGTGTCAACGGTTATGGCCTGGACGTTGATCCGGCCAACATAACCACGTGTATCGCCAAAGGTGTCAATGTCATCGAGCATGACCTGGACGCTGGTTTGCAGGATTTTGCCGACAATGCCTTTGATATGGTGGTGATGACGGAGACCTTGCAATCCGTGCGTTATCCTGACCTCCTGTTGAAGGAGATGCTGCGCATCGGCAAGGAGTGCATCGTCACCTTCCCCAACTTTGCCCACTGGCGGTGCCGATTGCATCTGGGTCTTCTGGGCCAGATGCCCGTCGTTCAACACCTGCCCAACAGCTGGTTTGATACGCCCAACATCCGTCTCTGCACATTCGATGACTTCGAACGTTTGTGCCGCGAACATCGATATCGCATCATCCAGCGTTTTGTAGTCGGGCCGGACTACCATCAGCAGTTCCTGGCAAACCAGCTACCCAATCTGTTTGGCACCATCGCTTTCTACCGTCTGGGGCGCAGCTCATGACAAAATGGTGCACGCTGTTTGCTCTGGTCATTGTGCTTCCGCATCTACAGGCGGAACAGAAGGTCGTGTTCGACGATGTCGAAATACACTACATCGTTTTGCCAACAACAAGCCTGCAGGCAGAGATTGCCGAGCAGTACCGGCTGGAAAGGGCGCCACGCAGGGGTTTCGTGAATATCTCGATCCTCCCTACGCAAGAGCCTTTCGAAGCCTTGTCTGGTGTCGTTGAAGTCAACGTAAAGAACCTGTTGGGACAAGTACACCGCCTTGAGGTGCGCGAGATCAACGAACCGCCTGCGCGCTACTACCTCGGGACATTCGACTACTCGGATGAAGAGACCATGCGCATGACGATCAGTGTCACTTTGCCTGATGGGCGGACGCACCGCTTCGAGCATAGTCAGAAGATGTACAAAGAAGAATGAAACGGCGTGTCGTTCTCGCCACTCGCAACGACGGCAAGGTACGAGAAATGCAGGCGCTGCTTGCCACGCTGGATTGGGAGTTGATCAGTCAGTCCTCACTGAACATTCCGTCAACACCTGAAGTCGGGGCGACCTTTGTTGAAAATGCTCTCGGCAAAGCGCGCCATGTCGCAACAGTCACCGGGTTGCCAGCCCTTGCAGATGACTCGGGATTGGTCGTCGAGGCTCTTCTGGGGGCGCCGGGAATCTATTCGGCGCGATACGCAGGTCCCATCGCCACCGACCAGGAAAACAACAAAAAACTGCTTGCCGACATGCGAGGTATGGGAAATCGGCGAGCACACTTCCACTGTGCCCTGGTTTTTTTCGAGCACGCCGCCCATCCTGCTCCCGCCGTTGCCTGCGGGCGCTGGTCTGGTCGGATTGCCGAGTCCGCATCGGGCAATCACGGGTTTGGTTACGATCCGCTGTTCGTCCCGGATGGAGGAGTACTGACTGCCGCCGAACTGGCTCCTCACATCAAGAACGTGGTCAGTCACCGAGGGCTTGCGGCAAGAATACTGCTCTCGATGCTTGGCTCGTGATCACACCCCCCCTGGGCGTCTATGTTCACTTTCCATGGTGTGTAAAAAAATGCCCGTACTGCGACTTCAATTCGCACCCGCTGAAAGGCGAGCTGCCCACGGCTGACTACCTTGAGGCCTTGAAGGCTGATCTGGGTGAGTGGTCTCCCACTCTGGAACAGCGGCAGATTCATTCCGTTTTCCTAGGCGGCGGAACGCCAAGCCTGTTTCCACCCAGCGTGTTCGATGAGTTGTTGATCTCACTCGGTCGCCCCTCGGTGGAAGTGACCATGGAAGTGAATCCCGGTACCGCCGAATTTCACAGCTTCCCGGCCTATCGCGAAGCCGGCATCAACAGACTGTCCTTTGGTGCACAGTCATTCAACGACCAGAAGCTGGCTGCGCTGGGTCGCATCCACAGCGCCGAAGAAATCCACTCTGCGTTTGCGCTGGCCCGTCGTGCCGGTTTTGGGAATGTGAATCTGGACATCATGTATGGTTTGCCCAACCAGTCCGTCCCCGAAGCTCTTGGTGACCTCGAAACGGCGCTGGCACTTGGTCCGGAACACCTGAGCTGGTATGAACTCACCCTGGAGCCGAAGACCGAATTCCATCGTCGACCACCTCCGCTGCCACACGAGGAGACCATGCTGGCCATGGAGCTTGAGGGTCATGCCTTGCTGCGCAAGGCAGGATTCGAGCGGTACGAAGTATCGGCCTGGGCCAAACCAGGTTTCCAGTGTCGCCACAATCTCAACTACTGGCAGTACGGCGACTATCTCGGGATCGGTGCCGGCGCACATGGGAAGGTAACGAATGGTGTCAGCATCATCCGGACGCGCAAAGCCGCGCAACCCCGCATCTATCTTGATCGACCACAACAATTCGAGTCGACCGAAGTGACGCCCGCCACGCGCCGCGGCGAGTTTCTGTTGAACGTACTGCGTTTGCCTGACGGAGTTCCGTGGCGCGCCTTTGAAGAAGGGACCGGGCTGACGCGTGAACGGGAACTCGAGCCGGCCTGGCAGGACTGGGTCCAGAAAGGTCTGCTGCGAGACGATCGCATTGCCACCACTGCACTCGGCTACCGTTACATCGATACGATCCTGCAGTCGTTCTTGTGACCAGTTGCCGACGACTAAGAGCCTGGTACTGAACTCCCGACGCGGGTAAACACAAGTTCCGTGATGGTGTGTCCGAGCCGCAAACCACGTCTCTCGAACTTTGTTTCCGGGCGGACCTGCTCGTCTGTTCCAGAAACGGCACTGAGGGCAAGACCCGGCGACGCCAGGAAGACTTCAGCAGCCCATTGGGCGTAAGGGTCCCAATCGGTGACGAACCATACCCGGCCGCCTGGTTTCAGTCGTTCTGCCATCGTCGCGACAAAGGCGGGCTGGATCAAACGTCGTTTGTGATGACGCTTTTTTGGCCATGGATCGGGAAAAAAGATGCGAAACTCGTCAACGCTGGACGCCTCCAGTCGCTCGGCCACAAACTCTTCGGCTCGACACGGAGCAACCCGCACGTTGCCATGGCCTTCAGAACTCAGCCGATTTGCCAGTGCGCCGACGCCGGGGTTGTAGATGTCTATGCCCAGCAGATTCCAGTCTGGCGCGTCCATGGCCCATTCGCACAATGCGTCTCCCATGCCAAAACCGATTTCGACACCCAGCGGTCCTCGCCTCCCAAACCAGTGTTCTGTCGAATTGGTCCCGTCGGCCACGATGAACGCGGGCAATGAATCCTGCAAACCGCGCCGCTGGGCGTTTGTCAGTCGACCTCGAGGATGGGTCAATCCCGCAAGGCTCCAACCATCACCATAACCCAGCCGATGATCAGTGCAGCACCGCCTACGGGGGTGATCGGGCCCAACCATCGCGGCCCTCCCAGCACCAGCATGAAAATACTGCCGCTGAAGAGAATCACACCGAATATCCAGGCCGTGGCGGACCATGCAAACCAGGACGATTCAACAACACGCATCCCGATGCCGAGAGCAAGCAAGGCAACGGCATGGATCAGAAGGTACTGTACGGCTGTCTGCCAGCTGGCCATCTGCTCCGGACTCACTCCACGGGCGCTCAATCCGTGAGCGCCAAAAGCTCCGAGCACTACCCCCGCCAAACCGAAACACGCAGCGGTGGCCGTGACGCTCGCCGGCGACAGCATCTCAGGCGGCAATCGCCAGCTTGAGTTTTTTCATGGCGCTCTGTTCGATCTGGCGAATCCGTTCAGCTGATACGCCGTATTGTGCTGCCAGTTCATGCAGGGTTGCCTTCTCTTCCGCCAGCCATCGCTGGGTCACGATTTCCTTCGCCCTTCCATCCAGTTGGTCAAGTGCGGCCGACAGTCGCTCAAGAGACGTATCCTGATTGTTTTCATCAAGGGCGAGTTCGGCGGGATCTGCATTGGCAGCACGCAGATAGTGCGCCGGCGCGAATGCCGCTTCGTCATCGTCGTCATCGTCCGCTTCAAATGAAACGTCGGCACCGGCAAGCCGGCCCTCCATGCGAGTCACCTCGGCTTCTGGAACACCCAGATCACGTGCAACGGCTCGAGTTTCCTCGGCCGACAGCCAGCCCAATCGTTTTTTATTGCCGCGAAGATTGAAAAACAGCTTTCTTTGCGCCTTGGTCGTCGCGATCTTCACGATCCGCCAGTTGCGAAGGATGAATTCGTGGATTTCAGCCTTGATCCAATGCACAGCAAAAGACACCAGGCGGACACCCATCGCCGGGTCGAATCTTTTCACCGCCTTCATCAGACCGACGTTGCCCTCCTGGATCAGATCGGCGTGGGACAATCCGTATCCCTGGTAGCCTCTGGCGATGTGCGCGACAAATCGCAGATGGGAAATAACCAGTTGGCGAGCGGCTTCCACATCGCCATCGCTGGCAAAACGAACGGCGAGAGCGTGTTCTTCCGCGGCGCTGAGCAACGGAAACGCGGCGACGGTATTCAGATAAGCTTCGATGTCCTTGCCTGGACTGAGGTTAGCGAGCGCGACCATAGTTGCGGCCATGTGATACCTCCGGTAACACTATTTGCAGAAATACTAGCACTCTCGATGCTTGAGTGCTAAAGAAAAACCTCTCAATTCAGCTACGAACTTCCCGAGATCAATGGATTTCGAGTTCAAAGGCTCGCTGACCCGCCGAGATCACGGCACCGCAGACTCCAAGGACAGTGCCGGTGAGCAACACAGCCAGCAGGAAAAAGGGGTCAAAGCCGATCAGCTCCAGTTCCGAACCATAGCTGCTGAACAGGGATACCAGCGGCGCTTCAATGACCAGCAGCGTTGTCGATATCAGCATCAGCGCCACCAGCGCGCCACCCGCGCCATAAATCGCGCCGAAGTACAGGAAAGGACGCCTGATCTGGGCATTGGTTGCACCTACCAGCTTCTGTACCCGAAGCTCTTCCAATCGGGCTTCTACGGCAAGGCGCACCGAACTCGCGGTAACAAGCACCGCTCCAACACCAAACAGAATCGCCAGCACCAGGGACAGTCGGCTGACCACCTCGGAGATGTCTCGGACACGGGCTAACCACGTCTTTTCAAGGACCACCTCGTGAATGTCTGGCTCCCCTGCAACCGATGCGGCCACCCGATCAAGATCCGCAGGTGTTGCTCCCCCTTCCAGCGTGACACGAATGGATGCAGGCAGAGGGTTTCCAGGCAGCATGTCGAGTGCATCACCAAGCCCGGTATGAGTCTGGAACTCCTCAAGCGCCTCCTCAGGCAACGTGGTCACGACCGTCGCGACCCCCGCTTCGGATCGGAGCCGAGAAGCCAGCTGCTCGGCGACTCCGGATTCGACATCAAGGTTGAGATACACCGAAAGGCCAGGGCGGCCATCCCAGGCGGCGCTCATGTCTTCCAGATTTTTTTCGAGAAGATACAGGCCTGCTGGCAGCGCGAGAGCGATGCCCACGAGAAGCCAGACCAGCAAGCTCGAACTGAACCGCTCACTTACGTAGTGCCACGCCTCGCGCATGACACGCAGGTGATCCCTCGCCCAACCGACCGGGCCACCCCGTTCCTGAGCGACGGGAAAGGGGTCTTCATTACCTCTGGCCACCGGCCACCTCCTGAACTCCAGGATGGGGCATGGTGGAGGGAGGCAAGGATACTTCCGCCACCTTTCCATCGCCGCTGTCCGTAACCACCCGTCCAGCTGCGAGTTCGATGATCCGCTTGCCGGTACCCTGAATGAGTTCCCGGTCATGACTCGCAACGATCACGGTCGTTCCAATCTGATTGAATTGCTCGAACAGCGACATGATGTTCCGCGAAAGGTCCGGATCAAGATTACCGGTTGGCTCATCGGCCAGCAGAATGTTGGGCCGATTGACGACGGCCCGGGCAATACCGACGCGTTGCTGTTCTCCGGTCGACAGATGCAACGGCAACAGTCGCTCCTTCTCAAGCAATCCCACTCGAGTCAGTGCAGCACGAACACGACGGCCGATATCCTTCTCGGGCATCCCGATTACACGCAACGGAGTGGCGACGTTATCGAATACTGACCGACCGGCGAGCAGATGATGATCCTGAAACACTGCGCCAACATGGCGTCTGTAGTACGGCAGACGCGAACTCTTCAGCTGGGTAATGTTTACGCCATTGACCAGGATCTGCCCTCGTGTCGCCTCTTCCATCCGTAACAGCAGACGCAAGAAAGTGCTCTTGCCCGCGCCTGAGTGACCAGTGAGAAAGGTCATGGAGCCCGCTGCAAACTCGACACTGACATCCCTCAGCGCTTCATAGCCGTTGACATAACGCTTGGTAACGCCGTGAAACTCGATGTATCCCACTGGGTTCAAGTCCTGTTCGGAGGTTTACCGACCCCTACTGCCCCCCACAAGGCGAGGACTGCAGGTGATCGAAGCTCGCAGTCTATTGCGATGCCGGTGCATTTTCGACCTTCACCTTGCCGTGGAGTGACCATTATCTGCCCAAAGTCGCTCCTCGCTTCCGCTTTCCTCAATCGAGCGGCAGCAATGCGTCGATAAACTTGTCAGCGTCAAAGGGCTCAAGATCATCAACACCTTCACCAACACCGATAAAGTAGATGGGCTTGCGTGACTGGTTGGTCACTGCGAGCAGAACACCCGCCTTGGCTGTGCCATCCAGTTTGGTCACGACCAGGCCACTGACTCCGACCGCCGCATCGAATTCACGAACCTGGCTCAAGGCGTTCTGACCGACTCCGCCATCAAGTACCAGAAGCGTTTCGTGCGGCGCATCGGCGTTCTCGCGGCTGACCACCCGCCTTATCTTGCGCAGCTCTTCCATCAGGTTGGTTTTTGCCTGCAGCCGACCTGCGGTATCCGCAATCAGAACGTCAACTCCCCGCGCTGTCGCTGCTTTCACTGCATCAAACACCACAGACGCGGAATCCGCTCCCTGACTCTGGGCTATCACCTGTACACCATTGCGCTCGCCCCAGGTTTGAAGTTGTTCCACGGCTGCTGCCCGAAAGGTATCTCCTGCCGCCAGCATTACACTGTGCCCCTGAGATTGCAGTCGCTTGGCCAGTTTGCCGATCGTTGTGGTCTTGCCCGCTCCGTTGACACCAACCACAAGGATCACAAGCGGACGGGTGGGCAGCACAACAAAGGATTTTTGGTAGAGCGACAGCTTTTGCACGAGCAGCTGGCGCAACGCCGCGTGCAGTGCCCGGGTGTCGTTCAACTCCTTGCGTTTAACCCGTTGGGTCAGCTCGGCCATCACCTCCTGGACGGTTTCCATTCCGACATCTGTCGTGATCAGTGACGTTTCCAGATTCTCCATGACACTGGCATCAATCTCCTTTGCACCAAGCAGGAGATTGCCAACGCCGGAAGCCAGCTGGTCGCGCGTTTTTGCCAGTCCACTCTTGAGTCGCTTCCAGAAGCCACCCTCGCCTTTGCCCGATTTTTCTTCCACTATCGCCCCCGCTCGGACCGGTCCGGCAGAGCCCTCAGGTTCAGGGAACCCATCGTCGGGCCCGGATTGACATTCGAATCGCACTGCCAACTTCTGCTGCGCAGACTCCCGGGCGATAAGGGAGCGCCGGGATGCGGTGACCTCGGGACATGGCACATGCTGGTGATTATCTGAATAACGAAGTTCGCATTATCAGCGGGATGTGGAAAGGGAGGAAGCTTCACTTCCCTGCCAATTCCGAAGTCAGGCCGACTCTCGGTCGCGCTCGCATCACATTGTTCAACTGGCTGGCCGGGCACATTGATGGGGCGCGCTGCCTGGACTTGTTTGCCGGTAGCGGATCCCTGGGCCTGGAGGCTCACTCCCGAGGGGCAGCCAGGACAACCTTGATCGATTCTGACGGCCAGACCGTGAAGGAACTGCTATCCAGAACGGTATCGTTCAAGGCAAACGGAGTTGTCGTGCGGAAGTTGGACGCCCTGGCGTTTCTGCGCAATACCGACGAGGTCTGGGATCTCGTATTTCTCGATCCTCCCTACGGGAGCAGTCTGCTGCTCAGTGCACTCATCCTGCTACCGGGGCGGCTGTCTGCAAATGCACTGGTCTATTGCGAAACCGCCTCCCCATTCGAGCCTCCCCCTGGCTTCCAGGTACTCAAGTACAGCCGCGTGGGCGGCAATCACCTGACTTTGCTGACGCCTGTGCCCGCGCTGTAATTCGGCTGTGTTTCAAGTTCAGTTCGATGGCACGCCCTGCTACCATCGCCAGCCCTGCGTTGCACGGATTGGGAGAGAATTGTGCGCACAGTTGTTTATCCGGGTTCCTTCAATCCGATCACCAACGGTCACACGGATCTGGTTCGCCGAGCGCTGAACCTGTTTGATCATGTCATCGTGGCGATTGGCACATCGGCTCAGAAAAATCCGAAAGTGGATCTGGCGGATCGGGTTGCACTCTGTGAGGAAGTGCTGAAGGAGTACGGTGATCGAGTCACGGTCGACGGCTTCAACACGTTGCTGGTCGACTATGTCCGCAGTTGTGGAACACGATTCATTCTGCGCGGTCTCAGGAACATGATGGACTTCGACTACGAATTCCAGATGGCTGAAATGAACCAGTCCCTGGATCGCGAGATCGAGTATGTCTTTCTGCCGACTTCGACGGAATGCAGTTTCATATCAAGCTCACTGGTGCGGGAAATCTCCGCCCTCGGGGGCGACGTTTCCAAGTTTGTCCACCCCGCTGTGGTCAGGAGCCTGCAAAGACCTTGATGCAGCAATGCTGATTCAAGAACCTACCGGACAGAAGGCGACTGCATGAGACACGCGGAAGGATGAGAGTGCCGATGTGTCACTGTCAGGGTCGTTTGGTTTTCCGAGCCATTTCGGGCTAATCACGGACGTCGTTGCGGCGACCGGTGTTGGTGCATCCCAGACATCGCACAAACGTCGCCTTGGCGGGACCCACCACCAGCTGATCCGCGGCTTCGCTGATATTGCCGCCGGCTGCGCTGAAGGGCAGGCTGACCACAAATGCGACAGCGCCCACCGCCGTTATGAGAACGCCGGCTGGTCTGGCAATGACCAGATCTCCTACCATGGCGAGCGCTGTTGGTTCATCCAGGTCCGCCGCGTTGGCAGCGGGTACCCCTATCAGTGAAAGACCGAGCACGACCATCAATGCGTGCCGAGGTATCCTGACTGACAGTCTTGTCTTGGCTGAAGTGCATGCGGTCAGTGTCATGCTGTTCTCCTGTCTGGAATAAGCGACCAAAACTCTAACACGTCAATCGTCCAAAACCTCGTACCGGTTGGCATACCGGGCAGTAGAAAGTGCCACGGCCACCCAGCACGACCCCCTCAATGGTGCCACCACAAACCAGACAGGCTTCACCCAGCCGATCGTACACCTTGAGTCGCTGTCGAAAATAACCGGGGCGACCTTCAGGACTGACGAAGTCGCGCAGGGTGGTGCCGCCCTGGGTAATTGCATCGTCAAGTACACGCCTGACTGCAACCGTCAGGTCCTCGAATTTGTGCATTGGCACCCGACCAACAGCCCATGTTGGGCGTATGCCTGCCAGAAAGAGCGCTTCATTGGCGTAAATGTTGCCTACGCCGACAACAACACTTGCGTCCATCAGAAATGGTTTGATGGCGACTTTTCTGTGGCGCGCCCGGACCTTCAGATAGCTTGCGGAAAATTCGTTGCCCAGTGGCTCAGGGCCCAGGTGGGCAAGCAGCCTGTGGGAGTCCGCATCGCCGGGCTGCCAGAGGACAGAACCAAACCGACGTGGATCGTTCAATCGGAGCAAGGTATCGCCGCCAAAATCAAACTCGACGTGGTCGTGAGTCAGAACCTGCGCAGCTCGCGACACGCAGCGCACGCTGCCAGACATCCCCAGGTGGATCAGAAGCGCTCCGCTCTGGAACTCGATCAGGATGTACTTGCCTCTGCGTCTCAGCCTGACAACAGGCTGGTTCTTCAGGAGTGCAGGTATTTCAACTGGCCAGCGCAGTGAAGCATTGCGGACCGTCCAGGCGCCCAGTCTGCGCCCTTCGATGAAAGGGGCAATCCCTCGCAGCGTGGTTTCAACTTCAGGCAGCTCCGGCATCGATCAGCTCGGCTACCCGGGAGCAAACATCTGCCAGGTGTTACTTGATCTTGGCTTCGGTGTAGAGGACATGCTTGCGAACTACGGGATCATACTTCTTCAGCTGGAGCTTGTCCGGCGTCGTCCGCTTGTTCTTGTCAGTGGTGTAGTAATGCCCGGTACCTGCACTGGAAACCAGCTTGATCTTGTCACGCATCTCTTGTGCTCCTGTTGCTCGCTCTTCAAACGTGGTGGCAGCAACTTTCAGGGCGCTACCACCTCAGCGATGCGGTTTGCTTCCTATACCTTGATGCCAGAAGCTCGCAGGTCCACCAGCACAGCTTCGATGCCACGCTTGTCGATCACCCGCATGCCATTGGTCGACACACGCAGTCGGACAAAACGCTTTTCGCTTTCCACCCAGAAGCGCTTGCTCTGCAAGTTCGGCAGAAAACGGCGCCGCGTCTTGTTCTGGGCATGGCTGATCTTGTTTCCGCTTTGCGGTCGTTTTCCGGTGACCTGGCACACTTGGGACATGATCTGTCTGGGCTGGCAAAAAAGGAGCGGCTTTATACACCAGACTGCTCGCACGGTCAAAACCAACTGTCAGGACAACAGGCCCCGTTCCGCCATGGACACCGTCTGACCTTTGCCAACCACGATGTGATCCAGCAACCGGACACCAACTTCCATCAGCAAGGGTCGCAGCCGTTCGGTCAATGCAATATCGGCGAGGCTGGGCTCTGCAACCCCTGAGGGATGGTTATGTACCAGAATGATTGCTGCCGAGTTGAGCTCCAGGCAGCGTTTGAGGATCTCTCGCGGATAGACGCTGGCACTGTCGATGGTCCCGGCAAACAAGACCTCGAACTTCAGCAGGCGATGCCTCGAATCCAGCATCAGGCAGGCAAAAACCTCCCGCGGCAGACTGCTCAGCTTGAGTTGAAGCAGTCGCTGAACGGCTGCCGAGGAAGAAAGAATCGGCCCATCGCCAAGCTCTTCCCGCGCAACCCGCTCCGCGAGTCCAAGTACGGCCTTGAGAGTCGCCACCTTGGCGTTTCCCAGGCCAGGCTCACCAAGCAGACGCTCCACGGGGGCACAGAGTACCGCGCCAACGGAGCCATAGGTTTCCAGCAGCTGTTCGGCCACTACAACGCTGCTGCGTCCACTCGTACCGGTACCGAGGCAGACGGCCAGCAAATCGGCATCCGCCAGACTTGTAACCTCCCCGGCAAGCAGCCGTTCCCGCGGCCGGTAACGGTAGCTCAACTGCTTTTGCCGTGCGCTGCTTGGTGGTTGCAGTCCAATGTCGATGCTATCGTGTGACCTGGCATCTCCAGCACATGTTTTCATTCGGGCGGTCTCGTCGATGACTCTGGCAGGCAAGCACATCCTACTTGGCGTCACGGGAGGTATTGCAGCGTACAAAGCGCCAATGCTTGTGCGACTCCTCCGGAAGGCGGGTGCTGAAGTTCAGATCGTACTTACCCGATCTGCGGAGCAGTTTGTCGCCCCGCACGCCCTCGCTGCTGTCGCCGGATCGATTCCGCGCAGCGACCTCTTTGATCTCGACGCCGAGGCTGCCATGGGCCACATCGAACTTGCGCGATGGGCTGATGTGGTTTTGATTGCCCCGGCGACGGCACACTGCCTGGCACAATTGGCACAGGGTTTTGCCGGCGACCTCCTCAGCACCATCTGCCTGGCGACCAGGGCTCGGGTATTGCTCGCTCCCGCAATGAACATGGTGATGTGGGAAGCCGCATCGGTGCAGGCCAATGTTCTGCGTCTGCGGGAGCACGGCCGTGTCGTACTTGGACCTGCCAGCGGCGACCAGGCGTGCGGGGAAACAGGTCCGGGAAGAATGCTTGAGCCGGAAGAGCTGGTTGCCGCCCTGGACGCGTTGTTCACCAACGTGGATCAGCCGCTCAGCGGGTTGCGTTTCACGGTCACTGCGGGACCGACCCGGGAGGCCATCGACCCGGTGCGTTTCATCTCCAACCACAGTTCTGGCAAGCAGGGTTATGCCATCGCCTCGGCAGCAGCCTCACTGGGTGCGGCCGTGACCCTGATCACCGGACCCACGGCCTTGCCACTCCCCCCTGGCGTTACCACCATCCAGGTCGAGAGTGCCCAGCAGATGCTTGACGCTGTACTCGAACACACCACCGACTGTCATGTATTCATTGGGGTCGCTGCCGTGGCAGATTATCGGCCAGCGAACAGTCGAGCGCAGAAGATCAAACGTCATGAAGATGGTCTTCAGACCATAGCGCTTGTCCAGAATCCCGACATCATCGCGACCGTGGCAGGCCTTCCCACCCGACCGCTCCTGGTGGTCGGGTTTGCGGCAGAGACCAACGATGCATTGCGACACGCCCGTGACAAGCGCGTCCGCAAAAAGCTGGATGCAATCGTCGTCAACGATGTCTCCGACCCGAGCATCGGTTTCAACTCGGATCTGAACGCAGTGACGCTGATCACGGCCGAAGGCGAGCGGGTTTTTCCTGCCCAGGCAAAATCGCTGCTTGCTCGGTCACTGGTGCTGGAACTCGCCAGAACCATTCAAAGTAGGTTAGCGCCAACCAACCCTTGAGGGCCTGAAAACTCTGGCAAGCGCGACAGGTGCTGGATACTATTCAGCAGGAGGGCGACGAGTGCAGAAACAAGGAAGCAGCGTGACCAGTGCTCAGCAGGAGATCAACGTAGCCGACACTTCCGTCAGCGCTTCCGGCGATATATGGGTTCATGCACTCACCGCCATCATCGTTGCCACGATCGGGATCACCACCGCCTTTGTCGTGCTTTGGTGGCTTCTTATTGAAAGTGGGGGTCGTAACTCGGAAGTCACCCGCAACGAAACTACGCACCGGCAACTTCTGGCTGTCATCAACGGCAGGCTGAAGGAGCTCGAGTCCCAGACGTCGTTCCTTGCTTCTTCTCCCTCGATCACGGCGAAGCTCCTGGCCACCCAGGGCGCAACGCCAGCCGCCGGGCAGCCATCCGATGAACTGACACCCCTGTTTCCGCACTTTCGCAGGATCGGCGTCTTCCCGCGTGACTCCGCCGAGGTCGATCTCAAGTCTCCCATCCCGATCACGTTCGCCGCGCTGGATCTCATGCGGAAGGCGGAAACCCAGCCCTTCGCAGGTCCGGAAGCCTCAACGAGCCAGCGTGATCTCATCTATGCAGCTGCGCCCATCACGGTCCAGGGGAAGGTCGCCGGGATTCTCTTTGTCGTCGTGGACAGCACTTATTTTGCTACTCCCTTCGAGACCATGGACCCATCGATCGGCTCGATTGAACTGGTCCAGAGCTTCATGGGATCAACGCCAACGACCATTCTCCAATGGGGAGCAGGCGAAAACTCTGACCAGAAGATTGAAGGCACGACGGCCAATCCAAACTGGACATTAAAATTTCAACCATCGGCAAACACGGCGAACCGCGTCTCGGCCACCAGTTTGCTGGCACCGCTGCTGCTTTGCCTGGCCGTGGTCCTTGGAGGTGTTTTTATCGCTTTTTCCCGATTGGGACGGAATCTGACTTCGGATCTTGGCGCGCTGCGCGAGTACGGGGCAAAACTGATCAGCGACGGCACCGCCAAACCGGCACGCTTCAACTTCAGCGCCATACAGGTCCTCGCCGCCTCCCTGGGCAGGACACAACCAACACCGCCCGCCGCAGCAGCCGCCGACAGCGGCGCCAACATTACGCGGCCAGTGAAGCCGGTAAAATCGCGGTCGGGGAGCCGGACCGGTACACGCATCAACGAACTGCTGGCGGAAAACCGCGAAAGTGAGGACGAAGGAGACTTTCTGGAGGTCACATCCGGAGAGTCACAAACAACAACAAGTCATGGAATGCAATTGCAGGAAAATCCCGGACCGGCCGACCTCGGCCTGAAGCTTGACCCGACCATATTTCGCGCCTACGACATCCGCGGCATAACCACCACGAATCTGACCCCCGACGTTGTTTACTGGATCGGCAGGGCTTTTGCATCGGAGGCGCTTGCTCTGGATCAGAACACCGTCGCAATCGGGCGCGATGGGCGATTGTCCAGCCCACAGTTGCGTGATTCGCTTGCCAGAGGTTTGAACGAGGGCGGCGTGGATGTCCTGGATATCGGAATGGTACCGACTCCGTTGCTCTACTACGCGACGCATGAACTGAACACCGGTACCGGTATCATGATCACCGGCAGCCATAATCCTCCCGAGTACAACGGGCTGAAGATGGTCCTGGCCGGCGTCACTCTCGCCGAAGAACGCATTGCGCGCCTGCTGGAGAGACTCCAGCAGAACGATCTGACCCAGGGGCGTGGCGAAACGGAAACCGTATCCATACTGGATCGTTATCTGGGTCGGGTCCTGGCAGACGTGGCCATCGCTGATCCACTCAAGGTCGTGATCGACTGCGGGAACGGTGTGGCCGGTCTGGTTGCTCCCAGACTGGTGGAAGAGATGGGTTGCGAGGTGATTCCACTTTACTGCGATGTGGATGGCAATTTCCCGAACCACCATCCTGATCCGGCCGAACCGCATAACCTTGAAGATCTGATCACGGTGGTGCAATCCGAAGGTGCCGATATCGGACTGGCCTTCGATGGCGACGGTGACCGACTTGGGGTGGTCACCAATCGCGGGGAGATCATCTGGCCCGACAAGCTGATGATGTTGTTCAGCCAGGACATCGTTGGTCGCAATCCGGGTGCGGACATCATCTACGACGTCAAGTGCTCCCGACACCTGAATACGTTGATCAGCGAGTATGGTGGCCGGCCCATCATGTGGAAAACGGGTCACTCGCACATGAAGGCAAAGATCAAGGAAACTGGCGCACTGCTCGCAGGCGAGTTCTCCGGTCACATCTGTTTTGGAGAGCGCTGGTACGGGTTTGATGATGCGCTCTATTCGGCTGCGCGCCTCCTGGAAATCGTCAGCGCGGAAAGCCGCACGGTTGACGAGCTGTTTGCACAGTTCCCGGTAACGTTCTCGACACCAGAGATCAAGATCAATACCACCGATCGCGCCAAGTTCGAGATCATGGACAGGTTGCGCTCGGAAGCGAACTTCGGCGACGGTACGATTACCACCATCGATGGTCTTCGCGTCGATTATTCGGACGGCTGGGGTTTGATCAGACCGTCCAACACGAGTCCGGTTCTGTCTTTGCGCTTCGAAGCCGACGGCCAGTCGGCGCTGCAACGCATTCAGCTGATCTTCCAGAAGCAGCTCTCCGCCATCGATCCCGCGCTCAAGATCGGATAACACATGGACTCCAATACAATCAACAACACGGCCCGCGTACTGGTAGAAGCACTCCCGTATATTCGTCGTTTCCAGGGTTCAACGCTGGTCGTGAAATACGGTGGCAATGCAATGGTCGAAGACCAGCTTTCCATCGAATTTGCACAGGACGTGGTGCTGTTGAAGCTGGTCGGCCTGAATCCCGTTGTCGTGCATGGTGGTGGTCCCCAGATTGGGGACCTGTTGAAGCGTCTCAACATCGAATCAAGGTTTGTGGACGGACTCCGCGTAACCGATGAACAAACGATGGATGTTGTGCAGATGGTGCTTGGCGGACTCGTCAACCAGAAGATTGTTTCGCTCCTCAATCACCAGGGCGGCCGGGCGGTCGGCGTTACCGGCAAGGATGGGAACCTGATCCAGGCGAGGAAGTTCAAACTCGAACGCAAGACGCCGGAACTGGAAGCACCTGAGATCATCGACATCGGGCAGGTGGGCGAAATCGTCAACATTCAGACCGACGTTTTAACCACGTTGATGAAGGATGGTTTCATTCCGGTCATTGCACCGATAGGCGTCGGTGAAGACGGTGAGTCCTACAACATCAACGCCGATACGGTCGCCGGCAAGATCGCCGAATATCTGGGCGCGGAAAAACTGATCCTGCTGACCAACACCCCTGGTGTGCTGGATACCAGCAAACAGACCATCAGTGAGTTGTCGCGTGCGGATGTCGCGCGCCTGATTGCGGATGGCACGATCGGCTCCGGCATGCTGCCAAAAGTTGAATGCGCGTTGGAGGCCTTGTCAGGAGGGGTTGGCAGTGTACAGATAGTCGATGGCACCGTTTCGCATGCATTGCTCCTCGAAATATTTACCGACAGCGGTGTCGGTACGAAAATCAGCTGAGCAGATGCCCGTGCCCAGAGAGCGCTCGACACGAAAGCAACAGATTCTGGAAGCCCTGGCTTTGATGTTGCAGGACAATCCAGGTGCGCGTATCACCACGGCCAACCTCGCCAGGCAGGTCGGTGTATCGGAAGCCGCTCTGTACCGGCATTTTCCAAGCAAGGCGAAGATGTTCGAAGGGCTTATCGAGTTCATCGAGGAGAGCCTGTTCAGCCGCATCAACCGGATACAACGTGGTGCGGACGGCGCGGCCCCGGATGGCTCTGGGGAACTTGCCCCTTTCGATCAGTGTGCAGCAATCCTGAATCTGGTCCTTACCTTCGCCGAACGGAACCCGGGGTTTTCCCGGCTACTTGTGGGCGACGCACTGCAGGGTGAAACAGAGCGATTGCGCATGCGTATGCGACAGGTGTTCGAACGACTGGAAACTCACTTGCGTCAGGTAGTGCGCGCAGACCAGGAATCGCACAAATCGCTGCCCCCAACTCCTGCGAACATAGGCGCGAATCTGTTGCTTGCGGCCGTGGAAGGGCGAATCAACCAGTTTGTACGCAGCGAATTCAAATCGTTGCCGACAACCGGCTGGAATGAACAATGGCGATTGCTCGGTGGAGCAGTCTTCAGCACGGGCCCCGTCTGAGGATTTCGCGCTCTTTCTGGAATCGGCTTTCGATCTGACTGTGCTGCAATCGGCGATCACTCACGCTCTTCTCGAGCAACTTGATCTGACCTTTTGCTCTTTCGATGTTCTGAACCAGAATTGCCGACAACGTACTGCCGCTTCTTTCCGCACGGGCAGCCTGTGCCAGGAGTTCGGAGTGCTGTCCGCGAACGACAAGCAGGTTTGCCTGGTCGTTGGCAATCGCTGTCTCCAGTGCTTCGACGGCCTGGCCCTTGAACCGATCGATATCGGCTTCTGTCTGGTACATCGCCGTGACGCGGAGATAGCCTTCGCGACAAGCACGCAGTTCCGCCTCTTTCCGGCGTTTCTGTTTGATCTGCGCAGGGGTCAGTTCCGGTGCAACGCGCAGGATCAGACGTCCTGAGCTATCCAGGACGTCGTATCCCAGCGGTACGCGATCGTTTGGGATGGCATTGGAAATCTCGACCTTGCCCTGGGAATTCACGAACCGATAGAGCCTTCCGGCAGACTGCGCATCCAATGCCGCCACCAAACCGCCAACAACAACGAAAACGCCCAACCAACGTCCGATGGAGGCTCGAAATCCAGCGCCGGAAAAATGTCTCTCTGACAAGACGCTCTGGTTCATGTCCCGTTTCACGTCACACCGTTTTCACATAACACAGTGCAAATGTCGATAGGCGATTATCGTGTTGCGCAGCGTTTCAACGTTATCAATCGCGCGGGCAGGTGCTGCAAGGTAATCGATCACATCCTTGATGTTCACGATGCTGGTCACACGCAAACCATGATCCAGTTCCAACGCCTGCGCAGCCGACTGCATCCTTCCTTCAAGTCTTTCCTCCCGATCCAGCGCAATGAGAACCCCGGACACACTGGCGCCGGCTGCTTCTATCAGGCTCTTGGACTCCAGCTTTGCCGTTCCATCCGTCACGACATCGTCGACGATCAATACGCTGCCCCGCAGTGACGCCCCGATCAGCTGCCCGCCTTCTCCATGCTCCTTTCGCTCTTTGCGATTAAACGCCACAGGGAGACTCAGCGGTGTTTCTGCGCCGGCCAGTGCAATCGCCATTGCAGTGGCGATGGGAATGCCCTTGTAGGCGGGTCCAAAGAGAACATCACAGTTCAGTGCTTCTGACTGGTATGCCCGAGCGTAGCTCTCGCCCATCTGCCGAAGTGCCAGTCCCGTTGATATCGCACCCAGATTGAAGAAAAACGGGCTTTGTCGGCCACTCTTCAGGGTGAACTCGCCAAAACGGAGCACCCCTTCGCGCACCATCAAGTCGATGAAGCCATGCTTCCACTCCGGCAATTCACTCACCCTGGTCTCCCGGTAACGGCAGCGCGCTGGCATCCGATCAGTCCCTGAATGCCATGTTCAGCCAGATCCAGGAGCCGATTCAATTCGGTACGCGAGAAGGTGGCGCCTTCGGCCGTCCCTTGCACCTCGACAAGTCCACCTGACTCCAGCATCACGATATTCATGTCAGAGCCTGCTCGACTGTCTTCTGCGTAGTCGAGATCAAGTACCGGCTCACCAGCAAAGATCCCTACGGACACAGAAGCCACAAATTGCATGAACGTGTGCTGAAGGGAGGCTTTTGACAGGGCATCAAACACAGCGACCGCTGCGCCGGTGATGGACGCAGTCCTGGTTCCACCATCTGCCTGAAGAACGTCACAATCGATCTTGATGGTGCGCTCGCCGAGCTTGTCCAGATCAACGGCCGTACGCAGACTGCGGCCGATCAGGCGCTGAATCTCCAGGGTGCGCCCGCCCTGCTTGCCGCGCGCCGCCTCCCGATCGGATCGAGTGTGCGTCGACCCCGGCAACATTCCGTACTCGGCGGTCAGCCAGCCTTTGCCAGAGCCTCGCAAAAAGGATGGCACTCCATTTTCAATACAGGCGGTGCATAGCACCCGGGTATCACCAAACGACGCCAGAACCGAGCCGCCTGCATGTTTGGTAAAGCCTCGTACCAGTGAAACCTGGCGCATTTCCGAAGGTGATCGGCCACTTGGCCGCATGGACTGCATGTTTGCTCTTCTTGAGATTGTGAAAGGGGATTATAACCACTCGGCTTCAGCCGTCCGCCAAGGTTAGAATCCTGCCATGCAAAGTATGACCGCATTCGCTCGCACCCAAGGGGACTACGCCCGCTTTCACCTTGTGTGGGAGTTGCGCTCGGTCAATCATCGCTACCTGGAAACCCAGTTTCGCCTCCCGGACGCATTCCGCAATCTCGAACAGCGGCTCCGGGATACCTCGCGTGCACACCTCAAACGGGGCAAGCTCGATGCGATTCTTCGCTACGACCGGGCCGTTCGCGAAGGGGCATTCGAGATCAATCGGCCGCTGCTGCTTCAGCTTTTGGCGTCTCTCGAACAAATACGCAGGGATGTGCCGGATATCGGCGTGGTCAGTCCACTGGATCTCATGCGCTGGCCTGGCGTTCTGCAGGATGCGAGCGCCGAGGATGAAGCGCTGCTGACCCGTGCAGGTGAATTGTTCGAACAAGCGCTGGTGGAATTGCTTCAGAACAGAAAGCGGGAAGGTTCGGCACTTCGTGGGGTGATCGAAGATCGTCTGGACGCCATCGATAATCACATCGTTGCATTGCGCGGCTTGTCCCACACAGCAAGCCGCGACCTTCTGGAGAGACTTCGCAATCGAATTGCCGAACTGGCCATGGAAGTTGATCCGCATCGACTGGAACAGGAAATTGCGCTGATCGCACAGAAAGGCGACGTCGCCGAGGAGCTGGATCGCCTGGCTATCCACGTCGAAGAGTTCCGGGGCGCGCTGAAGAGTAATGGTCCACAGGGTCGTCGTCTCGATTTTCTGACCCAGGAAATGAACCGGGAAACCAACACCTTGGGTTCAAAATCTGCCCAACCCGAGGTATCCCAACGTGTTGTCGATCTGAAGGTGATCATCGAGCAGATTCGCGAGCAGGTACAGAACATCGAATGACGGCGGATCGACCCGGCCTCCTCTTTGTGGTCTCAGCTCCATCAGGCGCAGGCAAGACATCGCTGGTTGCCGCCTTGCTCGCGTCGTTGCCGGGGATCGCCGTCTGCATATCCCACACGACGAGGCCCCCTCGCTCGAAGGAAGTCGACGGAGTGAATTACCACTTCATTGATCGCGCCACCTTTGAGTCCATGATCACGGCCGGCGCTTTCCTCGAGCACGCGAGTGTTTTTGGCAACTATTACGGCACTTCGATGGAAAGTGCGCGTGCAGCGCTGGATTCGGGAATGGACCTCATCCTTGAGATCGATTGGCAGGGGGCGGCCCAGATTCGGCACCTGCGACCTGAAACACTCTCCATCTTCATCCTCCCACCTGATCTGCCAACCCTCGAGGAGCGCCTGCGGGCCCGCGGTCAGGACGACGATTCGGTAATTCGTGGCCGGCTGTCAAAGGCCGTGGAAGAGATGTCGCACTGGTCCGAATTCGACTTTCTGGTGATCAATGACGACTTTGAGCGTGCAACAGCCGACATGATCGCCATCGTCCGCAGTGAACGTCTGCGACGCACACCTCAACAGGCCGTTCTGGCAGTACGACTGGCTGCGTTGCTGGACAGTCCTTCAGGCCCTTGAGTACACTGCGACGCCTTTTCACTGACTGACCAAGCACTTATGGCACGTATCACCGTTGAAGACTGCCTCGACCACGTAGATAACCGCTTTGAACTGGTAATGCTTGCCACCCGTCGTGCCCGCCAACTCCGATCCTTCGGAGCGTACGCCCTGGTACCGGAAGAAAACGACAAACCGACCGTAATTGCGCTCCGCGAGATTGCTGCCGGACTGATCTCCCAAGAAAAGCTTGACGACATGGATATCCGCGTCGAGGATGAGCCTGTGATCGTGTCTTTCGGTTCTCCAGATGAGGGGTTCGGCGACCTCTGACCAGGCAGGCATTCCAGCCAGTCCGGTCAAGCCCAAAAAGTCCACCGGCTCGTTCTTTGTCCAGAGGTTGGCAGAGCGTGCCTGCTTGGACGCAATTGCAGCTCCGATCACCTTTCCCGAGCTGAAAGAAAAGTATCTGTCGAACTATCTCGACAGCGGGCAGATCCGCGAAGTCGAGGCTGCCTACGAGTGTGCCGATCGTGCCCACAAGGGGCACATGCGGCGGACCGGGCACCCCTACATCACTCATCCGCTCGCCGTTTGCGAGATCCTCGCCAGCATGCGGATGGACCATCAATCGCTGATGGCGGCGCTCCTGCATGATGTGATCGAAAACACCGAAATCAACAAGGAGACGCTGGGTACCTGGTTCGGTCAACCAGTCGCCGATCTTGTCGATGGTGTTTCGAAGTTCTCGAAGATTTTCAAATCCCGAGCCGAGGCGCAGGCGGAGAATTTTCAGAAAATGGCGCTCGCCATGGCCAAGGACATGCGAGTCATCATGGTCAAGATGGCCGACCGCTTGCACAACATGCGGACGATTGGCGTCATGAGTTCGGAACAACGCCAGCGAATCGCTCGCGAGACTCTCGATTTCTACGCTCCGATTGCCAACCGACTTGGCATCAATCACATCAAGATCGAATTCGAGGAGTTGGGGTTCGAAGCACTCTATCCCATGCGGGCCGATCGAATAGGCCGCGCGGTATCTTCTGCCAAGGGGCGCCGCAAGGAGTTGATTGAAGAGATCCGCACATCAATCGCCCGCTCTTTGATGCAGGAAGGCATACAGGCAACCGTACAGGCACGGGAAAAACACCTGTACTCGATCTATCGAAAGATGAGGACCCAACTCAAATCCTTCAAGGACATCACGGATGTCTTCGGTTTTCGCGTGGTCGTTTCACAGGTTGACGAGTGTTATCGGGCGCTCGGTGTCATGCACAATCTCTATAAACCCATGGCGGGACGATTCAAGGACTACATAGCCATTCCCAAATCGAACGGCTACCAGTCGCTGCACACAACCCTGTTCAGCATGCATGGTATTCCCATCGAAGTGCAGATCCGCACCAAGCACATGGAATCTGTCGCCCACCATGGGATTGCGGGCCACTGGTTGTACAAGTCTGCCGATACGGATCCATTCGATGTCAGCCAGAAGCGGGCACGAGAATGGGTTCGCGATCTGCTCGAATTGCAGCAGCGGGCCGGCAATCCGCTCGAATTCATCGAGAGTCTGAAAACCGATCTGTTCCCTGACGAGGTTTACGTGTTTACACCGAAGGGCGACATCATGGAGTTGCCGCGTGGCGCCTGCTCCATAGATTTTGCCTATTCCGTCCACACGGACGTCGGCAATACCTGTGTGTCCTGCCTGATCGAAGGCAATCCGGCTCCGTTGTCCCAGCAATTGCAAAGCGGCCAGTACGTCGAAATTCGCACCTCGAAAGACGCAAGGCCAAGCGCCGAATGGCTTACCTTCGTGGTTACCGGCAAGGCAAGATCCGCAATCCGACACGCGCTGAAGAACCAGCAACAGTCTGAATCGATTGCCCTGGGCGAACGTTTGCTGAATCGCTCACTGGCCGGTGCAAATCGCACGATCCGTGATTTTGATTTCCGAAGGTTGCGACGGGTTCTCCTGGAGTTCGGCGTGCGACGGCTGAATGAACTGCTGTCGGCGATTGGAACCGGTGATCAGATGGCCTATGTCGTCGCGCAGCGACTCATTGCCGCCGATGACCCTTTGAGCGATGCAGTTTTTGTGGAGCAGGAGGGACCGGTCAGCATTCGCGGAGGCGAGGGACTTGTCATCAAGTACGCGCGGTGCTGCGGTCCCGTTCCAGGTGACGCCATCGTCGGGCACATGACGCCTGGGAAAGGGTTTGTCGTCCACATCGAGACGTGCGCCAACATCAATGAAATCCGCCGACGCAAGGCCAGCGAGATCATTCCGGCGCGTTGGGCAGGTTCGACCAACAACGAGTTCCTGACAGCGCTCAGAATCGACATCAAACGAGGCAAAGGTGTCATCGCGGAACTCGCAGCGACGCTGACCGATACCGATGCAAACATCGAGAACATCAATGTCGAAGAGCGCAGTGCCAACGTCACCAGTGTGGTGGTCACCATCGGTGTCCGCAATCGGACGCACCTGGCTCGTGTCATGCGCAGGGTCAGGGCGATCGGTGCAACGCTGAGCATTTCCAGATCGAGCGCCTGAGATGCAGTTGCCTGCCAACAGAACCGGGAACGCAAACAATTTCATGAAGGGGAATGCATCATGCAGATCGAGGTAATCTCGACCCAGGCAGCACCTGCGGCAATCGGGACATACTCGCAGGCGATCCGAGCCGGGGAAACCCTCTATGTCTCCGGCCAGATACCGCTCGATCCCGCTACCGGCATGCTGATCGAGGGCACCTTTCAGGAACGGGTTCGGCAGGTTTTTGCAAACCTGGCTGCCATCGCCGGGGCTGCCGGGCTGTCCTTGAGCGACGCCGTGAAGATCACGGTGTTTTTGCAGGACCTGGGCCGGTTCAGCGAGCTGAACGAAGAGATGGCCAGACATTTCAAGCCTCCATACCCGGCTCGTGCCGCAATCGAGGTTTCGGCGTTGCCTCGTGGTACCGATGTGGAAATAGACGCCATTCTGGTCCGTCGTTGACAACCCCCCTGCCGGACCTGCCGATCTCCGAGCTGAAGGGGGTGGGCCCGGCCACGCTAAAAGCCCTGGCGCGTCTGGCAATCGAAAAACACCGGGATTTGCTGCTGCACCTGCCACACCGGTACGAAGACCGCTCCCGAATTGTGCCGTTCAATGAGTTGAGTCCCGAGCTGGAAGCACTGGTTGACGGGACCATCATCGACGTCGAACAGGTTCGTGGGCGCGTTCCCGCGCTGCTCGTCACGATCACGGATGGAACGTCAATGCTCACCCTGCGGTTTTTCCGGCTGTACGCGCGTCAGCAGAATGAATTCACTCCGGGACGCTTCATACGAGCCTTCGGCACCGTGCAATTTGCAAACCGTGGTTTGCAGATGTTTCATCCTGACTACACGCTGTCCGACACCCGGCTGCCATCACCGCAGCCCGAGTTGACGCCTGTGTATCCCGCGACCAAGGGGCTGACGCAGGCCACACTGCGCAAGCTCGCAAGCGCCGTATGTTCGCTGGCATGGCCCGATGAGGAAGGTTGGCCGTGGACCGCGTTGAAGCGGTTGCATCGTCCACTTTCCACGGACATCAGCAGGATCGAGTCAACCCGCCGGGAACTGGCTCTGGATGAACTCACCGCGTACCAGTTGATCATGCGCGAGCAGACAAGGAAGCGGCTGGCAGCCATGGCGATTCCACTATCCAGAGGTCCGGCGCTTGGCCGCCAGCTGATGGCATCCCTGGGTTTCGAACTGACCTCAGCGCAGCGTCGTGTCATCGGGGAAGTGCTCACCGATCTGGAGCGACCGATGCCAATGCTTCGCCTCGTGCAGGGAGACGTCGGCTCAGGCAAGACGGTCATCGCCGCTTTTGCGGCCATTCGCGCCGCAGAGAACAACTGTCAGACGGTAATCATGGCTCCTACCGAGCTGCTCGCAGAACAGCATGCTGTGAACTTCAAACGCTGGCTCGAACCGCTGGGGATATCGGTAACCCTGCTTACTGCTGCCGTGAAAGGCGCAACGCGAACGCAGTGTCTCAAGGAACTTGCCAACGGCAAGGTGGCTGTGGCGGTAGGAACACATGCGTTGTTCCAGTCGCAGGTTGCTTTTCACCGGCTGGCACTCGTCATCGTCGATGAACAGCACCGATTTGGTGTACACCAGCGCATGGCGCTGCGAGACAAGGGTGCAGCACCACATCAGTTGATCATGACTGCAACTCCCATCCCGAGAACCCTGACCATGGCCCTCTACGCTGACATGGACGTCTCGAAGGTTGACGAACTGCCGAAGGGGCGCCAGCCAATAACCACTCGTGTGATGAGCCAGAGCCAGAGGGCAGAACTGCTGACGTGGTTGCGGGCAGTGCTTGGCAGGGGTGAGCAGGCATTCTGGGTGTGCACCCTGATCGAAGCCAACGACGAGATTCCAGCTCGCGCCGCAGAAGAAGCAAACGAGCTGCTCACCACCGAACTTCCGGGTGTAGCGCTGGGACTGTTGCACGGTCGCATGAAGCCCGAAGATAAAGCAGAAGTGTTCGCCCGCTTCAAACGAGGGGAGCTTTCCATGCTGGTCGCCACCACGGTGATCGAAGTGGGAGTCGACGTCCCGAATGCGACCGCAATCGTCGTCGAAAATCCCGAACGCCTTGGTCTTGCGCAGCTCCACCAGCTCCGCGGTCGAGTCGGCAGGGGTAACACACCGTCGCACTGTGTCCTGCTCCACTCCGGAAACCTGAGCGAAACTGCCCGGGCCAGACTACGAGCCATGCGTGACAGCCAGGATGGTTTTTACCTGGCCGAGAGGGACCTCGAGTTGCGCGGACCTGGAGAGGTGCTGGGGACAAGGCAGACAGGGGCAGCGGCCTTTCGGCTGGCTGTGCTCGACCATGACTCTGATCTGCTGGCGGAAGCTGCGCAGCGGAGCCTGCGCTTATTCGAATCAAAACCACAGACCGCACGACGATTGCTCGAAGCCTGGTCACCAGGCAGCGGGATCTCTTTTCCGATCTGATCTGTGACGCCGCCGCCGGGCGAGGCGCCACACAACGCCTAAACTCTCCGGACTGCCACTGGAGTATTTCAATGAGCGTTGAGACCGGCGACATCCGAGTCCGAGCCACCACACTGGCCGATGCGCATTCCAGCGCTACGTGTACGATCCTTCACCGGCGTGACTGGATTTTTGACATCAACGCGTTTGTGCGTACCGAGGGCAGGGCCTGGCGGGTAGTCCCGGCTCCGACTCCACGCGGTGTCGACTGGAGCGAGTTGGCGGTAACTGACGAATTGCTCGTCGACGCAGCGGTGATGAGCGTCCCGCGTATCGAGGTTTTCGACCTCTCGGATCCGCACCAGATCGTTGCCACCAGTTCCCTTCGCAATGCCCGGGTCGTCCGCACATGTACACCGGCCACCTCCGCAGTCGGTCACACCACTCCTGCCCAACAGATCGACCACGCAATCACTTCCTTCACCGGTCGGCGGCTCAGGCAACGGCTGGACCAGACGCTGGAAATTCCACCGCTGCCAGTTGCCGCCCAGA
Source organism: Pseudomonadales bacterium (assembly GCA_041752315.1). Lineage (GTDB taxonomy): Bacteria > Pseudomonadota > Gammaproteobacteria > Pseudomonadales > Azotimanducaceae > SYFY01. Next base: position 103,215 of record JBGSHJ010000086.1, read on the forward strand.
AGATAATCGCTCTCAAGTCGAACCCCGACTACTCCCTTGCCGATCTCGTCAAAGTTGTCGAAACGGACCCCTCCATTGCAGCAAAGATCATGTCCTGGGCCTGTTCGGCATTTTACGCGGTTGATCCCGCTCCAAGATCCTTGAGTGATGCGATCATGCGGGTACTGGGCTTCGATCTGGTGATGAACCTTGCGCTTGGCCTGGCACTGGCTGGAACACTTCGACTTCCCGCACATCAAGTGAACGGCGTGCCGCCTTTCTGGACTGAAGCAGTCTTCACCGCTGCTGCGATGGAGGCGCTGAGTCGAAGGCAGTCCAACGGATGGGATCAGGCGGGTCTTCACTATCTGACCGGATTGCTGGCCAACTTTGGCACTTTGATTCTGGGTCATGTGTTCCCGCCCCAGTACGAAGTGCTTTGTCGGCTACAGGAGGCCAATCCGGATGTGCCGGTCAATCAGCTGGATGACCATGTGCTGACGATCTCCCGCGAAGTGCTTGCGGCAGAACTTTTTGCCCTGTGGGAGTTGCCGGCTTCAACGATTACCGCCGTTCGTCATCAGCATGACACGCATTATACGGGCGACCATGCGCACGCCGTCAGCCTGTTGCAGGCTTCACGGGCGATGCTGGGATACGGCTGTCATGAACTGGGTGACATCGATTCGGTAGAGCTGGAAGCCATTGGCATAGGTGAAGAAGACCTGACTGAAGTCAGCAGTCTTCTGCTCGATTCGCGTGACGCGCTGGAAGGCTTGGCACGTGCTGTCGCCTGACGGACCAACTCTGAGATGACAACGGCCACCAGGAGCTTCCGCTGACTGCACAGCAGTGTTTCAACCGACCTCGATCATCTCGAAGTCTTCCTTGCTGACTCCACATTCCGGGCACACAAAATCCTCAGGGACATTTTCCCAGGGTGTGCCGGGCGGGATGTCTTCTTCTTCACAGCCTTCAGCTTCGTCGTAGATCCAGCCGCAGACGATGCACTGCCATTTGCGCATGTGAAAACGCCACTCCATACCTTCCAAAGGCGCGCTAACTTACTGGCGCCTCATGGAAAATGCAAAGAATTCTCCATACCCCCACAGTTGAGCGCCCCGTCCGATCGACAGGAGCAACACAATCCTCCTGCGGCGCTGCAGATCCTTCGCAGGCAGTGGTAAATTGCTTCTCGCCCCTTTTCTGCTGGAATCCTGCCCCCTTGCAGTTCTCTCTGCCGTCTTTGAATGTGGGTGCCTACGGGCGCCTGGCAAGGCTTGACCGCCCGGTGGGAACGCTGCTGCTGCTGTGGCCGACGTTGGCAGCATTGTTCGCCGCGGCGGACAGCTGGCCGGGCGGCCGTCTGCTTGCAATATTTTCCCTCGGCACCATCCTCATGCGAAGCGCCGGATGTGTGATCAACGATGTGCTGGACCGTCGTCACGATGGCCTCGTCGAACGCACTCGAAACCGCCCGCTGCCCAGTGGAGATCTTACCGTCGCGGATGCCCTTCTCTGGCTGGCCATCCTGCTCTGCGGTGCATTGCTGGTCGCAGTCATGTTGTCACCGCTGACCCTGGCGGTTGCCGTGGGAGGACTGGTCATTGCCGCGCTTTACCCGCTGATGAAGCGATGGACGTATCTTCCTCAAGTGGTGCTCGGGGCAGCCTTCAGCTGGGGCCTCATCATGGCCTACGTAGAAATCGCCGGCACTGTCCCCGCGTCGGGCTGGCTGCTGTTCACGGGCAGCCTGTTGTGGATCGTTGCCTACGATACCTGGTACGCCATGGTGGATCGCGAAGATGACCTGAAGGCGGGGATCAAATCGACCGCCATCCTGTTTGGTGCCCAGGATCGTGCCTTCATCGCTGTCCTGCAGACAGGTGCATGGTTCGTACTCATGCTGTTCGGCATACAGAGTGACGCAGGCCTGCCCTACTATGCCGGACTGATTACGATGGCCGGAACGTTTCTGCATCAGCATCGAGAGGCTCGCAACCGCAGTCAGGCCGGCTGCTTCAGGGCGTTTACCAACAATGTCTGGTCGGGATTTGCGTTGTTCTGCGGGATCGTTGTCGACTGCTGGGTCTGGCCCGCGGTGACGGCACATGTTTGATCTCATTGATCGGTTGAACGACGCCATAGGCCGAACGGTCGCCTGGTGCATGTTGTTGATGGCGTTACTGACCGTGACCGTGGTGGTGCTCCGGTATGCCTTCGATATGGGTACGCTTGTTCTGCAGGAGAGTGTGATGTACCTGCATGGGATCGCCTTCATGCTGGCTATTCCCCATACGCTCAAACAGGGTGGGCACGTCCGGGTGGATCTGATCTACGGTCGACTCACCTTGCGATCAAAAGCCCTGGTCGACCTCGTTGGTCACGTTGTGTTGCTGTTGCCTGTGGCCTGCTTTCTTTTCTGGTCGAGCCTTCCCTACGTCGCCAGTTCGTGGCGCACGCTGGAAGGGTCAGGCGATATCGGCGGTATTCCTGCGATCTTCCTCCTGAAGACCATCATCCCGATGATGGCCGTGCTCCTGTTCCTGCAGGGTGTCACCGAATGTGCACGCTGCATTCGCACATGGTGCGCCAAATGATGGAGCTGATTCCGCTGTTGCTGTTTCTCGGGGTCTTCGCGGTCCTGCTGGCGGGCTATCCGGTGGCGATCGCTCTCGGCGGCGTATCGCTGCTCTTTGCCTTCGCAGGCATGGCGACAGGATCCTTTCACGCAGGCGATCTGGGGTTCATGCCAGGACGACTGTTCGGCACAATCACCAATGAGACACTGGTTGCGGTGCCATTGTTTGTCTTCATGGGCGTCGTATTGGAGAAAACAGACATTGCTCGCGATCTGCTCGCGAGCCTGTCGTCGCGAATGCGCGGACTGCCTGGAGGCCTGGGGCTGACAGTTGTCCTGGTTGGTGCCTTGCTCGCAGCCAGTACTGGCATCGTCGGCGCGACCGTTGTGACCATGGGTCTCATGTCGCTTCCCAGCATGCTTGAAGACAGGTATGACCCGGCGCTGGCTACCGGCACGATCTGTGCCACGGGGACACTTGGCCAGATCATTCCGCCGTCGATTTCACTGGTGTTGCTGGGCGACGTGCTCGGCAATGCCTACCAGAAAGCGCAGCTTGGTCAGGGCATCCTGTCTCCCAAGACCGTTTCGGTTGGGGACCTCTTCGCCGGGGCGTTGATTCCGGGTCTTGTACTGGTCGCACTGTATTTTCTCTACGTTCTGGTCACCGCATTACTCTCTCCCGCCAAAGTTGGAGCGGAGGTCGACTGGAAGATCGACAGGCGCATGCCACCTGGGGGTATCGCAGAAAACTCCGGGCTCACTCTCGTCCGATCCCTGTTTGCTCCTCTCATGCTGATCATGCTTGTACTCGGCTCGATTGTCGGTGGTATTGCAACCCCCACTGAAGCTGCCGGAGTGGGGGCTGTTGGCGCTTTGCTGCTGGCTGCAATGCAGGGCAAATTGTCTACACCGATGCTTCGTGCGGTGAGTCAGAGCACCGTGCAGACGACCGCCATGGTGTTTTTCATCCTCATCGGTGCCTCACTGTTTTCGCTGGTTTTTCGGGGGTTCGGAGGGGACCTGGTCATCGAACACCTGTTTGACGCCATGCCCGGTGGTGTGTGGGGCGCCTTTGCGATCGTGATGCTCGTTGTATTCCTGCTGGGTTTTGTACTCGATTTCATCGAGATCACGTTTGTAGTCGTGCCGATTGTCGGACCGGTACTGCTCGCCATGGGTCTCGATCCGATCTGGCTCGGAGTCATGCTTGCCGTAAATCTGCAGACTTCCTTCCTTACCCCACCCTTTGGATTTGCGTTGTTCTATCTTCGTGGCGTGGCTCCCGCCAGCGTGACTACCATGGACATGTATCGGGGCGTTGTACCTTTTGTCATGTTGCAGCTGTTGCTGTTGGGAATGCTTTTTGTCTGGCCTGAGCTTGCAACCTGGCTTCCGGAGCAATTGCGACAATAACGTGCACGCAGACTCTTACCGCTGTCCTTCCCCTCCTCTTCCCTCTCCCTCTCCCTCTCCCCATCTCGGCATCCGCTTGTCACGGAACGCTGCGACGCCTTCGCGGTAATCCGACGCTTGCATCATCCGATTGAGCAGACGTTCGGAGTCATTGACGGCGTCGCCAATACTCCGGTGCAAGTCCCGATAGAGCTGCCACCGTGTTTGTCGCAACGAATCCGGGGATACCGTTCTGACAAGCTGTCGAACGTATGAGTGCACAGCAGCCAGGAGGGAGTCGGCATCGTGCATGGCATGGATCATCCCCATCGCCCAGGCTTCATCCGTCGTGAAGACCCTGCTGCTGATGAGTATTTCCGCGGCTCTGGGCAAGCCGATCATCCGCGGCAACAACCAGGACAGACCATATTCCGCCGGCAGGTTGAGTTTGCCGTGCGCAGTGGTGAGTTTGGCACCTGGTACCGCAAAACGAATGTCACAAAAACACGCGAGTGCCAGGCCAACACCAGCGGCGGGGCCGTTCAGGGCCGCGACAATCGGCTTGTTCAACCCGAAGTGATAAGCAAAACTCGCATCGAACTCCGGGGCAACGCCAAATCCAGGTTTTGCAAGTTCTTCAGGAGTTCCCGGATCGTAGGCACCACGTGCCGCGTGACCTGACAACGCCTGTGCATCGCCACCAACGCAGAACGCGCGGCCGCTGCCGGTGACAATAATCGCCTTAACGCCCTCGTCTGCATTGGCCTGCGCAAGCGACCATCGATACTCGGTGTGCATGCGGCCGGTCCAGGCATTCCCACGATTCGGCCGGGAGAGTGTGATCGTCGCAATCCCTTCACTGACGTCATACCTGGTTGCCTTGAGCTCCATCATTCCCTGGTGTTCAGGAACGCCTGCTCGGAAAGTGCATGATACTCGCGCACCGACTTGTAAAACGTCATGTATGAGTCGTAAACCCGTTGTGTCAGCGGATCCCCTTTTGCAGTGGCGGCAAGCACCTCAACAGAGGCTTCTCGCAATCGAGCCAGCACATCATCGGGCAACTTGCGCAGCTGAACGCCGTGCTCGTCCACAAGGGATCGCAGCGCAGAATTATTGCGCGCAGTAAACTCGGACAGCACGTCGTCATTCACCGCCCTGGTTGCGTTGCGCAAGATTGCCTGCAGATCAGGTGGCAGCGATTCCCACGCCTGCGTGTTGACGATGGCCTCGGTCGTCGGACCAGGCTCATGCCATCCGGGATAGTAGTAGTACTTGGCTACCGTATGCAGACCAAGCGCAAGATCGTTGTACGGGCCGACCCATTCCGTTGCATCAATGACCCCCGTTTGCAATGCAGTAAAGATCTCGCCGCCAGGCAGGTTGACCGGCTCCCCGCCCGCGCGCTTCAACACCTCGCCACCAAGCCCGGGCATACGCATCTTCAATCCGCGCAGGTCCTCGAGTGAGTTGATTTCCTTGTTGAACCAGCCCGCCATCTGAACCCCTGTGTTCCCGCAGGCAAACGGAATCAGATTGAACGGCGCATAGGCTTCACGCCACAACTCGAGTCCGCCGCCATAGTGCAGCCAGGCATTCATCTCCTGGGCGTTCATGCCAAAGGGTACCGTGGCAAAAAACTCGGCGGATGGAAGTTTGCCGCGCCAGTAGTACGCAGCACCGTGACCCATTTGTGCACTGCCCTGACTGACCGCATCAAATACGCCCATCGCGGGAACGTACTCCCCCGCACCAAACACCCGAATCTTCAACCGGCCATTGCTCATGGCCTCGACCTCTTTCGCCAGGCGCTCGGGCGCCGTTCCCAGCCCAGGGAGATTTTTCGGCCAGGTCGTGACAAGCTTCCAATCATAGGTCTGCTGCGGGGCTGCGTCCGGCGTCGCAGCGGTCTCGCCTGCTCCACCACATGCAGCCAGAGCCAGGCTGATCATCAGAAAGATCACGATTCGCATGTCTTGTTGTCCTTCTCTGACAGGATGTTGAATAAACAGATTTTCCGCATTTATCCCAGCCGAGGGATCTTGCTCGCTCGAAGCCAATCAGTCCTCGTTGCGTTGGGTCGACAGTACATCACGGACTCATCCGGGGTTGACGGCCAAGACTGTCAATCAATCGGCTGCAGATTGGCCAGCCCCAGGATCAGCCACTTTGATCCTGCCCTGGCAAAATTCACCTGCACGCGAGCCCGCTCTCCATTGCCCTCACACTGCAGGACAACGCCCTCTCCGAACACGGCATGCCGTACGCGCTGTCCAATGTGCAGCGCCGAATCCTGCATTGACAGTGCACTGAACGTCCTTGCGGCTCCCGCATGCATCGGCTGATACAGATTCCCTCCCATGCGTACCTCTTCGAGCACGTCGGCAGGCAACTCCCTCAGGAACCGCGAAGGCCTGTTGTAGCTATCCATGCCATTCAGACGGCGTGTTTCGGCGTAGGTAATGTAAAGTTCACGCATGGCGCGCGTTATGCCGACATACGCCAGCCGTCGTTCCTCCTGCAAACGATCCGGATCTTCGGCAGACATGCGGTGGGGAAACAGACCTTCTTCGACCCCGGTCAGAAACACCAGCGGGAACTCGAGCCCCTTTGCGGAATGCAATGTCATCAACTGTACCGCCGGACCACCTTTTTTCTGAGCCTCCCCGGCATCGAGCGCAACCTGATCAAGGAATTCGATCAACATGCTCGGGCTGCTTTCACTGGAATTTTCCAGAAGAGCGGGAGGCTCCGACGAAAAAAGTCGACAAGCCCGAACCAGCTCTTCCAGGTTCTCCTTGCGAGCCAGGCCACGCTCACCACGTTCGCTCTGGTGAAACGCCAGGAGACCACTGGCATCGATCACGTGCTCTGCAACCTCATGCAACGAAGACTCCCGTGTGGCCTCACGCAGATCCGAGAGCAATTGCAGGAAACCAGCCAGCGCACTTCCCGCCCTGGCCGGCAAAGCGCCTTCACCAAGGAGCGACAGAGCGGCTCGGTGCAGCGAAAGATTTCGACTTCGTGCTGCGCTGCGCACGATGTCGACCGTCTTGTCGCCGATGCCACGGGTTGGCGTATTGATGACCCGTTCAAACGCCGGATCCGAATCCGGGTCGGTGAGCAATCGCATGTACGCCAGCGCGTTCTTGATTTCAATCCGTTCGAAAAAGCGCTGTCCGCCATGTATGCGATAAGCGATTCCTGCCCGCATGAATGATTCTTCAAGCACACGGGACTGGGCGTTGGATCGGTACAGCAGCGCTATTTCTTCCGGGCTCCCACCATCTTCCAGCCATTGCTGACTGCGAGATACGATGAATCGCGCCTCATCCGCATCGTTGTAGGCCGAGTACACACGAATGGGTGCGCCGTCACCATCGGTTGTCCACAGTTCCTTGCCGAGTCTTCCGCTGTTGAGTGAGATCAAGGCATTGGCAGCTCGCAGAATGTTGCCGGTCGATCGATAGTTCTGTTCCAGGCGAATCGTTCGAACATTGGCGAAGTGACTGATGAAGTCCTGCATGTTCTCGACTTTTGCACCACGCCAGCCATAGATCGACTGATCATCATCGCCAACCGCCATGATCTGCGCCTGGGTCCCGGCCAACACCCGCAACCACGCATATTGAATCGTGTTGGTGTCCTGGAACTCGTCAACCAGCAAATGGCGAAAACGTCGCTGATAGTGCGCAAGCAAAGCGGGATCTTCGAGCCAGAGTTCATGGCTGCGCAACAGGAGTTCGGTGAAATCGACCAAGCCACTCTGCCTGCAGAGTTCTTCGTAGTTTTCGTAGATTCGCTTGTGCGTGATCTGAAACAGATCATCACCAAACGGGACATCCCTGGCACGACGCCCCTCCTCCTTCTGAGCGTTGATGAACCACACAGCCTGTCGGGCGGGCCACTTCTGTTCATCAATGTCGAGTGCGCGCATGACTCGCTTGACCACTCGCAGTTGGTCATCTGCATCAAGGATCTCAAAGTTCTCTGGCAGCTTTGCTTCGCGCCAGTGCCGACGCAGCAAACGATGCGCGATGCCGTGAAAGGTGCCAACCCACAATCCCTGCACCGACATGCCCAGCAATCGCTCGATGCGAGATCGCATCTCGGCTGCTGCCTTGTTGGTAAAGGTCACCGCGAGCAACCCCTGTGGAGAAACGTTTTCGGCCTCTACCAACCAGGCGATGCGATGCACCAGGACCCGTGTCTTGCCACTGCCTGCTCCAGCGATCACCAGCAGATTCCCAGGCGGCGCCGCGACAGCTTCCCGCTGTCGGTCGTTGAGACCTTCGATGAGATGAGAAATGTCCAATCGTGCAGGCTTCGCGCTGAAAGCACGACATTGTACCTGCACAGCCCGCCTTTCTGGTTGTCAGTGAGGACTGTGTCTTACAGACACCGGCGCAATCGCGCCGCTATTCGACGGTGACCGATTTTGCGAGGTTGCGGGGTTGGTCAACATCGGTGCCCTTCAGTACTGCCACGTGATAGGCGAGAAGTTGCAGCGGTACTACGAAGACGATGGGTGCAAGCAACCGGTGTGTCGTGGGTACTTTCATCACCTTGATGCCGGGTTCGTCCTTGAAGCTCGTTTCGCTGTCCGTGAACACATACAACTGGCCGCCACGCGCGCGAACTTCCTGAAGATTGGATTGCACTTTCTCAAGCAATTCATCTTCCGGGGCTACCGCGATCACCGGCATGTCTTCGTCGACCAGCGCCAGAGGCCCATGCTTCAGCTCTCCCGCAGGATAACCTTCAGCGTGAATGTAGGAGATTTCCTTGAGTTTCAGCGCGCCTTCCAGCGCCACCGGATACATGGGACCACGGCCAAGATACAGCGCATGGCTTCGGTCCATGATCTCTTCCGCCCAGCGCTGGATTTTCGAGTCCAGCTTCAGCGCCTGTTCCACCACACCGCCGAGCTGATGGAGGAGCGTGACAACCTCGGCTTCGCGCTCGGCAGAAAGACCGTGTTCCCGCGCAAGGAGAAGGGTCAACAGCATGAGATCCGCAAGCTGGGCGGTAAAGGCTTTTGTGGAAGCGACTCCAACCTCCGTTCCGGCGTGGAGCATCAGGGCGATATCAGACTCGCGCGCCAGCGAACTTGTGGCAACGTTGCAGATTGTCAGCGTTGCCTTGAATCCGACGGCCTTGGCAACTCTCAACGCAGCCAGCGTATCGGCCGTTTCGCCGGATTGGGAGATCGTCACAAACAGGCTGTTGGGAATGACCGCAACTTTGCGATACCTGAATTCACTGGCGATTTCGACATGGCAGGGAATCCCGGCCAATTCTTCAATCCAGTAACGGGCAACGCTTGCCGAGTAAAAGCTTGTTCCACACGCCACCAGGGTGACCGCATCGATCGACTTGAGAAGTTCCTGGGCGTGTGCACCGAGCACTTCGCCAAGTACTCTACGCTTGCCAATTCGGCCTTCGAGCGTTCTTCGCAGTACGTCCGGCTGCTCATAGATTTCCTTGACCATGTAGTGCCGGTGGATGCCCTTGCTCAGGTCGTCATGGCCCAGTTCGATCCTGACGGTGTCACGGTGAACCGGCTGCTCGGAACGGTCCCAGATGCGCACCGATTCACGCGTTATCTCGACCATGTCACCTTCTTCAAGGTAGATGAACCTGTCGGTTACCGCCTTGAGTGCGAGCACATCGGAAGCCAGGAAGTTCTCACCAATTCCAACACCAACAACCAGCGGACTGCCCACTCTGACCGCTATCAGACGCTTGGGGTCGTTGAGGGCCATCACGGCCAGGCCATATGCGCCATCCAGTTCACGAACCGCCGCGCGTACAGACTCGATCAGCGTCATTCCCTGTTCCATCATCGAATCGATCAGATGCGCGATGACTTCGGTATCTGTCTCCGACTTGAAGACATACCCACTCTTCTGGAGACGTTCTCGCAGTTCGAGATAGTTCTCGATGATGCCGTTATGCACCAGTGCGATCCGGTTATTTGAAAGATGGGGATGCGCATTACGCTCGCTGGGCTTGCCGTGTGTTGCCCACCGTGTGTGGGCAATACCTATCTTGCCAAGCACCGCTTTGCAGCGCAGGTCTTCGGCGAGTTCCTTGACCTTGCCCACTTTCCGGCGAAGGTCGATCGCCGCCTCTCCCTGCGGAATCACAGCCATGCCCGCCGAGTCGTAGCCCCTGTACTCCAGGCGCTGCAGACCCTCGAGCAGGATCATGGCGACATTGCGATCAGCGACCGCTCCAACGATTCCGCACATGTTCGATCCTCTTGAACTACTGGCGGTGACGCCGATACGGTGGCGTCCATCCCTTGATATTGCGCTGTTTTGACCGCGCAACGGCGAGATCACCGGCTTCGATCCTGCTGGTCACCGCCGATCCAGCGGCCACGAAGGCGTCGTCGTCGATCTGAATGGGTGCAACCAGAGTTGAATTCGAACCGACAAATACCCGGTCGCCAATCGTCGTCTTTTTCTTGATCGGGGAACCGTCGTAGTTGCAGGTAATCGTGCCTGCACCGATGTTGCTTTCGCTGCCGATCTCGGCATCGCCAAGATAGGCAAGGTGATTAGCCTTCGATCCAGGTCCCATTCGGGTTTTTTTCGTTTCCACGAAGTTGCCGATTCGTACACCTTCACCAAGCTCGGTTCCGGGACGCAGTCGTGCGAAAGGCCCCAGTACACACCGCGCTCCGATGATCGCGCCATCGATCACGGTGTTTGGCTCGACCCGAACCCCATTACCCAGTTTGCTGTTGCTGATTACCGATCCTGGTCCGACATGGACGTTGTCACCAAGTTGAACCACTCCGGACAGCACTACGTTGATATCAATGAAGACATCTGTCCCGGTGGTGACTTCACCGCGGATGTCCAGGCGCATGGGATCAGCGATCGTGACACCGGAGAGCATCAAACGATTCGCCTGAATCTTCTGATAGGCCCGCTCGACCTCAGCAAGCTGAGCCCGGTTGTTGACCCCAGTCACTTCTATTTCAGACGCCGCAAACACGCCCTCCACCGTTCGGCCATCGGCAATGGCGTGGGCCACGATGTCCGTCAGGTAAAATTCGCCCTGCGCATTGTCATTGCTCATGTTGGCAAAAAACTTCTCCAGCAAGGCTCGTGGGGCAGCAAGGATTCCGGAGTTGATTTCACGTATCAAACGGATATCAGCAGACGCGTCCTTGAACTCAACGATTCGGGTGATCCGGCCATCCTTCCGGACAATGCGACCAAGCTCTGCCGGGTCTGACAGGTTGGCAGTCACCAGCGACAACGCGCCACGCGCTGCATGTTCCGCACATCGTGCAATGGTCTGTGTACTCACCAGCGGCACGTCACCAAACAGCACCAGTACGGTCGAATCTTCCGCAACGGACGACATTGCCTGGGCAACGGCATGCGCCGTGCCCAATTGTTCGGTCTGCTCTACCCAGTTGAGGCCCTCTCCAAGCGCCTTCTTGATGGCATCCGAGCCTGGTCGAAGAACGACATGAATTGCCTTCGGCGACAAGGTTCGTGCCGCTTCGGTGACGTGGCTCAACATGGGTTTGCCAGCGATCGGATGCAGGACTTTGGGCAGGCTTGAGCGCATGCGGGTGCCTTGCCCCGCAGCGAGAATGACGACTTCCAGGTTCATTAACGGATATCCATACCGTAGCAACCGTGGATTATAGGCAGGCTGGAAAGAATGGAGGTGACGACCGTCACCTCTTTTTATTCTGGGTCCACACCTCGCTCGCGCCGTGGGCCGAAATCAACGAGCGGCCGACAGTGGTCAGTGCCTTCGACGACGCAATTCGTCGAGTGTCCTCAATTGAGCGTGAGCCTCAGCCAGTTGAGCTGCCGCGAGCGAAAAATCAAAGTCCGCGGCATTTTCTTTCATGGCTCGCTCTGCAGCCTGTCGAGACTGTTCTGCGGCTGCCTCGTCCAGATCCTCCGCACGCTCAGCAGTATCAGCCAGAATCGTGACTACGCCCGGTTGTATCTCCAGAAATCCACCTGACGCAAAGAAGATCTCCTTCTCACCGTTTGGCAATGTCAGCTGGACGGCCCCCGGATTGATTCCGGTCAGGAGAGGAGCATGTCCAGGATATATCCCCAGCTCCCCAATGGTCCCTCGCAACGAGATCATGGAGACCTCACCCGAGAAAATGGCTTTTTCAGCGCTGACGATGTCGCAGTGAATGCTGCTCATGATCAGGCCTGAAGTCTCTTGGCTTTTTCGACCGCATCTTCGATCGCCCCTACCATGTAGAAGGCATCCTCAGGCAGATGGTCATACTCGCCATCGAGAATCGCCTTGAAGCTGCGAACAGAATCTTCGCGAGAGACAAACTTGCCTTCCTGACCGGTAAACTGGGCCGCCACGAACATGGGTTGCGAGAAGAACTTCTGAACCTTGCGAGCCCTGTAAACGAGCTGCTTGTCTTCTTCTGTAAGCTCGTCCATACCAAGAATTGCGATGATGTCACGCAGTTCCTGGTAACGCTGCAACACCTGCTGCACGCGCCTTGCTACGTCATAGTGCTCCTGACCGACCACCAGCGGATCCAGCTGCCTCGAAGATGAGTCCAGCGGATCCACCGCAGGATAAATACCCAGATCCGTGATCGCACGCGACAGGGTGACGGTCGAATCCAGGTGAGCAAACGTGGTGGCCGGTGAGGGATCCGTCAGATCGTCGGCAGGCACATAAACTGCCTGCACCGAAGTGATGGATCCGGTTTTGGTGGTGGTGATCCGCTCCTGCAACACACCCATCTCTTCCGCCAGGTTGGGCTGATATCCCACTGCGGAAGGCATGCGTCCGAGAAGTGCCGATACTTCCGTCCCGGCCAGGGTGTAGCGATAGATGTTGTCGACAAAGAGCAGCACGTCCTTGCCATCATCGCGGAACTTCTCTGCCAGCGTCAGGCCAGTGAGCGCAACACGGAGTCGGTTGCCCGGTGGTTCGTTCATCTGGCCGAACACCAGGGAGATCTTGTCAAGAACACCTGCTTCCGCCATTTCGTGGTAGAAATCGTTGCCTTCCCGGGTTCGTTCGCCAACCCCGGCGAATACGGACAGCCCTGAGTGTTCTGTTGCGATGTTGCGGATCAGCTCGAGCATGGTCACCGTCTTGCCGACCCCTGCACCGCCAAACAGTCCGACCTTGCCGCCTTTTGCAAAGGGGCAGATCAGGTCAATGACCTTGACGCCAGTTTCCAGCAGTTCATTGCCACCGCGCTGATCTTCATAGGACGGAGGTGCACGGTGAATCGGAGCATGGGCGCGGGCATTTACCGGACCTTTTTCGTCGATGGGATTGCCGAGTACATCAAGAATTCGTCCCAGTGTCTCTTCGCCAACCGGAATAGTGATCGGCGCGCCGGTATTGTTGACTTCCAGTCCGCGCGACAAGCCATCTGATGGGCCCATCGCAATGGCACGAACGATGCCGTCGCCGAGTTGCTGCTGCACTTCAAGGGTGAGTCCCGTCGCGTTGACGGTCAGCGCGTCATAAACCTTGGGTACGTTGACCCGATCAAACTCCACGTCCACGACTGCGCCGATGATTTGTACGATTCGCCCGCTGCTCATGCTCAACCTCTTGTTACGTTAAGTCGGCTAATGGATAAGGGATGCCGGCCTCATACGGCCGCTGCACCACCGACAATTTCTGCAATTTCCTGGGTAATGGCTGCCTGACGCGCATTGTTGTAAATGAGCGTCAGTTCCTCGATGACCTTGCCCGCGTTTTCGGTGGCGTTTTTCATCGCGATCATCTTTGCGGCCTGTTCGCAGGCTGCGTTCTCCACCACTGCCTGATAGACCTGCGATTCTACAAAACGAGTTACCAGCCCTTCGATCAACTCGCGTGCGTCCGGCTCATAAAGGTAGTCCCATCGATGGTGGTAAGCATCGTTGGCTTCCGGTTCCAGCGGCAACAATTGCCTGATGACCGGCCTTTGCGTCATCGTGTTCACAAATTCATTGCTGGCGATGTAGAGGCGATCGATATCTCCACGCTCGTAAAGTTCCAGCATCACCTTTATCCCACCGATCAGATCCGCAATCGCTGGAGTCTCCCCCACGGGAGCCATCACTGCCTTGACACTTCCACCCATCGAGCGGAAAAAGCCCGCCGCCTTGTTACCAACCAGTCCCACGTCGCTATGTATACCCTTGCCACGCCATTCGGCCATGTCGCGCACGAGAGTCCTGAACAGGTTGACGTTCAGGCCACCACACAGGCCTTTGTCACTGGAGATCACGACATAGCCAATGCGCCTGATGTCGCGTGACTGCATGTAGATGTGCTTGTATTCCGGATTGGCGTTCGCCAGGTGCCCGATCATCGCGCGAATGCGTGTTGCGTACGGGCTGCCGTGCTTCATCCTATCCTGCGTTCTTCGCATCTTGGACGCCGCCACCATCTGCATGGCGCTGGTGATCTTCTGCGTGTTCTGCACGCTCTTGATCTTCGTCCGTATCTCTTTGCCTACTGCCATGCTGGGACCTCTGCGCTTGCGTTCGTATGCCTGTCAGTAAGTCTGGGTTGCCTTGAACTGCTTGATCGAGTCACGCATCGTCTTGACGATTTCGTCGTTATAGGCGCCTGTCTCGTTGATGTTCTGCATGAAGGCGGCTTGTTGTGAATTCATGTAGTCAAGCAGCGCCCGCTCGAAGTCCAGCACCTTGTTCACGGGTACGTCCTGAAGAAAGCCATCATTGGCGGCGAACAGCGAGACGCCCATTTCCGCAACCGACATCGGAGCATACTGCTTCTGCTTCATGAGCTCGGTGACACGCTGACCGTGCTCGAGCTGCTTGCGTGTTGCTTCATCAAGATCCGAGGCAAACTGGGAAAACGCCGCCAGTTCACGATACTGGGCGAGCGCGAGTTTGATCCCTCCAGCGATTTTCTTGATGAATGAAACCTGCGCGTCTCCACCCACCCGGGAAACCGATGTCCCAGGACTCATCGCAGGACGCTGTCCGGCATTGAAGTTGCGCGCTTCGAGGAATATCTGACCATCGGTAATGGAAATCACGTTGGTCGGAACAAACGCCGATACGTCACCAGCCTGGGTCTCGATGATTGGCAACGCCGTGAGAGAACCTGTTTTTCCCTTCACCTCGCCGTTGGTGAAACGCTCCACATATTCGGCGTTGACCCGGGCCGCCCGCTCCAGAAGCCGGGAATGCAGATAAAAAACATCTCCAGGATAGGCTTCGCGACCTGGCGGCCTTCGCAGCAGCAGGGAAATCTGTCGATAGGCCCATGCCTGTTTGGTCAGGTCATCATAGATGATGAGGCAGTCTTCCCCGCGATCGCGAAAGTACTCTCCCATCGAACAACCGGAATAGGGTGCGATGAATTGCATGGGCGCAGGATCGGAAGCAGATGCCGCGACAACGATGGTGTACTCCATCGCGCCGTACTCTTCGAGCGTGCGAACTATATTGGCAACCGTCGACATTTTCTGGCCGATGGCCACATAGACACATTTGATGCCGCTGTTTTTCTGATTGATGATGGTGTCGATCGCAATCGCGGTCTTGCCGATCTGTCGGTCCCCAATGATGAGTTCACGCTGGCCCCGACCTACCGGAACCATCGCATCGATGCACTTGAGACCCGTCTGCACCGGCTGCTTCACACTTTCCCGAGCGATTACACCCGGCGCAACTTTTTCAATCGGCGCAGTAAGCGTGGCGTTGATCGGTCCCTTGCCATCAATCGGATTACCCAGTGAGTCGACCACCCTGCCCAACAATTCCCGACCGATCGGGACTTCGAGAATCCTTCCCGTACACCGAGCCGTCACGCCTTCGGTCAGACCTTTGTAGTCGCCCAGAACCACAACACCCACGCTGTCGCGCTCGAGGTTCAGCGCCATGCCGTAGATGCCACCGGGGAACTCGATCATTTCGCCGTATTGAGCATCAGCAAGCCCGTGGATTCGGACGATACCGTCGGATACGCTGACGATCGTTCCTTCATTCTGCGCTTCTGCGGCGAGATCCAGCCGTTCGATTCGGCCGCGGATGATGTCGCTGATTTCGGAGGGATTGAGTTGCTGCATTCTTTTGTCCTGATCTTTGTTCTATTCGCTGTTAACTGGAACTTGTTGTAGGGCCGGCTCAGGTACGCAGGAGCGATTCTGCAAGCTTGTCGAGCTTGCCTCGCACGGAGCCATCAATGACCGTGTCGCCAGCCCGAATGATCGCCCCACCAATCAGCTCGGAATCTACGCGACTGGCGAGAATCACGTCCTTTTCGAATTTGCGTTCAAGCGCCTGCTTGAGATTCTGCTCTTCGCTCGCGGAGACGGCATAGGCAGAGATAACCTCAACTTCGAGCACCCGCTCTTCCTGTGCCTTCAATTGTTCGAACTGTTCGGTGATCGCTGCTATCAGGTCCAGGCGATCATTCCCGGCCAGGACTCGCAGGAACCGACGGCCTCTATCGTCCAGCTCGTCCGAGCAGATCTCGATCAGACGCTGCGCTTTCGACGCATTTGGGATCTCCGGAGACTCGAGCAATCGTCGAACCCGATCGTCTCCTGCCGTTGCAGTCAACACACCCAGCATTCTGGACCATGCAGGGAGCTGGCGTTCTTTCTTGGCCAGGGCAAAGACCGCATTGGCATATGGACGACTGACTGTGGTGAGCTCTGCCATGCTTTGCCCCCGCTTACAGTTCGGCTGCGAGCTGGTTCAGCATCTGCGAATGCTTGCCGGCATCAACTGTTTCACCAAGCACTTTTTCGGCGCCGCGGACCGCCAGCGTGGCGATCTGGCCGCGGAGGGTCTCACGCGCACGATTGATTTCCTGCTGGATTTCTCCACGGGCCGCGTCCTTCAATCGTTCGCCTTCTTCGCGTGCTTCGTTCTTGGCCGCCTCAACCAGCTGAACCGCTCGCTGACGTGCCTGTTCAATGATTGCCGCAGCTTCTTCCTTGGCCTTGGCAAGTTCTGCCTCGGCACCACTTCTCGCTTGCGCGAGTCGCTTGTCGGCTTCTTCAGCGGCAGCCAGGCCATTGGCAATGGCTTCCTGACGAGCCCGCATGGCAGCGATCAGTGGCGGCCAGAGGTATTTTGCACAGAGCGACACGAAGACCAGAAAGACTATGCTCTGGATGATCAGTGTGGCGGTTATATTCATGACTCGTTCTCTAGCTGTTGAACGGCTGGTCGATAACCGGGAATGTCAAACTGCAAAGACGACATAGAGACCGATACCGACAGAAATCATCGGTACGGCGTCGACCAGTCCCAGAACGATGAAGAGCTGGGTACGCAGCATTGGCATGAGTTCGGGTTGACGTGCAACACCTTCCAGATATTTACCGCCGAGGACACCGACACCCACCGCAGCGCCGATTGCGCCCATGCCCAGAAACAGGCCGCCGGCGACAAACTTCAGAACTTCAAATTCCATGATGACTCCCTTATGTGAAGGACGATTATTAGTGCTCTTCTGCCTCGTGGGCTTGAGCGAGATACACGATGGTCAACACCGCGAAAACAAAAGCCTGCAACGTGATCACAATGACGTGAAACCCGGCCCAGACCAATTGCATCAGCACTCCACCGGCGACCGTCGCAGCTTCTGCCGGCCCGAAGGCCTGGAAGGAAAACATGAGCGCGATCAGGATGAAGATCATTTCACCGGCATACATGTTGCCGAACAACCGCAAACCGAGCGACAAGGGTTTTGCGATCAGCGTGACAAATTCAAGGATGAAGTTCACCGGTATCGCCCAGACACTCGGGAAGGGATGAAGGGAAAGTTCCTTGAGGAAACCGAGCCCTCCCTTGCACTTGATGCTGTAGTACAGGATGAGCACAAAAACCGTCAGCGCCATAGACATGGTGATGTTCGGATCAGTGGTCGCCACCACTTTCATGTGTGAAATTCCCACCGCACCTGCCAGCAACGGAATCCAGTCGATAGGCACCAAGTCCATGAGGTTCATCATGAAGACCCAGACAAAAATGGTCAGCGCCAGTGGCGCGATCAGATCGTTCTTGTGACTGAAGATGCTCCGGGTGGTGTCGTCGATGAAATCAACGATCATCTCGACAAAGTTCTGCAGCCCGCCCGGTACACCTGCGGTCGCCGATCTGGCGGCCGCACCAAACAGCCAGAGGAACGCGATGCCGGAGGCCAGCGCCCAGAACATCGAGTCCACATTGACGGCCCAGAATCCCATCGCCTTCGCTTCTGCCGCAGTATGCGCGAAGCCCCACGTGCCATCCGGATGCTGGCCATAAGTGAGATTCATCAGATGGTGCTGGATGTACTCTGCCTTGGTTTCGCCTGCCATCGTCTTCCTGTGCCATCACCTGTTTTGTTGCTGTCACTGCTCGCCAGATTTCGCCCTGCCATGGTTTACCTGGTAGGGGGTCTGGCTCTGCAACCAGAAGCCACCGATCGCGTGGGCCAGAAGGGCCACGATCACGCCAGCAAAAAAAGCCCGGGGTTCTGGATTGAACGCCCTGAATGCGGTCGCCATCAAGACAACCGCCAACAGGAACTTCACGACCCCCTGAACCAACAACCAGCCGCCGGGTTTCCGACGGGTTGATGCCCACCCGAAAAACGCGTTCGGCAGAAGGACGGCCATACCGCCCAGAACCAAGGAGCCGCTCGATAGCGCCCCCGACAACATCATCCCGAGAGAAGCGACGACAATTGCCGATGCTTGCACTGCGATGACTGAAAAAGCGCCTCTGCCAGTCGTCTCCATTCTCCATCACCCGCTCGATCTGATGGACTGTTTGCAGCCCATTCCAATTTGCGGGGAGTACCAGGGAGACCAGCGCACATGACGTTGACAGTCGGCCCGGAAAGCGGCGCGGATTATAGGTAGCCTGTGCCGATCATTCAATGCGAAAAAGAGGATTGAACATTTCTCTTACGTTGATCGCACACGCTTTCGAGACGGCAGGCCACTGAAGCCTTGCCGAGTCCTTGCCGAGGCATTACCAAGGTCAGCCCCGGCTGGGTTTACCGCAGGTGATCAAGAACCCCTTGCAGTTCATCCAGTGATCCATACCGAATCACCAGTTGCCCCTTGCCGCTCTTTTCGTGATCGATGGACACGGGCGCGCCAATCCTTTCCGTGAGCTCGCGCTCGAGAGCCCGGGTATCGGCGTCCTTTTCTTCCCGCACCGGCCTGGCCGAGCGTGGCCCGAGCATTCGTTTGGCCAGCGCCTCTGCCTGTCGCACAGACATTTGCTTGGCCACGATCTCCCCGGCTGCAGAGTCCTGCAGATCAGGCGGCAGGCTGAGCAATGCCCGTGCATGACCCGCCTCCAGAGCGCCCTCCTCAAGAAGCCTCCGAGCGCCAGCCGCCAGATTGAGCAAGCGCATGAGATTGGTCACTGCGGTCCGTGACTTGCCTACCGAGTCAGCCACCTGTTCGTGGGTCAGACCGAACTCTTCCCGCAACCGGACCAGCGCCTGCGCTTCCTCCAGCGGTCGCAAATCTTCTCGCTGGATGTTTTCAATGAGCGCCATTGCCGAGGCTTCCCGATCGGTCGCCTGACGAACCAGTGCCGGAATGCTCTCCATCTGGGCCAGTTGCGCTGCCCGCCACCTTCTCTCACCTGCGATCAGCTCAAAACCACCCAGCATTCTTTCCCGAACGACAATCGGCTGCAGCACACCCTGGTGTTTCAACGATGCCGCCAGTTCCGCCAGCGCAGCTTCGTCAAAGTAGCGCCTCGGCTGATACGGGCTTCGATAAACCTCGTGAACAGGGACCATCCGCTGAACACCGCTGACGGTGGTGTGCGGTTCGGCTGCAATGACCTCCGATCGATCGGTTCGGGTGAGCAGTGCATCGAGTCCTCGTCCCAGTCGTTTGCCGCTCATGATCGATTAACTGCCAGTCGTGCGTATCGGGACTCTGAGTATTTTCGCTTGATTTCGCCGGCCAGCGCCATGTAGGCAATGGCTCCGCGCGACTGCCGATCGTAGAGAATCGCAGGCAGACCATGGCTCGGTGCCTCGGCCAGACGAACATTTCGTGGTATGACGGTACGGAACACTTTCTCCGAAAAGTGCTGGAACAGCTGTCGGGAAACTTCCCGGGTCAATGCGTTGCGGGGGTCGTACATGGTCCGCAGCAGCCCTTCCAGTTCGAGAGCAGGGTTTGCATGTGCCTGAACGCCTTCGATTGTGTCCAGAAGTGCGGACAAACCCTCCAGTGCGTAGTACTCGCACTGCATCGGCACCAGTACACCTTCTGCCGCGACCAACGCATTCACCGTCAGGATGTTCAGCGATGGCGGGCAATCGATGATGATGTATTCGAAATCATCCCGAATGGGTGCGATCACATTGAGCAGCCGCCGCTCCCGTTGCTCGATCTGCAGCAACTCGACTTCCGCGGCGGTCAGATCGGTATTTCCGGGAATCAGGAAAACACCCGCTGCGCACTTCTGCACCACATCCGCAAAACCGATGTCAGTCATGAGCCAGTCGTACATCGTTGCCCGAAGCGAGTCCTTTATCACACCCAGACCCATGCTGGCATTACCCTGGGGGTCCAGGTCGACAAGCAGGGTCTTGCAACCCGTCAATGCGAGAGAAGCGGCCAGGTTGACGCTGGTGGTGGTCTTGCCGACCCCACCTTTCTGATTGGCGACTGCGATCACCCTAGACATGCGATGCCTCCTTTCGCACCACAGTCAGCCAATGGCGCTCGGCGAGTCCGGGTATCTCCAGCGGTACCAGCTCCGCCGAACCTCCTTTCAACACGGGTGGCTCACACGGTGCGCCTGACGCGGTGAAGGACATGTGAATGAACATCCCCCGGTCAACGAGGTGACTGCCGAGCCATATCCACATTTGAGCTACTGGTGCCACTGCACGACTCGTGATGATCTCGAATTCGCCTTCGATTCCCTGCGCAACGACATCGTGGCACTTGGACACTACATTTGCCAGTTGGAGCGTTGATACCGCACGCTGCAGGAACCTGTGCTTACGCGCCGATCTATCCACAAGAGTGACTTCCAGCTCCGGACACGCAATGGCAATCACGATGCCTGGAAGTCCGGCCCCCGAGCCGACATCCAGTATGCGACGCCGCTCGTCCCGCGCGTCCGATGGCCACTGAGCTGACTTGAGGAACGCAACCATCGCCAGGCAGTCGAGGATATGGCGCGTTTCAAGTCGATCAATATCCTGTCTCGATACCAGATTGAATGCGGTGTTGGTTGAACGTACAAGATCTGCATACACATGCAGGGCCGACACCGTAGCCGGGGTCAGAGAGAGCCCGAGTTCTCGGGCTCCGCTGGCAATCACGTCATCCGCCACTGGCGCCAACGGCTCGCTTGCGAGAGTGCACGAGCAACAGGGACAACGCGGCCGGTGTCATGCCTGGAATACGTGAAGCATATGCAAGTGTCGAGGGTCTGGCTTGTGTGAGCTTTTCCTTCAGTTCATTGGACAGCCCATGCAATGCCCCATAATCAAAGTCGGCGGGCAGGCTGATGGTTTCATGGGTCCTGATCCGATTGATTTCAACATCCTGTCGTTCAATGTACCCCTGGTACTTGATCTCGATTTCCACCTGCTCCAGGGCTTGCGCGTCCACGTCCGCAAGTGCGGTCATGATGTGGGCGGCCTTCACCTCGGGCCTTCGCAACAATACGGCAACGGGTTGATCTCTGGTAAATGTCGCTCCGGTGAGACTGGCCAATTGCCCGGCCAGTACCGAACCTGCAACGACCGGCGTCGTCAACAGTCGATGATGCAATGCATCGATTCGAGTTCGCTTGGCGGTATGACTCTCCCACCTATGACTGCCAACGACGCCAAGTTCTCGTCCGACAGGCGTCAGCCGAAGATCTGCATTGTCTTCCCGGAGCCTTAACCTGTACTCGGCTCGGCTGGTGAACATGCGATACGGTTCATTGGTCCCGTTGCTGACAAGATCATCAACGAGAACTCCGAGATAGGCTTCATCTCTCCGGGGCACCCACGCCGGCTTGCCCTGTATTTTCAAAGCTGCATTGATGCCGGCCAGCAAACCTTGTGCAGCTGCTTCTTCATAGCCCGTTGTACCGTTGATCTGGCCTGCGAAATAAAGCCCCTCCAGTGCATTGGTTTCGAGGGTTCTCTGGAGATCACGTGGATCAAAAAAATCGTATTCGATCGCATAACCAGGTCTCGTGATGTGGGCCTGTTCAAACCCTCGAATGCTGTGCACAAGCGACAGCTGGACATCAAAAGGGAGACTCGTTGATATCCCGTTTGGGTAAAGCTCTTCCGTATCGAGCCCTTCGGGCTCCACAAACACCTGATGACTGTCCTTCCCGGCAAACCGCACGATCTTGTCTTCGATGCTCGGGCAATAGCGAGGCCCCCGCCCCTCGATCTGCCCGGAATAAAGTGGCGATCTGGGCAGAGCTTCCCGGATCAGATCGTGTGTCGTCGTGTTCGTGTGCGTGATGAAACAATCACGCTGAGGCGGATGCATTGCCGGTGATGAAAGGAACGACAGCACCGGACGAGGTGTGTCTCCGGATTGTCTTTCCATCACGGAATAGTCGACGGTACGACCGTCAATTCGCGGCGGTGTGCCCGTTTTCAGTCGGCCTACCCGAAACGGCAGCGCCCGCAATCGTTCGGCAAGCGCGATTGATGGCGGATCACCTGCTCGTCCACCCGAATGTGTAGCGCTGCCAATGTGAATCTTGCCACCCAGGAAGGTTCCCGTGGTGAGGACTATGGCAGGAGCACGAAAAACAAGCCCCATCTGGGTAACCACACCGGTTACCCGTTCAGCTTCCACACACAGATCCACCACCGATTGCTGGAAGATCCGCAAACCTGGGGCTGCTTCGAGGGCGCGACGAACTGCCTGACGATACAGCGAACGGTCCGCCTGTGCGCGTGTCGCCCGGACGGCTGGCCCTTTGCTGCTGTTGAGCGTTCTGAAGTGAATTCCTGCCAGATCTCCACATCGACCCATGATCCCGTCCAGTGCGTCTATTTCTCGCACCAGATGGCTCTTGCCTATCCCGCCGAGCGCCGGGTTGCAGGACATTTGACCGATCGTCTCCACACTCTGGGTGAGCAGGAGAGTTTTTGCGCCCATGCGGGCAGCTGCGTGGGCCGCTTCGGCTCCAGCGTGCCCACCTCCGACGACGATGACGTCAAACTGTTCCGGGAAATTCATGGTCGTTCCGGTGGACCTGGGGACGCGCAGTATAGGCCGCGAAATCGACTTGGAAAGAGGGCGGAGAACGTCGACTACTTGCCAATGCAGAAAGACGAGAAAATCTCTCCCAGCAGTCCATCCGCCGTCACGCGCCCAGCTATCTCTCCCAGACTGTCGTGCGCCAGACGCAGTTCTTCTGCGACAAATTCTGTTCCGTAACCTGATGCCAGTAGCGATGCTGCCTGCTCCAGGTGCGTGTCGGCTCGGGAAAGTGCCTCTACATGACGTGCGCGGGCAGTAAAGGTTGAGCCGTCAGGCGCGAACTCCAGGTGCTGCAGAATATTGTCCACCAATTTTTCCAGGCCCTCACCGGTGCGGGCCGAGATATTCACATCGGCTTGCCTGGCAGGCGCCAGATCCAGCTTGTTGCCTACCCGCAGGATCGATGTACAACCCTCAAGCCACCTGGAATCCAGTCTGTCATGTCCTGCTGCAGCCGTCAGGTCTTCCAGGACAATCACAAGGTCGGCCGTTGGCAGGACCAGGCTGGCTCTTCTCACGCCTTCGCTTTCGACGGGATCCAGGGTGTCGCGTAATCCTGCGGTGTCGATCAGACGAATCGGCAAACCACGCAGCTCCAGGTCAACCTTCAGAAGATCCCGAGTCGTACCAGGGATTGCCGTGACGATGGCATTGTCTTCACCGCTGAGCGCATTGAGGAGGCTTGATTTACCCACATTGGGATAGCCGACAATGGCGACCGTTGCCCCTTGACCAAGGCGGACACCCTGACGGGTCTTGCCAAGCAACTCCGAAAGCGTTGCGCGCAAAGAGACCAGTTCGTCCAGCTGTGCGGTTGTTTCTTCCTCACCAAGGGGTTCTTCCGGAAAGTCGATTCCTGCTTCAACTCGAACTCGAACCAGCAACAGACTTCTCGCTATGGAGTCGACAAGCCTGGAAAACTCTCCCGTCAGAGACCGGAGAGCACCTCTCGCCGCGGCTTGCGAACCGCTGGCAATCAGGTCGGCTACAGCTTCGGCCTGGGCCAGGTCCATTCGACCATTCAGGAATGCCCGTTCCGTAAACTCTCCCGGACGAGCCATTCTCGCGCCCAGTTCAAGGCTCGCCTGCATGATGCTGCGCATGACCATCGGTCCGCCATGGGCCTGGAACTCCGCCACCGGCTCACCCGTGAACGAAGAGCCCGCCGAGAAGGTGACGATGATGCCCTCATCCAGGAGGTCTCCTTCGCGATTGCAGATCCGCGAGAGCGTTGCCTGGCGTGGCTTGAAACTGCGACCACAAAGAGTCTGGGCAATCTCAATAGCCATCTGTCCTGATAGCCGAACGATGCCAATTCCACCCCGCCCCGGCGGGGTAGCTATCGCAGCAATAGTTTCTCCGCCCGCGGTCGTGGATGGCCTCGGTGCACTTGTCGGATCAGAGGACCGATCGGGTGACATACCATTGCTGAGCGACGGACAGTACGTTGTTGACCAACCAATACAGAACCAGTCCTGCCGGGAAAAACAGGAACATCGCGGTGAAAATAACCGGCATCAGTTTCATCATGCGTTGTTGCATCGGGTCGCCCATTGCTGGCGCCATCATCTGCTGCAGAAACATCGTGCCCCCCATCAGCAGCGGCAACACAAAATACGGATCCATCGCCGAGAGATCCTGCACCCAAAGGAAAAACGGTGCCTGTCGCAGTTCGACGCTTTCCCACAATACCCAGTAGAGAGCGAGAAAAACCGGCATCGGCAATAACATCGGAAGACATCCGCCCAACGGATTCGCAC
Organism: Pseudomonadales bacterium; assembly: GCA_041752315.1. Taxonomy (GTDB): domain Bacteria; phylum Pseudomonadota; class Gammaproteobacteria; order Pseudomonadales; family Azotimanducaceae; genus SYFY01. The sequence continues at coordinate 128,143 of JBGSHJ010000086.1, forward strand.
CTTCTTTCTGGTACAGCTTCATCATCTCCTGAGAGAGTTTCTGCCGATCATCAGCGTGACGCTCCTGCAGCGCCTTGAGCTCCGGAGCGACCTTGCGGAGTTTTGCCATCGATTTGTAGGACATGTTGAATAGAGGATACAAGACGATCTTGACCAGCACCGTCAGCAGAACGATTGCAAGACCCCAGTTCCCTACCCAATCGTGGAACCACGAAAGTACATCAAACAGCGGAACCGCCAGCCACCACAGAAACCCATAGTCGACCGTTAGTCCCAGATTTGGTGCCAGCTGATCCAGTTGATGCTGGTCTTTCGGCCCGGTGTACAGCTTTGTTTCCCAATGGCCCGTGGCACCAGGCGGGACGCTTTTTTTCGGCGCTGTATAACCGAAGACATAATGCCCATCACTGCGTTTCTGGGCGAAGAAGTTGTTGCTCTCCTCGGCTGTGGCGATCCATGCACCGACAAAATAGTGTTGCAGGAGGGCTATCCATCCACCTTGAACTGTGCGCCGCAAGGCAGCTTCGTCGAGGTCATCAAAGTCGACTTTCAGATAACGCTCTTCAGGTGTAGTCAGCGCTCCCCCGAGGTATGACCGGGGACCAAAGGAAAATCCCTCTTCGATGATTGGCGGCTTGTTGTCCCTCTTGATCTGCGCGAACAGAGCCGCTTCGAGTGGTTCGGTTCCCAGATTCTCCAGCTTCAGATCCACTCCGACGAGATAACTGCTGGCATCGAAGGAGAAGGTCTTGGTAACTCTTTGCCCTGCTTTTTCTATTTGCAGCGTGAGCGACTTCTGTTGCCCTTCAGCAACCTCAAGCACAGCAGTATCTGCTTCATACAGAGGCCGCTCACCGCTGCCGTCGAGCCCATTTTTTCCCATGAGTCCGCTTTGTGCGACATAGGTATGGTCGCCGCTGTTTTCCATCAGGAGGTAAGGCACATCCGGGGTCTTGCTGGAGACGGGATACTTCGGGAGCTGGACGCGAACAACGTCACCGCCCAGCCGGTCTATCCATACCTTCAGAGTTGGAGTGGTGACGGTTATCAGACGTCCCGCTGCGACAACACCGTTGGCGTCTGTCTTCGACTCGGTAACGGTTGCAACTTCACTGCCGGTGGATTCAAGGAGCGTTGCATCGGGCACGTCGGAAGCGCCTTCGGCCAGTGGTTTGCCAGGTTCCGGTGCTCCCTGTGGTTCGTTGGAGACATCCGATACAGTCGTACCACCTGCCAACAACGGCGCTTCGGAATACGCAGCAATCGGTTGTTGCATGTAGTCCTCATTCCACGCCTGGATGAGCATGTAACCCGTGGCAGCGAGACCTACCAGCAAGAGGACCCGCATTACTTCAGGTGGCAACATCAATCAGAACCTTTGTTTCGTGACGGTGGTTTCTTCAACAACTCTGGCACATGGCACAGGATCGGGTCCGCCGGCATTCCATGGATTGCAGCGCAGTACTCGCCAGATCGTATAGCCAACCCCTTTGCAGGCCCCATGCTCCTGCAACGCACAGAGCGCATACGCTGAACACGTGGGGAGGAAACGACATTGTTGCCCAATCCATGGGCTGAGTACCAGTTGATATCCCCGCACCAGCCAGATGAAGGGCCATGCAGCCGCATGGTCAAGCCGGCGAAGGACTTTCATGGTCGACACAAAGCGCTCAACAATGCGCCAACCAACGCAGGAAACTCCCCAGCATTCACCGGTTTGACCACCATGACGACAACATCAGCTGCCGGCAGTCGATCGGAGCACAGCCTGAACTGTTCCCTGATGATTCGTTTGCATCGATTTCGATCATGCGCCTTTCTCACCCAGCGCTTCGGGACAATCACACCGAGACGGGCATGGCTCAAGTCTGTGTATTTGGCAAGGAGTCTCAGCGGCCCTTTTTCCCTGCGCACATCTCTGGAACGTAGAACCCGGTCGAATTCACCCGGCCGGAACAGTCTCTGGTGGCGGGCGAATCCTGCAGTGACACGGATCAAATAGAAACGCGCTTGCGTCCTTTTGCTCGTCGGGCATTAAGAACCTTGCGGCCACCCTTGGTTGCCATGCGGGCACGAAATCCGTGGGTTCGCTGGCGCTTCAGATTGCTTGGCTGGAACGTACGTTTCATTTCTTGATCTTCCTGTCAGCTCCGCAGAGCCTTGGTCTACGGAAAAGGGCGGGCATTCTAGGAACGCACCTGTTTCGGTGTCAATTCAATAAATGGATTTAAATAGAAGATGGTTGTTGAAGATTGGCAGGCCTTGTAGCTGTTGATAAGTCTGACGGAGCGCAGCCCATCAAGAGTCAAGGGCTGGGACATCCTGTGGTCAACTGTGGGAAATTGTCCTTTGTCCCTGTATGAAAACGGCCATAAATAGTTATCCACAACATATCCGGAACTTTTTGCACAATCGCCAAAAGTCGGACAGCAGGCCAGGGATTGATGTTTTTTTCCTAAGTTACTGAAATTCGGAACGTTAAAAAAAAACATGGTGGGCTCGTTTGTTAATCGTAGCCAACTCTCGAATCTCCTGACTAGAATCGTCCCCTCGCATCCCTTGAAAGACCTCCCGAATCAATCATGTAGTTTGCACATGAAGGAGCGGGCGGATAACGTTTTTGCAGTGTCGCAGAGCGTTGTCGGGTGTTCAGGAAGATGATCTGAGCGCCTGACCCATACCCCCGAGGGGGTATGTGAAAGGCACGACAAACCAGGATGAACCACGCACCGCGAATGTAAAAGAAGCAACTCGCGGTGCGCCAAATGAGCGCGTAGACGCACAGGGATCCTGGTGGTGCGGACATGGACAGCAGCAAGATGGATGATGCTCGCGACGAGCGGTGTCTTGCAGTATTCAAAAAAAGGAACAGGTGTCTTCAGAACACCGGGACAGGGGGCAAGTAATTGAGTTTAGCGATATGGCAGCAATGCCTGGATCTCCTTGAGGCTGATCTGCCAGAGGGTCAATTCAACAAGTGGATTCGACCATTGCAAGCAAGAAAGACAGATACTGGTCTGGAGCTGCTGGCGCCAAACCGATATGTAAGAGACGAGGTTTCAGACAAGTACATGGCCCGGATCAGCGAGTTGCTGTCCAGAGAAGGGGTGGAAACGGGCAAAGATCTCAAGTTGAGCATCGGGGGTACGGAAGAATTCGGCACTCCGCTGCGAGCAGATGGATCCGGATCGTCCATCGCCTGCCCTGTTTTTCACCTGAATCGGGAATTCACGTTCAACAGTTTTGTCGAAGGACGATCCAACGAAATCGCCAAGGCCGCCGCGGCACAGGTTGCGGATAACGCTGGCCAGTCCTACAACCCGCTGCTGATTTATGGTGGTGTCGGTCTGGGCAAGACGCATTTGATGCAGGCCGTTGGAAACCAGATTGCAGAGCGCAATCCCCAGTCCAGGGTCGTCTACCTGCAGTCAGTGAATTTTGTTCAGGACATGGTCAAGGCCCTTCGGCAAGGAACCATGCAGGACTTCATGCACTACTTTCACAACGTCGATGCGCTCCTGATCGACGACATACAGTTTTTCGCCAACAAGCTTCGTTCCCAGGAAGAGTTCTTTCACGTCTTCAATGCGTTGCTTGAGCGTGGTCATCAGATGGTTCTCACCTGTGATCGCTATCCAAAGGAAATTGATGGTCTGGAAGAGCGGCTAAAGTCCCGTTTTGTTTGGGGACTCACCGTGGAGATTGAGCCCCCCGAGCTTGAAACCCGGGTTGCGATATTGATGAAAAAGGCCGAGGTGTTTGGCCATGACCTGGATCCGAATGTGGCGTTTTTCATTGCCGAGAGAATTCGGTCGAATGTTCGTGAACTGGAAGGTGCGTTGACAAGGGTCATGGCGAATGCCCGGTTCATGGGGGTTCAGATCAGTATTGAACAGGTCAAGCGAGCCCTGCGAGACCTGTTTGCGATACAGGATCGTGCCATAAGCATCGACCGCATCCAGAAGACAGTAGCCGAGTACTACAAGATAAAGATTTCCGATATCCTCTCGAAGCGCCGCAATCGTATGATCGCGCGTCCAAGGCAGATGGCCATGGCGCTCGCAAAAGAGCTTACCAGTCACTCGTTACCGGAAATTGGCGACTCCTTTGGTGGACGTGATCACACAACTGTTCTGCACGCGTGTCGAAAGATTGGGGAGCTGAAAGTTGATAGCGCGGACCTGGCAGAAGATTACAGGAATCTCTCCCGAATGCTTGGGGCTTGACCACGACGAAAGGGCACAAGTCGGAACACAATTCGGATTAGAAGGCATTGGACCGAGTGGGTTATGAAATTCACAGTTGACCGTGACGCGCTGCTTCGACCATTGCAACTGCTGTCGGGGGTGGTCGAACGGCGTCAGACGCTGCAGGTTCTTTCGAACGTTCTGCTGGTGGCGAAAGGTTCGACGGTTGAGATTGTGGGTACTGACCTGGAAGTCGAGTTGCACGTTCGGGTTGACGATGTGCGGATCGAACAAGAAGGCTCCACGACAGTCTCCACCAGAAAACTGGCGGAGATTTTCCGTTCGTTTGGTGAAGGTGTTCAGGTACACATTCAGCAAGATGGGGACCGAGCGATCGTTCGGTCGGGCAGAAGTCGCTTTGTTCTGGCTACTCTTTCAGCAACGGATTTTCCAAGAACAGGAGGGGGCATTGCGGATTTCAACGTCACGATGTCCCAAACGGACGTTCGGTCGTTGATAGATCGAGTTGGTTTCGCGATGGCGCAGCAAGACGTTCGTTTTTTCCTCAATGGCATGCTTCTGGAAGTCGGTCACGACTATGTTCGAAGTGTCGCCACCGATGGACATCGTATGGCGATGTACACCTTGAAGGGTGTTGTTGGTACAGGCGAACGCCGACAGGTAATTCTGCCAAGGAAAGGTGTACTGGAACTTGCTCGATTGCTGGAGGGTTCTGAAACTGCGTGTCAATTTGTGTTCGGGAAGAGTCATGTATCTGTCTCTGTTGCCGGTTATACGCTGACTACCAAGCTGGTGGACGGCCAGTTCCCGGACTATGAAAAAGTAGTCCCAAAATCTCTGTCCCGCTCCTTCGTTGGCAACCGCGAGACATTGCGTGATGCATTCAGTCGCGTGGCCATACTCTCCAACGAGAAGTACCGGGGGGTACGACTCAAGCTTGAACCCGAGCAACTGGCCGTGCAGGCGAATAATCCGGAACAGGAAGAGGCTGAGGAACTCGTAGCCATTCAATACGACGGTCTCCCCGTGGAGATTGGTTTTAATGTTGCCTATCTCCTCGACGTCATGAACGTTCTGAGCACTTCGGAAGTCAAGTTTGGAATTTCAGACGCAAACAGCAGCGCTCTCATCGAGAGCCCAGGTCAGGACGAGGCTGTATACGTCGTTATGCCTATGCGACTTTGACCAACTGGCGAGCGTCGGATGCCCATCAGACGCCTGAGATTGCAGAACTTCCGTAATGTTGAATTTGCCGATCTTGAATTGGTGCCAGGCTTCAATGGTCTGATCGGCGCGAATGGCGCCGGGAAAACTTCAGTACTGGAGGCTGTCTACCTGATGGGTCGTGGCCGCTCCTTTCGTTCAACGTTCCTGGACACATTGATCCAGAACGACGCCAAAGGGTTGTCCGTTTCTATCGACCTGGAAACGCCTGCCGGCGTGGATTCCGTGTTGATTGCAAAAGCCCGAAAGCAGGCTTTATCGTTGCGAATCAATGGTCAGCGCGCGGTTCGTCTTTCCGAAGCAGCTTCAAAACTACCACTTCAACTGTTTACACCGGGTGTTTCAGATCTAGTTTTGGCCGGGCCTGCAGAACGACGACAGTATCTCGATTGGGGATTGTTTCACGTGGAACATCGCTATCACCCAGTCGCGCGAGATTACAGTCGTGCTCTGAAGCAGAGGAATACATGGTTACGCGATTCAGCCGGGCTGGGTTCGAAGGTTCTTGATCCTTGGCGCGACGTTCTATCCGAACTAGCGGTACAATTGGACACGTTCCGGCAGGAGTACTGTACGGAACTGTTTGAGAGCATTGTTTGCACCGCACAGTCTCTGGATGTGGGACTGGAAATAGATTTTTCCTATGAAAAAGGCTGGCGAGCCGAAGTTGGTCGTTCATTTTCAGACCAACTTCTGGAAGGTACAGCCGGGGATCTGAGTTCCGGCACCACGCGTATCGGACCCCATCGCGCGGATATACACGTGAAGACAAGGCAAAGAGCGGCCAGCGACTTTCTGTCTCGTGGTCAGGCAAAGTTGGTGGCCATAGCCATGAAAGTGGCCCAAATCGAAGTGTTGAAGCGAAGGACGGGTAGGCAGAGTACGGTGTTGTTTGATGAACTTATCGCCGAACTGGACTATCAGCGAACAACAAATGTTCTGGAAATGCTCGAAAGACTTGGGTGCCAGGTAATTTTCAGCTCGGTTGAGCTGCCAGATGCGATCAAAAGCTCAATCGGAAATCGGGCGCATTTGTTTCACGTGAAACAAGGCGCCATAACAGCTCTCGAGGAGTGATCTGTGGAAGAGACTTACACCGGTGCCAGCATCGAGGTTCTGGAAGGGCTTGATGCCGTTAGAAAACGCCCTGGGATGTACATTGGAGACACCGAGGACGGAACCGGATTGCACCACATGGTCCAGGAACTCGTTGACAACGCAATCGACGAATCACTGGCAGGTCATTGTGATCAGGTCGACATCATCATTCATCCGGGAGAAGCGGTAACGGTGATCGACAATGGTCGCGGGATTCCGGTTGATCTGCATCCCAAGATGGGTGTATCCGCCGCAGAAGTGGTCATGACCACGCTTCATGCAGGCGGAAAATTCAACGACAATAGCTACAAGGTGTCTGGGGGCTTGCACGGTGTAGGTGTTTCTGTAGTCAACGCACTGTCCGAGCGCCTGAGACTGACGGTCAAACGGGCCGGTAAGGTCTACGAACAACACTATGTACATGGTGTTCCTCAGGCTCCTCTGGCCGAAATAGGCGAGTCGGAGGGGAGAGGAACCGAGGTATTTTTCAAGCCTTCCGCGGCGACGTTTGCCAACATCGAGTTCCACTACGACATTCTTGCAAAGAGATCGCGTGAACTGGCGTTTTTGAACTCCGGTGTTCGGATTCACCTGCTCGACGAGCGCGATGGGCGAGAGGAAACCTTCTTCTATGAAGGGGGCCTTCGGGCGTTTGCCGAATACATGAATCAGAACAAACAACCACTCAACGAAGTTTTCCACTTTTCCTCTCAGCGAGACTCGGATGGAATCGGCGTCGAAGTAGCAATGCAATGGAACGACGGTTTCCAGGAACAGGTACTCACGTACACCAACAACATCCCCCAGGGAGACGGAGGAACCCATCTGGCGGGCTTTCGTGCTGCATTGACAAGAACTTTGAACACCTATATCGAAAAAGAAGGTCTGGCGAAAAAAGCACAAGTGCCAACGACAGGCGATGACGCGAGAGAAGGCCTGGTGGCGATAGTTTCTGTCAAGGTTCCAGATCCAAAGTTCTCGTCTCAAACCAAGGACAAGCTCGTATCCTCAGAGGTCAAAGTCGCCGTCGAGCAGGAGTTGGGTAGAGCTTTCAGCGAGTACCTGGTTGAGAATCCATCGGATGCCCGCGCTATTACCGGAAAGATGATTGACGCTGCTCGCGCACGCGAGGCCGCACGGAAGGCGAGGGAAATGACGCGCCGGAAAGGTGCACTCGATATCGCAGGGCTGCCTGGAAAACTTGCGGATTGCCAGGAAAAAGATCCTGCCGCATCAGAACTTTATCTGGTAGAGGGAGATTCTGCTGGAGGTTCTGCAAAACAGGGGCGTGATCGCAGAACACAGGCGATCCTTCCATTGAGAGGCAAAATACTTAACGTTGAAAAAGCCCGTTTTGACAAAATGCTTGCCTCTCAGGAGGTAGGGACGCTGGTGATGGCCCTCGGGTGCGGTATTGGTCGCGATGAGTTCAACCTGGAGAAACTTCGTTACCACCGGGTCATCATCATGACCGATGCCGATGTTGACGGATCCCACATTCGTACACTGTTGCTGACATTCTTCTTCCGTCAAATGCCGCAATTGATCGAACGTGGGTACGTTTATATCGCACAACCACCGCTTTACAAGGTCAAGCGTGGTCGCCACGAGCACTACGCCAAGGACGACGCGGAACTTGCCCGCTATTTCCTGAGTAGCGCACTCGATGGAGCCTCCTTGCGTGTAACTCCAGGCGCACCGCCCGTCGGGGCGACCGCGTTGGAAGCCCTGCTGCAAAATTACAGCGCCCTCATGGATCGCCTGCAGAAGCTGGCTCGAAATGTCCCCGTTTCGGTGAGTCGTACATTGGTCGACCTGGACATCGTTCAGCCGGGTGATCTGCGCAATGCACCGAAGATGGCCGAGTGGGCATCAAAACTTCAATCCGAACTGATTGCGACAGGTCACGTCTCGGCACGGGTGGAACTGCAGCATGATGCAGAACGCGGCATTCATATGCCTCTGATCGATGTCACCGAGCGAGGCATCACTGAACGGGTTTTACTGGGGCAGAACTTTTTTGCCGGTACGGACTACGAAGCGATTGTTCAGATGGGTGTAACGGCGAAAGGATTGATTGGCGCAGGGGCAATAATGGCGCGCGGTGAACGCGAGCGCCCTGTCGCCCGTATTGGTGAAGCCTTCGATTGGTTGATGGCTGAGTCTCGTCGCGGTGTTGATATCCAGCGATACAAAGGGCTTGGAGAAATGAACCCGGAGCAACTCTGGCAAACCACCATGGATCCGACAGTTCGCCGCATGCTGCGAGTAACGGTCGACGATCTGATTTCGGCCGATCGGATGTTCACCACGCTGATGGGTGACCAGGTCGAGCCGAGGCGCGAGTTCATTGAAACCAACGCGCTCCAGGTTGTAAACCTCGATGTTTGAACGCCCGTTGCAGAAGTCCTCGATGCCTATCCGCTGACAGACGGGCGTTGAAGCAGGAACTCCACAACCTGCGACAGGTCGTCAAAAACCGGCAGGCTCGCTTCGCCTAGCTCCTTTTCTGTCTGGCTGCCGTGGCCGGTTCTGACGAGTGCGGCCCGACAGCCAGCGGCGCGAGCTGCTTGCAGATCTGTGCGCCTGTCGCCAATGAACAAAGCAGTGGACGGATTGATGGACAACCATCGGCAGGCGTCGAGAATCATTCCCGGCGCCGGCTTGCGACACCGACAACCTTCATCGGGCCCATGCGGACAGTAGCGAATAAGCCCGATAGAACCTCCGCCTCGCCGGACTTCAGCGTGGATCCGCTTGTTTATCGCGATTAGGCCGGCCATTGGTACAATGCCGCGGGCGATTCCGGATTGGTTCGAACAGATGCACACGGGTAACCCCGCAACATGCAATTTGCGAATTGCCTCGATAACTCCAGGCAAAACCTCCCACTCCTCCGGGCGTTTGATGAATTCTTCGGAGTCCTTGTTGACTACTCCGTCGCGATCCAGCAGAACTGCGCGAATATCTTTGAACAACGTACCAACGTCCGGACTTCGATGGGCGAACAACATACGTCACGAAATCAGTGGAGGTCAAAGACTGCCATGCAGCTACGTTGCGAATGGTGTGGGCTCCAGCCGCTGTATCAGCAATACCACGATACTGAATGGGGAGTGCCTGAATACGTGCCTCATGCCTTGTTCGAAAGGCTGATCCTCGAAGGCATGCAAGCGGGTTTGTCCTGGTGGACCGTACTGCAGAAGCGCCAGCGAATGCAGGAAGTCTTCTTCAACTTCATGCCGGAGCAATTGGCCGAAACGACGGACGAACGAGTTGAATTCTGGCTTCAGGACGCGGGGATCATTCGGCATCGCGGCAAACTCAATGCCATGATAGCCAATGCGCGAGCGTTCATGCAGGTTGAAAACTTCACGGAGTTTGTGTGGTCGGCAGTCGATGGCCGTCCCATCGATAACAGTTTTGACAAGCGCTCCAACGTGCCAGCACAAACGGATCAATCGCAGCGGCTGGCGAGAAACCTCTCGTCAGCAGGTTTTCGCTTTGTCGGGCCGATCACAGTCTATGCGTTCATGCAGTCTGCTGGTCTGGTCAACGACCACATGACTTACTGCTATCGACACGAAGCTTGCCGTGCCCTAGGCGTCGCGACCCTGTGAACCGTCTCTTTCGCAAGACTGCTGCCTTGCTGATCCTGATGTTGATCCGCCTGCTTTCGCTCTTGCCGCTGCCCTTGCTTCGCGCATTGGGGCGAGGCATCGGCAGTGGTATGTCCCTCGTACCAGGAGAGACCCGTCGAATCACCAGAGCAAACATCGATCAGGCGTTTCCCGCACTGGAAGAGACCGCCCGTCGCGAACTCACGCGATCGAGCCTGCAGCATACGGCGATGTTCGCCATGGAGGCTGGCGTTCTGTGGCATTGGTCTCTGGAGCGCTGCGAAGAGACGTATCTGGAAATAACAGGCGACGAGCTTCTCGACAATCGATTGCGAAATGGCAACGGAGTTATCGTGCTTGTTCCGCACTTCGGCAATTGGGAGGTACTGGCGCTGTTCCTTGGTCGATATGGGTACACCTGCCTGTACGATCCCCCGCGTCTGGAGGCGCTCGAAGTGCCGATGCGAAATGCGCGAAGTCGCACCGGAGGTATTCTCGTCCCCATTGGAACCTCGGGCATCAAGGCAATGGTGAAGACGCTGCGAGCCGGTGGTATCACTGCGCTGTTGCCGGACCAGGTTCCTGATGCGTCGGCTGGTGTTTACGCACCTTTTTTCCAGCGTCCAACCCTGACGATGACACTCGCCCAGCGACTGTTGAGGCAAACTGGATCGGTCGCTGTGCTGGGTAGCGCACAGCGTGTTCGTGGCGGGTTTGTCATTCGATTCGAACCCGCCATCGATGGGATCGACCACCATGATTCGGTACTGGCGGCCACCAGACTCAACGAAATGATTGAAAACCTGATTGCCCGGGATCCTGGCCAGTACCAATGGGAGTACCGAAGGTACAAGCGGCCACCACCTGGCGTACCCAGGCTGTACGACTGATCCGGGAAGCAGAAGGTCGGCCCTTTCTCGGATCATACTCACCGTCGCCAGAAAGTCGGCGTCAGCAGTACCAGCAGCGTGAAAATTTCCAGACGACCCAGAAGCATGGCGAAGGCCAGGACCCACTTGGTTGGATCATTGAGTGCCTGATAGTTGGCCAAGACGCTCCCTAGCCCAGGGCCGACGTTATTCAGACAGGCCGCCACCGCGGAGAATGCAGATTCAAAGGAAAGATCGGAAATCAGCCCAACCAGCATGAACAGGAAAAAAAAGCTCAGCGCGTAAACGGCGCAGAAGCTCCATACGGCAGCTATTACACGGTCTGGTACGGGCATCGAACCGAGCTTCACCGTAAATACTCCGCTGGGATGCACCAGGGTGCGGACTTCTCGCAGTCCCTGCAGATAGATGAGCAACACGCGGATGATCTTGAGGCCACCGGCAGCGGAGCCGGCACAGCCCCCGGCAAAACAAGCCGACAGTAGGACAATCAGTGCTCCCGTTGGCCAAGCCGAATAATCCACCGTCGCAAACCCGGTGGTTGTTGCGATCGACACGAAGTGAAAGGCGCCATCCAGCACAGGCGTTTCGCTGACGGCCGGATTCTGCATGAGTACCCAAGATACCAATGCCGAACCGCCGACCATCAAACAGAGGAATAACCTGGCCTCGGGGTCTCTCCAGTACAAGGCAGGTCGCCGCTGTCTGAATACTGAAAAGTGAAGTCCAAAATTGATGGCAGAAAGCACCATGAAGAGCATCGCGGTGATTTCGATCGACGTGCTGTCGAAATACCCCAGACTCAGATCATGGGTCGAGTAGCCGCCTATGGCGACAGTGGAAAAAGCGTGGCAGATCGCATCAAACAGGCTCATCCCGAACGCGTAGTAAGCCCCGGCACAGCTGAGCGTGAGGGACAAGTAGATAACCCAGAGCGCTTTGGCGGTACCGGCGATTCGGGGAGTCAGCTTGTTGTCCTTGACGGGACCGGGTGCCTCAGCACGGTAGAGCTGCATGCCACCAACCCCCAGCATTGGCAGGATGGCAACTGCAAGAATGATGATCCCCATGCCTCCAAACCATTGCAGGAGCTGGCGATAGAAGAGGAGGGACTTGGGCAAGGTGTCCAGGTTCGTGAACACCGTAGCCCCGGTTGTTGTCAACCCTGACATGGACTCGAACAGTGCGTCGGTAAAAGTCGCGTTGAGCGTCTTGTCGTACATGAAGGGAAGGGCACCAAAAAACACCAGCGCCAGGTAGAACAGGACCGTGACGACGAAGCCGTCACCGCTGCGCAACTCGGCACTGCCACGAAAGGCCAACCAGAGTGTGCAGCCGACCCCTCCCGTCAGCAGGAAGAGGGCACCGAACTGCGACGTTGAATCTTCCCCATAGATCAATGCTACCGCCACCGGAGCAAGCAGCGTCAGGCTGAATGTACTGAGCAGGATGCCCGTGACGCGTAGGATTGCAGTTAGATGCATCAGTTAGAAAAAGGAAATTCCGACCTGGAACAACTTTTCGATTGCGGCGACCTGGTATTTATCCGCCAGAAACAGGATCACGTGGTCTTCGGCGTTAACGATTACATCATCGTGAGCGATGATGACCTCTTCGCCGCGCACCAGAGCGCCGATACTGGCGCCGGCTGGCAGGGCTATTTCGGACAGTCTGCGCCCTACCAGTTTGCTGCTCCGTCGATCCCCGTGCGCGACGGCTTCCATGGCTTCTGCTGCGCCACGCCGAAGGCTGTGCACCCGGGCGATGTCAGCGCGGCGAATATACGTGAGGATGGAACTCGTGGTCGCCTGTTGTGGTGAAATCGCGATGTCAATTTCACCACCCTGTACCAGGTCGACGTAGGCTGGCTTGCCGATCAGGGTAATCACTTGTCTCACGCCAAGCTTCTTCGCCATCAGGGATGACATGATGTTCACTTCATCGTCGTTGGTCAGTGCACAGAATGCGTCACACTGATCGATGTTTTCCTGAATCAGCAAGTCCCGATCAGTTGCATCACCATGCAAGACCACCGAGTGTTTCAGTGATGATGCGAGTACCTCACATCGGGAACGATTGAATTCGATGAGCTTGGTTGAAAACTGACTTTCTATCTGGTGCGCCAGATGAGATCCGATATGTCCACCACCGGCGATGGCGATGCGCTTGAAAGGGCGTTCCACGCGACGCAGTTCAGCCATCACCGTGTTGATGTGTTCCGTAGCCGCAATGAAAAAAACCTCATCGTCCGCCTCGATCACGGTATCGCCGGTTGGAGCGATCGCCTTGCCGCGGCGAAAGATCGCTGCTACGCGGGTATCCGCGTTTGGCATGTGTTCGCGAAGAATCCGCAGTTCTCTCCCCACCAGCGGTCCACCAAAATAGGCTCGCATTGCGACCAGTTTGACTCGACCATCCGCAAAATCGAGAACTTGCAAAGCGCCCGGGTGTTCTAGCAGCAGGCGGATACTGTCTGTAACCACGCGCTCCAGATTGATGAGCACATCAATCGGCATGTGATCATTGGAAAAGAAGTTCTCAAGACCCATGTAGCTTGCGGACCGAACGCGGGCAATCTTCGTAGGTGTTCGAAACTGGGTGTAGCAGACCTGGCAAGCCACCATGTTCACTTCGTCGCTCGATGTGACTGCGATGAGCATTTCAGCGTCCTCGGCACCTGCGCGCAGCAACACGTCCGGGTGGGCGGCGAAACCATGGACGGTCTGAATGTCGAGTCGATCGCGAAGGGCCTGCAGTCTCGAGGCGTCGGTATCAACGAGAGTGACGTCGATTGACTCACTGGCAAGATGCTCTGCGAGGGTCCCGCCTACCTGCCCCGCACCAAGAATCAGGATGTTCATAGTCGCGTAATTTCCGCTCCATGGCTGCGGTCGTGCGACGGATTGTCGCGGGCCTGCATTGTTCAGGTATCGCAGGTCCGTAACAAGTCACCGATGGGCCGGATGTCTGCGCGGCGGAACATCAAAAGGCTGCGACGGCATGTGGACCGGCACCGGATTTGCGAGGTTGCGAGTGATCAGTGTTTGCGAAGCAGAGCGAAATACAACCCGTCTGTGAACGGGTCGGTCGGCAGTGTCTGCCAGCCGGACTGCGTCGCAAATCCGGTAGGCAACTCAATGGATAGTGAGGACGCGTCGGACTGAGCAGCCAGGAAGGGCTGGATGACCCCTTCATTCTCCGCCGCCAGAATCGAGCACGTGACGTACAGCAAGGTGCCACCCGGTGCCAGAAACCGCCAAGCCGAGGCGAGCAAATCACGCTGCAAAACCTGGTTGACCTGGGCATCTGAGTCCATCCGATGCAGTTTCACGTCCGGATGTCTTCGCAGGGTACCGAAGCCAGTACAAGGAGCATCCACCAGGATACTGTCGAACATCTGGCCATCCCACCACTGCGCATCGCGCGCATCCGTCTCGAAGGTGACCAGTGCTTGCGCATGACCGAGCCGGTCAGCTTCAGCGCGCAACCATTTCACTCGTTCGGCTGCAGACTCCAGAGCAACAAACGTGGCTGTGGGGTGATGCTCCATGAGGTGGAAGAGCTTGCCGCCAGGAGCGGCGCAGGTATCCAGCACGCGTCCGCCGCTGGGTACGGTCAACAGGTGTGCGGCAAATTGAGCTGCAGCATCCTGGACGGAGACAGCGCCATCGGCATATCCGGGTAGCTCCTGTTGGCGGATCGGTTCGTTGAGGGACACCGACTCCGGGAGCCATGCCGCCTTCCAGCCCATGTCCATGGCATCCAGCAGTGCCCGATAGTCCGACGCAGACTGTTTCAGGAGATTGACTCTGAGCATCATCGGCGGACGCTCCAGAAACGCGCGGAACAAGTTGTCGGCCTGGGTGGGGTACTCGTTTCGAATCCGTTGTTCGAGCCATGCCGGCAGATCGACCAGGCGATCCATCAGCGAATACCCCCCGGGGTACTGGCGCTGCAGCGAGCGCAAGACTCCGTTCACCAGTCCGCTCGCCCACGGTTTGCCTAGATGCCGTGCGGCCTCAACGGTCTCGTTGACGGCTGCATATGTTGCTGTGTGTGAGTCCGCCAGTTGGTAAGCGCCTACTAACAACAAGCATCTGACGTCGTTGTCTCGCTCTGCCAGTGGCTTTGCAAGGCAATTGCTGACCATGTCGTGCAGCGAAATGTAATGCCGCAGGACGCCGAAAACCAGTTCCCGGGTAGCGGGGGGAGCGTCCTCGGCAGCCAATAGTGCATCGACGGGAAGATAAGGAGGCGAACTGCAATCGGCAAGCAAACGGGCTGCGCTGGCGCGAGAGATTGCGCCTCGTTTGCCTGATTCGCTTCCGGATCTGCTGGGTGGACCCGGGCTCAACGGACTGTCTCGCCCAGCACGGTGCCGGGGGCGACAAGTTCGCCGAAACCGTTTCTGGCGTCTGCAGCGCTCAGAGGCGCTCCCTTGCCGGTGCTCAGCTGGATTCGTTGCAGACCAATCATTCCTTCACCACAAGCGACAGGAATGACATCGCGCGCGAAGCCCTCAAGAATCATTCCCGCCCGCGAAGCGTGCGCTCCGGGAAGGATCTTGCTCGAAAGGATACGCATGCGAATGACGGTTGAGTCGGCCGGAAGTGTTGTTTCTGCCGTCAATCGGTCGGTCAAGGCGCGAATCTGATTGTGGATTGCGGTGGCGGAGCGTGACCAGTCAATGACTGCATCGCTGGCCCGAAGCTTGGGAGAAAGTGTCGCCAGGGATTCGTTTTGAGGTTCTGCCTTCATCTCATCAATATTCGGCAGCAGGTCAACCAGCAGCCGTCCGCCGAGTTCGGCGAGTTCAGCGGTGAGCTCCGGCCCGGTAACGCTGTCCGAAATCGGACACTCGATGCGGGTCAACAGTGGGCCGGTATCCAGGCCTCGATCCATTTGCATGAGCGTCACACCAGTACGCTTGTCATCGGCCATGATCGCGTACTCCACGGGGGCCGCGCCTCGCCATCGCGGAAGGAGCGAAGCGTGCACGTTGACCGCGCCATATCTCGGGTGTTCAAGCAACGGAGGTGGAATCATGAGCCCGTAGGCTGCAACGACCAGCAGATCAATGGGCTCCGAAAGTATGCATGCAAGCGCGAGGGCGCCTTCGGACTTGCGTCGATTGAGAGTAGCCGGTTGTTGCACGTCAATTCCGGCGGTCATGGCAAGGTGCTTGACTGGCGAGGCGGTGAGCTTGCGACCTCTGCCCTGGGGGCGGTCGGGTTGTGTCAGCACACAGGCAGGTCGAACACCGGCCAAGAGCAGGTGCTTCAGAACGGTGGCTGCAAAATCCGGGGTACCGGCAAAAACGATTCGCAGTGCCATCAGGTCGTTTGCCGATGGAGTTTTTCAAGCTTCCTGCGAATGCGTGTGCGCTTCAGTCCAGACAGATAGTCCACAAACAGTTTGCCCAGAAGATGATCCCTCTCGTGCTGTATGCAGACAGAGAGAAGACCTTGTGCATCAAGAGAGAAAGAGCGGCCATTACGGTCCAGTGCGCTCACTCGGACATTCTCGCGTCGCTCGACCGGCTCGTAGAAACCCGGTACGGAGAGGCACCCTTCGTCCGATTGAACCAACCCACCGGACAGTTCGAGTTCGGGATTGATGAAGACCAGGGGCTCGTTCCTGTTCTCGGATACATCGATGACAATGACCTGTTCGTGTACGTTGACTTGTGACGCGGCAAGCCCTATCCCGGGAGCCGCGTACATCGTCTCGAACATGTCGTCAACCAGCTTGCGAATGCGTTGATCGACCCTGCCCACCTTCCTGGCCTGTGTTCGAAGTCGTACGTCGGGAAACTCCAGAATCTCAAGGATCGCCATGATTCTTCGCTACGTGACCTATCTCTAGTATTGGTGTAATTCGTGCTGATAAGATTGCGTCGGTTATAGCTTTTTTGGTGCAGTCCCTACCACTTTTGCGTAACGCTAATCGTCACGCTGCGACGGGCAGCGTGACTTCTCACGGCGCATCTTAGGCGACGCACCAGCCACCAGGATAGCGCGGACGAAATTACCGGGGGTATTTGCGACATGCGTTGGAATGGCAGTGTTACGTCGGCCCGCCGGTTGGTACAACGATCCGGTCTCCGGGTTGTACTGTCGATCTTCCTCTCCATGGCGTTTGTACCTTTGTCACACGCCAGTGAGCCGGCAGGGAATCTCGGACAGTATCTTCGTGATGATCACCCCGATGTCTACACGGTGGTCAAGGGCGACACCCTGTGGGACATCTCAGGCCGGTTTCTTCAAAGACCGTGGTTGTGGCCGGAGTTGTGGCAGGTCAATCCCCAGATCGAGAACCCTCATCTGATCTATCCGGGCGACAGCATCCACCTCGTGTATGTCGATGGTCAGCCCAGGCTGCAGCTGGAGCGTGGCAGTGCCGATCGACTCGGTGGTTCCACTCCCGGCGGCTTGCAACCCGAAATTCGCTCGAGCCCGCTGGAGACGGCCATCCCCACCATCAAGCTCGATGCCGTACAAAGCTGGCTGGTGCAGAACCGCATCGTCACCGAAGAGGAGCTCGAAGCCGCACCTTATGTTGTTCAAGGGGCTAGCGAGCGCCTGATCCTTGGTGCCGGTGACCGCCTCTATGTTCGTGGTTTGCTTGCCGACAGCGAGAGCTTCAATTATGTCCGTCGCGGGCCAGTCTACGTGGACCCGAACACCAAGGAACTACTCGGGCGCGAAGCAACCTACATCGGACTTGGACGTGCCGTCGATCAACACGATGACGTGGCGACGATGCTTGTGCAGAGCAGTCGCGAAGAAGTGCAGATCGGTGATCGGGTCCTGCCAACGGAGGAACGTCGGCTGGATTCAAACTTTTTTCCAAGCGCGCCCTCAGGCACCGTGGACGGCGAGATCATTTCGGTCTTTTCCGGGGTCTCCCAGGTCGGCCAGTTTGACGTCGTCGTACTGAATCGTGGCGCACGCGAAGCGCTCGAAATGGGGAACGTTCTGGCGATCTACAAACGCGGAGCCCTGGCAAAAGACAGGATCGCCAAAGAGACCATCCGGCTGCCAAGTGAACGAGCCGGTTTGCTGATGATCTATCGGGTCTTCGAAAAGCTGTCCTACGGGATTGTTCTCGAGACGGAACAACCCCTGGCCGTGAACGACGAAGTTCGCAATCCCTGAGATCAGGCCCGGTCAGCAGGGCGCCAGACGATCGACAGAAAATGAGATGTTGACCGTCTTAGGTGTCAACGGCATGTGTGCAGTCATGTCGTCCGAACGCGTTTTGCCCGGAGTCGCCGTTCCCTCTGTGAGGGATATGCGAGCGAGACTGACACTACCGACGACTTTCCGGATGGACTGCACCTCGACCGCCAATTCGTACTGCGAGCGATCCGTGACTTTCCAGCCAGGCAACCGTTGACAATCTGCAAGCCAGCGCTCAGCAGCTGCGTTGTTGTATGGAAACAGCACAAACGCAAGCCATCGGGACATTTACAGGTCACTGAGTCTTTCAATGGGGACAGGGATGTCGTCAGGCGTCACGTCCCGGAGCACCATTCAAGCCTTCGCCAGGCGCGAAGTGCCTGCGCCTGGCATGGACGCTGACGACCCCAGTGGGTCATTCATCTTGCATCTTGCTCTTGCCGGTTAGCGGTATCGGCGGGGAGCCATGCCATTCCAGTGTGCAGTCAGCCCGGAAACGATTGCACAGCACCTTGTGGACGGGCCAGGTCCGCTACATCCAGTAGTCATTCTCTGCCGGTGTGAGTGGCTGAAGAAGCACCTGCAGTGACCTGACAGCGGCGATGATTGGAGTCCGCCATCCCATCGGTCCAGTTGCCTTGGAAGAGGTGTTCAACGGGTCACTGACAAGCCTGTGTTTCGCTGCGCTGGAGCGCATGACCGCCCGCGAATTGCGCATGACTCCGCTGGCTGGATTGCAGGAACAGACAGCGCCTGGCCAACTCGACCGCGCGTGGGAACGACTGGTCCAACTCGGGAAACAGGGCATAGGCGCCATCCACCTGAATGAGCCCGGTTATCCGGCAATGCTCAGGGAAATCGCAGATCCGCCCGTTCTGCTGTTTTTTGATGGCAGCTTACAAGCCCTCCAGCAGCGGTGCGTGGGTGTTGTTGGTGCGAGGCGGGCGACCCGGGGAGGCCTGGTTACCGCGCGCGAGGTGAGTGCGGCACTCGCCGCTCGGGGAGTCACCGTGGTCAGCGGTCTGGCATTGGGCATCGACTCGGCAGCCCATGCAGCCGCGCTCGACTCGGGCGGTGCGACCGTCGCGGTTTTTGGTTGCGGTTTGTTGCGAACCTATCCCTCTGCCAACCGACGGCTCGTCGAAAGAATTCGCGATAGTAATGGCTTACTACTGAGCGAATATCATCCTGACCAGGAACCACGCAAGCATCTGTTTCCTGAACGGAACCGGATCATCAGCGGTTTGTGTGAAGCGGTGATCGTCATCGAGGCCGGTGCGCATAGCGGCTCTCTGATCACTGCGAGGATGGCGCTGGAACAAGGGCGCGATGTGTTGGCGGTTCCCGGCTCGATCCACGATGATCAAAGTCGTGGTTGCCATCGATTGATCCGGGAGGGAGCGGCATTGCTGGATTCGATCGACACTCTGCTTGAGGAATTGGACCTGCCACCGAGCCTCCAGGGGGCCATGCCATTTATCGGCCATGCGCAAAAAATCTGGGAAGTGCTCGAAGTTGAATCGCAACCCCTGGACGTGCTGGCGATAAGGGCTTGCCTGACCCTCGGTGACGCAGCTCTGGCCGTCGTCGAACTGGAACTGGCCGGATTTGTCGACGGATCCAGCGGTGGGTATAGTCGCCGCGCCTCTCGCCTTTGAACCCCGACCGGAATCAAGACGATCGACAGCTTCCTGGAAAAAGGGTCCGCTCCCATGAATGCAGCAGGCAAGGACATCCCGGCGAACTCCCTGCCAGTGGGTTACCTGGTGCTTGCACCTCGTGGAACATGCCAACCGGGGCTGCCGGCATCATCCGTCCAGCGGCTGCAAGCGTGAGCTCTGCTGTTGAACACTATGCAGTTTGCGGGAATCCGGTAGGCCACTCCCTCTCGCCGCTGATCCAGTCTGCCTTTGCAAAGTCGACAGGCCAGGCGATGGTCTACGATCGGCTGCTGATTCCCGCGGGTGAGTTCGTGTCATCGGTGGAACGCTTTTTCAGGCAGGGGGGGAAAGGGCTCAATGTGACGCTTCCTTGCAAGGGGGATGCGTTTGCCTGGTTGGGGGAGGCGCGTTGCGCAACATCGGCGATCGACGCTCGAGCGGTCAACACGATTCGCCGGGAAGGCGAAGAGTTCCAGGGATTCAATACCGACGGGACAGGATTGATCCGTGATCTTTCGTTTCATGGCGTCGCCGTCACAGGCCGTCGCCTGCTGATTCTTGGTGCTGGCGGCGCCACGCGTGGTGTCCTGCCGGAACTGCTCCGGGCAAAGCCTGCACGGATTGCCCTGGCCAACCGTACCCGGGCACGCGCAGAGGAACTCGTCGCCGCTTTCCGACCGAGATATTCGACAGACCTGGAAGCCGTGGAGTTGTCGGCGGTGTCAACAGACTTCGATCTGATCATCAACGCGACGTCGGCAGCATTTACAGCGGAGAGTCACCCGGCGATGGATCCGGAAATCATCCGGTCGGCTGATTGTTACGACATGGTTTATGGAGCCAACGCGCGGTTCCACCTCTGGGCGCGAGAGATTACGCAGGGCAGATCGTTTGATGGACTTGGGATGCTGATCGAACAGGCGGCGGAAGCGTTCCGGATATGGAGAGGTGTTCAACCTGACACCATGTCCGTTCGCAGATTGTTGGCTCAGACGTGACGATACCAGCCACCCGCACGCGATTTGTCGCGGGTGCGGAATGTACCTATTGCGCAGTGAAGGATCGAATCGTGATTGATCTTGATCCGGAAGGCGTGCTGCTGGCCCGAAGGTGTCTTGCGTGTGGGAAAGAGGAAACCATGCGAGCTGACGAACCCGAGAGCCAGCCATCGATTGGCACCCTTCTTCCAATCAGAACCCGCCAACTCGATTGATATTCGTCCTTATCTTGTTGGTCTAGCTGATTGACTGCGTTGTGAATTGAAGCTCGGTTGTTATAATTGCCCGGCTTTTCAGGGAGCCGCTCGGGACGGGGCGTGTTAGCGGACTCCTGCCGAAGGGCACTTCATTCAATCAAGGTGCGAGCGTGAGCGTGAATAAACACTGCACAGGGATCCGGCGGCTGCGTACTGCTGCGGGTGTCATGTCGATGTTGGCGTCAGGATTTGTTGTCGCTGACGAACTCAACATGCGGGTCGGCGTCACCGATATCAGCAAACAGGTCTACGACCTCCACATGCTGATCCTCTGGGTGTGCGTCGTCATCGGCGCAGTGGTCTTCGGAGCGATGTTCTGGTCGATCATCCATCATCGTCGTTCGGCCGGTTACCAGGCAGCGCATTTCCATGAAAACACCAAGCTCGAAATTGCCTGGACAGTAGTGCCGACGCTGATCCTGATCGCCATGTGCGTCCCTGCCACGAAGGTGCTGGTTGCCATGTATGACACAGGCGGCGAGGACATGACCGTTGAAGTGCGTGGTTACCAGTGGAAATGGCAGTACAAGTACCTCGACGAGGACTACGACCGGACGTTCGCATATTTTTCGACCATGACAACACCGGTTGAAGAGCGGACCAACCTCTCCGCAAAAGGCGAATATTACCTGCTGGAAGTGGACGAGCCATTGCGGATTCCGATCAACAAGAAAGTCCGGTTTCTCGTCACCTCCGAAGATGTGATCCATGCCTGGTGGGTACCGGATTTTGGCATCAAGCGTGATGCCGTCCCTGGCATGCTGAATGAGTTGTGGGCGGTCGTCCCGACCCCGGGGATCTATCGCGGCCAATGCACCGAGCTGTGCGGCAAGGATCACGGCTTCATGCCGGTGGTCGTGGAAGCGATGCCGCAGGAAGACTTTGATGCGTGGTATTCCGGCAAGCTGGCGGCGGAACAGGAGCGCCAGAAGCTGGAAAGCATGGTTTTCACCCATGAGGAACTGATGACACAGGGCGAGGCGGTTTACACCAAGTTTTGTGCTTCTTGTCACCAGGCCAATGGCCAGGGTGTCCCCCCGGTGTTTCCGGCGCTGGCCGGAAGTCTTGTCGCCAATGGCCCGAGGGACGATCACATTCGCCTGGTTCTGAACGGTGTTGCAGGTACTTCGATGCAGGCGTTTGGAAACCAGCTCAGCAAGGCCGAGTTGGCGGCAGTGGTGCATTTTGAGCGCCACTCCTGGGGCAACAAAACGGACGACGTGACACAGCCAGTGGACGTGGCGAACGCCGCGGCCAGTAAATAGGAGTTCGCATGAGCGAAGTAGTCGAATCACACGCAGGTCACGACGACCACGCACATCACGGGCCGGCAAAGGGTTTGGCCCGCTGGTTGTTCACCACCAACCACAAGGACATTGGAACGCTTTACCTATGGTTCAGCTTCACGATGTTCCTGATCGGCGGCATGATGGCGCTGGTCATTCGGGCTGAGTTGTTCGAGCCTGGCCTGCAGTTTGTGGTCCCCGAATTTTTCAATCAGATGACGACCAACCATGGCCTTATCATGGTGTTCGGTGCGGTCATGCCTGCGTTTGTTGGTCTGGCCAACTGGCTTGTGCCAATGATGGTGGGTGCACCTGACATGGCGCTCCCGAGATTGAACAACCTCTCGTTCTGGATCCTGCCCTTTGCGTTCGGGATCATGATCTCCACGCTGTTCATGGAAGGCGGTGGCCCGAATTTCGGCTGGACTTTTTATGCTCCGTTGTCGACAACCTACGCACCTCCCTCGGTTACCTACTTCATCTTTGCAGTACACATGATGGGTGCATCATCGATCATGGGTAGCATCAACATCATCGCGACCATTCTCAACATGCGCGCGCCCGGCATGACCTTGATGAAAATGCCCCTGTTCGTCTGGACCTGGCTGATTACCGCCTATCTGCTCCTCGCCGTAATGCCTGTTCTGGCTGGGGCGGTAACGATGATTTTGTTCGACATCCACTTCGGCACCTCGTTCTTCAATGCTGCAGGCGGTGGCGACCCGGTCATGTTCCAGCATATTTTCTTGTTCTTCGGACACCCCGAGTTCTACATCATGATCCTGCCTGCCTTTGGAATCGTCTCGCAGATCATCCCCACGTTTGCGCGAAAGCCACTGTTTGGCTACGACTCCATGGTCTATGCCGTTGCGTCGATTGCCTTTCTTTCGTTCATCGTCTGGGCGCACCACATGTTCACAGTGGGGATGCCACTCGCCGGTCAGCTGTTTTTCATGTACGCCACCATGCTGATCGCCATTCCGACGGGAGTGAAGGTGTTCAACTGGATCTCGACGATGTGGCGCGGCAGCATGAGTTTCGAAACCCCCATGCTGTTTGCCATCGCCTTTGTCGTCTTGTTCACCATCGGCGGTTTTTCGGGTTTGATGCTGGCGATTACGCCGGCGGACTATCAGTATCACGATACCTATTTTGTGGTTGCCCACTTCCACTATGTACTGGTCCCTGGTGCCATCTTCTCCATCATCGCAGCGACGTATTACTGGATTCCCAAGTGGTGTGGGCGCATGTATGACGAACGTCTGGGCAAACTGCACTTCTGGCTGTCATTCATCGGTGTGAACGTCACTTTTTTCCCACAGCACTTCTCCGGTCTTGCAGGCATGCCACGCCGCATTCCGGACTACGCGTTGCAGTTCGCAGACTTCAACATGTTGTCGAGCGTCGGAGCGTTCATCTTCGGTTTCTCCCAGGTCTTCTTCCTGTACATCGTGATCAAGACGATTCGCAGCGGCAAACCTGCGACGGACCGGGTTTGGGAAGGCGCTCATGGGCTGGAGTGGACGATTCCTTCGCCGGCTCCGTACCACACGTTTACGCATCCGCCGAAGATCACTGACGCAGAAGCGCACTCCTGAGCAGTCGGAGAGCAGTCATGGAGCAAAGGCAGAGGCACACCGTAGGCAAACTGATCATGCTGGTTGTTGGCATGTTCGGTTTTGCCTTTGCGATGGTGCCGCTGTACAACCTGCTTTGTGAGCTCACCGGGTTGAATGGGAAAACGGGCGGGGCATATGAATATGTCGAGGCGCGGGAGACGGTTGACCGATCGCGCACTGTGAAAGTGAATTTCATAACGAACACCAATGCAGACATGCCCTGGAAGTTCTGGTCAGAAAAAGGCGGAGTCGAAGTTCACCCTGGTGAACTGCACACCGTGAATTTTTTCGTGACCAATCCGACAGACAAGGTGATGGTTGGACAGGCCGTGCCTTCACTGGCACCTGGATTGGCCACGGACTACTTTCACAAGACAGAGTGTTTTTGTTTTGAGCGTCAGGTGTTACAGCCTGGCGAAACGATGGAAATGCCCATGCGTTTCATAGTTGGCAACGAGCTGCCAGCGCATGTCGCATCATTGAATTTGAGTTACGCATTGTTTGACGTCACCGACTTCGTCGATCTGGCGAAGATCGGAACTGACAGCAACCCAGGTTAGAAACAGGAGCTGACTATGGCCAATGCAAAGGCCGACCCATCCATTTATTACGTGCCGGAAAACGGCTGGTACCCGGTTTACATGGCACTTGGTGTCATGCTGATGCTGACCGGCTTCGGGACGTGGCTCAATGACACGAAGAGCGGCCTCGAGGGCAGCTGGGTTCAGAGCATCCTCGGCTTCGCGATTTTTTCGGTGGTCATGTTCCTCTGGTTTGCCAAAGTCATTGAAGAGAATTTTGCCGGCATGGCAAACGCCCAGATGAAACGTTCCTATGTCTGGGGCATGAGCTGGTTCATCTTCTCGGAAGTCATGTTTTTCGCAGCTTTTTTTGGTGCGCTGTTTTATGCCCGGACGTTCGCGGTGGCATGGCTGGGTGGTGAAGGTGACAAGGCATTCACAGGCGAATATCTGTGGCCTGAGTTTTCGTCCGAGTGGCCAGTAGTTCAAAACCCCAACAATGAACTTTTCCAGGGACCGCACGAAAGCATGGCTGCGCCTGCAGTCAGCAGTTGGTTGTCTTATCTTCCATTCTGGAACACCGCCATTCTTCTGGCTTCCAGTGTCACGGTTCACTTCGCTCATACCGCGATCAAGAATCAGAGTCGGGGCAGCCTGATTGGCTGGCTGGCAATCACCGTCCTCCTGGGCCTCATCTTCCTCGTGCTCCAGGCTGAAGAATACATTCACGCATACAACGAACTGGGTCTTACTCTCAGTAGCGGAATTTACGGCTCAACATTTTTCATACTGACGGGTTTTCACGGCTTTCACGTGACGCTCGGAACAATCATCCTGATCGTCCAATTGCTTCGTGCGATCAAGGGACATTTCAAGCCGGATGACTGTTTCGGATTCGAGGCTGCTTCCTGGTACTGGCATTTTGTGGACGTGGTCTGGGTGTGCCTCTTCATATTCGTTTACGTTCTCTAATCCGTTGTGTCCAGTGTCTGCGCCCTGTCGTGCCAGGGCGCATTCGTTCCAAGTCTGAGCTCTCCGGTATAAAAACCGTAGGCGATCGAAGCGAGTAGCGCGACGGCAAGCGTTATTCGCACTCCCAGCGCATGCAGCGTTCGACGCGATTCTGGCTTGTCCGCATCCTTGAACAGAAAGGCAAGGCCGCTGAGCAGGCTGACGACGACGCCGATGAATAGAACAACAATGATGATCTTGAGCATGGTGCACTTTAGCACTGGGGCGATGTAGTGGCACGAGCACCTGGCTCAGTTGAACGAGAGCCTCATTCAACGGCACGGGTGCCTCATTCAACGGCACGGGTGCCTCCTTCAACGGCACGGGTGCCGTGGCCCCTGAACATCTTTGTATTGCTGATGCTGCCAATCGTCGTGTCACTGGGATTCTGGCAACTGGATCGCGCTGACAAGAAGGCAGCGCTCGAAGAGGTATTCATCAATCAACTTGGGTCGCAGGTCCACGAACCTGGAGATCGTTTCGAGGCGTTTTCTCGCCTGGTTCTGAAGGGTGAATATGGCGAGCATCTGTATCTGGTGGATAACCAGGTCATGGAAGGCCACATCGGTTATTGGGTTCTGCAATCGTTCATTGCGCTTGAAGGTCGTCGATACATTGTCAATCGAGGCTGGATAGCAGCACCGGGGTCACGAGACGAGATTCCCGATGTCGGGACGCCCGAAGGTCCGGTGGAAATCGTTGTGCTCGTGTGGCCCCAGATGGGATTGCCGCCCATTCTGGGCAAGGACGAGTGGCCCGATGGAAAAGCGATTCGTGTGCAACGACGCGACATTGAACAGATGGCCGAAAGAAGCAATGCCCTGCCGATGGAGATGCGCCTCGAAGCAGGCTCTGCGGGGGCACTCAGGGTTGCGCCGACCGATCTTGAATTTGGCCGTGAGCGACATCTTGGTTACGCAACCCAGTGGTTTGGATTGGGTGCAGTTTTGGTGATCGGGTGGTTGGTCGTGTACAGGCGTGGCAAGGACAGGATTCAGAACAATGGATGAAACCGCTGCAAAAAGAGGTCGCCGCCAGCTGGTAGTGCTGTTTGGCATCGCGTTCGTGACACTTGGGCTTGCCTGGCTTCTTTATCTGGGAGCGAGGGGCGGCATGTCCTGGGGAACTACCAACCACGGCGAATTTGTCGATCCTCCCATGCAGGTGGACTCTCTACAATGGCCTGATCAGAACGGATCATTCAGTACCAGCAACAAATGGTGGTTGTGGATGGTCACCGAGAATTGCGAAGCGGGCTGTGCCAGGACAATGCACGATCTTCGGTCGCTCCATACCCTTCTGAACAAGGAGGCAAATCGTGTAGCTCGCGCATTGCTGACCCGAGATGGGACGTCAGGTGTGGTCACTGCTGAAGAGATGGACAAAGTGATGTTACGCAAGGCACCAGGTTCCCTGGATCCGGGTGTCTATATTGTGGACCCCTTGGGGAACCTCGTATTCAGGTACTCCGTCTCCACACCCCCGAAGCCGGTGCTGGATGACCTGAAGCGTCTTCTCAAACTCTCACAGATCGGTTGATGATGCGCAAACAACTGACACTGTTCGCATTTTTTCTTGCTGGCGTGGTTGTTGTGCTGGGTGCCTGGACTCGACTTGTCGATGCAGGCCTGGGCTGTCCCGATTGGCCCGGCTGTTATGGATTCCTGGTGGTTCCAAGTTCGGAAGAACATGTCGCGCTGGCGGAAGAGCGGTTTCCACATGCTCCAGTAGAGGCTCATCGGGCATGGCCCGAGATGGTACATCGTTATTTTGCATCGGGGCTCGGGCTGGTGATCGTCGTTCTGACCATCCTTTTTGCAAGAGGCCAGCGCGAGATTGACCGACCGCCACTCAAATTGCCCCTGGCATTGTTGGCCATGGTGATTCTGCAAGGTGCATTTGGTGCCTGGACAGTAACCCTCAAGCTCTGGCCACAGGTGGTCACTGCGCATCTGTTGGGAGGTTTCACGACACTTTCTCTGATCTGGTTGTTGTACCTGCGTCAGAGTCCGGGTTTTGGCGCGCATTGGCGGGTACCAGGCCAACTGATGGGTCTGGCTCGAATCGCGTTGATCCTGGTTGTCATTCAGATTGCGCTGGGTGGTTGGGTATCGTCCAACTATGCGGCGCTGGCGTGCCGGGACTTTCCTACCTGTCACGGGATGTTGATACCTCCCATGGACTTCGCGGCAGGCTTCAACGTCCTCCAGGAAATTGGCCCCAACTATCTGGGAGGACAGCTCGAAAACGATGCCAGGGTGACCATTCAGGTCGTGCATCGTCTGGGGGCACTCGTTGTCACACTGGTTGGTGGTCTGCTGGTGTTCCGGCTCTGGCAGTCACGCAGTCGATTTGCCATTGCGCTGGCGATCGTCATCGGGGCACAGATCGGGTTGGGCATTGCCAACGTCCTGCTGTTGTTGCCGTTGACAATCGCCACGCTGCACAACGCGGTTGGTGCGCTCGTGTTGATCACCCTGGTTACGGTAAACTTCCGGGCCTTCCAATCCCGATCGCAGTACCGAGGAACCCAGACGTGAGCGAACTGGCTGCCCCGTCCACGCACTGGCGCGACTATCTGGAGATGTGCAAGCCGCGCGTTGTTGCGCTCATGCTGCTCTGCTCCATCGTCGGCATGTGTCTGGCAACGCCTGGCATGATTCCGCTGGATCTGCTCATCAATGCAACCGTTGGTATTGCCTTGGTCGCCGGCTCTGCAGCAGTAGTGAATCATCTGGCCGATGCGGAAATCGATGCCCGAATGTCCCGCACCAGCCAGAGGCCTGTGGCTACCGGACGGGTCAGCTTGAAACAAGGGCTGGTGTTTGCGGCCACGACCGGCATCAGCGGCTTTTTGCTGTTGTACCTGACAGTGAACCCGTTGACCGCCTGGCTCAACTTTGCATCCTGGGTTGGTTATGGGCTGATCTATACCCTGTTTCTCAAACGAGCGACGCCTCAGAACATCGTGATCGGTGGGCTTTTCGGGGCTGCTCCACCGCTTTTTGGGTGGACTGCGGTGACCAACAGTGTTGATGCCGAAGGGGTGCTGCTCGTCCTCATCATCTTCGCCTGGACACCTCCTCACTTCTGGGCGCTCGCGCTTGAGCGGAAAGAAGAGTACGCATCCGTGAACATCCCGATGTTGCCCGTGACACACGGCGATGCGTTCACCCGTCTGCACATCCTCCTCTACACCATCATCCTGGTCGTGGTCACCGTCCTTCCCTATCTCATCCAGATGACGGGCTGGTTCTATCTTGCCGGTGCACTGGCACTTGGAGGTGGGTTTCTCTATTGGGCCATCGTGTTGATTCGCAATAAAAATCCTCGCGCGCCGATGGAGACGTTTCGTTACTCGATCGTTTACCTGATGGCGCTGTTCGGGTTCCTGCTCGCTGATCACTACCTGACCCTGGCCGAGATCCTGTGACCAGGGGCTCCATTCGTTCGACGGTGCTCATGTGTGTGGCGCTGATCGCTCTGGTGGTTGGGTTGTTTGTCCATAAAACGATGCAAACCCCGAGCCTCGATGAAAACGCGCTCCGTGAACTGGGGGTTGTTCTCCTGCCAACACCAAGAGAACTGGTCGTTGATGGGCTCACAACAGCGGACGGCGAGGCGTTTACTGCACAGAGCCTGGAGGGCGGGTGGACGCTTCTGTTTTTCGGATTTGCCAATTGCCCTGATGTCTGTCCCACCACGATGGCGGAACTCGCCAATGCCAAGCGCGAACTGGTGCAAAAACTCCCCGACATCGCCCGCCAGATGAGGGTTGTTCTGGTAACGGTGGATCCGGAGCGTGACGATGCCCAGACACTCGGTCGTTATGTCCAGGCTTTTTCACCTGATTTCATCGGTGTCACGGGAAGTCGCGAGTCCATCGCCGGTTTTGCAACCCAGGTCAACGTGGCGTTTGGCAAGGTCCCGGACAACGAAGGAGGCTACACCGTCGATCACAGCGGCAACATCGTGATCGTCAACCGGCATGGACACTACCAGGGTTTCATCAAACTCCCGCACAAGGCGTCAACGATTCGCGACACCGTGATCTCGCTGGTAGCAAGATACTGAGCACGGGTCAGACGCGAAGGGTTTCGAATAACCGCTCGTCGAAATAGTGAAAGCCGCGTCGCAACATCATGATGATGGCTTCCATGTCTCGCGGATTTTTGGACCGGACCGGCAATCCCTGTTGGGCCCGCAGGTAGACCTCCTGCCGAGCCAGCCAGAAGGTGAACGCTGCATACAATCTGAAGGCAGAAAAAAACCAGATCTCCTGGCGGCTTAATGGCCTCTGAGAATGGTACCCCTTGAGCAGGGCGAGGGCTTTCCCTCTGTTGAGCTGACCCGTTACGTCGCAACACCAGTCATTGGCTGCCACGGCGAGGTCGAATAGCCACGTCCCGTAAGCTGCCTGATGAAAATCGATGATGCCGCAGAGCGCATCTTCCTGAAACAGCACGTTGTCGCGAAAAATATCGCCGTGCACAACCCCTGCTGGCAGCAGGTCAACATCGGCTCGCGCCAACAGGGCGGTGACTGATGCGAGCGTCTCTTCCATCAACCTGGCCGACGAGTAGCGCACACGGTGGGTCAGCGAATCACAGGTCGTGCTCATCCAGGCTTGATTCCTGGGATGGGCAGGGATCAGGGGTGCAATGGCTGAAGACTCAATGTGCAGGCGGGCAATCAGACGACCAAGCGCGCCAAGCTGAATCTCGGTTGGCAACGCCACGTGTGATCCTGCCAGCCGTCGTTGCAGGATGCCGGTTTTCCCCTGAATCAATGAGGACACGTTTCCCGACCGGTCGGTTATGGGTGCAGCGACGGGCAGACCAGCGTGGTCCAGAGTGTGGAGAATCGTGAAATACGCATCGCCCGCAAAGGGCTGGCGTTCCATCAGCGTCAGCACAAACTCTCCGTCCGTGGTACGAACGAAGTAGTTGGTGTTTTCGATTCCGTGCGAGGTTGGCCAATAGCGCAATAGCCGGCCGACCGAATAGCGTGTCAGCGCCTCATCGACCGGGCTTTGGTCGCGTGCACGTTCTTGCAAGCTGGAAGCGTTCAAAATTCGACCAGCACCCAGCTTGGGATCAGCATGTCCGCCTGGTCGAGTTCCCCGAAGCCCTTGGTTGGATCGCGGGGCACCAGATAGTAGGGTCTACCGATGCTGGGTACGATTCGAATCATCCTCAAATGCCCGTTTTGCCGATACTCATAAATTGTTCGCTGCTCGGTTGCAATGATCGTCACATCCGGGCCGTCGTCTTCGGCGTTTGCCGCAAGGGCAGACCCGCACAGCAAGGCCAGAAGCATGGCGCCAAGGATGCAAACGACGCGGAAGTGTGGACGCTGTAGTAAAGTCATCGGGAGCATCGGATGACAAATTGGGAGGGAATGGTGACGCAATCTGCCGATAAAGCAACAACTCCGGAAGATATGCCACCGCTGTTGCTGGTCGACGGATCTTCTTATCTTTACCGCGCCTACTTCGCCCTGCCCAACCTCACGACCAGCACCGGATTCCCAACAGGGGCGATACGCGGTGTCATCGGCATGTTGCGCAAACTCTCCAGGGACTTTACCGGTAGTCCCATAGCGGTGGTCTTTGACGCACCCGGCAAGACCTTCCGCGATGAAATCTATCCGGAATACAAAGCCAACCGGGAGTCGATGCCCGACCCACTTCGCCAGCAGATTTCGCCGATTCACGAAATCATCAAGGCAATGGGGTTGCCACTGCTGGTCGTTCCTGGCGTTGAAGCGGATGACGTCATCGGCACGCTGGCCGCCGATGCGACCCGTGCCAGGCGACATACCGTCATTTCCACGGGCGACAAGGACATGGCACAACTGGTGACAGAGCATGTCACTCTGGTAGATACGATGAAGGACGTCCGGCTCGATCGCTCTGGTGTGATCGAGAAACACGGTGTTCCGCCGGAACTGATTGTCGATTACCTGGCACTGACGGGAGACACTTCTGACAACATCCCCGGAATTCCCAAGGTCGGTGCAAAAACCGCAGCCAAGTGGTTACAGGAACATGGGACGCTGGATGCACTCATTACCAACGCAGCCAAGGTCGGTGGCAAGATTGGTGAGAGTCTGCGAGACAATCTGCACATCCTGCCGCTGTCACGTTCACTTGCGACGATCAAGTGTGACGTCGAACTGGATCTCGGCATTCATGATCTGCTCCATGGTGTGGTCGACACGGATACGCTTCGTGAGCGTTTTACCCAACTTGAGTTTCGAACCTGGCTGCACGAGTTGGACAGTGCGAACACCGAAGAGGCTGCAGCATCCGAGATGATCGAGCCCGGCACACGGCGATATGAATGTGTCACCACGTTTGAAGCGCTGGATGTCTGGTTGGCGCGTTTGCGCGAAGCCAGTGTTTTTGCCTTTGATACTGAAACGACATCGCTCGACTACATGCAGGCGGACCTGGTTGGAATGTCTTTCGCGGTAGAACCCGGACTCGCGGCCTATCTACCGGTTGGTCATGATTACATTGGCGCTCCTGCCCAACTGGATCGTGAGCAGGTTTTTGCACGCATCAGACCGTTGCTGGAGGATCCGGATCTCCTGAAGATCGGACAGAACATCAAGTACGATCTCAGTGTTCTGGCGCGCCACGGCATCAACATGCAAGGGGTAGCGTTCGACACGATGCTGGAGAGTTACGTACTCGACAGCGTCGGCAGCCGTCATAACATGGACGATCTGGCGCTGAAGTTCCTGGGTGTGCGCACGATCCACTTTGAAGACGTCGCGGGCAAAGGGGCAAAGCAGCTTACGTTCAATCAGGTGCCAGTCGAACAGGCGACAGAATATGCGGCAGAAGATGCGGACGTGACCCTGCAGTTACATCGGCGTCTGATGCCGGATCTGAACAAGTTACCTGGTCTGCTGTCCGTGTTCTCGGAAATCGAGATGCCACTGGTTCCAGTGCTGTCGCGCATCGAACGACATGGTGCATTGGTAGACGGTACACTGCTCAATGAACAGAGTCGTGAGATCGAGCATCGACTGAAGACCCTCCGGGCGGAAGTCATGGGTCTGGCAGGGATTGATTTTAATATCGACAGCCCCAAGCAGTTGCAGGAAGTGCTCTATGAACGGCTGCAGCTTCCGGTTTTGCGCAAGACCCCGGGCGGGCAACCCAGTACGGCAGAGCCGGTTCTGGCGGAACTGGCCCACGATTATGAACTGCCGAAGGTCATCATGGAGTACAGGGGGCTGGCAAAGCTCAAGTCCACCTATACCGACAAGCTCCCACAACAGATCAACGCACACAGCGGCCGGATTCATACTTCCTATCACCAGGCCGTCGCGTCCACAGGCAGGCTGTCCTCCGCTGATCCGAATCTGCAGAACATCCCGATCCGCACGGCGGAAGGCAGGCGGATTCGTCAGGCCTTTGTTGCCCCCGCCGGGTACCGAATTCTTGCCGCCGACTATTCCCAGATCGAACTTCGCATCATGGCGCACCTGTCCGGAGACGAATCACTGCTGACGGCATTTTCGCGAGGCCTTGATATCCATCGAGCAACCGCAGGTGAAGTCTTTGATGTGGATCCACTGCTGGTGTCGGATGATCAGCGGCGTAGTGCGAAGGCCATCAACTTCGGTCTGATTTATGGCATGTCTGCATTTGGGCTGGCACGACAACTCGGAATTTCACGCTCGCTGGCCGCGGACTACATCGAACGGTACTTTCTGCGTTACCCCGGTGTGCGTGCCTACATGGACGCAACCCGTACACTGGCCCATGATCAGGGGTTCGTGGAAACAGTGTTCGGTCGCCGTTTGTACCTGCCGGAAATCAATGCAGGAAACCTGCAGCGTCGACAAGCCGCTGAACGCACTGCCATCAATGCGCCCATGCAAGGCACTGCCGCCGATGTCATCAAGCGAGCGATGTTGCGTGTGGACAGGCGGCTGCAGGCAGGCTCACTTCGCGCAGCGATGATCATGCAGGTCCACGATGAACTGGTGTTCGAGGTTGCCGAGTCGGATGTGGTGCCACTGCGTGCAATGGTTGTGCAGGAAATGGAGGCCGCGGCGACACTTCGTGTTCAGCTGGTGGTTGACTGCGGAGTTGGCGACAACTGGGATGAAGCCCACTGAGTGGGCTAAACGTCCGCCTGGGTGCTTAACCGGCGAAGGTTGTAGACGTGTGCCGCGAGGAGACTGATCGCTCCAAGCACGGTGAAGAGGATCTGTCGCTCGTGATTGTCAACCCATACACCGACGGCGAGAAGAAAGATTCCGAGTGCCACTCCTACCGCAAAAATGGGACTTCTGACGTGTGGGCTGGTGCGCAGAAAAGCCAGCAGGCTGACGGGTGCGGCAAGTGCGAGAAACAGCCAGTGCCAATGGTTCTCTGCCAGAACCGCGAATATGCCGAACGGAAAGAGGACGACCAGAACCGGCAGCGCAAGGCAATGCACCATGCACAGAATCGAGACGCCAATTGCGCCACGATCGAACCACGAAGGTGCTTCCTTCATGCCGCCGTAGCCAGTAATCCCTGCTTGGCGAGCAGGGCTTGCGGGTCGGCATCGCGCCCACGGAACATTCGGAAAATCTCCGCTGCAGGCAGGCTGCCACCCAGCGCGAGTACCGTGGATTTGAATCGCTCAGCGACTCTGCGCAGCGCGACTGGATCTTCCAGACCAGCGTCGTGAAAAGCACCGAATGCGTCGGCGGCGAGCACTTCCGCCCACTTGTACGAATAATAGCCGGCGGCGTAACCACCAGAAAACAGGTGCGAAAACGCCGGCAGCTGGGTCTCGTCACGTAGCGACGGCAACACCAGGGTTTCCCGTGCGACGACTTGTTCGATGGCCTGGGGTGATTGACTTTCGTTTGCACCAGCCACACCGAATTGTTCATGGATACGCAAATCCGTCTTGGCGAACATCAGTTGCCGAAGTGTTGCGTTGCCCGCCATGAAATTGGCGCCATCGATGATTCGAGCGGCAATTTCCTCGGACAGGACTTCACCGGTGCCGATATGCTGGCTCAGCGAGCGCAGGAACGGCTTGTGGTCCATCCAGTATTCGTTGAACTGGCTGGCCAGTTCAACGGCATCCCATTCGACAAGGTTCAGACCGGACGCGGAGCCCTCGTTCACTTCCGTAAACAACAGCTGGGTCGCGTGCCCGAATTCGTGGAAAAGCGTACGCACCTCATCCAGAGACATGAGCGCAGGCTGACCGTCAGCGGGTGGCCGCGCATTCATGACCAGCAGTGCAACAGGTAGCGAAGCTTCCTTGCTGCCGGTTGCCAGCAGTCGATTGCGGTCAACCACGGTGTTCATCCACGCGCCGCCGCGTTTTTCTCCTGGCCGTGAATAGGGATCGAGAAAAAATCCGGCAATCGTACGGTTGTCGATCTCGACGCGATAAAACTGCACATCCGGATGCCAGAGAGGGACACTGCCATCGGTGACTGGCGTGAACGTTGCGCCATAAAGTTTGCCGGTCAGTTCAAACAAGCCGTTCAACACAATGGGCAACTGGAAGTAGGAGCGAAGGGCTTCGTTATCGTAACCAAAACGGGCCAACTCCAGCTTCTCGGACCAGAACGCTATGTCCCAGGGTGCAAGGTCGTCAGAGCTGCCCTGTGCTTTGGCGAATGCCGTCAAATCCGCAAGCTCGCGCTTGGCAGCCGGTCGTGCGGCAGACTCAAGCTGGCCCATCAACCGCCAGACTGTGGCCGGGGAGTCTGCCATCTTCGCGTCGAGGCTGTACTCCACATAATTCGGGAAGCCGACAAGCGCGGCCATTTCCTGTCGCAGGCACAGGATTTCTTCGAGCACCGGTCGATTGTCCAGTTCCGCACTGGTACCGCGCGCCTTGTAGGCGCGATAGAACTGTTCGCGAACGCCTGCGTCCTCCGCATAAGTGACCAGAGAGTGGTTGACCCCGTTGACGATGAAATGCCATGGCCCCGCTGTGTTGGTCGCGGTTGTCACACCGTCTTCCCGGGCGGTGGCTGCCGCCATATCGAGCAGTGCTTGCGGGATGCCGGCAATCTCCTTCAAGGTCGTCAACCTGACCCGCGCCTTGCGTTCCGCTTTCAACAGATTGGTGCTGAACGTGTTGGCAAGTTCGCTCAGGCGAGTCTGGATGGTCTGAAATCGTTGACGAGAAGCATCCTCGAGATAAACACCCGCACGCTCCATGCCACGCAGCGTTTCGGTGGCAATTCTCTGACGGACAGCGTCGAGCGAGCGCCATTCCGTGCCTGACTGCATGGCTTTCAGGGCAGCGTAAACAGAGCGGCTCTGGCTCATCCGATTACCCAGGTCGACAAACCGGGGGCGGATCAGGTCGTACGCCGCCTGCAATTCATCGGAATATCGGACGCTGATCAAATGGCTGATGGCGCCAAAACAACGGCCCAGCCTGATGTTCAAACGCTCGAGTGGCTCCATCAGGCCCGACCAGGTTGGTGGGGCTGACTCTTCCAGTTCGTGAAAGGCAGACTCGATCCAGGTCAGTAGGACATCGACGCCTGGTTCGATGAGATCCGGCTTGATGGCAGACCATTCTGGCAGGTGGGTCAGTCGACCGACCGTTCGGTCCCGTTCCAGTTCAACGAGTGCTTCATTGGGTGAGATCATGGCAGTGCTGTGAACTTCTGGTTTGGACGTGTAGTTTTGCGAATCATCGAAGAGCGTCAGGAGGCAGGAGTACCCGACGGCTCTGGAGCAATGCCGGATTCTACCGCGTTATCCCGCCACAACGTCGATAGCCGGTCGACCAGTTCTGGCAGGCCAAGACCTGTTTGTGCCGAAAAAAGCTGCACGGTGACGGATGCATAGGATCTCGTCGCCTGCTGCACCGCCCTGAGTGTGGTGGCCCTGGCTCCACTACCGAGTTTATCCGCCTTGTTCAGCAGCAAGTGAAGAGGCATGCCACAGCGGGTCCCCCATTTGAGCAGATCGATGTCGAAAGGTTGGAGGGGATGGCGGATGTCCATGACAACGACGACTCCGCACAGGGGCTTGCGTTGCTCGAGATAGGTATTGACGGAGTCTTGCCAGACCGCCTGAGCGGCTTTTTCAGCCTTTGCGTATCCGTAGCCTGGCAGGTCGACCAGTCGATCGCCGTTGGGCAACTGAAAAAAGTTCAGCAATTGGGTCCGGCCTGGAGTCTTGCTGACTTTGGCGGTGTGCCGGTTTCCGGTGAGTCGGTTGATGACACTCGACTTGCCGGCGTTGGAACGACCGGCGATGGCGATCTCGGGACCTGCCGGAGGTGGACAGTGCGCCAGGTTCGGAGCGCTCAACACAAACTCGGCGTTCAGGCGCATCGTCTCCAGACGGTGGCTTTCGTTCATCTTGGGTTATAATCCGCGCGCCGTTTGAGCCAGTTCAGAGTCTATCACTCAGTCCGGCACACGAGGGCACGCGCTTTGGCGTGACAAACAGGCAAGTGACTCACCTTCAGGTCATGAACAGAGGAAGCAAGACGGTGTTTGCGACACGAATTTCCAAAGGGTTGGCAGCGGTTGTTGTCGCTTTGATTGCGACGGGACCGGTTCATGCGGCAGGCAATGCCGAAACCGGCAAGGCACAGGCAGCACCCTGTGGTGCATGTCATGGCCAGGATGGTGCTACCGGTCTGGATGCCACCTATCCAAATCTGGCGGGTCAGAACCAGAAGTACCTGTTGCGTCAGTTGCGCATGATCCAGGATGGCAGCCGGGATATTCCGCTGATGGCGGGTCAGCTCAATGGCAAGAGTGAGCAGGATCTTGCGGATCTTGCGGCCTATTACGAATCCCTGCCTGCCAAGCTGGCTCAGGCAGAAGGGGATGATGCGAGTATCGCCATGGCTCAGCGGCTGTATCGCGGTGGCAACCTGCAAAAAAGTGTTGCCGCGTGTTCTGCCTGCCATTCACCCGGTGGGGTTGGTAATGCGCCGGCCGGCTTTCCGCTGCTCTCGGGTCAGTCGCCACAATATACGATTGCTCAATTGACCGCCTATCGGGAAGGCGTCCGCAAGACCGATGACGACTACGGTGGCATGATGCGTGATGTCGCGGCCGGATTGAACGACACTGAAATCAAGGCCCTTGCGGATTATCTGCGCGGCGTACACTAAAGGTCGTTGCGTCGGTTCATCGAACGACCAATACCTTGCATGGGATCGCCACTGGCCGGCCAGTTCGCAACGAAACAGTGAAGTCAGCTACTGATAGTCGAGAGGACGGTATGCGTTTTTCCAAAGTTGTCGCGCTTGCGTTCGTCGGTCTGATCCATTTTTTTTCTTCAAGCACCATTCAGGCTGAAGAAGCCTGGGAAGCCGGTACCCACTACGAAGTTCTGCCCATTCCGGTCCAGACTGGCGATCCAGAATCCGTCGAGGTCGTCGAACTGTTTTCCTATGCGTGCATTCACTGCTTCACGTTTGACCCGGATCTCAACAAGTGGCAATCCGCAGCGCCAGCCGATGTGAAGTTCCTCCGAATACCCGCGGTCTTCAATGCTGACTGGCAGTTGATGGCGCAAGCCTATTTCACGGCCGAAGTGCTTGATGTAGTCGAGAAGGTACATGAACCTCTGTTCAACGCCATCCACGTGGAATCCCGCGATCTTCGGGATCCGGTTGTCATGGCAGAAATTTTCGAGAAACATGCGGCGGTCAAACCGGCTGAGTTCAACGACATCTACAATTCATTCAGCGTGCGCAATCGTGTCAACCAGGCCGTGGCCAAGGGACGTGCCTACCGGATTACGGGAGTTCCTACACTGATCGTCAATGGCAAGTACCGGGTGGATGGGCAACTGGCCGGCAACAACACAAGAATGCTGCAAGTGGTCGACTTTCTGATTGCCAAGGAGCGCGCATCTGTCGGGGATAGCGCCAAGGCAGTCACGCATTGACGTTTCCGTCTTGAGGTGTGGGCTGTGCCTGGCAAACAAATGGTAGGCAGTACGCATTTCGGTCCGATCAGACCCTCTAGACTCAAGCCGCGAATCCATTCAAAGGTCACTATGCGGTCCTGGGCGTGGCGTGCACGGCGCGCAGAAGTAGTCACACCCGAAGTCAACATCAGGTCAATTCCGAAAGATCGGGTAATTGATGCTGCGCCACTTCGGCTCCTTTCGTTCAATATCCAGGTGGGTATTCAGACCACGCGTTACCACCACTATGTGACCAACGGGTGGAAACATGTTTTCCCGCACATGAATCGTGCGCAGAACCTGCGACGTATTGCCGATGTGGTCAGCGACTACGATGTGGTTGCACTCCAGGAAATCGATGGGGGGTCGCTGCGCAGCGGCTATATCAACCAGGTCGAATATGTTGCGGATCGTGCGCAGTTTCCGTACTGGTATGCACAACTCAATCGTGATCTGGGTCCTTTGGCGCAGCATGGCAATGGCGTGCTCACCCGAATCGAGCCCAGCAACATGGAAGACCACAAGCTGCCAGGAGTGATCCCTGGCCGTGGCGCGATTGTGCTGCGGCTGCCCTACGCAGGCCAGGAAGTATTGGTGGTCTTGTTGCACCTGTCGCTTGGCGCGGGTTCAAGGCAGCGTCAGCTGGAGTATGTCGCCAAGCTGATTGCAGGTGCGGAACACGTCGTGGTGATGGGAGACATGAACAGTTCAGCGGCAGCCTTGCTGGCAGACTCTGCATTGGGTTATTCAGGCTTGCGGCTGGCGGAGGACATTCAACCGACCTATCCAGCCTGGCGGCCGAATCTTTCACTCGATCACATTCTGGTCAGCCCGGGCTTTCGTATCGACGACTACCAGGTGCTGGACTGCGATGTGTCCGATCACCTGCCGGTAGCCGTCACCCTCTCACTGTACTGAACGAGGCACCTGCCACATGGCGGGTCAGGTGCCTGCTGGTGAATGCGGCTGTCAGCCGACCAGGTTCATGGCGTTGCAGTACTTGCGCGGGTGCAGGCGGTGTCCAGCAACTCCGGGAAGTTCTTGCGATATTCACTCTCGCAGAATGCGATGGTGTTGTTGGTCGCCGTGATCACGTACGCCTGGATGGCCTTGGCATCTGCCTCCTGAAGGAGATGGTCGAACTTCGGCATGCCTTTCGCCTGGAAAGCACCACCCCGCACAATCGCATCCCAGGCCGCGTGCACCGAAGCGCTGGAGTAGCGCAGATCGGGAATACTGCCCGAACTCAATGCTCCGGCGCCATGACAGACCGCGCAAGAGGAGTGGTACAGCTGTTCGCCGTGCGTCACTTCCTCGGGCGTCGACTTCACCTCCGGGGGCTTGGGCAACGCGATGAAGGCTACTTCCCGTTTTGGCAGCTCTGCTTTGCCACCGATTTTCCAGACCAGAATGCGACCTTCCTCGAGCGCGTTGTTGCGATGTCGCGGCATGCCGGAGGCAAGGCCGTATGCACCACCCCAGCCAGCAACCACAGCGACGTACTGCTCGCCGTCCACGGAATAGCTGATCGGCGCAGCGATGATTCCAACCTGGACCGGTGTTTCCCATACCAGTTCACCCTTGTCGGCGGTATAGGCAGCGAAGTAACCGTCGGCGCGACCCTGGAAAACCAGGTTGCCTGCAGTGGACAACAGCCCACCGTTCCAGGAATTGGAATGCTGTACGCGCCACACTTCTTTCTGGGCGACGGGATCCCAGGCCGCCAGATGACCCTTCACGTCCTGCATGTCGGCGATCATCGTGTCCGGGTCTTTGCTTGGTATGGTTTCGGCAAAATCAACGCCGGTGTTCCACTCCGTGGGATTGTGCTTGAAGGCATTGTCCTGCCCGTATTTGAACGGCAGGTCGAGGACCGGGATGTAGACCAGACCGGTATTGGGGTTGAAGGTCATCGGATGCCAGTTGTGGCCACCATAGGGTGCAGGCCGAATCTTCTTTGTCTCGTTGGCGTAGTGAGCTTCCGGGTTTTCCACTGGTCGACCGGTCTCGGGGTCCACGTGAGTGGCCCAGTTCACGGGTACGTAGGCCTCCGCACTGATGAACTGGCCGTTGGTGCGATCAAGTACGTAGAAAAAGCCGTTTTTGGGTGCCTGCATGATGACCTTGCGGGGCTGTCCATCAATCTGCAGGTCAGCGAGGATCATGTGCTGTACGGCGGTGTAGTCCCAGGTATCACCTGGCGTTGTCTGGTAGTGCCAGACATAACTGCCATCATCGGCGTTCAGAGCGACGATCGACGCCAGGAAAAGGTTGTCGCCACCTCCCGGGCTGCGAATGTAGCGATTCCAGGGTGAACCGTTGCCGACCCCGACGTAAACCTGGTTGAGTTCAGGATCGTATGCCATCGAATCCCACACCGTGCCGCCACCACCGACCTTCCACCAGTCCGTGCCCCGCCAGGTAGCTGCCGCCATATCCATGGTTTTGGAGTCCTGAGGCTGCGACGGATCACCGGGTACGGTATAAAATCTCCATGCCTGCTCACCGGTCGCCGCGTCGTACGCCGTAACATAACCACGCACGCCATACTCTGCCCCACCGTTACCGATCAGCACCTTGTCCTTGACCACGCGAGGCGCGCCAGTGATCGTGTAAGGCTTGGTGTTGTCGATGGTCAGTACGTCCCATACGGGTTTGCCAGTGACCGCATCCAGTGCAACCAGTCGACCATCGATCGTGCCAACGTAGATCTTGCCCTTCCATGCGGCAACTCCGCGATTCACCACATCACAGCAGGCATACTTGGCCCACTCGCGTGGCACCTGTGGGTCGTATTCCCACAACAACTCGCCGGTCTTGGCATTGTGCGCCCAGACCACCGACCACGAACCGGATGTGTACATCACGCCATCGATGACCAACGGGGTCGCTTCGAGACCACGCCGGGTACTGGTATCCCAGTGCCAGGCCAGGCCCAGTTGGCCGACGTTGTCCGTGTTGATCTGATCGAGTGGGCTGTAACGCTGCTCATCATAGGTGCGACCGGTCGACATCCAGTTGCCGGGTTCGCTGTTGGCGTTGGTAATGCGGGCGCCGTCCACATTGGCAGACCCGCCCGGACCGGCTGCGGCTGCAGGTGCCGCGTCGGGAGAGGCGGAGGCCTCGGGAGCAGCGGACTGTTCCTGCGAACACGCTGCAATGGTGCAAAGAGTGAAAGCGATCACAAAACCGCGGACCGTCATAGTTGTTCCCCCCACTGATATACGGTTAGCCCCGCGAGTGTACCAGCATTGATGCGGCGGATAGGACCACGCGATGCGTGCCCGGAAGCGGTCGCGCGCACCGCCTGAGGTGACCCCGGTCACGATTCGCGAACACGCACCACGGCACAATGTGCAGATGCAGACTTTTGCCGTACAGACCAGTGGATTTTCCCGTTTCGAGCTTTTTACCGCCGCTGCGGCGATCTGGCTTGGTCTGGGTTTTGTCAGTCTGTTTCTTGAAGCGCATCACATCGTTGCTGATGTCCACGAGCGGGTTTCGAAGGCGCTCGAAAACAGCCCACTGCTCTGGTTCGCCGTCGAAGTTGATGGCCGGGAGGTTGTTCTGCATGGCGCTGCAGCAACGGATGCAGATGCGGCCGAGGCGCTGTCCAGGGTGCGGCGGGAGCAGGCCGTAGGAAACGTTCACTCCCGGCTTGTCACCCTGCCGGCGGCATCGCGCTGCCAACAGCAACTCGATGCATTCAGCCAGGACAATCCGATTCGCTTCAAGACCGGTAGCGAAGAACTCGAAGAAGGTGGTTTCGAAGCGCTTGAACGCATGGCCGTGGCCATTCGCCATTGCAGTCACCAGGTTGAAGTGGCCGCCCACACCGGGCTTCGGGGAGACATCACCATCAATCAACAACTCTCCGCCCGTCGCGCCGATGTAGTTGCAAGATACCTGGTTCGATCAGGTGTGGCTGTCCGCCAGATTCTCGTGGTTGGCCATGGAGAGACTCAGCCGGTGATCGCTGGCGAGACTGCAGGGATAACCAATGAACGAGTCACCTTCAGGGTGTCGGGAGCATCGGCGTGATCTATCTTGTCAGCCAGATCTTCATTTATCTTGCCATGGCGATTGCCACCGGCGTAGTCACAGGCTGGCTGCTGGCTCAATCAAGTAGCCGGTCTGCGCTTGCGAGTGTCGCCACACACGTCAGCCAG
The DNA here is from genome assembly GCA_041752315.1 of Pseudomonadales bacterium. Taxonomy (GTDB): domain Bacteria; phylum Pseudomonadota; class Gammaproteobacteria; order Pseudomonadales; family Azotimanducaceae; genus SYFY01. Next base: position 170,817 of record JBGSHJ010000086.1, read on the forward strand.
TTGCGCCGCGACCTCGAGCGTCGCAATGAGGCGCTGGTGGTGGCAGAAAAGAAGGTGACAGAGCTGGCTGCGCTTGCCGCAGTACCAAGGGAGTCTCCGGCACTCGCCCAGATCGCTACTGAACTGCGTGGGCAGTGCGAAGTGCAGGCCAGGCAGATCAACGATTTCCAGGTCGAACTGGCGCGAGTGCGACAGGAGCACAGTGCATCCCGTGCAGGGGAAGAGGCCAGTAACAACCTGATCACGGCACTGCATACCGAAATAGCCCGACTGCGGCAGGAACTCCAGCAGAGAAGCACAGTGCAACCAAAGCAGAGTGCAGCGCTGGAGCTTGCCAACAAGGAACTGGAGGGCCGATTGGTCCGCAAACTCAGTGAAGTGGATCGGCTGGAACAGGCGTTGGCGGCCGAAGAGCGGCGAATTCGCGAACTCGAGCGTGAGAGAGACTTGCAAAACAAGTCTCTGCACGTTCTGCATCAACAGCTCGAGATGGAAAGGGAGCTGCCGCACAGGGCTGCGGGCTGAGGACCGGATCAGTTCCTGGTGCGGCTCAGTGGATCAGGCCCTGGATCGACCTTGTGGATCAGCGATGCTGTTCCAGATGCGCCCACCCGTCCACCTCCGCGATGATCTCGTCGAACAGCTTGGTAGCTGCCGCCTTGATATCACCGCCACTGATCTGAACGCTGCGCGAACTGAGTCCGGGAATGCGAGCGATCATGGTGGTACCGGAAACCGAGTAGATGCCGGGGTATTTCTTGCCGTTGCGTACTATCGGCATCTGAGTTGGAGGGACGATCATGTTAACTCCGAAGAAGCGGTCTTTTCCCTATTCTCCCGAAGCTAGGCCCGCCTTTCCAGTGCCGATGCAGGATGTCCTCTACCATTGACGACAAGAGGATGGCGGACGCAGACGGCGTAGATGACCACAATGAACAGCAGGCAACCAACCGAGACCGCAACCGCTGATCCAAATGGCTCGGCAAGGCCACCGAGAAACAGACCACCAAGCGGTCCGAGACTGTAGCCGATGGCATGGATGCCCATGACTCGACCGCGCAGGTGATCGGGCACCGTCAACTGCATCACGCCCATCGAAGTGACCATGAATACCGATGACAGTGTGGCTGCCAGTAAGGTGCAGATCAGCGCTGCAGCCAGCCAGCCGGCTGCTGCCACCCAACCAAAGGTCAACGTCACGACCGCAGTCGCCAGGGCACACCCGAACATGATCCATCCCAGCCTTTCGTGTTGCTGGAAACCACTGGCTGCAAACGTGCCGACAACACTTCCGAGACCTCCCATCGCCAGGAGGTAACCATAAGCCTGTTCGTCGCCACCCAGTGCTGAGGCGAACACCGGCATGATTTGTGTGTAGGAGTTGCAGAAGAACATGCCAGCAAAGGTGACGATCAGAAGCGGTGCAAAGACCTCGCTCGCTGCAATGAAACGAAATCCTTCGACCATCTGCCTGAGCGGGCTCAGCGTGGCGACTACGGGCACATGCACCCGGATGCCTGAAATTACCGCAAACATGACCAGATAACCAATCGCACCCAGCGCGAACAGCAGCCAGGTGCCGCAGGTGGCGATCAGAATCCCTCCAAACGCCGGCATCGCCATTCGTGTTGATTGCCAGATGAAGGCATTCAACGCGGTTGCGTTCATGAAGGCTGCCCGATCCACCAGCAGGGCGTAGATCGAAACTCTGGCCGGCCAGTCCAGACCGGTTATCAGGCTTATGCTTGCAACGATAGTGAGCACTTGCCAGAGGTTGATTGAATCGGTTGCATCGAGCACCGCCAGCAGGGCCAGCAGCATCGCCGTCAGCAGCGAGGTACCCATCATGATGAGGCGCTTGTCGACACGGTCTGCAATCACTCCGCCAGCCAGTGTCATCAGGATGTTGGGCAGCGCAATGGCAGCTCCCAGCAAGCCCAGGTGCCAGGCTGACTCTGTGAGCTGAAACACCAGCCATCCCTGCGCAAGCACCGTGAGCTGTGAAGCACCGACAGATGCAAACGAGGCCAGCCAATAACGGCGATAAAGGGGAAAGCCCAGCGCCGGAAATCGGTTGGAGAGAAAATTGTTCATGCTGCTGGGTATAGTAAGTCGAACTCACGGCCAGGTGCCTCCATGACCCGGTGCTTCCTCTTTCTGCTTTGTCTGTTGGCTGGCAAGGTATCTGGACTCGACGTTGCGCAGGCGCTGGCACAGGAACCTGTCGTTGTGCTGATTTCCATGGACGGCGTGCGCCACGACTATCCGGCTCGCGATGGTCTGCCATCGTTTGCCCGAATGCTGGAGGAAGGTGCACACGCCAGCCGGATGACAGCGGTTTACCCATCGAACACGTTCCCCGGGCACGTTTCGCTGGCCACAGGCACATATCCCGATGTACACGGTGTCATCGACAACAGTTTCATCGATTCGCAGCGTGGGCGTTATTCGATGTCGGACGATGCGAGCTGGCTGTTGGCGGAGCCTTTATGGATAGCGAGCACTCGCCAGGGCATCACGACGGCGACCTACTTCTGGGTTGGCTCCGAAACGGATTGGCAGGGTCAGAAGCCAAGGTATCGAATGGCTCCCTTCGACGGCAGACGCCCCGACTCCGAAAAAACCAGGCAGATCCTGGCCTGGCTCGCGTTGCCCGAATCGTCGCGGCCACGTCTTGTCATGAGCTATTTCGGCGGCACGGATCACGTGGCCCATCGGTTTGGACCCGATAGCGCCAAAGTTCAGGATCAGCTGATTATCCAGGATTCTGCACTGGGTGCATTGCTGGATGGCATCGACAGGCTGGGATTGTGGCCCACATTGACGCTCATCGTGGTCAGTGACCACGGCATGACGCCGATGGGCTCTCATATTGATCTGCGTGCTGCTCTTGATTCCGCCGGGATCGAGGCCGGGATTGTGGGATCGACGGTCGCACATGTTCATCTCAAGGACCCGTCACAGGTCGCATCGGCCCGAACCGTTCTGTCTGCGCTGAAAAATGTCGAGGTGAGAAGCGGTGATGAGGCCAAACCGCTGCGTATCGCACCGCCTTCGAGGATGGGTGATCTTGTTGTGACGACCAGACCACCATTTACCTTTGCGAGTGCCGACGGTGCAGAGGGGGTGGCCGAAGACGTGCTCAGCTACTTCGGCTGGGATTTTGGCGGGCACGGGTATGATCCGCAGCTGCCGGATATGGGTGCCATATTCCTGGCCATGGGTAGGGGTGTTGCCCCCGGGCTCACGATGGACGCTGTGCACCAGGTCGATGTGGCACCTACGGTTGCTGCGTTGTTGAACATTGAGCCACCGGCGCAATCGGAAGGTCAGGTCATTCGAATGCAGTGACTGGCCAGGCGCATGCTGCCGTAGCGAAGGCGCACATGCTTACTACAGCTCAGGCACACGCTGGTTACAGCTGAGGCACACGCTGGGTACAGCTCAGGCACTCATCTGCTGTCGGCGAACATGCCAGAGGCGCGTGGTGAATATCAGCAGCAATGTGACTGCCAGTGTGCCGATCACCGGAACCCACACGGCATTGCGAGGCCCGAAGGCATCTACACACGCGCCCAGCATGGCGCTGCCGATCGGCATGCCGCCCATCATGCCCAGAGAAAACACGGAGAGCAGTCGTGCCCGGTGAGACTCCGGGGCAGCTTCCTGCACGATAGAGCGTGACATCGTCATGCCCATTCCGCCGCAGACGCCCCACAGATAGATGACGAAATAGAATACCGGCTGCGACAACTCCTGGGTCAGCACGCTGAGCATTGACAGACTGACCAGACTGCCGATCAGCAGTGCACGACCGGAGTTTTCGATGCCTCCTCGCCGCATCAGCCAGAAAATTGTCGTGCTGCTGCCCAGCATGTTGGCCGCGAAGGCCATGGCGATCTCCTGTGAGCTGCCGCCGTAGATGTCCCGGATCATGAGCGGCAGGATGACGATGTAGCTGCCCGCGAAAAAGAGACCGGTTGAAAAGGCCTGTATCACCGCCGGCCGTATCGTCTCCGATTGCCAGGCCATGCGCAGTCCTTCGGCGATGTCGCGCAGCGGATGTTGCCGCGGCGCCTTGTTTGCGGCTGGCTCCGCGAGTGGGATTTTCCGGGTCGCCAGAAGCGCGCACAACATCGCCGTACTCTGCAATACCAGCACGATCGTGATACCCACACTCGACGCCATGGCGCCAATGGCAAAGCCGACGATCTGGATCGAGAACTGGACACCGATGACAAGAATCACCACACGCTGGATTTCCTTGCCGGCAATGCGGTTCAACAAGGCGTCCCTGGCCGGTTGTGCAAACGCGCCCAGTGTCCCGCCAAACACCGCCCAACCGATCAGCACACCGTAAGTCAGCTTCCCGTACCAATCCAGCAGCGCGATCACCAGTGGCGGAAGGAGCATGATGGATTGAATGAACAGCAGCAGCTTCCGCTGATCTACCCGATCACCCAGTACCCCGCCCCACAGCAGCAGGAACAGCATGGGAATCTGACCGGACATCTGCGCAAAGCCCACCCGGGTTGGCGATTCGAGGAGATAAACAGCAACCAGGTACGGGAAAAGTACCATCTGGATACCGCCGGGAATGAGGAACAGGGCCGAGCTGGTGAGATACCAGCGGAGACCGGCAGTCATCGAACCACCTGAAGTTGATAGTGCACAATGTCGGGATGGTGACGTATCGCGGCGTGATCTACCAGACAAGCTATCGCATCGAGCAGGGAAAGCCTGTGGTGCAGGCTTATGGGCGTCTCGAATCCGGTGAGTCGTTTCTCCTGCGGGATTCCCGGGAAACCCCGCACTTTTACATCCAACAGGCCGATATCACAAAAGCAGCCTATGTTGTCCAGGCCGCTCCCACTGGCTGGACAGACATGGCAGGGCAGCCGATGGCGCGTGTGGACGCCACCACACCACCCGACGTTCCCCCAATTCGTGATCGTCTGTCTGCCATGGGTATAACAACCTTCGAAGCCGATCTGCGATTTGCCATGCGTTATCTCATCGATCGCAGCATCCGCTCCGGGGTGGCCATAGCGGGAGTGCCTCGGGCCGGTGATGGGGTGGCCTGGGTCTTCGAAGATGCCACGGTCACACCTTCAGAAGCCCGAATCGCTCCGCGTGTGCTGGCCTTCGATATCGAGACATCACCCAGGGCCGATCGTCTTCTGGCCATCTCGATTCATGGCCTCGGTGCCGATGAAGTAGCGATTGTCGACGGCGCCGGTCGCCCGATGCCAGAACGCGCAATCAGCATGAAGGACGAAAGAGCGGCGCTCCTGTGGTTTGCCGAGCGACTGCGTCAACTGGATGTCGACATCATCACCGGCTGGAACGTCGTCGACTTCGATCTCGCCACCCTGGCGCGGATCAGCGAACGTCTGGCCATGCCTTTCATGCTCGGCCGCGATCGTGGCGGCGTGAAGATCCGCGCCGCAGAAGGATATTTCGGCAGTGGCAATGCAACCATCAATGGTCGTGTCGTGCTTGATGGCATCGATCTGCTGCGAGGCGCGTTTGTGCGCATGAACGACTATTCGCTGGATGCGGTCGCGCGTGAAGTGCTCGGTGAAGGCAAGGCGGTGCAGGGGGACGTCAAGGATCGGGTAGCGGAGATCCTGCATAACTATCGACACGATCTGCCCGCGTTTGCGCTCTATGCGCGAACCGATGCACGTCTGGCACTGGCCATTGTGGAAAAGCTTGGTCTGGTCGATCTGGCCTTCGCACGTTCTCGACTCACGGGCATGATGCCGGATCGTGTGGCCGCCAGTATTGCGTCGTTTGATGCCGTGTATCTGGAGGCGCTGCATCGCCGGCACATCGTTGCACCGTCGGTTCGATTTGATGACTCCCGGGTTCATGTGGCGCAGGCAGGTGGCCAGGTGTTCGAACCCATCACAGGCATGCACAAACTGGTGTGGGTTTTTGACTACAAGAGCCTGTACCCGAGCATCATGCGCACCTGGGGGATCGATCCCCTGCAGTTTGTTCGCGCGCTTGCGATGCCGGATGACGGTGTGACCCATCTTGTCTCTGGCGCGCGGTTTGCTCCGGCCAGTGCCGATGAACCGGCAATACTGCCGGCCTTGCTTGACGAACTGTTCTCCGCTCGGGAGCGCGCCAAGCAAAACAGGGACAGCATCGCTTCCCAGGCCATCAAGATCCTGATGAACAGCTTTTATGGTGTCCTCGGCACACCGGCGTGTCGTTTCTACAACCCGGAGATTGCCAACGCGATCACAGGGCAGGGGCGATACCTCCTTCACTGGTCAAAACAGTGGTTCGAAAGCCGTGGTTTCCGAGTGCTCTATGGCGATACCGACAGCCTGTTTGTGCAGGCCGGGCTCGATGACCCGACTGCCGCGCATGCTCTCGGCCTATCGCTGGTCAAGGAGATCAACGTTGATCTGGCCACCCAGGTGCGGGCGATGTCCGGGGTGGAGAGCAAACTCGAACTGGAATACGAAAAGCTGTACGCCAAGCTCTTTCTGGCTTCCGTCCGACATGGCTCAGGCGGCGCGCGCAAGCGTTATGCGGGTGTGTTGGCCGGCAGAACGACGCCTGAATTTGTCGGCATGGAAGTGGTGCGTCGCGATTGGACGGAGCTTGCCAAGCAGGTTCAACGTGAACTCTATCAGCGACTCTTCAGCGAACAGCCCGTGGTGGACTATCTGCACGATATCGTGGAGGCGGTGCGGCGTGGCGCGTGTAACGACCTGCTGGTCTATCGCAAGGGGTTGCGCAAGGACATGCGTGAATACACGACCAGCACACCGCCCCATGTCGCCGCTGCACGCAAGTCCAGATCCAGGCCTGGCAACATCATCGCGTATGTGATGACCCAGGCCGGACCAGAACCCCTGGATGTGATCACTGCTCCGTACGATCTCGAACATTACATCGACAAGCAGGTCCGACCGGTGGCAGAACCTGTGCTTGCGGCACTGGGCCTCGACTTTGCACAAGTGGTGGGGGATGACCGCCAGCTGGGTCTTTTTTGATATCCGTCGCGACTGCCTCGCCCACATTCCAGGACGAACAGAACCCCGTCGCAGCTCACGCATCAATGGGCGCGGGATACCGCCGCTTCACGTCGTGAAAACAGGATTGCCCACGCACTTGCACCAGCGATGCTGCAGATGAACAGACACCACAGAGGGGCGGTCGTCGAGAACAGGGTCACCGCCGCCGTGGCCATACCGATCAACCGGGCAAGCTCCCATGTTGGTGACGAGGCTCTGCCTTCCAGCAACGCACCCAGGGTGTAGTAACCAAATGCCAGAAGCGCGGCGAGCGCGTAGACCCACGGCGGACTCATTTCGTTTTCGAAGCCGATCAGCACAAAGGTGGATACCACCAGCAGCCAGAAGTGGATGAACGCATATCGCTTGGTGAAAAGCGTGATCTGGGGGTCGAACTTGGGGGCCTGCCAGTCATGCGGGGTCTGGTCGGTACCCGCAGGTTTGAACCCGGGTCCCTTGAACCAGAGCGCGAACTTGTCGGTCCATCGTGTTGCAGCAAGACTGTCGCGTATGCCTTGCACGTAAACCTGCAGATTTGCCCACAGCGGATTGAAACTGTTCAGCTGCTCTGTGACTCCATACACACACGGTTCGTTCTCGCGCTCGTCTTCGAACGTTCCGAACAGGCGGTCCCAGATGACAAACACCCCGCCATAGTTGCGATCGATGTAACAGGGGTTCTTCGCGTGATGCACTCGATGATTGGAAGGTGTGACCAGGATGCGGTCGACAATCCCCAGGCGTCGCACATGCTCGGTGTGCACCCAGAACTGGTAGATGAGATTCAGGCTGCCCACGGCGATCAGCATCGGTGTCGGGAAGCCGATCAGATAGAGCGGCGCATAAAAGATGCCACCGAGAAATCCGGTACTGGTCTGGCGCAGCGCGGTGGACAGGTTGTACTCCTCGCTCTGGTGGTGCGCGGCATGGGACGCCCACAGGATTCTCCATTCATGACCAAAACGATGCAGGAAGTAGTAACAAAGGTCATAGAGCACAAAGGCGGCCACCCAGGCCCACGGACTCTCCATGGAGATGGCGAGCAGCGTGTGGCCATTCAGAATCCACTCGAACAGAAATCCGAATACACCCAGCCGAACAACGCCCATCAGTCGTGACAAGGTGCCCATCGAAAGACTGGCCAGGGTGTCATTGAGCCGGTAGGTGTGGCGACCGGTTACCTTTGCATAGACAAACTCAAGCAAGATCGCGAGGATGAAAAAAGGGATGGCATAAGGAACAAAGTTCATGGCGGCTTGGATATGAGCGCGTTGGCACGCGGCTTTGTGTGGATCATTGTGGCCTATCTTGCCGCGCTCGCGCTCGCGGTGCCAACCGTTCATTGGGCCGTTGCGAGCGGATATTCCTCCACCTGGGCCGCGGCGATGGCGGACGTGGTCGCCACCATCGTGATCTATGTCTTCAGTCTCGCGTTCAGGAACGCAAGTTTTTACGACGCCTACTGGAGCGTGATTCCCCCTTTTCTTGCCGGTTACCTGATGTGGGCTGCCGGTGGCGTGGATCTGCGCGGTGGCATCGCCATGGCGATAGTCCTGTACTGGGCGGTCCGGTTGACAGCCAATTGGGCCAGAGGCTGGACGGGTCTGGATCATGAAGACTGGCGCTACATCAATCTTCGGGCGCAGACCGGGGCTTTTTATCAACCGGTCAACTTTTTCGGTATTCACCTGTTCCCGACGGTACTCGTCTATTTTGGCTGCCTGCCTTTCTGGGCCATCGGGGCCAGTGACACATCCCTGTCCTGGATCGATGGTGCCGCTGCTGTGCTGGGTGTGGCGGCGGTTTCGCTGGAGTGGAAGGCCGACGAAGAACTGCGCGCATTTCGCAAGGCCGCTTCGGGCAGTGGACGTGTGCTCGACACCGGTGTGTGGGCCTGGTGCCGGCATCCCAATTATCTCGGCGAGATCCTGTTCTGGGCGGCCATCGCGCTGTTTGGTTATGCCGCGAATGGCCAACTCTGGGTGTTCATCGGGTTTGGCATGATGGTGGTACTGTTTGTCGGGATCAGTATTCCGATGCTGGAAAAGAAGCAGACTGATGCAAAACCCGCCTATGCGGATTATCTGCGCAGGACCGCCATGCTGCTGCCGAGGTTCTGGAAGTGAGCAACCTCAGGTGGTTCGTTGCGTTTGTGTTCCTGTCATACGCTGTCACCGTTCAGGCAGTGTGTCCGCTGGTCATCGCCCATCGTGGAGCCAGCGGCGACCGACCGGAGCACACCTTGCCCGCGTATCAACTGGCCATCGAGCAGGGCGCAGACTTCATTGAAGTTGATCTCGTTCCAACCAGGGATGGCGTTCTGATCGCGCGTCACGAAAACGCGTTGGCGCTGGTCGCTCTTCAACCTGACGGCACCATCACCAGGATTGACGGTGCACCTGTTGTCACCGAAGCCACGACCAATGTTGCGACGAAGCCGGAATTCAGCGATCGACTGACGGTCAAAGTGATAGATGGCCGACCGATGGGAGGCTGGTTCAGCGAAGACTTCACCATTGCCGAGATCAAGTCGCTGCGTGCGCGCGAACGAATGCCCGGGGTGAGACCCGCCAACACAGCGTACGACGACATGTTTGAAGTGCCGACTTTTGCGCAGGTTCTCGAGCTCGCCAAGGCGGGAACGACGGGTGTTTACCCGGAACTCAAACACTACACCTACTTCATGAACGAGGCGTTGTCGTTGACAGGTGAGCCCATCCGCAACGATACGCTGCTGCTGTTGATCCGCGATCTGCTGGCGGCAGACTTCGAAGACCCGGCACGTTTGTTCATCCAGTCATTTGAAGTTGAGCCATTGCTGCGCTTGCGCATCCTCGCCAGCGCCGGGGAGGCGCCACCCTGGCCTCGGGTTCAGTTGACCGGGCCTCCGGACGGCATCCCCTACGATCTGCTGGCCCGAGCGAAGTCAGGCACGCTGGACGGTTTGTCAGAGCTGTTTGCGGGTTACGGTGGCGCGCCACGCGCAATGACGTATGGGGATCTTCTGGCGGAGCCAGACAGGCTCAGAATGAGTCATGCGGATGTCGTCGGACCGGCATATCAGGCGTTGCTGGCCGACCCGGAGCTCGGAGCTCGCCTGCAAAAGGCCGGCCTCCTCATCCACGCGTATACGCTTCGACAGGAGGCGGTGTTCCTTCCTCCGCAGATGTCCTTGACCGCGTTGTCTGCAGAATTGCGCAGGCTCGGAGTGAACGGTGTGTTCACGGACAATGTCCCCCAGTTACGTGGCACCCTGGCGGATTGCCAGGACGATTGATCAACCAGCCAGACTTTTTCCAACAGGCTGGATTCGGGAGTAATACCAGTGACAAGGAGCTGCCAGTGAAGTTCGAGTTCAGTGCTGAAGAGGAGCGATTTCGACAGGACGTCCGCACGTTTCTTGCGTCGGCACTCACCGATGATCTGGTTGAAGCCAGCCGTCAGAACTCCGGTATGTTTGTCGACCGGGCTACGGCCCGGAAGTGGCAGGAAAAACTCCATGGCCAGGGTTGGGGAGCAGTTCATTGGCCCAGGGAGTATGGCGGTACTGGCTGGTCGCAAGCACAGTTGTACATCTGGAGAGACGAGTGTGCTCGTGCTGGCACGCCGAGTGTTCTGAATCAGGGTCCTTCGCTGCTCGCTCCGGCACTGTTTGCGTATGCGAGTGATGAGCAGAAAGCCCAGTATCTGCCACGAATGCTCACCGGCGAACACTATTGGTGTCAGGGATATTCCGAACCCGGCTCCGGCTCTGACCTCGCAAGCCTGAAAACACGCGCTGTTCGTGATGGCGATGAGTACGTCATCAACGGTACAAAAATCTGGACCACACACGCACAGTATGCCGATCACATCTTTTGCCTGATACGGACCTCCACCGAAGGCAAACCGCAGCAAGGCATCACCTTCCTGCTGATGCGCATGGACCTGAAGGGTATTCGCGTCGAACCGATCATCACACTGGCTGGAGATCACGAGGTCAACCAGGTCTTTTTTGACAACGTGCGGGTGCCGGTTGCCAATCGTGTTGGCGCCGAGAACCAGGGCTGGACAGTGGCAAAGCACCTGCTCGAGTATGAACGGGGCAGTGGCGGTGTTTCTGCCGGGCTCAGGATTGCACTCGACGAACTCAAGCGCGTAGCGGCCCGTTCCGCAGGCGGGTCACCCGCCTTGCTGGAAGATCCGTCGTTTGCGCGGCGGCTGCGAGCGCTGGAAATACGGTTTGAGGCACTGGAGTTCATGGAAATTTCCAATCTCGCCCGGATGCTGTCCGGCCAGCATCCAGGTTCCGGTGCCTCGTCCCACTTCAAGATCGCCTCGGTGGACGTTCAGCAGACCATCAACACGCTCAGGCTCGAGGCAGTTCAGTACTTTGGGCTGCCTGATCACACGCTGATCTCATTGAACGGCAACGGTGGTGAACGTGTCGGACCGGATCACGCAGAGCTGGTAGCGGCAGACTATCTCACCAGTCGCGCAGCATCGATCTATGGCGGATCCCATCAGGTGCAGCGGAACATCATCGCCAAGTCTGTGCTGGGGCTTTAGAACCGCACTATTCCCTGGTGAAACCAAGGGAAACCTTTCCGGAATCGGGCGAGGAGCGCAATGCGCTCCGACCTCAACAACTTGAAGGTTCAGCTTGTTCGGAGGAAACCTAGCTGGTAAATCCTTGATCGATACGCCGCACGGCAGGCATGCGAGCCCACAGTGTCAGGGTGATCAGTACAAGCACTATCCCGCTCGCTTCGAGACCGGCCTGTACACCATAGTGCTCGGCGATCCAGCTCACGGGGAGCAGGCCGATCGGCATCAGGCCATGTGACATCAGGTCGATACTCATCACTCGCCCACGCATGGTCTGGTCCACCTGCAACTGGACCAGACTTCGGTTCATCGACATGTTCACTGCGCTCGTGAATCCGAGCATCGCGATGCAGGCCATTGACCACATCAATGACGATGTGGCGGCAAACGCCATCAGGCTCACGCCCCACAGCGTGCCGCTCAGGAAAAGCCAGAAACCCTTGTTGCGGATATGACCGAGTCGAGCGAGCAGCAATGAACCAATGATCGCGCCCGCCCCCATGCCGGTCATCAAGGTGCCAAGCGTATCCGGCCCGCCCTTGAGAATGTCGATGTTGAAGGCGGGCAGAAGACTGTTGATCGACAGGCCGAACAGGAATGGCATGATCGACAGGAGGATCAGTCCGCCAACGATGGGCGAGCCCAGGACGTATTTGAGCGCGTTCTGCGCATCCCTGAGTGGTGTCGCGGTTGCCAGCGGCGAAGGTTTGCCTTCGTGGCGAATGCCGAACACTGTGAACGCGGCGATGAAGTAGAGGACGGACAGGACAACGTAGACCATGCCGACACCAAACTCCGACGTGGTATCGCCGCCCGCCAGCAGAGCGATCATGTAGCCCGCCAGGGCCGGCCCGAGTATGCGTGCAAGATTCCAGGCTGCGGTATTGAACGCCATGGCATTGAACATCAGCTTCTCGCCGACGAGTTCTGGAATGAAGGCGGTACGCGCCGGAATGGACAACGCCAGAAGTGTGCCGTTGATGAATCCAACCCAGAGAAAGTCGAAGAAGGTGACGTTCCCGGCCAGCACGATACTGGCCATGAACAGTGTGCTCACCCCATTGAACAGCTGACACCAGAACAGTACCGGCTTTTTGGCGACACGGTCGGCGAGCACGCCTCCCAACAATGAAAACAGCACCTGAGGCAGCATGAAGGCCAGGGTGACCCATGCCAGGTTCATGGCCGATACGGTCATCTCATAAACCAGCCAGCCTTGGGCGACCAGCTGCATGTTCAGCGAAAAAGCCGAACCGACCATACCGATCCACAGAAAGAGGTAGTCACGAACCTTCAGCGAGGCGAAGGTGGAGGTATCAGTCATCCGTGCCGCCTGGAGCGCGCCGAAGGCGCTTCAGTACGGCTTCCTTTTTTTTGGTATCCAGGCGCTTGCGCACGGACGACACGGTGGGGCGGGTCGGCACCCGTTTGCGCGGCACATGGCGTGCCTGAACAATGAGTTCACACAAACGCAGCAGTGCCATCTCGCGGTTCTGGAGCTGTGAGCGTGCGGTGTCGACAAAAAAGACGATTTGACCGGAGCTCGTGGCTTTTTGACCCGCGAGCGTCAGCATCCGTCGCTGGACCGGGGCGCTCTCGCCCAGCAGTGCGACGTTCACGTGCAATTGCACGGCGGTGGACACCTTGTTCACGTTCTGGCCGCCCGGTCCTCTTGAGCGTACAAACTGGAACGACAGCGCGACCTCTGGAATATCGTCGGGATGCATGATGCTTGCGGTCATAATAGCCTCCCAGGCACCGCGCAGTAGAGGAACTCGTGAACAGAATGCACCGCATGCGGATGTGGGCCATGGCGGCCGTCGCTCTGGCGGGTTTCACCCAAGCCGGTGAAGACGACTATGCACTGCATTTCAGTGCGCATTTCAACGTCAGGGCGCAGGTCGTGGAGGCCCGCGTGCGGGTCGACCAGTCGAAAACGGCCATCGACTACATCGACTTTGCAGCGCCAGCCGAACACTTTGGCCATTTCAAGGGAGATGGCAAGGTCAAACTGGCCGGTGGCCGCGTACGCTGGACGATCCCAAGAACCGGAGGTGAGTTGCGCTGGGACTACACCGTCGATCGCAAACGAGGCTCGGGTTATGACGCACGTCTGACGGACAAATGGGCGCTGCTGCGTCTGGATAGCGTTTTCCCCGGTGCCCGTGTCCGGACCAACAAATCCGCCGACCTGACCGCGACATTCGAGCTGTCTGGCCCCAAAGACTGGGCGATCGATACCCGGTATGGCCGGTGGCTTGGCCAAAGGCACGTTTTGCCGGTCGACTCGGACACTCGTTACCGGCGACCAGACGGATGGATCATTGCCGGCGAACTTGGCATTCGTCGCGATGACATTGCCGGCAGGAAGGTCGCGATCGCCGCGCCGATGGGTGAAGACATCAGGCGGCTCGACACACTTGCCTATCTGTCCTGGACCATTCCAGAGCTGGTCAAGGTATTTCCTGACCTGCCACCGAAACTGCTGATCGTGTCTGCGGGCAAACCCATGTGGCGAGGGGGCCTGTCGGGACCCGGTTCGCTGTTCCTGCATGCGGATCGGCCGCTGATCAGCGAAAACAGAACCAGTCCCCTCCTGCATGAGCTGGTTCATGTGGCCAGCCGCCGTCGAATGGCCGATGGCGAAGACTGGTTGGTGGAAGGGCTCGCAGAGTATTACGCGATGGTGTTTCTCAAACGAAGTGGCGGCATAACCCAGAGGCGTTTTGATGAAGCGATCAACTGGCAGCGTGACTGGGCTGATCGCGAAGGCGGCAAACTCAGTCAGCCGTCACGAGGCCCGAACACGGCGCGTGCTGTCGTCAAGCTGGCCGAACTGGATCAACGCCTGCCCGGCGGTCTGGATGCGTGGATTGCAAATGTGCCCAGGAACAGGAAGATCGATTGTGAATCTCTCGCCAGGTTTGCGGAGAAAACCAGGACGGTATTCTGGGGCTGCGACATCGGTGGCTAATTCAGGCGCGGCAGTTGCCGCCAATGGTTCATGACGATCGGCATTCGTCCGGCCATGGTGGCAGACATGCAGGGGTTGCAGGCTTTGCTGGACGAGGTGTACAGGAACGCCTTCTGGTTGCCATCGTCCGCGAGTCGTTCATTGGACATCACGATGGTGACCAAAGGCGAGCGAATGACGGTTGCCGTCAATCGGGCCGGACAAATTGTTGGCCTGGTATCGGTTTATGAAGCCGATGCCTTCATCCACCACCTCTATGTGGCTGCAGCCTGTCATCGGCAAGGTATCGGTACGCAGTTGCTCGATTCACTTCAGACTTGGCTGGCGTGGCCATGGCGACTGAAGTGCGTCTGCGCGAATACGCCTGCGCTTGCGTTTTATGCGGCTCAGGGCTGGGTGATCGAAGCAGACGGTATCGGCGGGGAAGGCCCCTATTTTCAGCTCGTCAAACACAGGCCCGTTTGATCATGATGCACGAGCCTTCAGATCTCGGCTTTACCTACAAGGTTCGCAAGTCGGGTGATGTAGAAATCCTGCATCACGGGAAAATTGCCTCGACGCTTCGCGGCCGCGATGCTGCCACTTTTGTCGGCAAGGCTGAGTGCGGGAGCTTCACCCAGATCCAGTTGTTGATGGCGCGGGTAACCGGCAACTACAGACATGGCAATGAACGGAGTGCAAAACAGAAGTCCAGGGTGCGTTCTTGAACGGGAAGAGAACAGGAAGAGAACAGGAGGAGAACGGACAGACGTCAGGGGTTCCATGGCGTGGCTGACCCATCGCAGTAGATCTTCCCACTCAAGACGGCGATGTGTTCATTACCCCGTTGTCTCAACCATCCGTATCGACCGAGGATCACCATGACCAATCTTCATGTCACGGAAATCAAGGCATTTGTGCCGGCCAGGGATTTTGAGGTCTCCAAGCAGTTCTACAGGGACCTTGGCTTCACGATGGCTTCGGAAGGCGGCGGGGTTGCATACTTTCACTTCGAGAAGGTCAGCTTTCTGTTGCAGGATTTCTGGGTGGAGTCGCTGGCGGAGAACTTCATGATGCACATCCTCGTCGAAGATGTGGATTCGTGGCGCAGTCACGTACTCGCTTCCGGCGTTGTGGCGAAGTACGACGTCAGGATAACGGCATTGGAGTCGCAACCCTGGAAAATGAGGGACTTTTGTCTTTTTGATCCGTCGGGAGTGCTCTGGCGAATCGGACAGAATTCAGATTGAAAACGGTCAACTCAGGAAGAGGTCCCGATGACGCCCTTCACCCATGTTGAAGTTGCTGCAAAATTCGACGCGTATCCGACAAGAGTGCGTCGCAAGCTGATGGACATCAGGGAACTTGTTTTCCTGACAGCAGCGCAGACCGAAGGCGTCGGTGATCTGGAGGAAACACTGAAGTGGGGCGAGCCTGCCTACGTACCTAGGAACAAGAGCGGCTGTGCTGTCCGAATCGACTGGAAGTCGAAGGATCCCACACACTACGCGATGTACTTCCTCTGCCAGACAAACCTTGTCGAGACTTTCAGAACCCTGTTTCCGGATGACTTCACGTTCGAAGGAAATCGGGCACTGGTGTTTTCACTGGATGCCAGGGTGCCCACCAGGGCGCTGGCAATGTGCATTGCTGCGTCGTTCACTTACCACCGCAAGAAGCAGTTGCGGGTGCGTGGTCGAAGCGCGAAGTGAAGGGCGAGGGTTTGTCAGGCAAGGGAGTAGCCCGCTCCCCGGGTGGGAACCCGTCCGGCTGCCGTTTTTTTTTCAACGACCGATGCCTTGGATCCGCGATGACCAAAAAACTTCATCAGGCCTGGAAGGACAGATCAACCGGGGACATCTGCTATTGGGATACAGGATGTGGCGCCAGGCCACCAGGTTTGTCGGAAGGGTCGGAACTGCTGTGGGAGTTCGACGCAAGTTCTGGTGAGGAGGCAATGTCGATTCACTTCCTGAGATTGGGTCTTGCGCCATATCGGCCGTCCGGGGCGGCCGAGCCCTGTCCCGACTGTGGGGCCAGGTATTATCCTCTTGGGTACGCCGAGTGCTGGCGATGTGGATACTGCGGCAACAGTGGTTTGCCCTCTGCTTCGACCCCACAGACGGACTGATTGGATCGGCAGGCAGCGGGGTTTTCCCGCGCTTCACCTTGCCCGGAGCCTCGTTATACTCCCTTGTCTGGAACCGGGAGATCCACATGTCCGCACTCGAAACCTTTCGCAATGAAACCCGCGCCTGGCTGGCATCCAATTGCCCGCCTGGAGCACGTGGACCAGGGCCGATTTCCAACGGCAGCACAAAGATCAGGATCAAGGACAAGGACACGCTCCTTTGGCTTGAACGCATGATCGAGCGCGGCTGGACCGTTCCTCACTGGCCAAGGGAATACGGGGGTGGTGGCCTTTCCAAGGACGAGTACGTGGTTGTCCTTGAAGAGATGCGACGTATTCATGCGAGACCCGCACTGTCCAGTTTTGGCACCAGCATGATCGGTCCGACCCTGCTGGAGTTTGGTACCGAGGAACAGAAAAAGCGCCATCTGCCGCGAATCGCGCGCGCCGAGGTGGAGTGGTGCCAGGGTTACAGCGAGCCCGGTTCGGGTAGTGATCTTGCCAGCCTGCGTACACGCGCAGAGGATCGGGGAGATCACTATGTCATCAATGGTTCGAAGATCTGGACTTCCGGCGCTCACAATGCCGACTGGATGTTCTGTCTGGTTCGTACTGACCCGGATGCACCCAAGCAGAAAGGCATCAGCTTTGTCCTGCTGCCGATGGATCAGCCGGGTGTCAGCATCAAACCCATTCGGTTGCTCAGTGGCGAATCTCCCTTCAACCAGGTGTTCCTGGATAACGTGATTGCGCGCAAGGACGATCTTGTTGGGCGATTGAATGATGGCTGGACGGTTGGCAAGCGCCTCCTTCAACACGAACGCAGTGGCATGGAGTCGCTGGTGTCCGGCGGGGCCGGAACAGAAGCAGACAGTCTTGTCACACAGGCGCGCCAGTCCTTTGGTGTGCGCGACGGCCGTATTGCGGATGCCGATTTCCGACAGAAGCTGCTGGCGTACGAAATGCGCAACCGGGCGTATCGACTTTCACAGCGAAGAGCAGTACAGGAGTCCGATGGCGGCACACCGGGTGCAGTGACTTCGATCTTCAAGATCTGTGGATCCGAACTGCAACAGCAGCATCATGATCTGCAACTCGAAATGCGGGGTCCGCTGGCTTACGTTCCTGGTGATCCGGATGTCAACCAGTGGCTCTTTCACCGTGCGGCAAGCATCTACAGCGGCAGCAACGAAGTGCAGCGCAACATTCTCGCCAAGCGTGTGCTCGGGTTGCCGGACTGACCAACGGATCACCTCTGTCGCGCGTCTGTCAAGGCGCGCGTTTTGTCGGCTCAGACAGTCGGCGGCAACCTGGCCAGGTCCGGATGGCCTGAAGGTGTTTCCGGACGAAGGGAGTCACGCACCATCCGAAATCACGACACCAGCACCGCCTTCCCGATCACCTCCCGATTGACGATGTGGCGAAGCGCCTGCGCGGTCTCCTCCAGCGGGAGCTGGTGAGATACGTAAGGTTTGATCTTGCCGGTTGCGAGCCAGTCCACCAGCACCGCGTTGTTGCGTGCGGCCCACGCCGGATCGTGTTTCATCAACGCACCGACGGTGTAGCCGATGATCTCGGCGTCCTTGATGAGCAGGTGGTTGGTCTTGGCGAGCCCGGGCCGGCCGCCGACAAAGCCGACGATGAGAATGCGTCCAAAAGGGGCAATGCAGCGCATCGATTCGTCAAACACATCCGCCCCCACAGGGTCGTAGATCACATCGGCGCCACGATCCCCCGTGAGTACCTTCACTTCTTCGCGGAATTCGTTGGTGTAGTTGATCAGGTAATCTGCACCCAGCTGGCTTGCGATGGCGAGTTTTTTCTCGGAGCTCGCCGTGGCGATCACTTTTGCACCCATCAGCTTGCCCACGTCGACGGCCGCAAGACCTACGCCCCCGGCGGCGCCATGTACGAGCAGGGTTTCGCCAGGCTGCAGACGCGCGCGCTGCAGACCGTAGTAGGCCGTGTGGTAGTTCGCTCGAAATGCAGCTGCAGCGACAAGGTCGATGCCGGCGGGCAATCTGGTCACGCGGGCAGCAGGCGTGAGTACAGTCTCAACACAGCCGCCAGGTGTCAGCACAAGATCTCCTGGCGCGAAACCCTGGACTCCTTCGCCCACGTCCGTAACCACGCCCGCACCTTCACCGCCCACAATGAAAGGCAGAGGCGGTTTGACCTGGTATTCGCCCTGCGACATCAGCACATCGGTAAACGCCACGCCACGCGCCTTGATGTCGATGCGAAGTTCACCCGGTCCCGGTTTGCCTGGTGCAGGCACCTCTCGCACCACCAGATTGTCGATACCGGTCAGTTGTTCACAGTAGACAGCTTTCATTATTCAGTCACCCTGGACCCAAACATGCATTGTGCCACCTCGCGTTGGCGCTGCTGAAAGATGATCCATTCCGTTCGCAACCTGTTCAGGGGTAGTCACGGCTTTTTTCTTCTGGCAGCAATTTCCAGCGCTGCCTGGCGTGACTGCCCGACGATCTTCTCGGTGGCGGAAATGTGTGGTTTGTCAGGCAGATAGCGAAGCGCGATGGGCTGGCCCTCGGCAAACCCTTCGTACTCATCCTGGCCCAGGGCCATGCTGTGTCTGTAGGACCGTCCCGAAACCGAGTACTCGTACGCCACAAACGGCCTGCGCCGTTTGCCCCGACGCTTCCAGCGGCGGGTGATGGTGCCGGTGACGGGTAGCCCGTGTTGGACAAGTTCGTGGACCTGCCGGGCGCGCGCATAACCATTCCATAACGACAGCCCGATCAGCGCGCCTGCGGCTAGAATGAAAAGCAGCAATCCCATGGCAACCACCTCCTGAAATGCAGACCTTCTACACACGCTGACGGTCATGCCATGACGGTTTTTGCTGCAACCCGGATTGGATATCACAGGTGAAACGGGATGACCCTACAGTTGCTTGGAGTATGTGGCAGTCTTCGCAGCGGCTCCACCAATTCGCGATTGCTGGAAGCAGCCGCCAGGCTTCTGCCAGCCGGGGTGAACCTGCACCTCACCACGCTTGTTGGCCGCTTGCCGTTGTTCAACCCGGATATCAACGTTGCCGAATCCGATACGGTGTCGCAATGGATCCAGGAAATGCGTGGCGCCGACGGGCTGATCATCTCCGCACCTGAGTATGCCCGTGGCTATCCGGGCGCACTCAAGAACGCACTGGATTGGCTCGTGGATACCGATTCCTTTGTCGCCAAGCCATTCATGATGCTTTCCACCAGCGGTCGGTCAACCGTTGGCCGTGACACACTCATTACCGTACTCAAGACCATGTCGGGTATCCACATGGATGAATCGTCCTTCATCGTCAACCTGCTCGGCACACAAACCGAGGTGGCATCGATCGTTGCATCCCCAGAGCATGCGTCGAGAATTCGCGCCTCCATGGATCGGTTTGCCACCGAGGTTCGAAAACAGAAATCTGAAACAAGGTAACCAGCGTCCGTCAATCCAGCAGCATCGGCAGCATTCGCAGAAACCGAAATCCGGGACCATGCGAGGCACTGTGTCCGATGAATCAGAACCAGGCCAGGAGACCTGAGCCGAGAATTCCTGCAAGCGCAACCAGGCTGAATCCGAAGCTGACGGATCGCAGAATCCCCCAGTTTGCGTAATAACACGTCATGTGGCCAAGTCTTGCAGCGACGTAGGTCATGCACAGCCCGTTCAACCACGCCGGGTCCGCCCGTGTTGCCAGAGCGAACAACACCAGCACGATGAACCCGGCCAATGTCTCGTTGGTGTTGGCGTGGGCTCGATGGACACGAAACAGCAGCGAGTGATGGTCAGGCACGACGGGTGTGCCGGGAGGGTGTCTGGCGGCGATGCTGACCACGTCGGATACCAGCACCTGCAACAGCAACAACCCGCCGATGATGCCAAAAGAAAGCACCGTCAGGTCATGGTGCATCAACCACTCGTTCACTTTCCGCTCCTTCTTTCGCTCCTGGCACAGCGTATCCCCAGATGATTGGTGCTGGTGTTGATATCACCCTTGCCACGGGTGCCCACCTGGTAGCGTGCGCAATATTGGTTTGTGCAGAGAAACGAGCCCCCTCGATGTACCCGTTTGGCGACGCCCGGTTCGTCCGGGTCGAAGGATGACACCGGGCCTGTCGGGTTGTCTGCCACCTCGTCACCGGAGGCAAGTTCCCGATAGTAGTCCGGTCGATACCAGTCACTTACCCATTCCCAGACGTTTCCCGCCACATCATGCAACCCATGACCATTGGCGGGAAACTGCGCGACCGGTGCCGTTGAGATGTAACCGTCATCGCCGGAATTGTGGTCTGGAAAATGACCCTGGAAGCTGTTGGTCATCCATCGGCCGCCGGGCTGGAATTCATCTCCCCATGGGTATCGCTTGCCGCTCAGTCCACCTCGTGCTGCGAACTCCCACTCGGCTTCCGTCGGCAGATGCTTGTCGTGCCAGGTGCAGTAAGCCACCGCATCGTCGAAAGCAACGTGCACTACGGGATGCACTTCCCGTCCTGCGATGGAACTGGCAGGCCCTTCAGGGTGACGCCAGTTGGCGCCTTTCATCCATGCCCACCACCGACCGGAGTGATCCAGCGGCACGGCTGCCGTGGGTGGAGTGAAAACAGCAGAGCCGGGTGCAAGCATGTCCTGCGCGAGGCCAGGAAAGTCTTGCGCGGCAAGCGGCTTTTCGGCCAGCGTGACGTAACCGGTGGCTGCAACGAACCGCGCAAAGTCTGCGTTGGTAACCTCTGTCCGGTCCATCCAGAAGCCATCGAGGCGGACCCGATGAATGGGTCTTGAGTCATGCGTCGCCTGCATGCCAACCTGGTTGTTGTCCTCGCCAAGTGGCGCAGCCGCGCCCATGTCGAACTCGCCACCTGCGATCCAGACCATCCCGCTGGTGTCGGCGGGCGCTGCGGAGTGCAGGAACAGACTGCCCAACAATAGGAGAAGGCACTCGCCCCAGTGGCGGCTCGATTCAGTTCTGGCGATCATGGTCTGATTGTACCGACGTGGGGGGTGAATCGATGAGGCCAGCATCAAACACTTCGATGGGAGTGCGTGGATGAGTATCTACACAAAAGCACAGCGGGTTTTGCAGGATCGGTTTGACAGCCGACGGCTTGCCGACAGACTGGAACAGGCCATTGTCACCAATCGGCTGAGTGATGCAGCGCACATTGCCTTCATCGAGTCGCGCGACTTCTTCTTCCTGTCGACGGTCAATGAATCTGGAGAACCTACGGTTTCACACAAGGGAGGGCCGACCGGATTTGTGCGAGTACTGGATGAACGGACGCTGGTGTTTCCAGGCTATGACGGGAACGGCATGTTCCTGTCGATGGGCAACATTGCGGCAACTGGCAAGATCGGCTTGCTCTTCATCGATTTTGAGACTCCGAATCGGGTGCGTGTACAGGCTACGGCGTCAGTGAGCGATGACGATCCGTTGCTCGCTCAGTTCCCCGGCGCGCAACTGCTGGTGCGTGCGCATGTCGACACGGCGTTTGTGAACTGCGCGCGTTACATTCATCGCCATGCACGTCTGCAGACCTCCCGCTATGTGCCTGATGCAGCCGGCAACGCACCGCTGGCGTCCTGGAAGAGAATTGATGTCATGCAGGATGTACTGCCGGCGAGCGATGTCGGTCGGGCGGCGACAGCCGGTGGGTTGATGACTGGCGAAGACTATAACGCCGCGGTGATTCGAGGGGAGTCCTGATGGGTACGTTTGTCCTGGTGCATGGTTCATGGCATGGCGCCTGGTGCTGGTACAAGGTGATCAGTCGCCTGCAGGACGCCGGCCATCAGGTCATTGCGCCAGACCTGCCGGCACTGGGTGCTGACAAGACACCTGTGGGTCAGGTCACGCTCAAGCACTGGACGGATACGGTTGTCGCCGCGCTGGACAAGGCTGACGATCCGGTGATTCTGGTGGGGCACAGTCGTGGTGGCATCCTCATCAGCGAAGCGGCCCAAGCTCGCCCTGACCGTATCCAGTCGCTTGTTTATCTCTGCGCGTTCCTGCTCAAGGACGGCGAATCACTTTTGGCTGCGTCCGGTACGGATTCAGAGAGCTCGCTCGCCGGGAACCTGATCTTTGCCGCAGACCAGCTTTCAGCGACCGTGCAGGATGCAGCGATCAACCCGTGCTTTTATGGCGGTTGTGGTGCGGATGATCGTGTTCTGGCAAGAACCCTTCTGCAGCCAGAACCACTGGCACCTCTCGCAACGCCGCTCAAGCTGACCCCTGAGCGCTATGGTCGAGTGCCGCGTGTCTATATCGAGTGCCTTCAGGATCGGGCTGTAAGCCCGGCGATGCAGCGACGCATGATCGATGCGTCACCGTGTCAGCGTGTCATCTCGATGGACTGCGATCATTCACCATTTTTCTCGGCGCCCGATGAACTGGTCAGTCATCTGCTGTCGGTGGGTTGAACACCGACATGGATATCAGACGATTTCGGGTGGAAGACACGGATCAGGTAGTGCAGTTGTGGATCGAGTGCGGACTCACCCGACCATGGAACAATCCGCAGAAGGACATCGACAGAAAGCTTGAGGTGCAACCGGAGCTGTTCCTGGTGGGTGTGGAGCAGGACAAGGTGGTTGGTTCCGTGATGGCTGGTTATGAAGGCCATCGTGGGTGGGTGAACTACCTGGCCGTTTCGAAAGCCCTGCAGACAGGTGGGCTGGGGCGCCAGTTGATGACGTGTGTCGAAGAGCGTCTGCTGGCGCTTGGTTGTCCAAAGATCAATCTGATGGTGCGCGAAGGAAATGACCAGGCCATGAAGTTCTACCGTCATCTGGGTTACACCGAAGATCGGGTGGTGAGTTTTGGCAAGCGGTTGATTGCAGATGAGTGACCATGGCATGACCAGTGACGGCGTCAACGTGGCAGCCCCGGTCCGCATGCGCGCCATCCAGGCAGACATCACAACGCTGGATGTTGATGTGATTGTCAATGCAGCCAATACATCGTTGCTGGGTGGCGGTGGTGTGGATGGCGCCATTCATCGGGCGGCAGGCCACGAGCTGTTGCAGCACTGTCGGCAGCTGGGTGGCTGTGATGTCGGCGATGTAAAGGTCACGCCAGGTTTTGGGTTGCGCGCCCGGTGGATTGCCCATGCCGTGGGTCCTGTCTGGCGAGACGGCAGGCAAGGAGAATCTTCCTTGCTGGCGGCCTGCTACCGCAAGGCGATCGGACTTGCGTCGATGCAGGGTGCGGCATCGATAGCCTTTCCCTGCATCAGTACGGGTGTGTACGGTTACCCCATCATTGAAGCGGCAAGGATTGCGGTTCCGGTGGTGCGCTCAGCCGTCAGAGGCGCCGGGTCGCTCCAGGAAGTACAGTTCTGTTGTTATTCGGCCAGGGATCTCGAGGTGTATCACGAAGTGATGCTTCCCTTTGATTTTGCACCCAACCTTGAAGGCGCAACCATTCGTCTGCGGCCTTTGGTCGCGGGTGATTTTGAAGCGCTTCATGCAGCAGCCGCCGACCCGCTGATCTGGGAGCAGCACCCCGATCCACTCAGATACCAGCGTGATGTTTTCATGAGCAACGTCTTCGAAGGTGCCCTCAAGCAAGGTGCCCTGGTCATTGAAGACAAGGCAACCGGGCTGGTGATTGGCACCTCCCGCTTTTACCACTGGCAGCCCGAAACCCGTGAGGTGGCCATTGGCTTCACGTTCCTGGCGCGCAGTCATTGGGGCGGATCGACCAACGGGGAGTTGAAGGCCCTCATGCTTGCGCATGCGTTTCAGCGCGCAGATACCGTCTGGTTCCACATCGCCGTCGACAATTGGCGATCCCGCAAGGCGATGGAGAAGATCGGCGGCCGGTTTGATCATGCTGAAGACATGGTCGTCAACGGGCGGCCACCGGTCACCACTGCGCTGTATCGTATCGATGCGCCGGAATCATGATCTACCACGGTGGCTGTCACTGTGGTGCGATTGCTTTCGAGGTCGAGGCTTCGGAGGACATCGAAGTTGAAGACTGCAACTGTTCCATCTGCTCAATGAGTGGTTTTCTGCATCTGATAGTACCGAAGTCGAAGTTTCACCTGCTCCGTGGAAACGATGTTGTCACGACCTATTCGTTCAACACCGGCGTGGCGAAACATACTTTTTGCCGGATCTGTGGCATCAAGTCGTTTTATGTTCCGCGCTCGAATCCGGACGGCATTGACGTGAACGTCCGATGTCTTGTCGAAAGACCTGTTTCCATGCGGGTTGTTCCATTCGATGGCGACCACTGGGAGCAACATTCCCAAACACTTGTTCACAAAAGTCAGGAGCCCGGATGAGCGCCTATCTGATCGCGGATATCCAGGTCACCGACGTTCAGGCCTTTGAAGAATATCGTCGGCTTGTGCCGGCCATCATCGAAGCGCATGGAGGTCGTTATCTGGTGCGGGGTGGCGCCACCCGATTGCTTGAAGGTCATGACGCCCCGTATCGAACCATCGTGCTGGAGTTCCCGGATATGGAGAGGCTCGATTCATTTTACGCGTCAGCCGACTATGAACCGCTCAAGGCGCTGCGGATGCGTGCGTCAACGGGCCGGCTGTTTTCAGTTGCCGGCGTGTGATGGGCCCGGTTGTTTGATTACTGAAGTGAGAGCCAGAGGCGAAGGAGATGACGCTTGCGGCCGTCATGGTCTTCGTAAGCCGTCCGGGCATGAATGACCGTGTGATTCGACAGCAGCTGGATATCACCTGGCTCGAATTGCATCTCGAAGCGGATATCGCATCGTTCCGCGATAGCCTCATAGTGGTCGAATAACTCGAGATCGGCGATCGGCAGGATACCTGGGAGCCTTGCCACAGAGCGAAAGTAGTCCGAGTGGTAGAAGGTACGCAGGTTCGAACCATCGTAGCGTGCTGGCTGGACCACCGAATAAGGCGCCTCGCCGGGTTTTTCCTCGTTCCGGCGATCCATGCGGATATCACCGAACAGTCGTGCAGCAAGGTCGGGTCGAGTCATGAACAATTCGTTGAACACAGTCACCGAACTTGTGATTCGGCTGGTGCCACCTGCATCGGATGCCTGCAGACACAGCAACCCGACTACATCTGCACCGTCACAGTGATAGTTGATGTTTGATGCCGTGCGGTACAGGCGAACCATGGGATCTTGCCGGACATCCCCCGTGTCCACGACATGACCGAGCAGATCGCCTTGCGGATTCTGCAACCCGGGCAGGCCCAGGTGCTGTCCGAGACACCAGAAAAAGAGTTCGCTGTCCGCAGTGCCCCATCGAGCCACAGGTGCGCCTTTGATAAGCGCAAAGCCACGCCCTTCGCTGAGCTGGCGGCGTATGGCATCCAGCCTCGGGCGCAGCTGAGCCAGCGGAAAGTCTATCGCGCTGAGCGACTTCACTGGCTTGCCGGTTTTTCTGGCGTGGATAATGGCGGTTTCGATTGTCGAGATATCGGCCGGAGCCAGCACGTACCGGATATCGTTCTGTGGTGACTGCACCAGCCTGCGGATATCAGCGCCATACCAGGCCGCTGGATGCTGCAGCACGGATTCGGGCACGCCCACATGCGGCCGCTGGCCGAAGTATCGACGCGCCTGCTCCCCGTTTGAAATGTGCGAGCTCATTGGGTTGCCCCCGGTCCGGACCGTTGACCAACGTCAGTCGACATGATGACGCGTGATTTGGCAGTTGACGAGCAGGCGTTGAAAACGCTGGCCCGCAGCATGAGTTCTATTTCATGATTGAGGCGAAGAATCCGTCGCCTGAAGGAAGGCAAGAGACTCATGCTGCTGCTGCACATCGCCAACAAGAATTACTCATCCTGGTCGCTTCGCCCCTGGGTTCTATTGCGGGAACTGGGTGTCCCGTTCATCGAGAGGCTGACACCCTTTGGTGAAGAAGCTTCTGGCGAGTTCAAGTCATTTTCACCCAGTGGCAAGGTACCGTGTCTTGTTGACGGCGAGACGGTTGTCTGGGATTCGCTGGCCATCGCCGAATACGTCGCCGAAATTCATCCAGGCGTGTGGCCTGCGCAGCGCAATGCCCGCGCCTGGGCTCGTAGCGCGTCGGCCGAAATGCACTCGAGCTTTGGTGAATTGCGCAATCACTGCGGCATGAACTGTGGGGTTCGTGTCAAACTGAATGCAGTGACTCGTGCGCTGCATGCCGATTGGCAGCGTGTTGATGAAATCTGGTGTGATGGCTTGTCGCGATTCGGTGGTCCGTTCCTGGCCGGAGAGCGTTTTACGGCGGTCGATGCGTTTTATGCGCCCGTTGCCTTCCGGGTCCAGACCTATTCACCCGAGCTGTCCAACACGGCGAAGGAATACGCGGAACGATTGCGCGCGCTGTCTTCAATGCGCGCCTGGTATTCCGCAGCGTTGCGTGAGCTCTGGCGAGACATGCCCCACGAAGCCGAAGTGCGTTCGTACGGGGTTGTCCTGCAGGACGATCGCAGGACTTCATGACAGCTGCAGTGTGGGTCTGGGCAGCCGATATGGTGCTCATCCTGCACTTTGCCTTTGTGCTGTTTGTCGTGGGTGGGCTGGTCGTGATTGTCGCAGGCAACCTCTGCGGCTGGCGCTTCGTCAATCGTCTGTGGTTCAGACTGCTTCACCTGGCAACGATCCTGGTGGTGGTGCTCGAAGCCTGGTTCAACATCGTCTGTCCGCTGACGGCGCTGGAAAACCAGTTGCGTATCGAAGCAGGCAACGAGGGATACTCCACATCGTTCATCGAACATTGGCTGGGCGCCATTCTGTTTTTCGATCTGCCTCCTGCCGTGTTTGTTATGGCCTATACACTCTTCGGAATACTGGTGCTCTTCACGTGGTGGAAGTATCCGCCGAAGCGGGGAATCGAAGATGCCTGATACCCCATCCGCGTATGCAGATCACGACCCTGTGTCCCCTGATGTTCTGGATGGTGCGCTGGCGCCTGGTTCAGGTTCTGCCTCGTCGCCACGCCAGGAGCATCTTGCCGTGATGAACAACGTGGCATGGTGCGAAGCCATGTGCCGCGCCCATGGTGGAGATAGCCAGCTGAGTGCTGACTGGTGGGTGAACCGGCAGCCATCACCACGGCTGTATCCGAACTTCGTGTCCTGCTCACGTGGTGCAACGACTGAAACACTGTTCCCAGGGATGGACGCCATGGCGGAGAAATTACCGGCGAGCGGCTGGGGGCTCAAGGACAGCTACAACGTTCTCGATCTGGCGCCCCATGGATTTGCAAAACTGTTCAACGCAACCTGGCTGTGGCATTCAGGATCGCTTCAGGAGATGAAGCTTCCGGGAGATTTTGATTGGCACCAGATCGAATCCACTCGGGAACTTGCATTGTGGGAGCTGGCCTGGTCAGGTGGAGAACCTGTCGATCCAGGTGGTCCTCTGTTCAGGCCGGCCTTGCTCCTGGACCCTGCGGTCACCTTGTTGGGGGCGTGGCATGGCGGTGAACTTGTCGCAGGATTTGTCGCCAACGCAAGTCCAGGGGTAACCGGGCTGTCCAACCTGTTTTCGACAGTGAACGACGATCGTGTCTGGGCAAGTGCCGTACAGGCGGCCGCGTCGCGATTTCCCGGCTGCCCGCTGGTGGGGTATGAATCCGGAGCGGATCTGGAGAAGGCGCGGCTGGCCGGGTTTGTGTCGCTGCACTCGCTTGCAGTCTGGATACGAAGTGGGAGCTGATCAATGAAACATGCGGGGATCGAAGCGCTTTCCCGGCTCGAAGGTCTGCTGGTCGAGCTGCGCGGTATCGAGACACTCAAGGAAAAAAGTCGGGGCGTTTTTTATCTGCGATCAAGGGCCTTCCTGCATTTTCATGAGGCCCCGGCCGGACTGTTCGCCGACATTCGCGTGTCGGGAGAGGATTTCACCCGATTGCCCGTGAATACTGCAAGCGAGCGAAAAAAGCTGTTGCGAGCGGCCCTTGCGGCCATCGAGAGAGTTCGATGAACAGGCCTGCGATCGGACGGGCACTCATGATCGAGCGGACGACATCGTCATGACACAGCAGATTTCCGAATGGGCAGGCCTGCTGTTCATTCTGCTCACTACCTTCACCATCGGGTTCCAGCTTGCGCTGGTATCTGGCGCCCCTTGGGGTGAATGGACGATGGGTGGACAAATTCGCGGTGTCTTGCCTGGAATCCGCCGCTGTATATCCGCCGTATCTGCGCTTGTTCTGCTGGGTTTCATCATGGTGGTTGCGTCCCGGTCGGGCCTGGCTCTTCCGGGCTTGCGGGAGTTGTCGAATTCATTGATCTGGGTCGTGGTGGCTTATTGTCTGCTCGGTTGTGTGGCCAATGCCATTACGCCGAGCGCGCGTGAACGGCGCCTGTGGCTGCCAGTCGTGATCTTGCTGCTGGCCACCAGCCTTTTTGTGGCGCTTGGTTAGCCCCGGATGGCGCGACTCAAGGAAATCGTCATCGATGCAGAGCATCCCGCAGCGCTGGCTCGCTTCTGGGCAGCAGCTCTCGACACCTACCGGGTTCGAGGCTATGACCCTGCGGAACTTGCGCGACTGGCCGGTCTGTGTTTGACTCCCGATACGGATCCTGCGGTGGCGCTGGATGGCAATGGCCCGACGATTTTTTTTCAAGCGGCAGCGACTGCAAAAACTGCCCGCAGCCGATTGCATTTCGATCTGGAGACGACAGCGAGGGGTCTGGAAATCAGCCGTCTGGAACAACTGGGTGCACGTGTACGGGATCACCACGAGAGTTTTACCGTCATGCTTGATCCAGAAGGCAACGAGTTTTGTCTGGTCGGCCCCATCTGAGTCAGGGAGTGTGCCATGCAGAGATTCCATTCGGGCCTGGTCACCAGTGGTTCTGCGCAGCTGCACCATGAGGTGGCAGGCAGTGGCCAACCGGTTGTGTTGTTGCACGCGGGTGTCGCCGACTCTAGGCAGTGGGACAATGAGTTTGTCTGG
>JBGSHJ010000087.1:0-44354 GCA_041752315.1 Pseudomonadales bacterium
GCGGTGGCGGCAGCAGTGGTGGTGGCGGCGGTCGTTGGTAAACAACTGACGGCGCCCGTCGGGGTTCATTGATGCAGGAATGTGTCCTTGAATCCTGATCGACGGATCACCAGGCTCCATCCCAAGCCTGCAGACGATCAGCAGTCCATCTGCTGATCGTTTTTGTCTGGCCTAACGAGTTCGAACTGCCCCGGAAGCGAGCAGGTCGCTGATCTGCCTTTGAGTCATCCCTGATTCCTCAAGAATTTTTACCGAGTTCTGGCCTGCCTTGGGCGATGGTCCACGCGGACGTACATCTGCGGTTCTGAATCGGAACGGCGCGTTGACCGTGCGGTATTTTCCATGTTCCGGGTGTTCGATCTCCGGGAACAGACCGATGGCGTGAGCATGTGGATCACGTGCGACCTCATCCAGCGTCAGCACCGGACCCCAGATCAATCCTGCCTTGTCGAATATCTCACCCCATTCATCCCGGGTTTTCTGCGCAAGGCTTTCATCAACCCCGTCTACCAGCACCCGCATGAATTGATATCGGTTCTTGGCTGTCCTGAACCGTTCATCGTGCAACCATGCTTCACGGCCGATGGTGTGGCACAGGCGCTCAAACGCGCCGGCGTCCATCATGTTGAAAACCACCCATTTGCCATCGCCACACGGAAAACGGTTGCCCGTGATCGATAACAGATCGTGGCGGGCACGTCTGCGCACAGGTGCCTGGTCGACAGCGGTGATGCCATAGTCGGAGGCCTGCGTCCAGACTGCGGTTTCGTACAGCGAGGTCTCGACAACCTGGCCTTCACCACTTCGCTCCATCAGTCTGAGTGCTGCAAGTATCGATGCCAGCATGGCCAGACCCGTGGTGTGATCACCTTGCGCCGGACGGGCCATTGGCACGGTGCCCTGGTCACCTTCGCGCATTGCATCATAGAGGCCACTGCGGCCAAAAAAGGCGGTGACGTCGTAGCCTGGCCGCCACGCATCGGGGCCTGTCGTGCCATACCCGGTCAGAGTCGCGTGAACCAGCCTGGGATTGGTGGCGAACAGCGACTGTGGATCCAGGCGAAACCTGATCTGCCGCTGGATCAGCAGGTTGCACATGAAGATCTGTGCCCCTTTGACAAGATGATGCACGACCTCGATTCCCTCGGGGGTATCCAGAGCCACCAGAATGGACTGCTTGCCCCGGTTGTCGACATCAAATTGCAGGTCGTAGTCCTTGAACGCCGTGTCAACTTTTGCCGGCCGGCTGTTGCCGCGCATTGGATCACCACCGGGTGGCTCGATCTTGATCACCTCGGCACCCAGATCCGCAAGCAGCGCCGCAGCACTCGGCGCCGCCATCCAGCTGTCGATTTCAATTACCTTGACGCCTTCGAGGGGTGCGGCCATGGAATTTGCTCCGGATCAATTTGCGAAAGACGAGAGTATTCTATAGATGGGGTGTAAACGGGAGTGGATGGTGCGCGAGATCTTTCAAATGGCGGTCCTGTTGCTGTTGATGGGCGGCTGCCAGCCTGTTGCAGAATCCGCCCGGGAACCGGTGGTGCCGTACGATCTCCGTTTTGACATGAAGATGCTCATGAGCCATGTGATAGAACCGGCTGCAGAGGTGCCCTGGGACTCTGCCGGAGAAATTGTGACGGTTGATGGCACACAGGACCTTGCACCGACAGACGAAGAAGGTTGGCATCACGTGGAAGCTGCGGGTGCGACGCTGGTGGAGACCGGCAACCTGTTGCTGATGCCCGGGCGCGACCGGGGGACGGACGACTGGCGACAGTTCTCGGGCTTGCTCTCGGCGAGAGGCCACCAGGTAATGTCTGCCGCGCAAGCGAAGGACAAGGATGCACTCTTTCAGGCCGGCGCCGATCTTTATAGCGTCTGTGTCGCCTGTCATCAGGTGTATGTTCCAGAATTGCAGACCAGGCCAGGTGACCGTTCTCCGGGAGAAAGCAGTGGACAGTAATTACGACCATCTCAGGCAGCGGGCCCAGGCGGTCGCCGGCAAATCCGGCCGGATACGGCAGCGCATCGCGGTGGATGCGGATTTTGATCCTTATTCCGTACCGATCGAAACGCTGAACGTCGCCAACCCGGAGATTTTTCGACACGAACTGTGGCCTGCATATTTCAAGCGGCTGCGCGACGAGGCACCCGTACACTTCACGGCAGACAGCCAGTATGGCGCCTATTGGTCGATCACTCGCTTCGACGACATCATGGCGGTTGACAAGGCAAACGACACATTTTCGTCGGACTATTCCATGGGCGGTGTCACCATCCATGGACGACCCACGGCGATGCAGGAATTGCCCATGTTCATCCAGATGGATGTGCCAAAACACGACGCACAGCGGAAGACCGTGGCACCCATGTTCACGCAGCGCAGCCTGTCGGAACTGGAAGTCATGATCCGTTCCCGTGCAGGAGAGATTCTTGATGCGCTGCCTCGCGGTGTGGAGTTTGACTGGGTCCCGAACGTGTCTGTCGAACTCACCAGTCGCATGCTCGCCACACTGTTTGATGTACCACAAGCGGACCGTGCGACGTTGATTCGCTGGTCAAACATCGTCAGCAATGCCGATGATCCTGACTATGTCACAGACGCCTCGCAGTTCTGGGAAGCCATGGCTGAATGTGGTGACTATTTTGCCAGCATGTGGGAACGCAAGAAGGTCTCACCTGCCGGATTTGATCTGCTGTCCATGCTGTCTCACGCCCCGTCAACCCGGGACATGGATCAACGGGAGTTGCTGGGGAACGTCATCCTGCTGCTGGTTGGTGGTAACGATACAACGCGCAACTCCATCAGCGGCGGGGTACTGGCACTCAATCAATTCCCTGCAGAAAACGTGAAGTTGAGAAACAACCCGGCACTCGTGCATTCGATGGTGCCTGAGATCATCCGCTGGCAGACTCCACTGATCCACATGCGGCGAACGGTGCTGCATGACACCGAATTTCGTGGGCGTGCATTCAAGCGGGGTGACAAGGTTGTGATGTGGTATCTGTCGGGCAATCGTGATGAACGAGTCATCCATGAACCCGACCAGTTCATCATCGATCGCAAGGATCCACGCCATCACCTCAGTTTCGGGTTCGGCATTCACCGCTGTCTTGGCAATCGACTCGCGGAGATGCAGGTGCGCGTGCTGTGGGAGGAAATTCTGCAGCGTTTCGAGCGCGTGGAAATGGTTGGCAACCCGGTGCGCGCAAGTTCCTCATTGTTCAGGGCGATTCAATCCATGCCTGTACGGGTGAACTGATTTGCACGGGTTTGTTTCCTGTCGACAACCTGATCTGCCAGGGGCAGCCAACTCAATACGACTTCGGCAGACCCAGTACGTTTTCAGCGAGGAAGTTCAGGATCATCTGTTCTGACACGGGCGCGATGCGCGCGATCATCGACTCCCGGAACAGACGTTCGATCTGGAATTCCCGCGCGTAGCCCATGCCCCCGTGGGTCAGCATCGACTGTGTGCAGGCGTTGAATCCTGCTTTTCCAGCGAGCAACTTTGCGGCGTTGGCCTCGGCGCCGCATGGCAGTCCCTGGTCGTAGAGGGATGCCGCTCGCATGATCAGCCACCAGGCGGCTTCGAGATTGGCCCAGCACTCGGCCAATGGATGGGCGATACCCTGGTTCTGACCGATTGGCCGTCCAAACACGACTCGCTCCCGTGCGTAACGCGCGGCCCGGTCGATCACATCCCGTCCCAGGCCTACGGCTTCAGCCGCAACAAGTATGCGTTCCGGGTTGAGACTGTGCAGCAGGTAGTGGAAACCTTTGCCTTCTTCGCCGATACGATCTTCTTCGGGGATGAAAAGATCGTCGATGAAGGTTGCATTCGAGTCGACTGCCGCACGGCCCATCTTGGGAATTCGCTCGACGCTGATCCGAGTGCGGTCAAGGTCAGTGAAAAAAAGCGTGATCCCGTCCGTTCGCTTGTTGACGTCCTGCTTTTTCACGGTTCGTGCAAGCAGGAGAATCTTGTTTGCTTCCTGGGCGGTGGATGTCCACATTTTCCGACCGTTGACACGGTACCCACCCGGTACCTTCGCAGCGAAGGTCTCGATGCTGGTGGTGTCGAGACCGGCATTGGGTTCGGTTACGCCAAAACAGACCTTGTGCTGACCGCTGATGACAGGCGGCAGCATGCGCTCCTTCTGTTCGTCCGTGCCGAACACGACGATGGGATGCGGGCCGAACAGGTTGATGTGCACACTGGACGCAGCGGCCTGTCCACCCCCACTCCTGGCGACGGTGTGCATCATGATCGCCGCTTCTGTGACGCCCAGGCCCGAGCCGCCGTAGGCTTCCGGCATCGTGATCCCGAGCCACCCACCTTTTGCCATGGCGGCGACAAATTCTTCCGGAAAGCGTGCTTCGCGGTCGCAGGCACTCCAATAGGCATCTCCAAAGGCGGTACAGACCTTGCCGACGTTGTCGGCGATCGCGGCTTGCGATTCGGTAAACGCGATATGCATCAGTTACCCATCAGAGAAGTTTCATTCTCATTCCACAGAGCATGACGACGTTGTCATCAATCTGCAGTCCGGACTGCCTCGCGGCGGCCAGTATGGCCGGCTTGTCGTTGCATTGTATGTCGATGCCACCCAGTCCCTCAGGCCGCCCGTCCGCACAAGGTACAAACCGGATCGTGGCGTTGGCCAGCGGCAGGGTGACCCGGTCTGGACGCAGTGAAATTTCCGCGATCTCGCTCCAGCGGGCAGCGACCTGTCGCGGTTCCTCAACCTGTAATTCGGCAGCAACTATCCCGCCAACACGAGAGGTGTCCTTGTACTTCTGCCAGTCGGGACCAGATGGCTCCCACGGGCCATCAGGATCGTGTGCACCTTCACCAAGCGCCTCGTCAATCTCGAAGAAGGAACCACCGGTGTCCTTCGGATGCAACTGCATGTTGCGAAAGTGCTTGTTTTCGAACTGGTTGACGATGCGGACACCCAGCGCCTTGACACGTGCACGCCTTGGCAGATGGTCATCACACTGGGTGATGACCATGTAACCACCATCTCCACCCCGACGCTCGAGGTACCGGCCACCCGCCGTATCTTCCTTTATGGGTGCCACAACCTCGAGCAGTGTGTTGCCAAACGGGAGCAGCGCGTTTTCCAGACCGAAGTGCCCGACACCAGGGTCGCGATACGCAACCTTGACACGGAACACATCGACCAGAGCCGCCTCGATGGGTGCGAGCTTTTCTGCTACCAGTGCAATCTGCCGAAGTCTCAGCCACATGTTGTAACCCTCTCTCCTTCCGTCTATCCAGACATTGGGCCAGTCTCTGGGGGGCGGAACCGCCGGACCGTCAGCCCTGTTGCAGACTGGCGAAAGTCTTGCCTTCAGCCACCAGCTTTTCGAGCAGCCTGGCGGGCTTGAAGGCCGTACCCCCGTACTCGGCATCAAACTTCCTGAGTTCGGCGAGAATGTTGGCGAGCCCTTGCTGGTCGGCCCAGTGCATGGGTCCGCCAACGGTATCCGGAAAGCCGTAACCATTGATGTAGGTGATGTCGATGTCACAGGGACGCAGGGCGATGCCTTCCTCCAGCACCTTGGCCGCTTCGTTGATCAGTGGATAAAAACATCTCTTCAGCACTTCTTCGTCGGTGACAGGACGTCGAACGATACCGGCCCCGGCCGACACCTGTTCCACCAGTTGCACCACTTCTGGATCTGCAGTTCCAGCACGACTGCCTTCCGGATAGATATAGAAGCCGCGACCGTTTTTCTGTCCGTAACGACCCATTTCTGCCAGTTTGTCGGCCACCCGTTGTGCTGGCGGAATGTCTTCCGGCTTTACACCGGCGAGCTTGCGCGCGCGCCAGCCAAGGTCCAGACCCACCAGGTCGTTCATCCGGAATGGCCCCATGGGCATGCCAAAGCCCTGGATGACGTTGTCCACCTGGTAGGGCGTTGCACCCTGCAGGATTATTTCTGCAGCCTGCCGTGTGTAGGCGCCGAGGATCCGGTTGCCGATGAAACCAGGTGCGTTGCCTGAAAGAACGGCGATCTTGCCGATGCGCTTGCCAACAGCCATGGCGGTCGCGATGGTCGACTTGCCGGAGTGTTTGCTTCTGACAACTTCCAGAAGGCGCATGATGTTGGCGGGGCTGAAGAAGTGCATGCCACAGACGAGTTCCGGACGCCTGGTCGCCATCGCAATCTGGTCAACATCGAGTCCCGAGGTGTTGCTGGCCAGCATCGCGCCGGGTTTTGCAACGGCATCGAGCTTCGTGAAGATCTCCTTCTTGAGATCGAGATTTTCGTAGACCGCTTCGATGATGAGGTCGGCCTTGCCAAGATCCTCATACCTGACCGTGCCGGTGATGAGAGCCATGCGCTTGTCCACCTCGGCAGCGGTCATGCGCCCCCGGGACACCTGGATGTCGTAGTTCTTCCGGATGACTCCCAGCCCACGCTCCAGTGCCGCAGCTTCCATCTCGAGCACGGTGACCGGAATGCCCGCATTGGCAAAACACATGGTGATGCCACCACCCATCGTGCCGCAGCCGACCACTCCCGCTGTCTTGATGTCCAGTAGCGGGGTGTCCTTGCCGATATCCGGGATCTTCGCCACCTCGCGCTCGCTGAAGAAGATGTGGATCAACGCTTCGCGCTGTGGATGACGCAGGCACTGTCCGAACCGCTGCTGTTCAACCGCGATGCCGGCATCAAAGTCACCTGCGTTGACCGCGGCTTCAACACACTGGATGATCATTTCAGGTGCAAACCGGCCACGCATGGTACGTGCGACCTGTTGGCGCGCTTCCATGAAAACCTTGTCGTTGCCCCGGTCAGGCTCGATCATTCTGGTTTCGTTGCGAATCTTGCGGGTCGGACTGCCCCTGGCGATCAGCCCCTCGGCAAACCTGATCGCACCGGCAACGATGTCACCTTCAACGACCTCATCGACGATGCCCAGCACCTTGGCCTGGGGTGCCGGGATTGGATCACCCGAGAGGATGAACTTGAGGGCTTTTTCTGCGCCGATGAGTCGAGGCAGACGCTGCGTTCCGCCTGCGCCGGGAAGGAGTCCCAGCTTTACTTCCGGCAAGCCGACTGGCGCGGATGGAGAAGCCACCCGATAGTCGCAGCAGAGCGCCACTTCCAGTCCACCGCCAAACGCCGTGCCATTGATGGCGGCGATGATGGGTTTGGTGCTGTTTTCCATGTTCCGCAGGCACTCGGCGAGCCCCGGGCCTTTGGACTCACCGCCAAATTCCGAAATGTCCGCGCCTGCAATGAAGGCCCGTCCGGCACCCGTCATCACGATGGCCTTGACGGCAGGATCGGCGAGCGCCTTGTTGACACCTTCGTGCATGCCGGCGCGAACTCCGCTGGAGAGCGGGTTCACGGGCGGATTGTCGATGGTCAGCAAAGCGACATTGCCGCGCACTTCGTAGTGCACTGTTCCTTTCATGATTCCCCCAGGGCGGACAGGTGTGTGAGGGGTGCAACGCTAATGCGGCGGAGGGCCGGAACGCAAGGGCAAGGGGAGCAGGCCGGTGCGAAAGGACGTATCGATCAAAGCGGGCCACTTCGATCGCGCGGCTGCATCGGTCACCGGGCACAAGGCGCGAATCAGGCCGAAAGCCACTCCAGTACGGTGAGGAAGTCCACTTCTTCCACGTGACCGGTTTCTTCGTGATACACCCGAACCACACCTGACTCGGCACCACACAGCACCATGTAGTGCTCACCCTGTTGTTCGAAGCAAACGCCTTTGATGGATTCCACATGCATGTCGTGCTGCTCTGAAAGGGGTCGGTGAAATAATGAGACCGCTGGGTTGTGGACCCAATGGGCGTCGTGTCGTGGTTGTGTCGGACATCTGTAAGCCGGGAAGTCCCCGGAAGTACCCGGGGAGGGAAATTCAGTCCTCCCCGCTTGTCAGCCGACGACCCGACGTCGTACATTTGCTAAAACGCGTTTTAAACCATGACCCGGCAACACGCCGGAATTGCTGCGAGGCCCCGAACATGTCGAATGATGCCGCTGCCCCATTGGCGTTTGATCCGGAAGCCCTGCGCCGCAAATACCGGGAGGAACGGGACAAGCGACTGCGCGCCGAAGGCAATCAGCAGTACATCGAGATCAAGGATCAGTTCGGGCACTACCTGGAAGACCCTTATGTCGCTCCAATCCAGCGTGCGCCCAAGTCGGATACCGTGGACGTGCTGGTCATCGGCGGCGGTTTTGCGGCGTTGTTGATGGGTGCACGGCTGCGAGAAGCCGGTATCAACGACATCCGGATGGTCGAGAAAGGTGGTGACTTCGGTGGCACCTGGTACTGGAACCGATATCCCGGCGCAGCATGCGATACGGAGGCCTACATCTATCTGCCCCTGCTCGAAGAAACCGGCTACATACCCACGGAGAAGTATGCCAAGGCTCCGGAAATCCTCGCGCACAGCCGGCGGATAGCCGAACATTTTGATCTTTACAGGGACGTTCTCTTCCAGACCCAGATCACGGAGCTGCGTTGGGATGAACGCGTCTCAAGGTGGCTGGTCAAGACCGATCGTGGGGATCACTTTCACGCGCGTTTTGTCTGCATGGCGAATGGACCGCTGAACCGGCCGAAACTGCCCGGTGTTCCCGGCATCGAGTCGTACAAGGGCCATTCATTCCACACCAGTCGCTGGGACTATGCGTACACCGGTGGCAACAGCTATGGCAACCTGGAGGGTCTGCGCGACAAACGTGTCGGAGTGATTGGCACCGGTGCCACAGCGGTCCAGTGCGTGCCGCATCTGGGTGCCGCTGCACGGGAACTCTACGTCTTCCAGCGCACGCCTTCGTCCATTGATGTGCGCGCCAATCGTCCGACGGACCCTGAGTGGGTACAGTCGCTGCAACCCGGCTGGCAACG
Organism: Pseudomonadales bacterium; assembly: GCA_041752315.1. Classification (GTDB taxonomy): domain Bacteria; phylum Pseudomonadota; class Gammaproteobacteria; order Pseudomonadales; family Azotimanducaceae; genus SYFY01. The sequence goes on from JBGSHJ010000087.1 coordinate 8,892, forward strand.
GCATCGCATGGAGAACTTTTCGACGCTGACCGGCGGCGGTTTTGCGGAAGAAGATCTCGTGCAGGATGGCTGGACGGAAATCATCGGCAAGCTGCTGCGCAGTCGCAACATGGGTGGGACCATGGCGGACATCGTGCGTACGATCGAACTTGCCGATTTCGAGAAGATGGAACAGATCCGCTTGAGGGCACAGACCATTGTCCAGGACCCCTCCACCGCAGAAGCGCTCAAACCCTACTACCGGCAGTTCTGCAAGCGCCCCTGTTTTCACGATGAGTATCTGCAGACGTTCAATCGGCCCAACGTCAAACTGGTGGATACCAACGGCAAGGGTATTGAACGCATTACGAGCAAAGGCATCGTGGCGGGTGGCATCGAGTACGAGCTTGACTGCATCATCTACGCCAGTGGCTTCGAAGTGGGTACACCCATGGAGCGCCGGGCGGGTTACGAGGTCCACGGACGCGATGGTCTGGCGCTGTCCGCCAAGTGGCGCGAGGGCGTGTCGACCATGTATGGCATGCAGACTCATGATTTTCCCAATCTCTTCATCTTCGGTCTGTCGCAGACGGGAGTGAGTGCGAACATCCCGCACATCCTGGATGTACAGAGTCGACATGTGGCCTACATCCTTAAAACAGCACATGACCGCCAGGCACAGACACTCGATGTGACGGCCGAGGCCGAACAGGCCTGGGTCAAGCAGGTGATGGATGCATCGGTGATGAGCGTGGATTTCCTCGAGTCCTGTACTCCCGGGTACTACAACAATGAAGGACAGCCAAACGGCCCGATGATTCGCCGAAATGGCAGTTTCGCTCCGGGCATCATGGCGTTCTCCCGCATTCTGGATGCGTGGCGAGCGGAGGGAAACCTGGCCGGAATCGAGTTTCACTAAAAGGCCATGGAGCATTGCGCGTGAAGGTATTTGTCAGCGTCGACATGGAGGGCATCTGCGGTCTTGTGCGCTGGCCGGACGTATCACCCAAGGGGATCGATTTTGCGCGCAATCGCAGTCTCATGACGGCGGATGCCAACGCTGCGGTGGAAGGTGCATTTGCGGCGGGCGCCACTGAAGTCGTGGTGGAAGAAAACCATGGGGTCGAAGATCTGTGTGTGCTGTTGATGGACGAGATCGATCCGCGTTGTTCCGTGATTCGCGGTGCCGGGCGGGGAGGCGCGACCACAATGGCAGGACTTGATCGCGAGTGTGGTGTTGTGCTGCTCGTGGGGCACCACGCTCGAGCAGGATCGCGGCCAGGCATCATGGCGCACACCATTTCCTATGGCGGCTTCAAACTGGTCAGTCTGCATGGCCAACCGATTGGAGAGCCGGACTTTTTCGCTCGAAGGGCCGGTGAGCTCGGTGTACCGGTGGGAATGGTGAGCGGTGATCAAGTGGTCGCGGAACAGGTGCGGATACTCTGTCCGCAGGTCGAGTGCGTGGTGGTGAAACAGGCGCTGTCCAATCAGGCTGCCAGGTGCATACCACCAGTGCGTGGACAACGCATGATTGCTGCTGGTGCAGAACGTGCGGTCAAACGCGCGATGGCGGGCGAACTCCGACCCCTCGAAACCAATGATGCGCCGTATGTTCTTGATGTGGATCTGCGCCAGCCGTTGTCGGCCGCAATGCGCAAGAACGTGGAGGCACAACGCGACTTTCAGATCATCAGTGACGGGTGTGTCCGTATCGTCGCACCGGACATGGACCTTGGCTTTCGACGAGTAGCCTATCTGGGCTACGCGGATGCGCCGGGGGTCTTGAGCTACTGATCGGCTTCGCGTTTTCAGGCGCGCGCTTCATCACCCGATCCGGTGGTGGTGGAGGCCAGCGGCAAGGGGGGACAAGGCGGAGCGGACCCACCACCTTGTTGTCGGATGAATGAAAAACCTTGCGCGGACTATTTGCGTTTGGCGTTGGCAAACGCACTGGCCATCGAGCCCATCCCTCTTGTGTCCGCCGGTTTGGTGGCGGACTGTTTGCGTGGCGCCTCCTCACGAGGCCGCCTTGGCTCCTGATCCTGCCTCCGGTCAGCTGCCGGATCGGACAGACGCATTGTCAAGGCAACCCGTTTGCGGGCGACGTCCACTTCCATCACCTTCACCTTCACGATGTCACCAGCCTTCACGATCTCGTGCGGGTCCTTGACGAATCGCTCCGCCAGTGCCGAGATATGTACGAGGCCGTCCTGGTGAACACCGATGTCCACAAAGGCGCCAAAGTTGGTGACGTTGGTGACAACACCCTCCAGCACCATGTCCGGTTGAAGATCCTTGAGTTCGTTGACGGACTCGTTGAAACGGGCAGTCCGGAATTCCGGCCGGGGATCGCGTCCGGGCTTTTCCAGTTCCGCGAGAATGTCCTTGACGGTTGGCAGCCCAAAACGTTCATCGGTGTATTTGCCAGGATTGACGGTTCGAAGCAGCTCCGGTTTTTGCATGACAACGCTGACCGGTTGCTTCAGATCCTGCAATATCTTTTCCACCACAGGATAGGCTTCCGGATGCACGGCTGAGGCGTCGAGCGGATTGTCACCGTTTGCAATGCGCAAGAATCCGGCCGCCTGCTCAAATGCCTTCGGGCCGAGTCGCGGAACATCAAGCAGTTCCTTGCGACTACGGAACGCTCCCCGTTCATCGCGCAATTGCACCACGTTTTCCGCCAGAGTGGTGGTCAGGCCGGCGACTCGTGCCAACAAGGGAGCGGACGCAGTGTTGACATCCACTCCAACACTGTTGACGCAGTCTTCAACCACGCCATCCAGCGCACGCGCCAGCTGGACCTGATTGGCATCGTGCTGATATTGGCCTACGCCAATCGATTTGGGGTCGATCTTGACCAGTTCGGCGAGTGGGTCCTGCAAGCGTCGTGCGATGGACACGGCGCCACGCAGGCTGACATCGAGCTGCGGGAATTCCCTGGCAGCCAGGGCCGAAGCCGAATACACCGATGCACCGGCTTCCGAAACGGTAATCGCGCGAAAGCCCAGCTCCGGAGACTGCTTTTTCAAGGCGTTCACCAGTGCATCGGTTTCCCGCGAGGCGGTGCCATTGCCGATGGCGATCAGGTCTACCTTGTGTCGGGACGCCATTGTGGCAAGCGTGACCAGGCTGCCACGAATGTCGTTGCGAGGAGCAAACGGATAGATCGTGTCCGTTTCCAGCAACTTTCCGGTGCTGTCGATGACTGCGACCTTCACCCCGGTGCGGATCCCTGGATCAAGGCCCATTGTTGTGCGCGCACCTGCAGGGGCGGCCAGCAACAGATCCCTGAGATTGCGCGCAAAAACACGGATGGCTTCGGTCTCGGCCGTGGCGCGCAAATCGCCAAACAGGGTGGTTTCGATGGACAGGGAAAGTTTTGCCCGCCACGTCAGTCGTATCGTGCTGCCGATCCACGGATCGGCGGCTCGACCTTGATCCCGCCATCCGATGTGGGAGGCGATCCGTTGTTCGCAGGGCCCTTGCCGGGCGCTCCAGCCGGGACCCTCGATTTCATCGGGCAGCTTGAGTGCAAGTTTGAGCACACCTTCCGTACGGCCCCGGAAGACCGCAAGCGCCCTGTGTGGCGGCAGACGGGAGATCAGCTCCGAATACTGGAAATAGTCGCGGAATTTTTCGCCACCGACGGCTTTGTCCGGGACAACTTCCGATACCAGCAGTCCCTTTTCCCATTGATGTGTCCGCAGGTCAGCCAGCAGGTCGGCATCTTCGGCGAAGCGATCGATGAGAATTGCAGCCGCACCATCCAGCGCGGCCTTGGGGTCGGCTACCCCAGGATTGTCGCCGGCTTCCGTGGTGAAGGGTTCGCGAACAAACGTGGCCGCGATGATATCCGGCGCAATGGTCGGATCTGCAAGCAATTGATCCGCCAACGCTTCAAGACCCGCTTCGCGGGCGATCTGGGCGCGGGTCCTGCGTTTGATCTTGTACGGCAGATAAAGGTCTTCCAGCCGCTGTTTTGTGTCTGCGTCTTCGACAGAGGCGCGCAACGCGCTGGTGAGTTTTCCCTGGGATTCGATCGCCTCCAGCACAGCACTTCGTCGCTCCTCGAGTTCACGCAAATAGCCGAGGCGTTCTTCGAGATGACGTAGCTGCGTATCGTCGAGCCCTCCCGTGACTTCCTTCCGGTAGCGGGCGATGAAGGGCACGGTGGCGCCTTCGTCCATCAGCGCGATGGCGGCAGTGATCTGGGCAGCCCGGACACTCAACTCGGCAGCAACTCGGTCGGCAATCGGCGGCAGCATACGTTTTCGCTACTCCATGAACGAAGGAAGGAGCGAGCACTATAGCCGGTGTTCCGCGGTGACACGATGGCGACAAACACGGAGAACTGGTGTAAGGAATCCGCGCAGGTCCTTGACAAGACGTCCAACACAGTCGGGTGTCCCGGTCCGTGCAGGCGAAGTCCAGCCCAGGGTAACTCTGATCAATTCGCTCTTGCGAATTGATCAGAACGGAACACTGCGTGTTCCTCATATTTTCCTTGCGTTTCATGCAAGAAAAATGGTGGTGCATCCCTGCACCACTAGACAATGTCGGGCATCCTTCCCACATAACGCGCCGACGGTCGGATGATGCGGTTATCCTTGCGCGATTCCGTGAAGTGGGCGATGTATCCAAAAACACGCGCCATTGCGAAGGTTGCGGTGAAAAAGTCTGCAGGCAGGCCGGCTGCCGAATAGACGATTCCCTTGTAGAACTCGAGATTGGCGTAGAGTGGCTTGTTTTTCTCCCGCATCCGCTGCGTGAATCGTGTTTCGATGGCGAGGAGTGTTGCATTGACGGCTTCGAGGTGTGTACCCGAGGCAAGTTCCATCGCCAGCCGTTTGACGTATCTGGCCCGGGGATCAAGCACCTTGTACTCCCGATGACCCATGCCCATGACCTTTTTTCCGGTCGTGAGGCATTCATCCACAAAAGCTTCGGCGGCGGTTGGGGACCCTACCATCAAGGCGGTTTCAAGTGCCGCCTGGTCTGCGCCGCCATGCAGGCTTCCGTGCAGCGTTGCAAATGCGCCGGCGATGGAGTTTTCAATCGGCGCCAGCGTGCTTGCGACAACACGGGCTGCAAAGGTACCGGCGTTGAAGCCATGCTCGATCTGCAGGATCTGAGTGATTTCCACCGCACGTGCCAGAGGCTCACTTGCCGGGGCGGCAATCGCGCCAAGGTATCGCGCAACCGGATTCTTCGACAAAATCCCGGTTGGGGGTGCCCGCAGACCACGTCGCCTGGCGAGGAGATAAGCCAATGCTGCGGGCATCCTGGCAGCAATGCTCAGGCCTCTTGCCGCCTCGCCATAACGCGTAAACGCACGTGGGTCATGTTCGAGCGTGGTGGCCAGGGCGACCAACACCTGCATCGGATGAACTGCGGTGGGTGCCAGCAGATCCAGCAACGCGATCTCCGTGGGCCGAAGTTCAGCATGATTCGCAAGTTCGTCCTCAAACACCTGCAATTCAGCCTGATCGGGTTCCTTGTCTGTCAGCACCAGGAGCGCAACCCGGGTGAACGGCCAGTTGACCAGCTCATCAATCGGGAAGCCGCGATAGCTCAGCGAACCTCGGCTGCCATCGACAAGGCTGATGGCGGTTTCGTCAACCTCGATACCTTCCAATCCTTTGGGCAGTCCTTTGGCCGTTCCTTTGTCCATTCCCCTGCTTGTTTCCGTTCTGGTGTTCATGGCGTCACGCTCCGTTTGGGATGGGTCAAGCTAGCCCGGACTGCACTTCCGAACGAGTGTGTCCGACGCGCGAATCCTGCGGTCCTGCTTAACCATCAGCGCAACTGATAGGACCATCAGTTGCGCTGCTGGCCAGACCAGGTCGTCTGGGCCACACTTCAGACATGCAGATCGAACGCAATGAACTTCGCGTATTGTCCGCCATCGTCGAGGAGGAGGGCTTCGGCCGCGCCGCCGAACGGTTGAATCTCTCGCAATCTGCAGTCAGCCAGACCATGGCCAACCTGGAGCATCGACTCGGCACCGGCTTGTTGACACGCGGTCGCAAGCCTCGGCTGACGGAAGCTGGCCAGAGACTCTTCCGGTACGCCCAGACCATGCTGAACGAGGAGCGTGTGGCACTCGACGACATCGAGCTGATCCGCAGTGGCGCGCTGTCTACACTCAACCTCGCCATGAGCAGTTCAGTGCATCGACTGCACGGCACATCGCTGTTGTTGCGCTTCTGCGAACGCAATCCGTTGACGCGGCTGAAACTGGACGTCGCGCCGAGCCGGGAAATGATCTACGGAGTGGATGAGGATCGTTGGGAGCTGGCGTTTGGACCCTTTCAGCACCAGATGCCGGGCCATTTTGCGACGCGCGCGTGTTTTGATGAAGTCAGGGTACTTGTCGTGCATGAAAACCATCCCGAGTTTGCCCGTTTGCAAACGGACCCGATGTCCGTGCTGGATCGCACCATACTGATCACGTCCTACCTTGATGAAGTCACCAAGCGTCCGGGTCAGGAGCGAATCCGTCGGCTGTTTTCTTCGATCTGGGAAATCAGTCACCTCGACACGAGACTTGCCCTGCTGACGGCAGGCAAGGGAGTCACCTTTGTGTCGAATCGTTTGTTGCCGGACCTGCAGGGACTGCATCCCGTCAAAGGTCTGCCGTTTTCCACCATACCGCGAGCGGTTGGCATGTACTGGCGCAAACATCAGCCGCTTTCGGAAGCGGCCAAGCGGTTTCTGGCCGTGATCGATCTGGAGTTTGTACGACAGGGACGATCTGAAACGGTTTAGTGAACGACTTCCTCAGCTGCTCTTCAGCTCGACCAGAATCGCCCGGTATTCCTCACCCTGGTTGTGGGCTGTTTCGATGTGTCCCTTGCGGATGAAATCAGCCGTCCCGGGTTTGGGCCTGAAGATGAAGTGATCACCCAGCTGGCCACCTGTTCCATCATGGAAAGTCACCGCGATCGGACCTTCACCACTGACATGCAGAAGGAAATAGTCGTGCGTATGGGCGTGTCTGTTGATCAGCCCGTCTTTTGGAACCACCTGGTTCCACACCCGAACCTTGTCATCTTCGAAGATGACGCCGGTTGCGATCGGTGCTGGCGCATTGTTCATGATCCGGTCTCTCCTGTTCTTTTCGCTTCTCTTGATCTGTCTCCATTTTCCCCGGATTCATCCGGCCAGAGGTGAGGTGACGTCACGGAAAGAAACCGCAAGGGACGTTTCGACGTCGATCACGCACGGTTTTCCGCAGGCCATGGCTTCGCGGATGGCGGGCTCGAGATCGGCGGGATTGGTCACCCGGATGCCATGACAGTGCATGGCTCGCGCCATCTCGGCATGATCAAAATCGTCGAATTCCGCAGCGAATGGACCACCGCCGTGCAACACCCAGCCGAGTGCGTGGTTGTTGAAGACCACGTTGATGATAGGGATGTTCTGTTCAACGGCGGTCATCAGCCCATTCATCGTCATCGCAAACCCCCCATCTCCACAGATTGCGACCACCACGCGGTCGGGATGGACAAGCTTTGCAGCCAATGCCGCTGGAATGCCAAAGCCCATGGGGCCGGCACCGGCGGCTTGCAGAAATCCGTTCGACGATCGGTTCTGATAAAAATGGGTCATCAGGATGCGGTTTTCACCGGCATCGCAGGTGACGATTGCGTCGTCCGGCAGAACCTTGCGCAGTGCGCCGATGACACGCTGCGGCAGGATTGGCACCTCGTCACTGGTGTAGGCCGGTTGGTCAAAATAGCCATGTGTCCTGCGCAAACCGGCAACACGGGCGCGCGCAGCCGCCATCCGATCGCTGCCGCGGAAGGCACTTGTCAGTTCCTCCAGCACGACACTGGCCTCTCCAATCACGACCTGATCGGCAGGGAAGGTCCAGGACGCATTGCGAGGTTCGATATCAATCTGCACGAATTTCTGCCGGGTGGCGTCGAGCAGGGCCGGGTTCGCCCGCGCAGTATCCGAGATGCCGAGTTTTGATCCCACCACCAGGACAAGATCGGCTTCTGCCACGGCTGCATTGGCAGCGGCTATCCCGAAGGTTCCAAACACGCCCAGCGCGAGGGGATGATTTTCGGCAAAGGTGCCTTTGCCGGATGCGGTGGTGACCACCGGCGCACCGTAGTGTTCGGCGAAGTGCTGCAAGGATTCGAAGGCGTGGCCGATGCGAACGCCATTGCCGGCGATGATGACCGGTTTCTGGGCCGCGGCCAGAAGGTTCACCGAGGCAAGCATCGCGGCATGGTCCACAGCCCGGGATGGCACAGGAAGATAGGGATGGGTGCGATAAAGCCGAGGCACGGTGTCCGGACCGACGTGGCCCGACAATCCACCGGATGTGTACAGCACGGTCACCGGTCCGGGTTGACCTGACAAGGCATGTTTGATGGCAAACTGCGTCGCCTGCACGCCGGAAGCCGGATCACTGGCTTCAAATACCTGTTTGGTCACTGCCGCAAAAGCCTGTCGCGCGTTCCAGGTGCCATAGTCGCCGGTACCGGCCTGATAGGGACCATGCAGGTTGTGTCCGGCGTTGTCGCTGAAATCGGTGAGCAGCAGCATGGGTGAGCTGGAGAGGAATGCTTCCATGGTGCCAAGCAATCCGTTGCCAAGTACCCACGGCCCTTGCCCGATGATCACTCCGGGACGCCGTGTCAGTCGACCGTAAACCTCGGCCATCACACCGGCGAGTGTTTCCTGGCGAACCAGCACGGTTCGAATCGTGTTCTGATGGTTGGCCAGCGACATGAACAGTCGGCCGGTATGACCACCGGCGATTCCGAAGACCATGCCGATACCGGCTTCCTCAAGAACCTGCAGAATGGCGTCGGCGGTGCGAACCTGGTCGGTGAGAAGTAGTTCCGTGCTCATCAGTCTGCCCTGTTCCAGCCCCCGTCGATGGGGATCAGCGTACCGGTTACGTAGTCGGAAAGATCTGTCGCCAGAAATTCGATGACCTTGGCGCAGTCCAGCGGTGTGCCATAACGCCGCAGAGCGATGTCGTTTGCAGCGCTGTTACTGGTTTCCGAACCGCCGACCAGTTGGACGATGCGTGCGGTCGCGATGACGCCAGGAGCGATGCAGTTGGCATTGACTCCATAAGGACCCAGTTCCTGCGCCAGGTAACGGGTGTAGTGTGCAATGGCCGCCTTGGCCGTTCCATAGTGGGCATAACCACCACCAATGCCTGCAACTTTGCCGGCGTACGAGGCAACGGTGATGATTCGGCCGCTCTTCTGCTGCTTCATGATCGGTGCGACGGCGCTGCAACAGTGGTAAGTACCGTACAGGTTCATCTGCAGAACGAGATTCCACAGATCCGGAGGAACGATGGATGCTGCAGTCTCCCTGGGTTTGCCTCGCCCACCTCCGGCATTGGCGACCAGTACGTCGACACGGCCCCAGGTTTTCTGCACCGAGTCGACCATGGCAAAAACCGCGTCCCGATCGGCGATGTCAAACTCGAACCCCAGCGATTCACCGCCAAGTGTGCGAATTTCCTCGACCGTCGTCTCGCCCGTCATGGCGGCAGCCTCGGCGTCGAACTCCTGCCATGACTTGAGGTTGAGATCAGAAACCGCGACCCTGGCGCCGAGGCTTGCTAGATGCAGAGCGTAGGTGCGGCCGAGACCTCGCGCCGCGCCGGTGACGATTGCGACCTTGCCGTCAAGTTTTCCCATGTTTTGTTCCTGTCTTGTTCCCCTGCTGTTCGTTCCGAACATGAACCAGCCGTGGAAACGTGTGATTGGATACCCGACGGCAAACGCCTGGGTGGCGCCGTTGCGATCAGGTACTCGCGCCGACGGAGTCTGCGTTTCCCAGGTCGTTTGCTGTCACTCCCGATCGCTCCTTCTCACGCCCACGTCACGCCCACGGAGGATCAGGGAGCTGCCTGAACCGCTCATGCAATCCGTCATCCCATGACTTGCGCAGACTGTTCCAGTAGGGGTCGTCGTCCTTCATCACGGTGTGGATCTTGATTTTCAACGAGTCCCGTTCGTAAACCAGTAGGTCAATGGGCGGCGCAACACTGAGATTGCTCTTTACCGTCGAGTCCATCGAGACCAACGCACATTTGGCGGCCGTTGCCAGCGAAGTGTCGTAACGGACCACTCGATCGATGATGGGTTTGCCGTATTTGAATTCCCCGATCTGCAGATAGGGTGTTTCCGGCATAGCCTGGATGAAGTTGCCTTCGCCATACACCTGAAACATCCGCAGCCGCCGACCGCGTATCTGTCCACCGATCAGCAGCGAAGCTCCAAAACCGACCCCACTGCCACGCAAGGACGGTCCATCAACACGATCGACCTCTCGAAGGGCCCAGCCGGCCAGTCGGGCAGCCTCGTACATCGACGATACGTTCTTGATCGACAGTCGGCCATCGCCCTGGGGTACTCCTTCATGCATGAGCTGTATGGCGGACTGGGTGATGGCGAGGTTGCCTGCAGACATCACCACGATGACCCGCTCACCAGGAGTCTCCCAGATGGCCATCTTTCGGTAGGACGAGATGTTGTCTACACCGGCATTGGTCCGCGAGTCCGACAACATCACCATGCCGTCCTTGACCAGCAGTCCCACACAATAGGTCATGAGTTTCTCCCTCCGGTGGTAGAGACAGGTGTCTTCCACAAGCTTAACCCAACTTCAACGCCGGCGAACCAGCAGGAGCGAAACGCAGTCGCAGTTGAGTGGCCGGCGCGGTCTCGCATGCTTGGTCAGCGCAGTAGCGCTTGCGAGGTCAGCGCAGTAGCGCTCACGTGGTCAGCGCAGTAGCGCATGAATGGCAGCGACGGGGAGCAGGGTGAACAGCATGGACAGCATCAGCGATACCACCATCAGCAGATAGATGAGGGTTGCAAACAATGCCACCAGCAGGGCGCCCAGAGGCAAGCCAACAAGCCACGTCACGAGGCGAAATGGCTGTTCGACGAGGTGTACCGTCGCGCCTTGCGCGGCCAGTGCCTCAAGTCGTTTGCGCAAGTCGGGAAAAAACGACAGGACAGCACCATCCGTGAACCCGGCTGCGCCACCACTGCGAGCCGGCGCAGACTCCACCACGGCAAGATGGGCAGCCCATGGCGCCAGTGCCTCATCACCGCGGTTGGCTGCGGCACCTTCGAGCCCACGCGCCACGGCGTCGGGGTTCCGGGTCAGTCGGACTGCCGTGGCATCTGCCAGGAACTTTCGACGCCGCCAGGCCAGCGCGAGTCCCGGCGAGAGCAGGAACGAACTGACAACAGCGGCAAAAAACCCGGACATGGCGATCGGCCCCGAAATCGGCATGAAAGCCCATTGTTTCCAGGTCAGATGGTGATCGTGAACCCTGTTGTCCGCGTCAGGCGCACCGGTCGCCAAGGGGTCTGCAAGTTCGGCCATCAGGCGCCGTGCACTGCGTGCGGATGGATTCAGCGAGGCCAGCAGCAACCGGGACATCAACCTCAGCATGTTCCGATCCGTGAAACCGGTGGCCATGCGTGCCAGCAGGCCGAACAGAGCCATCACCACGGCAACACGATGACCGTTTTGGGTGTCACCGTTGGCAATGGCGGATACCAGATGTGCAGCGACCCCCTGCATGGCATTGCGGTCCAGTTGTTCCAGCAGTTGCATGCCCACGACGATCACCGGTTTGCGCTGACTGTCTTCGAGGATGACTGCATTTCCGGTGTGATCATGGTCAACCAGGACTGTGGGCGGGGTTAACAGCGCGGCGATACACATCTCGCTGACAACATTGACAAACCGCTGTTCCGCAAGCCGGCTGGTGTCCGGCTTCCGGACACGCAGGCCGGCATCCTCCAGTTGTGCGGATTCGCGCAACCCACGATGCAGCGCCAGGACGACAAGTGCCATCAGCAACAAGCCGGGCAACGCTGCCCACAAGCCAAATCCGATCCACGCCGACCAGGGAAAGGGCTGATGTGCAAGGGTACCGTCCGGCAGCGACTCCATGACCTGCTCAAGTCGCTGGAACATGCGGCCGAGCAGATCGGGTGTGGGTACAACCTGATGGATGACATCCAGGGTCAGTCCCAGCAGGCCGTAGAGGAGAGGCGCCATCAGTGAGGCCACGATGGTGGCGACAACACACGCACCCGTCAGTGCTGCAAGCCCGACCTGCCAGGATGCACGACGATTGCGCTCGATGGCGGTGAAAAAATTCTCGCGTTCGTCAGGCGACCAGACCGGCGTCCAGTGATCGTCACCAGGTTCGATCATCACCTTCGTGCCGCCAACGGACTTTTGGGCAGGGATTGCCGTCGGGCTCTCCAGAACATGGGCTTACCGCCTTCCGCAATCGGGTCTACAGCGTTCTGCGCCAGCCTGCAGGGGTGATCTCAGAAGGAAGACGATCGTGCACCTCTCCGCATGACCAGAAACGCATAACCGTAGCTGCCCGCCGACGATTCGAACACGCGGATCTCTTCAGCGCAGGCATCGAGCACTGCCATCGCTTCCACATCCCCGGCATGTTGGTGCCGCAACGCATCGATTCTTGCCTGCATGGGGTCGTAATAGTCGTCGGTCCAGGCGCTCGATGGCATCACAAAAGCACCGATGCTGATATAGCCCAGGGTTTTTACCTGGGCCTGACGTGTGCTGATGGTTGTCATGTCGGGGTAGGACGCCCAGTAGTCGATGGCCTGATGCGGCCGTTGGTCACTGAGCCAGACGAGGTCGCTCAGCACCAGGTATCCATCCGCCCGGATCAGCGGATGCCAGCGAACCAGCGCCCGTTCGAACCCCATGACGTAGACAGCCGCTTCACACCACAGCAGATCAAAGCTGCCGTCGGCAAATGGTGGTGATTGCATGTCGGCCAACACTGCATCGACGCGATGGGTCAGCCTGGCTGCAGCGATGCCCGACCTGAGCTCATCCAGATAAGGCGCGTGTACATCCAGTCCGGTGATGTGCGCGTCGGGCAGCGCGCGTGCCAGCTCCAGCGTGTGGTGTCCTGTTCCACAGCCGATATCGAGCACCTTTGCCTGAGTCGGGACGTTGGTCATCGCGAGGGCGCGCAGCGTGCATGCAGTCGCGCCAGGGGCCTGGCGAGGCAGATCCTGATGGACGCTGAAAAACAGTTCTCGGTGGTGGGGTTTGTTGAGGTCGAGCATGTTGCTACCGGTTCAGCCGCTGCTCTTGTATCGCGGCCATCTCATTGTCCAACCCGATTGGCCACGATGTGTCGAGCTGTCCCCACGCACACGTCCGATCCGTCATTGCATGAACTCTTCGATTTCCCAGTCCATGGCCATCTCGGCGTAACGACTGGCCATGGTCATGAACATGCGATCACCCCGTTCGGTTCTGACGACCAGTACGGTTGACATGACGCTGATCCCGAAGCCGGCATAGATGCCACGACGGTAGTCCTGCAGGCAGGTGTCCCACCCGTAATCTGTTGCCCCCTGGCTGACCAGTGCCCGGTGGTAGTCACGCAGGATATCAAGTTCGACCTGGCGCCGAACGTCGGGCGCCAGCGCAGAACCGATGAAAAATGCAACGTCCTGGAGGGGTTTGCCCACACGAACACTCTGCCAGTCCACGGTGGTGATGGACGGCTTGTCGGGAGTGCCGCCGATCAGGAGATTGTCCAGGCGGTAGTCGTAGTGCTCGAGTCCGAAATCGCCACCGTGGAACTCGAACAGCGGGCAGGTCCGGGCCTCGCCGATGGCCTGGATGAAACGGATATGCGCCGGGTTCATCTGCGTGCCGTAGAGTTCTACAAAACCAGGCATGGTGCGTTTGTAGAGATCCTGGATGCCGGCAAACGGACCATCCTGTACGCGGCCGAGAACTGCATCCCATGAATCATCACGCCAGCTGGGCCCCGCCAGACCCGCCAGCTGGACGACGGCCTCGTGGGCAATCAGTGGCGAACAACCCTCGATCTGGTCTCCCTGGGTAGCCGGAGCCATGTCCTCGAGCAATATGAAGTGCTCACGGTCACGATCATCGATGGCTGCGTAGTAACAGGTTGGCACACGCATCGAAACGGTGGGTGCGATGTGGCGATAGAAGGCTACCTCCGTGCGGTAGATCTTCATCATTTCGCCGGTGTCCCTGGAGGTTGGGTTGGTGGATGCAGTCTTGGCTACGAGGGTTTCGGGAGCCTCGCCACTGCCGCTGGCAAGATTCAGCGTGTAGCGAATGCACCGACCGGATTGTCCGGTGCCGATGTCCTTGGCGACAAATGACCGGACGGTGGCGCGTTCGTAACCGGCCCGCCTGAGCTGTTCGGTGAGCCAATCCGATGTGACTTCATCAGCGGTCAGCAGGTTCACGTGGGCAATCCCTGGATCAGGCAAAAGAGCCGATGATGGATAGTCTATCGATTCGCTGAATCAATGTGGTGAATTGCCTCGACGTATCTACACCTTGTATCTACACCTTGGATCTACACCTTGTATCTCCTCCTCGAATCTCCTCCACTTGTCTACTCGACGTATCCATGCGATTGCGATTGAATCGGCACCTGGGGTGAGGAGAAAACGCCGTGTCGAAAGTTTTGTCAAACCAGAAAGTCGACGTACTGATCATCGGTGCGGGAGCGTCCGGCGCGGCGGTGGCATGGAGCCTGGCTGAAACGCGCATGCATATCCTCTGCATCGAACAGGGAGACTGGGTCAATCCTGCGAACTATCCGAGCACACAGCGCGACTGGGAGATGGCCGGGTCGCGTGACTACGCCATCAGCCCGAATATCCGCAAACTGAAGGCGGACTATCCGATCAATGACGACGAGTCGCCCATCGCGATTGCCAACTACAACGCCGTCGGCGGCAGCACGATTCTCTATTCTGCCCACTTTCCCCGGTTTCACCCGTCCGACTTTCGTGTGCGTTCGCTTGACGGGGTGGCTGATGACTGGCCAATCAGCTATTTTGATCTGGAGCCGTTTTTTGCAGTGAATGACCGGAATATCGGTGTAGCGGGACTGGCCGGTGATCCGGCACTTCCTCTTCACGCACCGCCGTTGCCGCCCGTACCGCTGGGTACGATGGGCGAGACCATGGCGCGAGCGTTCAATCGCCTTGGGTGGCACTGGTGGCCTTCGGACACCGCCATCATCACGCGAGAACACGAGGGCCGTGAAGCCTGCGCCAATATCGGCAGCTGCAATGTGGGGTGTCCAAAAGGCGCCAAGAGCAGCGCTGACGTGAGCTACTGGCCGGTTGCGTTGCGCGCGGGCGTAGAGTTGAAGACACGATGCCGGGTGCGCGAAATCACTGTCGGGCCTAATGGCATGGCCACCGGTGCCATCTACTACGACGACAATGGCGTTGAACATCATCAGCAGGCAGAAATCGTGATCGTCGCCTGCAATGGTGTCGGCACTCCCCGACTGCTGCTGAACTCTGCGTCGTCCCTGTTCCCGAATGGCCTTGCCAATCGATCAGGTCTGGTCGGAAAAAACCTGATGCTCCATCCATGGGGCAATGTGCAGGGAATCTTTGATGAACCGGTTGACCGGTTTGGTCCTGAAGGATCGTGCATGCTCTCACAGCAGTTTTATGAGAGTGACGCATCGCGCGGCTTTGTGCGCGGCTACAACATGCAGATCACCCGCGGACGAGGACCGGTACTCACTGCCAGGTCAGCCCTGTGGCGCGGCGAGCTGCCATGGGGTGCCGAGCACCACGAAGTGTTTGCACGCCTTTACAACCACGCCATCCACCTTGGTATCTGTGTGGAAGACCTGCCTGAGGAGTGCAACCAGGTAACGCTCGACCCGGAGCTCAAGGATGCAAACGGCATTGCAGCGCCGAAGATCCGCTACCGATTGTCCGAAAATTCAAGGCGGATGCTGGCCCACGGCCTCACCAAAGGTGTCGAAGTGATGCAGGCTGCCGGTGCCCGACGTACCGAAACTGTTGGACCCATTCGCATGGCGGGCTGGCACCTGCTGGGAACCGCGCGCATGGGCACCGATCCACGGGCCAGTGTGGTCAATGATTGGGGCAGGTGCCACGATGTACACAATCTGTTCATCGTTGACGGGAGTGTCTTTGTGACCTCCGGCGGGGTGAACCCTACCACCACGATCCAGGCCGTTGCGCTCTACATTGCCGATCAGATGAAAAAGCGGCTCGCCAACCTGTTTGATTGAGGCCTTGTGATGTCACCTTCAACGCTGATTGTTTCGGATCATCCACTGACCTTGTTGCAGCAGCAGACGCTGACGCGGGTGCTCGAAATCATCATCCCTGCAGAACCTGCCAGAGGCCTGCCAAGTGCAGGCGAGGTGGGTGTCCCGGACTATCTGCATCTGCACTCGGGAGACTACTGGCCTCTGTTGGCAATGGATCTGGATCGGCTGGATCAGTTGGCGTTCCGGCAGTTTGCGCAAACCTTTGCGGATCTGTCGGTCGCCGAACGGACGCGCGTGGCTCGTCTCATGCGTCATGACGATCCTGGGTTCCTGCGTCGACTGGCCCTCGAAACGGTGACCTGTTATTACCAGGATGATCGTGTGATGCTCGCCCTGGGACTCGAACCAGGGTCTCCGGCAGCAAAGGGCCATGTAGCCCATGCCGGCGATTTTTCGCTGGTTGAACCCGTGATTGCACGGGGCGAAATCTGGCGCCATACACCAAAGTGAGTCTGATCGGGAAACTGACAGGGGAAACGGCATGGTTCACGCGCTGCTGACCGCGCAGGTCCGTCGGATTGGCGAACTGCTCAAGTCGCGAGGAGAGACCATTGCAGTTGCCGAGTCCTCGACAGGTGGGCTGATCTCGGCTTCGCTGCTTGCAGTGCCTGGGGCGTCGGCCTGGTTCCAGGGGGGCAGCGTGGTGTACACACTTGCCTCGCGTCGGGAACTGTTGCGCCTCACTGCGGCCGATGTGGAAGGGCTGCAACCCTTGTCCGAGCCGATGGTTCGACAATTCGCCAGACACGCACGTCTGCAGTTGGGCACTACCTGGGGAGTTGCGGAGCTGGGTGCAGCGGGCCCGACCGGCGCACGGTATGGACACGCCGCCGGTACCAGCGTGCTGGCTGTCGACGGCCCTGTCACGGTGTCCGTGACCGTTCAGACAGGCAGTGATGACCGGGAGGCAAACATGTGGCACTTCACGGACAGTGCGCTGACGCTGCTCGAAAAGCTGCTGCATGAAACGGAAACCAGGCATCCATGAGTACATCCCCGCGCAGGATGAGTACACCCTCGCGCAGGCCACAGACACCGCTGCTGACCGTTGACGTGGTTATCGAATTGCTTGCCTCGCCCGGCGACATCGTCCTGATCGAGCGGCGCCACCCTCCGGCGGGCTGGGCACTGCCGGGAGGGTTTGTCGACATCGGCGAGACCGTCGAACACGCGGCCCGGCGAGAAGCGTTCGAGGAAACAGGCCTGGTGGTGACGCTGGTCGACCTGTTGGGTGTCTACTCGGACCCCGGTCGGGATGCACGGGGTCATACGGTATCCGTGGTCTACGTCGGGCGCGCGCATGGGGTGCCGGAAGGCGGCGATGATGCGCGTACTGCACGGGCCTGGAAGCCCGAGTCGCCACCACCGCTGGCATTTGATCACGCAAGAATCGTCGCTGACTATCTGGACTGGCGTGTCCGAGACGCCCTCTCTTTCAGGAGTTGCTGATCCCATGAATCAAAAATGGCTTGAACCCGTCATCCTGCAAAATGCAATCGCGAGGCTGGAACCACTTGCCCCAGGCCATCACGATGCCCTGGTGCGCGCGGTGCAGGACGGTGAGTTGTGGAAGCTGTGGTACACCTACGTGCCGACACCTGAAGGCATGCGTGCCGAGATCAGCAAACGGCTGGCACGTCAGACCATCGATTCCTGGCTGCCCTTTGCCGTGGTCGATGTGTCGTCTGGTCAGACGGTCGGCATGACCAATTTCATGAACATCGACGTCTCGAACCGGCGTGTGGAGATTGGCGGCACCTGGTATCGGAAGAGTGTGCAGAAGTCAGCGTTGAATACGGCCTGCAAGTTACTTTTGCTGGCCCACGCGTTCGAAAAACTTGACTGTATCGCCGTGGAGTTCCGGACCCATTTTTTCAATCATCAGAGTCGGCGCGCCATCGAACGTCTCGGTGCGAAGCTTGATGGCGTCCTTCGCAATCACCAGAGAGCAACCAATGAAACGCTCCGTGATACCTGCGTGTACAGCATTCTGCCGGGTGAGTGGCCAACAGTGAAGGCACATCTCGAGTATCAGCTCGCAAGGCCGCGCCCTGCAGCACCCACCTGACCTTCAGATCGCGAAAAAACGGCCTGTGTTCGCGGACATCCCGCCGATCATCGATCCCGCGACTGCGCGGTCTGGATCGCAGCCGCAAGAATCGTGGCTGGCACTCGCCCCTGTTCCGGGCTGTCGTAGAGACCCATCGTGGTCACCACCCGCAGGTTGAGTGAGGGGACGATCCAGATCCGTTGTCCGCCATTGCCAATTGCGCCTATCCAGTCAACGCCTTCCGTCTGGCCCAGCCACCAGAAGTACCCATAACCATTGCCCGGTGCACGGGTGTCTGGAATTGCAATCTGCTGGCTGGTCATGGACTGAATCCACGCAGCCGGTACGATCTGTTGCTCGTGGTGTCGGCCCTTGGCCATCACCAGCTCGGCAATTTTCATCATGTCGGGAGCCGCCAGTCGAAGACCGGAAGCCGCACGCGGGACATCAACGCGCTTTGACCAGCCATGCTGTGCAATACCGAGGGGCGCAAACAACTTTTCGGTGGCGTATTGATCGAGTGGCTTGCCACTCACCCGGGCGAGTATCGCGCCAATCAGTGCGACGTCACCGCCCGAGTAATGAAATTGTTCCCCGGGTTGGCTGACGCGAGGTTGTGTCAGCACGTGACGAATGGGGTCTTCCGCCAGCTCCATCGCGATCTCGGAATTCCTCGGGTCAGTGTAGGGGTAGGTGAATTCGTCCCAGTTCCATCCGGAAGTCATCGAGAGCACGTGGCGCAGGGTAACGTCCCGGGTGGTGGCTGCCGGCAGGTCCGTATACTCGGGGAACCATGACACCACGGGTGTGTCGAGACTGGTGATCAACCCGTCGTGCATGGCGATCCCAAACAGCAGGGAAACCACGCTCTTGGTAACAGAGCGGACGTCATGGAGCGTTGTGGAGGTAAAGTCCACATGACCCAGATCCTTGAGAATGGTCTGGTCGTAACCGGAAAAATACCACTCGACGAGGTTTTTCTCGCCATGACGGACAATCACCGAATGAACGCCAGGCAGTTCCCCCGAAACGATGCGGGGTTGCAGTGCTTCCAGTGCGTTGGCAGGTTTGTCAGCGGCCATCAGAAGTCCGGCCGCCAAGAGCAGGATGGTGGCTGACAACATTCGTGGTGACATGGAGTTTCCCTCATCCGGTGGTTCCTGGAAGTCGCCCGGAGACCGCGAGTCCATTCGCGGTCGATCCCTTTGCGAGAACGCTGGTTTTTCCTGAGGGCCTGTGCGCCCAGGCCTACCAGAGACCCCATTTCTGGACTTCGGCGCGGCCCACGACCATGTGATGCACCTCGTCCGGGCCGTCGGCAAATCGCAGGTGCCGCATGTCGGTATACAGCTCGGCCAGAGGGGTCCACTGGGAGATGCCGGTGGCACCGTGGATCTGGATTGCGGCGTCGATGATGGCACACACTTTTTCAGGCACCATGGCCTTCACGGCGCTCACATAGACCCTCGCTTCCTTGTTACCCAGCACGTCCATGGCCTTGGCAGCCTGCAGAACCGCCAGGCGCATGGCGTTGATCTCGATCCGGGCACGGGAAACAACTTCCAGATTCTTGCCCAGCTTGATGATCGGCTTGCCAAAAGCTTCGCGTGTGGCACCTCGTTTCACCATCAGCTCAAGAGCTTTTTCCGCTTTGCCGATGGAGCGCATGCAGTGGTGGATGCGTCCGGGTCCCAGGCGAACCTGCGAAATTTCGAAGCCGCGACCTTCGCCCAGCAGCATGTTTTCCTTGGGTACGCGCACGTTGGTGAAGCGCATGTGCATGTGGCCACGTGGGGCATGGTCATGACCAAATACCTGCATGCCCTCCAGGATCTCGACACCTGGCCACGGCAGCGGCACCAGAATTTGCGACTGCTGGCGGCTTGGCGCAGCGTCAGGGCTGGTCTTCACCATGACGATCATGATCTTGCAGCGCGGATCGCCGGCGCCGGAGATGTAGAATTTCTCGCCATTGATGACCCACTCGTCACCATCAAGTACCGCGCTGGTGCTGATGTTCTTGGCGTCGGAGGAGGGCAGGCCAGGCTCGGTCATCACGTAAGCCGAACGGATCTCGCCATTGAGCAGGGGCTTCAGCCAGGTTTCTTTCTGTTCCGGAGTGCCCACACGTTCCAGTACTTCCATGTTGCCGGTGTCCGGAGCGCTGCAGTTCAGGGTTTCCGAGGCCAATGCATATTTGCCCAGTTCGGCGGCGATATACGCATAGTCCAGGTTCGAAAGGCCTTCGCCAGTCTCCGCATCGGGCAGGAAGAAGTTCCACAGGCCCGATGCCTTGGCCTTGGCCTTGGCGCCATCGAGCAGTTCAAGCTGGCGCGGATGCCAGGACCAGCGATCCGTTTTTTCCTTGTGCAGGCGGGCGAACTCTTCGGTGATTGGCTCAACGTTGTCACGGATGTGCTTTTTCACGGCCGCCATCAACGGCTGGGCCTGTTCGGACATGGCCAGGTTGAAAAGATCGGCGTCTAGATCGGACATGGCTTGCTCCCTCTGCATGATTGCCAGTTGCTGTTGTGTAGGGGGGTAGTCTGCCATGCCGGGCTGCCGGTGGGGAATTGACGCGTTTGGTCGTTGCAGGCGTGGGCGCGGCGGATTCTCGAGGACATTTCAGCGGTGGCCGCTGCTGCCACGGACATTCGAACGGAGAGCCTGACCCCGGTTGGGTGTCAATCTGTACGGAGGAGCACCCGTCGCGCTGCCAACTCGGCTTCGGTGAAGGGTGTGAACACCGGCTTGCCGTCACGCAGGACCGGTTTGCCTCCTTCCATCAGCAGGGTACCTTTGGCGTCTTCTTCGTCCATGTACAGCTTACAAAGTGCCACACATTCGTTGCAGATGAAGACACCGGGACCAGCAACCAGCTTGGCGACCTGGGTATGTGGTTTGGCGCAAAAACTGCAGGCGAGTTTTTCTTTGGTGGTCATGAGTTTCTCCACAAGTTGCTGAAAATCGAGTACGGTCCTGCCATCGGCGGGCCGGGCGTCGTCCGGCAGCACACCAGCCACCGTCGTGATGTGATGACGTCCCCCCGTCTTGCGCCGGATCACCCAGCGCGACACCGTCTTGCCTTTGCGATACCCGATGGACAGTGAATCGGACAGGCGCAGGTAATAGGGCTTGGCGCGGCTATCCAGTCGACGGCGAACCTCGGGGTCGTTGATCTGGAATCCCATCGTTATGCCTCATTGACGATGGGACCAGCGTACCGCTCTTGACGGTCCGCAGGGTGTCCAGATTCTGAACCCGTGTTGCAGGCACCTTCCGCCTCGCCGCCCTGGTCAGGCGGAAACGGTTGATGCTGGCACCGAACTGCTGGCAATCCCCCTTCCAGTGAGGTTCTCGAGGGTAGCCTTGAGCCGGAACGCGTTGCTCATCAACCAGTTGTTGCGCATCACTCCATGCTGGAATCCACGGCGCTTGCGCACCCGTGCAAACCAGGCATGCAAATGGGGAAAGTTCCTCTTGAAGGGGTACCCGCATTCGAAGATCCGCTGGGTCTTGATCGCCCAGATGATGTCCGCCTTGCTGAACCCGTTTCCCGTCAGAAACGGACGGCCGTCACTCACCAGTCGCGCTTCCTGCTCACCCCAACCTGATTCAAGGGCTCTCAGGTGCGCGACGAAAGTGGTTGCGTCGATCGTGTCATGATCGAAGCGGCTGTAAAAATCGACCAGCTTTTCCGGTGAACCGGCTTGTTCAAGCTGGCGCAACTGCTGCTCTTCCTTCTCGTCCAGTTTGCCAAGACCACGCAAGCCCCAATGGAAGGATACATAACGAACGCTGACGTGCAGGGCCTTGCCCAGTTCGACCAGTTCTTCGCACAATTGCCGCTGACCCGGATCGGTGGGAACCAGTGGATTGGCTGGCCATGTTTCATCGAGATACGCGATGATGTCCATGGATTCGATGTGGAGATTGCCGTCGTGGACCAGTGCCGGTACCACAAGGTTGGGCTGGATCGCAGCGTATTCCGGATCGAGATGTTCCTTGCGGATGAGTGACACGGGCCGAAAGATGTAAGCGCCGGGGACAGCCTTGCAGTCTTCTGGTGCCGCACTTTTCCATGGCACAGATCGGTGGCGCAGCAGACCTTTTTCAGCCAGGGCGAAACACACGCGCTGGGAACATGGCGCTCCGTCAAAACCGAACACATGGACCCCCTTGAGCTGTGGCACCAGCAAACTGGGTGGGTTGATGATGTGTACCATGACTGATCTCCTGCGCGGTCGATGCCTGCTGGCGGCAAAATCGGGTTGACCCGGGACTATAAATACTGAAAAGTACAATAATGGATAAAATACCAGATAGTACAATAAAAGAGCAACCTCGCCGGGGGCGCCCTCGCAAGTACGAACATGACGTTGCGCTGAGCGCGGCCATCCAGACGTTCTGGAAAAAAGGCTTCAGTGCCACGACCTTTGATGATCTGGTCCTTGCGCTGGGCATGAACAAGCCAAGTCTCTACCTGGCATTTGGCGACAAGGCGACGTTGTACGAACTTGCCCTCGGGCACTTTGTTGGTGAACTTCGGGCCCTGCTCGAAGTTCGGGTGCTGCAGGAGGCAGACCTGCGCAAGGCGCTGCGCAATCTTTACGACGATGCATTGGCGGTCTACTTCGCGAACGAACCTGCGCTTGGCTGTTTTGTGTTCTGCACAGCGCCCGTGGAGGCGGCCGCTCACCCGCCCGTCAAGGCAGTGCTTGAAGCTTCACTGGCCGAGCTCGATCAGATATTGGGCAGGCGTTTTCGCCAGGCGCAGAAGTCCGGGCAATTTCCGGCATCACGAAGCGCGGCGGTGGCAGGACGCCTGGCACAGAGCGTTCTGCACAGCCTGGCGATACGGGCTCGAGCCGGCGAGTCGCGTCCTGCACTCGCCCGATTTGCCCGTGAGGTGGTGGACTGGATGATCGCCTGACACCACCCACGTGACGGGGGCGCGATCCTTACATCCACACCATCGTGATCCATTCTGCGGCCAGCGCAGGCTTTGGCTCACCTTCGATTTCGATGGTCACATCGTGGGTGATCTGCATGCGACCACCACTCTGTTCTTCCACACCCTTGACGATGAATTTGCCACGAATGCGCTTGCCACTTTTCACCGGTGCCATGAACCGCACCTTGTTGTAGCCGTAATTCACGCCCATCTTGGTGCCGGACACGCCAGGCATCGCCTGATACGCCATGACCGGCATCATGGATAACGTGAGCAGACCATGCGCGATGGTGCCGCCGAAGGGTGTCATCTTCGCGGCGTCCGGGTTCACGTGCAGGAACATGTGGTCGTCCGTCAGGTCTGCAAAGGCGTTGATTCTGGCCTGGTCGAGCAGGAACCAGTCGGAAACACCGATTTCCTTGCCGGTGTAAGAGCGGACTTCGTCGATAGTCATGGAACGGACGGGACCTTGCATGGGCGGTATTCCTGTTGGTTGGCCAGATGAGGCGAGAGTGTGCATGATTGCCGGGGCGGGCACTCTTGCTCAAGTGAATCGTGTTGTTCAGGGTGTTGGTTGGTCAGGGGAGATGCATCATGAAGACAGGGCATGGATGGATTCTGTGTTTTTTGCTGGCCGCAGGCTGCGGCAAGCCGGCGGCGCCACCAGCAGGTGAAAGCGCTGCGCCGGCCAAGGCGGCAGAAACTCCCCGGGTCGAGCAGATTGCATCAGGCGCATCGATTGCCGGCGCCAATGGTCTGCATTTCGGGCCGGATGGGTTGCTGTACGTGGCGTCGGTCTTCGGCTCCGAAATTGTTGTCATCGATCCCGAATCCGGTGCCATCAGGAAGCGACTTGGACAGGCAGAGGGGGTCTACGGGCCGGACGACATCGCCTTTGCTCCGGATGGGTCGTTCTACTGGACGACCATCCTCACCGGCGAAGTAGCCGGCTTCAATGCCGCTGGTGAGCGCAAGGTAGCCGCCACGCTGTCTCCGGGGGTCAATCCCATCACCTTTTCCGATACGGGTCGCCTGTTTGTGGCGCAGTGTTTTTTTGGCACCGGTCTGTATGAACTGGATCCCGAAGGTGTCAATCCGCCACGCTCGATTGCTGATGATCTTGGTCCGAACTGCGGACTGAACGGTATGGACTGGGGTCCGGATGGGCGCCTCTATGGTCCGCGCTGGTTCGCCAATGAAGTGGTCAGCGTCGATGTTGACACCGGGCAGCGCCGAACCGAGGCAACCGGGTTCAAGACACCAGCCGCGGTCAAGTTCAACAGCCAGGGTGTTCTTCATGTCATGGATACCGCCGACGGCACGGTGCATCGCGTCGACCATCTCGGAGACAAGCGTGTGAACACGCTGGTCGCAACCGTCGAGCCGGGCCTCGACAATTTTGCATTCGATGCGCAAGACCGGATCTTTGTGTCCAGCTTCGTGGATGGATTTGTTGCCCGCATCGAAGCCGACGGTACGGCAACCGAACTGCTGCCAGGAGGTCTCGCTCATCCGGGTGGTATCACCACGCTGACCCGCGGTGGCAAGACCGAGATCATTGTCGCTGACTTCCACAGCATCCGCGGCTTCGATCCGCAGACAGGTGCGGCCACATTTGCGCAGAAGAGTGTTTTCGGAGTGAGTGAAATGGGCAGCGTGCTGACGGTTGCCGCGGATGGCGAGAACCTGATTCTGTCGTCGTTCACGGATAACAGCGTTCGCGTGTGGGATCCAACCGCAGGCAAGGTGGTGCGACGTTGGGATGCTCTCGCGCAGCCAGTCGGTGTGGTGCCCTATGCAGGAGGCATTGCCGTTGCGCTGCATGGCAGCAGGTCGGTTGCGCTGCTTGGAGATGGTGAGCCGCTGGTCCTGGCTACCGACCTGGGTGCGCCGACCGACCTCGTGGTGCAGGGCGAGGTACTTTATGTCAGTGACCGGGAGCGTGGGCAGGTGCTTAAAATCGCCGTCGCCGGCAAGGCCGTGACCCCGGAGGTATTGATCGCCGGCCTGCAGTCCCCGGAAGGTCTGGCAGTGAGTGAACAAGGTCTGATCGTCGTCGAGGGGGACAGCGGGCGTGTGCTGCTCGTTGAGGGTGGCAGTGCCCGGTCGCTTGGCGAGGTGTCCAAAGGTCTGCCTCCCGCCGCGCCCAGCCTGCCGCCGGCCATGATCATGAACGATGCGGTGGTACTGGATGGCAAGGTTTTTGTGACAGGTGAGACCACGCACGCTCTGTATCGCATCAACCAGATCTGAGGAGACTTCAGTGAGCAGCCGGTATGACAAATACGAGACATTCATCGTCGACTATCCGGAGCCGCGCATCCTGCGGCTTGCTTTCAACAAGCCGGAACGTCTGAATGCGCTTGACCGCAAGGGGCATCGCGAGATCACCTACATCTGGCGTGATATCGACGAAGATGAGTCGATTGACTGCGTGATCCTGACGGGCAAGGGCCGGGCGTTTTCTGCCGGTGGTGATTTCGCCATGATCCAGGACATCGTCAACGATGAACACACGCGGCTGTCCATCTGGAAAGAGGCCCGTGACCTGGTCTACAACGTGATCAATTGTGCCAAGCCCATCATCTCTGCGATCAATGGTCCGGCTGTTGGTGCCGGGCTGGTGGCGGCGCTTTTGGCGGATATTTCGATTGTGGGCAGGTCCGTCAACCTGACCGATGGACATACCCGGCTGGGGGTTGCTGCAGGTGACCATGCAGTCATCATCTGGCCACTGCTGTGCGGCATGGCCAAGGCCAAGTACTACCTGCTGACCTGTGATCGATTGAGTGGCGAAGAAGCCGAACGCATCGGTCTTGTGTCGCTGTGTGTCGACGATGCAGACCTGCAGGAAAAGGCATTGTCGGTTGCACGCACGCTTGCCAATGGTGCCCCCAATGCGATTCGCTGGACCAAGTACGCACTCAACAACTGGTTGCGCATGGCCGGTCCCAGTTTTGATGCATCGACTGCTCTGGAGATGCTCGGGTTTACCACGGCGGAAGCACGGGAAGGCCTGCTTGCGTTGCAGGAAAAACGTCCGCCGGACTTTCCCAGAGGCTCGCCGGTCTGAAAACGCTGGAGAGTGGGCAGCACCTTGCGCTGCCGTTACACTGTCAATCAGATCACATGGGAGAATGTTCATGCCGGTGTTGAAACACCCCTTGTCCGGTGCAACCTACACGCTGCGCAGTGACGGCCTGGTCGAGGTCGAAAACAATGGCCTCAAAGGGGTATTCCACTACGACGGTCGCCACCACTCGGGCGATCTCACGTTTGCTGACCCGCACATGCTGCTCTGGCTGGCCGGTCCGCAACTGCCAGAGGGTGGGCTGGTCAGGCGCAATCGCTGACACATCCTCCGTCCTGACCAAGTATTCACCAGAAAAACCAGAGGCATCATCATGGCCGAAGCCGAACAACTGAACTCTGCCGGGATCAGCTACCAGGAACTCATCGCCCAGGACGTCGTACCACCGCCGCGAACGCTGACGCTCGAGAATCGTTACGTGGGCGGCCCGCTCACGGTACCCGTCAGTCGTTACCGGGATCGTGCGTATCACGAGCAGGAAATGCGTGATCTGTGGCCAAAGGTCTGGCAGATGGCCTGCAGGATGGAAGAAATTCCTGCCGTCGGTGACTACATCATTTACGACATCGGCAAGTTCTCGATCCTGGTCGTCAATACCAGTGAGGGGATCCAGGCGCACCACAACGTTTGCCGGCACCGGGGACGTCGACTCTGCGATCATCCTGGACACGCTTCCAATTTCATCTGCCCCTTCCACGGTTTTGCTTTCAATCTCGATGGATCGATCAGAAACATCACCTCCGAGTGGGATTTTCCACAGGTCAATCGCAAGGATCTCGGGCTCACGCCGGTTCGTGCAGAAACCTGGGGTGGCTGGGTGTTCATCAACATGGACATGAACGCGGAACCACTGCTGCAGTTCCTGGGCGACCTGCCTGAACATTTTGCGGTCTGGGAGCCTGAAAACCGGTACATCCAGGCCCATGTCGCCAAGGTGATGAGCTGCAACTGGAAGCTGTGCCAGGAAGCGTTCATGGAAGCGTTCCATGTCATCACCACACATCCTCAGATCCTCGTGGGTATCGGCGATGAAAATACCCAGTACGATGTGTGGGGCAACATGTCACGCGCCATTACCCCGAACGGCACACCCAGTCCGCATCTGCGCTTCAATCCAACCGAGCAGGAACTCTTCGATTCCGTAACCATGAAATTCGAAGATCGCGACGGTCCGAAGATCCCTGCCGGAATGCGCGCACGCGCGGCTCTGGCAGAAGCCTCGAGACAGGCGCTGAAGCCGGTGGTCGGCAACCGACCCATCGCTGATTCCGAAGTGTCGGACAGCGTCTACTACACGATGTTCCCCAATTTTCATCCGTGGGGTGGATTCAACCGGATCGTCTATCGATTTCGTCCGTATGGTGACCATCACGACAAGTCGATCATGGAGTGTTATTACATGTCTCCGTTTGCCGGAGAGCGACCTGCACCTGCACCGGTGCACTGGTTGAACGAAGAAGACGATTGGTCCATGGCGGTTGAACTGGGTGCACTTGCCAAGGTGTTCCAGCAGGACACCTTCAACCTGCCCAAAGTGCAGACTGGTCTGGAAGCCGCGCAGTTCACGGACGTGGTGCTGGCGCGTTACCAGGAGTCCAAAGTCCGTCACTTTCACGAACTCTATGCCCGTTGGCTGAAGCTGGACTGATATGAAAAGTTTCTCCGGAAAAATCGCAGTGGTTACCGGTGGTGGAACCGGTATGGGACGAGAACTGGTCTGTGCGCTTGCGGCGGAAGGGTGTCATGTAGCGATGTGCGATGTGTCAGCTGCCAATATGGCGGAAACACAGTCCATGGCGCTGGCTTCCGCGCCGGACGGCGTTCGCGTGAGCACATTTGTCTGCGATGTCAGCATCGAAGCCGAAATGCTCGCCTTCCGGGACTCCGTTCAGAATGCACACGACACGAATCACATCAATCTGCTGTTCAACAACGCGGGTATTGGAGGTGGTGGCAGTTTCATCATTGGCGACCGGGCGGAGTGGGAGCGCACCTTTGCGGTTTGCTGGTACGGCGTGTACTACGGGTGCCGGGCGTTTGTGCCGTTGGTGGTGGCGAGTGACGAAGGGCACATCATCAATACCAGTTCTGTGAACGGCTTCTGGGCTTCGCTCGGCCCCGGCATCGAGCATACGGCTTACTCGGCAGCAAAGTTTGCGGTGAAAGGGTTCACTGAAGCGATCATGACCGACCTGAAAAAACATGCGCCACACGTAGGTGCATCGGTGGTCATGCCCGGGCACGTCGGCACATCGATTGCACTGAATACCTCCAAGGTACTGGGCAAACACGGTGCACTGGAAATGTCGGCAGAAGAGGTGGATGCAGCGAGATCCAGAATGGTCGCGATGGGCTATCCGGTTGGCAATCTCCCGGACGATGCCATTCGTTCGGCCATGCACCAGCGGGCGGTCGACTTCCGGGACAAGGCACCGACCACAGCAGCCCAGGCAGCGCAGATCATCCTCAATGGTGTACGGGACGGCCGATGGCGCATCCTGGTTGGAGACGATGCAGTCCGTCTGGATCAGTTTGTTCGTGCGGATCCGGAACAGGCATACACGGATGATTTTCTGAAACAGGTGTGGGGAGCAGGGCATCTCCAGACGATTACCCGTCCCCGGGACGAATAATCGGTTGTCAGCACAGCCGCAGTTCGGATCGCGTTTTGGCTTTGTCATGGCAGCCACCGGCTTTTCGGTCGGATTGGGAAACATCTGGCGATTCCCATACCTGACCGGTGAAAACGGGGGCGGTGCCTTTGTCCTGATCTATGTCGGCTGTGCGCTGCTGATTGCCGTGCCCATCCTGATCGCCGAGATCGTGATTGGTCGCGAAGGAGGGGGCAGCCCACCCTTTGCGCTGGCTCATCTGGCCCGCACTCACCGGCGCAATCCTGGCTGGGCCTGGCTCGGGCACCTGAATCTGCTGGCGGCGTTGCTGATCTGCTTTCTCTACACGGTGATTACCGGTTGGGTCCTGGCGTATCTTGCGAAGGCGCTGACCACGGGCTTCGCCGGTTTTGGTGCGTTGGCGGCGGAAGCGGAGTTTGCTGCGCTGCTCGGCGATCCTGCCACACTGCTGGGCTGGGCGACACTGGCGCTGCTCCTGAGTCTTGCCGTGATCTGGTTCGGTGTACAACAGGGCATCGAACGTGCCGCCAAGTTCATGATGCCAGCCTTGTTGGTGATGCTCGTTGGTCTGGTCGTCTGGAACGTCGTCTCGGGCAGCGGATTTTCACAGACGGTTCAATATCTGTTTGTTCCGGACCTGTCGAAGGTCACGGGACAGACCTGGCTCGCTGCCGTCAGCCAGGCATTTTTTTCCGTTGGCGTTGGTATGGCGGCGATGATGACCTTCGGCGCGTATCTGCCACGTGAAGCACCGCTGGTGACCTGTGCGATTGTCATTGCACTGGTCGACACGTCGGTGGCCATTCTGGCTGGTCTGGTCGTGTTCCCGATGGTGTTTGCGCAGGATATGGATGCAGCGGGCGGTGCAGGCCTCATATTCCAGACGCTCACCGTAGCGTTTGCGCAAATGGAAGGTGGGCGGGTGGTGGCTGTTGTGCTGTTTACCCTGCTGGCCTTTGCGGCCATCACCTCAATGGTTGGTCTGCTCGAAGCCCTGGTCTCCTGGTCCATGGATCGATTCGGCTGGCAACGGCATCGTTCGGTGGCCAGTGCAGGCGGGTTGGTACTCGCTGGCAGCGTGCTGGGCGTGTTGTCCTTCAGTACCTGGTCTGGGGTTCAGGTGTTCGGCATGACGCTTGAAGCCTTTCTGGATTTCCTGCCCAACCAGATCCTGTTGCCAATCGGCGGGTTGCTGATTGCGCTGTTTGCAGGATGGGTGCTCCCCAAGGCTGTGACAACAATCGCCATCGGCGCCGAAGCCCGCATCTTCTCGATCTGGATTTTTCTCATTCGTTACCTGATTCCGCCCATCCTCCTGGCGATCCTCCTGTTCGGACTGTCGAGCTGACCTGTCGGTCCGGAGCAGGCATGAACAGTCCGGGCCAGAAGACGTCCGTCGTCATCTGCATCTTCAATGCATGTCGTGAGCCCAGCGCAGAAAGGTGTTTTGCAGCAGGTTGCCAGGTCCGAGGTGTGCGTTGCGGTTGTTGATCAACAACACGACAAGGAGCCGTTGTCCGGATTTTGCGGTGACATAACCGGCAATCGCCGAGACGTGGTCCAGTCTCCCGGTCTTGACGTGCATGCGGCCGGCTCCTGCACTGCCGTTCAATCTCGATCGCATCGTCCCGTCCATGCCGACGAGTGCCAGCGACGAAACAAATTCCGGCATATACGAACTCTCCCATCCGGCGTTGAGGATGCCGGCCAATTGCCGCGCGCTGATGCGACTTTCCCGCGACAGGCCAGCGCTGTTGGCGATGACCAGGCCGGTAGTGTCGATGCCATGTTCCTGCAGGACTTCAAGGATCGCCTGCTGTCCCTTTGCCGGAGTAGCCGGTGGACCGAAGCGTTCGGCGCCCAACGTCATTTCGACCTGTCGTGTCATCACGTTGTTCGAGAACTTGTTGATGAGTCGAATCAGATCTCCCATGGAGCGGGACCGATGTTCGTAAAATGCGCGTTTGGCACTGGCAGGCAGAATGCCCGTGCGCATCTTGCCGTGAAGTTCGCCACCCAGTTGTTGCCAGTACAACTTGAACAGTCCAAACGCGTAGGCCTCGGGTTGGAGAACTGTTCGCGTCAACTCGAACTGTCGACAGGCCAGAGGGAACTGGCCGGAAAATGCTGCCTGATCCCGCTGCGGAAGGTTCTGTACCGCAAAAGCGACCCCGAGTTGATACCCGCCGCAACGTCCTGGGTTGGGTGCGATGCTGTTGACGATCTTCAGGTTCGGCAGTGGCGGCTCGGCGCGTGCACCCACTTTGCCGTCAGCCTGGGCCTGGACGCGAAAGCGCACGGAATTGAAGTTCACCAGCAGGGCACTGGGTACCAGGTTGTACGGCCGGTCGGGTTGATTGTCGAAGGCGCCTGGATCTTCCGGAGGCAGATCGAAAAAGCTGTTGTCGATAACCACGTCCCCATCAATTCGCCTGATACCTTTCTCTCGCAGCGCGGAGAGGATTTTCCAGTATTCCTCAAGCACCAGAAAAGGATCACCACCCCCACGCAACCAGACGTCCTTGACGATTCCGCCAGGTGCCATGGGGGACAGCAGATGCACCTGTGTGCTCCATGTGTAGGTAGGGCCAAGAGCACTCAGAGCCGCGAAGGTTGTCGCGAGCTTCATCGTCGACGCCGGATTTCGTGGCAGATCGGCATTCACGGCAATCAGGGGCTCCGGGTCGCCGATTTTCTGGACCCACACACTGATTGCGGTAGCTGGCACACCTTGTGCGCGTGCCACCTGCGACACAGGAGCGGGCAGTGTCGACGACACCGCAGGTTCGGTCGTGTTGGCCGCAACCAGAGCAGCCGGCGCGGTGAAAAAACTCAGAAACAGCAGGACGGGCAACAGCTTGGGACGAGACAACATGACTCCATGCACGCAATCCGGGCGACCAGAGTAAGGGCAAAGGAAGCTTTGTAAAAAGACTTTTTCCGCCCGCTTTTTTCAGTGAGCACTTTTTGGCAGGTCGGGCGTCCGGGGAACTAGGTCGGGATCTGGCGACCCAGCGCAATTCGATAGAACACCGGGACTGCCAGCAGCGTCAGCAAGGTTCCGAAGGTCAGTCCACCCATGATGGCGACAGCCATTTCCCTGAAAAAAGCATCAGTCAGCAGTGGCGCCATGCCGGCGATGGTCGTGCCGGAGGCAAGCATGACGGGTCGCAGACGGCTGAGGCAGGCGGTGGTTATGGATCGCAGCGAGAGACCATCATCAAGGATGCGTTTGTCCATCTCGTCGACGAGCACGATGCAGTTCTTGATCAGCATCCCTGACAGGCTCAGAAAACCCAGGAATGCCGGAAAGGTGAATGTCAGGTTGGTGGCAATGAGAGCCAGGACCACGCCGCAGACGATCATTGGAACGGTCAGCCAGATGACAATGGCCTGGCGAAGACGTCCGAACATGAGGATTGTGATGAGCAACATGCTGCCAAACGTCAGCGGAATCTTCTGGATCAACAGGCGATTGGCGTCCTGACTGCCTTCGTACTCTCCACCCCACTCCAGACGATAGCCATGCGGCAGCGGGATGGATTCAACTTCGGCTCGCAGTGCATTGAACACGTAAGTCGGGTTCAGCCCGGGTGGCGGATTGGCGAGTACGTTGATGGTACGTATCCGGTCACGGCGCCAGATGAGGTCATCGTTGGCGCGCAGTTCGAATTTACGCACTACCTGCGACATGGGAACAAACTGACGCTGGGCACTGCTCCAGACCAGTCGCTCGCTCAGCCTGGTGATATCCCCGCGCTCCTGCAGTGGTGCCCGCGCGATGATGGGCACGAGCTTTTCGTCATCCCTGAACAGGCCAATGGACACACCGGATGTGGCATACGCCAGCGTGGAATAGACGTCCTGTCGGGATATTCCGGCACGCCTGGCCTGCACCGTGTCGAAGGCAGGCACCAGGTCAAGCGTGGACTGTCGCCAGTTGATCTTGCGATCGATGAGATCGTGTTTGAGGTAGACACCCAGCGTCTGATTCGCCAGCTTTCGCAGCACGGCAGGATCGTTGCCGGAGTACCGCGCTTCTATCTTGGAATTGCCGCTGGGGGAAAACTCCGTGCGGTAGAACTGTATGTCTGCCGGAGTTGCGGCGGCAGCGAACGTCGCGCTCAGTCTGGCCATGATGTCCGGCATCCGGGTGACATCGGCCACACGCACCACCAGTTGTGTATAGGCCGGGTTAGGTTGCTCCGGGCGGAATGTTGCCGTGAAACGTGACGCGCCACGACCGATGAAACTGCTGACGGCGATGACGCCGGGGTCCGCCATGAAGGTCTTTTCCATGTCGGCGATCAGGCTCCCGGTCGTCAGGATGTCGGAGCCTTGTGGCAGTTGTACATCGACGTAAAAGAGAGGTGTGTTCGTGGTGGGAAAAAATCCGGGCTTCATGAACTGGGCGGCCCACAGGCAGGACAAGGTGATGCCAACAATGATCAGCGTGGTCAGCCAGGCACGCCGCAATCCAAAATTCAGCAGCCAGCGATAAGGCGCGTAGCTCCAACCCTGGTAAATCACGTCCTCCGGACTACCCTCTGTGTTGGTAGCCTTGTGGACGAGCAGGTACTTGCCCAGCAGTGGTACGACGGTGATGGCCAGAATCCAGCTCAGCAGCAATGAGATGGCCACCACCTGGAACAGTG
Source organism: Pseudomonadales bacterium (assembly GCA_041752315.1). GTDB lineage: Bacteria > Pseudomonadota > Gammaproteobacteria > Pseudomonadales > Azotimanducaceae > SYFY01. The sequence goes on from JBGSHJ010000087.1 coordinate 42,419, forward strand.
CACGCAGAAAATAGCCCGAGTTGTCGTCGGATAACCCTATGGGAGCAAAGGCAATGATGCCGATCAGGGTGGCACCCAGCAGCGGAAACTGTGTACGTCTCACGGACTGTGCCGCAGCTTCGGCAGGGCTGCGGCCCAGGGTTACACCGACCACCATGCCTTCGGCAATGACGATCGCGTTATCGACCAGCATCCCCATGGCAATCATCAGGGCGCCCAGCGAGATGCGCTGCAGTTCGATATTGAGCAGCGCCATGACGCAGAACGTTCCCAATACGGTGAAGAGCAGTACTGCACCGACTACAACACCTGCCCGCCAACCCATGAAGACAAACAAGGCTGCAAACACCGTGAGAACGGATGCTGCCAGGTTGTAGAGGAACGCCTCGATGGAATTGCGGACGGCGACGTGTTGCTGGTAGATCGGAATGATCTCCATACCCAGTGGCAGGTTCGCCGCCAGGTCGACGATTGCCACATCGACCCGCTCACCGACCTCGACGACATTCCGGTCGGCGACCACCGACACGCCGATCGTGATGGCCGATATCCCGTTGTGGCGAATGATGTGGAACTGCTCTTCCAGCGGCTGTCGGGAGATGGCCGCTATGTCACCCAGTCGGAATATCTCGGTGGAGCCCGGTTTGCCGATTCGCATGTCTGAAACGGCTTCGACACTGTCAAACGCCAGTTCCGGTGCAATTCTGAGCCGTCGTCCGCCATGGACCTCTGAACCCGCTGCAAGCACCCTGTTTTCCGCGCCGACGCTTGCCAGCAGGGCATCCAGCGGAAGGCCGAGGCGAACCAGCTTTTCATTGGCGATTTCGACGAACAGCCCCTCTCTGGGCTCCCCTGCCGTGGATACCTTGGCAACCCCATCCAGTTGCGTGAGAGAAGTGCTCAGTTCGCGGGCGACATCGGCGATCACGTCGGGTTCATAACCTTCAACCGTGACTGCATACAGCATTCCGAAGACATCGCCGAAGTCATCCTCGACGTGAGGTGTACCCGCGCCTGGCGGGAGTCTGGCCGCAGCTTCTGCGACCCGGCGACGGACTTCATCCCATATCTGGCGAATCTCCTCTCCGCTGATCGACTCGATGATCTCGATCTCGATCTCCGATCGCCCGGGCACCGACTTTGAAACCAGGTGCTCCAGATAGGGCAGCTCCTGCAACGAAGCCTCGATGGTATCGGTGATCTCCTGTTCCACTTCGACGGCCGAGGCACCGGGGTAACTCGTGATGATGTAGGCCTGCTTGATCGGAAACGCGGGATCCTCGAGGCGACCAACCGTATCGATGCCCCACCAGCCCCCAAACACGCACACGAGCATCAGCAGCCATGTATACAGCGGACGATCGATGGAAAACGTGGCGATGTTGCCCATTGGCCGGGATATCTCAGCGCTTGTGCAGTGGTTTGATACGCATTCCAGGCTGCAACTGGTGCGCGCCCATGGCGATGATCCATTCGCCATCGGCAATGCCGCTCATCACCCGGTACTGACCCGCAGCCTCCGGCACCACCAGTACCAGACGCGCAGCTACCAGTTCGGTTTCCGGGTCAAATACCCACACTGCCGTGGCACCTTCTGCGGTGCTGGTCAGTGCGGCGGCAGGAATGAGCAACTGGCTGGTTGCAGTTTCGCCGCCGAGCACGAGGCGTACCGTCGCTGTCATGCCAGGCAGGATGTTCCACTGCTTGGGTGGAGGCATGGTCAGGGTCACGTCATAGGTTTGTGCCACCGCATCGGCCTCTCCGCGATTTTCCCGGTATTGCAGCGGAAACACTTCGTTGGGGATGAATGGGAAAGTCGCCGTTATGGAGTGAACATCTGCCGATTTGACGGTGGCAAACAGGAGTTCGGGAATGCTCACCGCGATGACCAGCTCACCAAGATCAGACAGGCGTGCAACCCGGTCACCCCGTTGGA